>NZ_JCAEMH010000001.1:0-945584 GCF_059278805.1 Pontibacter sp. YIM B11418 | reverse complement strand
CACGGCCTGGCTCGATACGGGCACAGTAGCATCGCTGATGCAGGCGGCCACGTTTGTACAGGTGATCGAGGAGCGGCAGGGGCTCAAGATCGGCTGCATCGAGGAGGTGGCCTGGCGCATGGGCTTCATCGCAGACGAGCAGCTAAAGGCCGCAGCCGAGCCATTGCGAAAAAGTGGCTATGGTGAGTATTTGCTTCGCATCATGAAAGAAAAAACAATACGGTAGGTATAGCTCAACCATTTTAACAGGAAAGCTGCCTGTGTAATTGCATGGGCAGCTTTTTCTTTAGGTATAGCCTGAATACAGGTATAGCGAGCGTTAAAATATAAAACCCAGCGCAAAGCCTACCAGGATAATGATGGGCGCAGGTATACGGGTGAAAAGAAGCACACAAAAGGTGGCCACTACAATGCCGAAATTGAGCGGGGTATTATCGATGGGATGGTAAAGCATAATAGCTGCCGCTACCACCATACCTGAACTGACGGCATTTATACCTTCCAGCGACGCTCGTACGACCCTGTATTTCTTCAGATCGTCCCAGAAGCGTATTACAAAGAATATCAGGAAGGTGCCGGGCAGGAAAATGCCGACCGTAGCGACTAGTGAGCCCAGTAACTGCCCCCATACCCCGTGTTCCCGCATAGCCAGGTTCCCGATAAAAGCGCAGAAGGAAAAAACCGGCCCGGGAAGGGCCTGCGCCACCGCAAATCCGGACAGAAACTCTTCACCTGTCAGATATTTTTTAAAGTCGACAAACTCGGTGAACATCAGGGGGATGAGTACTTGTCCGCCCCCAAATACCAGGCTGCCGTTCCGGTAAAAGTTCTCGAAGAGTCTGATTGGAAGGGACGAGGTAGCCCCACCCAGCACGGCGGCCACGATTAGCACCCCCACATAGAGTATAAAATTCGCCCACTGTATGCGGAGTTTTTTGTCCTTCTCCTGCGGATGCTGTCTGAAGCGGAGCGCCGTGATAGCCCCACCGGAAATCAGGAGCAACGGGTATACCCAGGGAGAATGGAAAAAATAGGCCAGTATACCTGAGACCACCATAATTCCAATGGCCAGCTTGGTGTTGACTACTTTGGAGCTAATAGCATAGGCCGCATAGGATACAAAACCAACCGCCATGGGCTGTATAAAGCGCAAAAAATCAAGCGAGATGTTATTTTTCTGCATGTAGGAAATGCCCAGTGCCGCGGCAGCCATTATGCAGGAGGCAGGCAGCAACCATACCAGTAGGGTCAGGTAAGCCAGGTTGGGTCCGCCGATGCGATAGCCAATAGCTGTGAGGGTTTGCGTGGAGGTAGGGCCAGGCAATATCTGGCAAAGGGCATTGAGTTCGATGAGTTCCTGCTCCGTTAAATAGCGGCGCTTGTTCACCAGCAGCCGGAGCATCAAAGCGATATGCGCCTGCGGTCCGCCGAACGAGGTCAGGGCGAGCAATAGTACGTCTTTCAGGAAGATGTAGTAGCGCAGACTCATGCCGTAGGTTCAAAAAAAGAGAGACAGTGCGGGCACCATCTCTCTTCTTACTGGTTTCAGTTCAGTTAAGCTTTCTTAAGTCCTAGTTCTACCAGGCGCTCGTTCAGGTATTCGCCTGCAGTAGCATCCGGATAGGCTTTTGGGTTCTGCTCGTCTATGCAGCTCTCCAGGCAGGTCAGGTCCATTTCGGAACGGGGGTGCATGAAGAACGGAATAGAGTAGCGGGAAGTATGCATCAGCTCACGCGGCGGGTTTACCACACGGTGGATCGTTGACTTTAGCTTGTTGTTGGTCAGGCGGGCCAGCATATCACCCACGTTCACTACCACTTGCTCTGGCAGCGCCGTTATCGGAATCCACTTGCCATCGCGGCGCAGTACCTGCAGACCGTCAGCACTGGCACCCATCAGGAGCGTGATCAGGTTAATGTCGCCGTGCTCTGCGGCACGCACTGCATCAGCCGGTACACTGTCCGGGTTTTCGATCGGGAAGTAATGGATCGGGCGCAGAATGCTGTTGCCATACTTCACTTTGTCATCGAAATAAGTTTCTTCTAAGCCCAGGTGGATGGCGATGGCGCGCAGTACCTGCTTGCCGGCTGCCTCCAGCTTCGTGTAAGCCTCCAGCGTAGTCTCTTTCAGTTCTGCTACTTCGGCTGGCCAGATGTTCTCCGGATATTCCTCTTTGATCGGGTCGTTGTCAGGTATACCGCTCAGTTCCTGGCCCACGTGATAGAACTCTTTCAGGTCACCGGTGTTGAAACCCTTGGCCTTCTCTTTCCCCTTACCCACATAGCCTCGCTGGCCGGCCAGTTCCGGATTCTCGTACTTCTGCTTCACCTCATCCGGCAAAGCAAAAAATTTCTTCACGGCTGCGTAGAGTCTTTCCGTCAGGTCATCGCTCAGGCCGTGGTTTTTCAAGGCGATAAAGCCAATGTTCTGATAAGCGTTTCCCAACTCCTGCACAAAACGCGTTCTGCGCCCCTCATCCCCCGATGTAAAATCAGCCAGGTCCAATGAAGGAACTTCATCAAACAAAATCTCGCTCATATAGTCTTTTTTGTATACTTTTACGTTAATATTACGTAGTGCGCAATATACAAATAAAAACAGTATATTGGCAATTTGCTAATTCAAACCCCCTCTAGATGAAAAAAACCTACTTACTCTTTGCTTCGGCCCTTATGCTGGCTTTTGCTTCCTGCGACACCACACGCCAGATGCAGGATGATGAAACACGCACCCCGGTGATGGCAACCACCACAGGACCGACCCCGACGGGAGCCGTGATGAGCAAAGGCGGATTGCGTGTGTTCGCTTTCGACGATTCGCAGAAATACCCGGAGTCCCAGCTGCGACTGAATACTCCCCCAGAGAACGGCGTAGTACAGCCTGGCCCGGTTGAGTTTGTATACGAACTGTCTAACTTCCAGCTCACGCGCATGACGCCTCACTCCAACTCGGAGTTGATGGCTAACTCAAAGGAGGGACAGCACATTCACAACATCGTTGACAACGAGCCTTACACGGCCCACTACGAGACTTCCTTCACGAAAGAGATGGAAGAGGGTGAGCACGTAGTGCTTTCATTCATATCGCGCTCATACCACGAAAGCCTGAAGCACAAAGGCGCCTACGACCTGCGTATGGTGACAGTGGGCCGTCCGCAGCAGCGCATGGACTTCGACATGGAGGGGCAGCACATGTTCTATAGCCGTCCGAAAGGCGAGTACGTAGGCAGCGACACCCGCCGTATTATGCTGGACTTCTACCTGGTGAACACCGACCTGTCGATTACTGGCAACAAGGTGCGTGCGACGATCAATGGTAACGAGTTCATCCTTGACAAGTGGATGCCACACATCATCGAAGGTTTGCCAATGGGCGAAACTACCATCAAGCTGGAGCTGATCAACAATGCCGGTGCTGTTATACCTGGCCCTTACAACACGGTAACGCGCACGATCACTTTGAAAGAAAGCTAAGACTTATAATAGTGTAAAGTATAAACGGACAAAAGCCCGTAGCCATAAGCGCTGCGGGCTTTTGTCTTTTAGCAGGTATAGGTATGTATGAGTACAGGTATAGCTAAGCTGCTCTGAATGCGCCATCATACACTACCATCTGCTATAGTCTATTGTTACCTGTAACACCGCTCCTTAGAGTTTGGTAATCGGGTGCCGCTCGGTAGCAGGAGCCAACAGAAAGCACAAAAATCTGTCTGAATTGGCCAAAAACAACAGCGGCTATACCTGATGTAGGTATAGCCGCTGTTGTTATGTGTGCTAAATATTTACTCTTTTGGCTTGTTTGGCCCGCCCTGACTTGGGTTGGCGATGGAGTTGCGCATATCAGTGTCTGACTGAATGTTCTGCATCTTGTAGTAGTCCATGATGCCGAGATTACCGCTACGGAAGGCCGCTGCGATGGCCTGCGGAATCTCTACTTCGGCTGCAATTACGGAGGCGCGTGCTTCCTGTGCCTTGGCTTTCATTTCCTGCTCCACGGCAACAGCCATGGCGCGTCGCTCTTCAGCTTTTGCCTCGGCTACTTTCAGGTCGGCGCCTGCCTGGTCTATCTGCAGCTTAGCACCGATGTTCTCTCCTACGTCAATGTCGGCAATATCAATAGACAGGATTTCATAAGCCGTGCCTGCATCGAGGCCTTTCTGTAGCACTAGTTTCGAAATCATATCAGGGTTTTCCAGCACGCTCTTGTGCGATGCAGATGAACCGATGGATGTCACGATACCCTCACCCACACGAGCCAGAATCGTCTCCTCACCGGCACCACCTACCAGTTGCATAATGTTAGCACGCACCGTTACACGGGCTTTGGCGATGAGCTGAATACCATCCTGCGCAACAGCGGCTACGTTTGGCGTATTGATCACTTTCGGATTTACAGAAGTTGTCACGGCCTCAAACACGTCACGGCCTGCCAGGTCAATGGCTGTGGCCTGCTTAAAGGAAAGCGGAATATTGGCTTTGTCAGCTGAGATAAGTGCCCGGATAACATTGGGTACGTTGCCACCTGCCAAGTAGTGGGTCTCGAGCTCGGTAGTGGTCACGTCTATACCTGCCTTGGTGGCATTGATCATGGAGTTGACGATAAGGCTTGGCGGCACCTTGCGGATGCGCATGAACACCAGCTCCAGCAGGCCTACTTTAACGCCAGAGAACAGTGCCGTAATCCAAAGACTGATGGGAACAAAGTATAAGAAGATGAACAGCAGGATGATGCCGCCCGCAATGAGGAATAAGAGTGAAAAATTTTCCATTGAGTTGTTTTAGGTAATTGCTTCTACTGTGATTTTATTCGCTACTATTTTGATGATGCGCACGGGCGTATTGGGTGGCAGAAAGGTGCCGGTTGACTGCACTTCGTGACGCCGCTCCTTAAAAATGGCCGTGCCCTGTGGGCGCAGTGCCGATACAGTTATGCCTTCTTGGCCTACCTCCAGCAAGTGGGGGTTTTCTTCGTTCACCCGGCTTTTATTGCTGTCTTTGAGCGCAAACCGCGACCAGGCGTCCGACCTGAAGCTATAGAAGAGCGTTAGCGCCCCGGCTATAATTGAGCCTGCTAATACGAGATGCCCTGTTTCTGTACCCAAGGCAGCATAGCTGATCCAGACGCCCACACCTACCAGTATAACGCCCAGAACGCCCACAATGGTGATGCCCGGCACGAATATGAGCTCCACCACGATCAGGACAAGGCCGATGCCAATAAGCAGCACTACTGTAAGCCAGTCTATGAGCATAGTTTAGGAGTTGGTTTAGGTAAATATAGCAAATAATTGATAATTGTTGATTGTTAATTGTTGGACACCGATAGCAAAGGGAAGTATGTATGGCGTAGCAGCGGGTGAAATCAGGACTGGCCAGAAAGTAAAAGCGTCGCCTCCCTGTCTGGAAAGCGACGCTCTTTGTATTCAGCAGTTGAAAACAATCAGCCAATATTAATCAACAATTAGTAAGCCTTAGCAAAGTACACCCTCTGTTTCGATGGCTTTCCTGTAACTATGTCCACACCGTCTTCTGCCGGCGTATCCAAGGCTATGCAGCGGATTGTAGCTTTGGTTTCCTCCTTAATGCGTTCTTCGGTCTCCGGTGTGCCATCCCAGTGTGCCAGCACAAAACCGCCTTTGGTGTCGAGCACCTGCTTGAACTCCTCGTAGCTGTCTACTTTGGTGGTGTGTTCCTCCCGGTAGTTCAGCGCGCGGTTGTAGATGTTCTCCTGAATTTCGTCGAGCAGGGCGGGGATGTAGGTTGCCAGGCTGTCGAATTGCTGGGTGCTCTTCTCTTTGGTGTCGCGGCGGGCGACTTCGGCCGTGCCGTTCTCCAGGTCGCGGGCGCCAATGGCGATGCGCACCGGCACTCCTTTCAGCTCCCATTCGGCAAACTTAAAGCCAGGACGCTCGGTGTCGCGGTTGTCGAACTTCACGCTGATGCCATTTGCCATCAGTTCTTTTCGGAGCTGCTCTACTTTCTCGCTGATCTGGGCCAGTTGCTCTTCGCCTTTGTAGATCGGCACAATCACAACCTGGATAGGAGCCAGTTTTGGAGGAAGTACTAATCCCTCATCATCAGAGTGAGCCATGACAAGCGCACCCATCAGGCGTGTGCTCACACCCCACGAAGTGCCCCACACGTATTCCAGTCCACCCTCTTTGGTGGCGAACTTCACATCAAAGGCCTTTGCAAAGTTTTGGCCCAGGAAGTGAGAAGTTCCTGCCTGCAAAGCCTTGCCATCCTGCATCAAACCTTCGATGCAGTAGGTGTCGAGGGCGCCGGCGAAACGCTCGTTTGGTGTTTTTACCCCACGGATAACCGGCAGGGCAATGTATTGCTCAGCAAAGGTGGCGTATACCTCCAGCATCTGCTTGGTTTCAGCAATAGCCTCCTCAGCAGTAGCATGGGCAGTATGGCCCTCCTGCCAAAGGAATTCCGTCGTGCGCAGAAACAGACGCGTACGCATTTCCCACCGCACTACGTTTGCCCACTGGTTTATGAGCAATGGCAGGTCGCGGTAGCTCTGGATCCAGCCTTTGTAAGTGTCCCAGATCACGGCCTCAGAAGTTGGTCGAACAATCAGTTCTTCTTCAAGTTTGGCATTCGGGTCCACGCGCAGTTTTCCGGGCTTGTCAGGGTCTGATTGCAAACGATAGTGCGTTACTACGGCGCACTCCTTGGCAAAGCCTTCAGCGTTCTGCTCCTCGGCCTCAAATAAGCTCTTAGGCACAAACAGCGGGAAGTACGCATTTTCATGGCCCGTAGCCTTGAACATATCGTCTAGCTGACGTTGCATTTTTTCCCAGATGGCGAATCCGTACGGCTTGATAACCATACAGCCGCGAACGGAGGAGTTCTCCGCCAGACCGGCTTTTTTCACCAGTTCGTTATACCATAAGGAGTAGTCTTCGCTTCTTTTTGGCAGCCCTTTACTCATTTTTAAAATTATTTATTGTATATCTCTAATTGTAAATCTTTTTGGAATGAATATTGCTCTCCACATAAAGAAGATTTAAAATCATTCCGGCCCAAAATTACGTTAATATATTATACTATTGATAAGGTTTTGCGCTATTGTGTTTATATCTTTGATATAGAAGCATTTTAGAAACACAGAAGGCCATGAAAAAAATAAACATATACACCGCAATAGCCCCTGTGATTGCACTTTTCGCGGTTGGTTGCAGCAGCCCGGTAGCTATGCAGTCGACGGAGTATGATGATATGTATTACAGCTCATCAGACCGTACCGAATATGTGCAGCCTCAGGCTCAGGCTCCCCAACAGCAGCAGTATGCTTCTGCCGAGGAAAACCAACAGGCCGCCACTGGTGATGTCACGCAGAACTATGCCGCCGACGAGTATTACGACGGACGCACCTATCGCCCACAGGCAACCTGGAATAATCCGAACTACGCCTATGTGGACCCGTACTGGACATCCTCTTACGTTCACCGCAGTGTAAGTCCGTATTACGATCCTTACTATTATGACCCTTTCTACGATCCTTACATGTATGATCCGTTCATGCACAGAAGAAGCGGCTTGCACGTGAGTATCGGTTTGGGTATGGGCTGGGGCTCTGGCTGGAATCGCTGGGGACACCACTATGGTATGTATGATCCATTCTGGGGTAACAGGTACTGGCCATACAATAACTACTATGCAGGCTACTATAATGGGTATAACCGAGGCTACTATGGCGGAAACCGCTTTATCTATGACCGTCCGGTAGTGGTGCAGCAGCGTCAGGTGCAGTACGGACCGCGGGGCGAGCGCAGCGTTGTGCCGGCAACCGGCAATCCCGAGCGTGTAACTGGCCGGCCAAACCGATCAGAAGCAGTCAGCAACGAGCAGCGCACACAAGGTGCAGACTATGCCCGCCCAAGCAGAACAGAGCGTGCCAACGGAAATTCGAATTCAAGAACCCAGGAGATCAAAGCAGGAGAAAACTCCGGCCGTACTTTGCCAGCCAGACCAGCAACTACCAACCGTGGTTACGATCCGCAGAGCGGTCAGGTGAGACCATCGCGTCAGCAGCCTGTGCAGCGCATAAATCAGTCAAGAGAACAGTATGTGTCGCCAGCTACGCAGCCACGGGAGCGCCAGCAGCGTATACAGCAGCCTACACAACGGCAGGAAAGAATACAGCAGCAGCCAGTGCAGCGTCAGCAGATTCAGCGTGAGCCAGTACAACGCTCGCAGCCAAGCTACCAGCGCAGCCAGCCGGTGCAACGTTCTCAACCAAGTTACCAGCGTAGTGAGCCGGTGCAGCGTTCCCAGCCGAGCTACTCGCCACCATCCAGAAACTCTGGTACATCAAGCCCTCCGGCACGAACTAACTCCAGCGGCGGTGGCCGTGGAAATAGAGGAGGAAACTAACCACTAACCACTCATCCATGAAAATCACTAAGATAGTTTCCGCCAGCCTGGCACTTATGCTGGGCTGGGGCGGAACCGCCTTTGCCCAGAACGAGGTAGATGCCCTGCGCTACACCCGTTACGGAATCACCGGATCTGCACGTATTCAAGGTATAGGAGGAGCACAAACGGCACTCGGAGCAGATGTGTCTACCATGGCCTCCAACCCAGCCGGTCTTGGAATGTTCAGACGGTCGGAATTCAGCATCACCCCAGGCCTCAGCTTTTCCAGCTCAACAGGGCGAGTGGGTGGCATCTCAACGAATGATGAACGCAACAACGTGGCTGTGCCCCATATCGGCTTTGTGTTTGCCGACTGGCAGGCCAAGGAGGACAGTGACTGGCGTGGCGTAAATTTTGGTATCAGCTTCAGCAGGCTCAATAACTTCAACAACAGAACCTCTTACCGCAACACAGCCGGCGGACAAGACCCAACTATAGTTGAGTACTTCACCGAACTGGCAAACCTGCGTGGCCGCACGCAAACCGATCTGGATAATGAGTTCGACAATGGTTTCACGACCATGGAAGGCCTGGCCTACGGCACTTTTTTGTTTGATTTCGACGAAGACGGCTTTGCTATACCTACCTATCGCGAAGGCGAGATCAACCAAACCGAAGAAATTATCAGGAGGGGTTCTCAAAACCAGATTGACATAGCCGGAGGCACCAGCTACCGTGACAAAGTATACCTGGGTGCTTCGCTTGGCGTGGTTACCTCAGACTTCAGACAGGAGCGGATTTATAGAGAGGCCGAGGCCAGTGCTAATTCTGATTTTACCAGTCTGGAGTTGCGTGACGAGTTCAGAACGCGCGGCACGGGCGTCAACCTGAAGCTGGGTATGATCTTCCGCCCTTCTGATGTTATCCGACTGGGGGCTTCTGTTCAAACACCGACGCTGTATAATTTCGATGAGACGTACCAGCGCTCGATGTATAGCCAGTTTTTACCGGGAGAGAATTACAGTGCGGCAGAGCTGCCGGGCGAATTCTCCTATAAGTTGACCACACCGTTCCGTGCGTCGGGTGGTGTGGCTTTTTTCCTGCAGAAGTATGGCTTTATAGCAGCCGACCTTGAGTATGTGAACTACTCCAATGCCCGCTACTCCGAAGCTGATGACTTTGGGGGTAACAGCAGCTATTTTAACAGCGTGAACGACCGCATTTCCGGCAACTACCAGTCAGCGCTTAACTTTAAGCTGGGGGCGGAAGGACGTTACGAGGTGTTCCGTTTCAGAGCGGGTTACGCCATAACCGGCGACCCCTATAAAAATGCTGATTTCGACGGCAAAATAAACACTTTTACGCTGGGCACAGGTATACGCCTGAACAAGTACTATGCTGACGTGGCCTTCACCAGTTCAACGGCTAACAGCCTGTACAGCCCCTATAACTTTAACGACCCGACCGTATTTGTGCCGGTGGTAGATATCGAAGACAAGCTCAACACCGTTATGGTGACTTTTGGCTATAACTTCTAAGCAAGATTTTTTTCCTGTTTTCAGAAAGGCGGCAGATTCCGAAAGGGATGCCGCTTTTTTGTTGGGCTATACCTGTGTGCGGTATGGTTTTGGCAGCAAGGTATGGCAATACCACATTATTCTGATAAATTAGCAAACTAAACGTTAACAACCCCAATACACATGCATATCAACCTTAAAACCAATTTTCTGGCTGTGGTGCTCCTTTGCTTCGCTTTTGTGGCGCAAGCGCAGCAGAAGAAAGAAGTCACGCTGGAGGACATCTACCAGAAGGGCACCTTCTCGGCTAAATCGGTGTACGGCGTCAACTGGATGAACGACGGCCGCTACTACAGCTCACAGGTGGCCGACGAGAAAAACGGCGTGAACGACATTGTACGCTACGACGTGACTACGGGCCAGCCGGTGAATACCATCATCGAGGGCGAGGACCTGAAGCCTGAGGGCAGCGACAAGCCGATCAAATTCGATGGCTATACCTTTAGCTCTGATGAGAAGAAGGTGCTGTTCTCTACCGAGCGCGAGCAAATCTACCGCCGCTCTTCCAAGGCCGAGTTTTATGTGTATGACATTGCCTCGAAGAAACTGACCAAGCTGAGCAACGGCGGCAAGCAGCTTTACGCTACATTCTCTCCAGATGCCAAGCGTGTAGCTTTTGCACGCGAAGGCAATATGTTCTTCGTGGACCTTACCAACATGAAGGAAACACAAATCACCAACACCGGTAAGTTCAACTCCATCATCAACGGTTACGCCGATTGGGTATACGAAGAGGAATTCTCGTTTGCGCAGGGCTTCCACTGGTCACCAGACGGCTCTAAGATCGCCTTCTATACCTTCGACGAGACCAACGTGCCGGAGTTCAACATGCAGATGTGGGGCGAGCTATACCCGCAGGACAACAAATTCAAATATCCGAAAGCCGGTGAGGCCAACTCTATCATAACTGTATCGGTGTATAACGTGGGCAATGGCCAAACCGTGAAGATGGAGACTGGCAACGAAACCGACATCTACATCCCGCGCATCAAGTGGACCAACGACAGCAACCTGCTCTCGATCCAGAAGATGAACCGCCTGCAGAACACGCTGGAAATCCTGCATGCCAACGCCACAACCGGCAAAACCAACGTGGTGCTGAAAGAGACAGACAAAGCCTACATCGACATCACCGACGACCTGACCTACCTGAAAGACGGCAAGCACTTCATTCACTCTTCTGAAAAGGACGGCTTCAACCACCTATACCTGCACAACATGAACGGTAAGCTGGTGCGCCAGATCACGAAGGGCAACTGGGAAATGAGCAGCTACATCGGTTACGACGAGAAGAACGACCGCTTGTTCTACATGTCTACGGAAGTGTCTCCGCTGGAGCGCCACCTGTACAGCATCAACAGCAAAGGCAAAAAGAAAACCCGCCTGACGGAGAAAGCCGGTACGCACCGCGTAAACATGAGCAACGACTTCAAATACTTCCTCGACTATCAGTCAGCTGCCAACGAGGTGCCTACAGTAAGCCTGCACACGGCCAAAGACGGCAAACTGGTGAAAGTGCTGGAGGACAACCAGAAGCTGAAAAACACGCTGGCACAGTATGATGTTGCCAAGCAAGAGTTCTTTACTATGAAGACTCAGGATGGCACGCAGTTGAATGGCTGGATGATCAAACCAACTGATTTTGATCCGAACAAGAAATACCCGGTGCTGATGTTTGTGTACGGTGGTCCGGGCTCGCAGACGGTGAACAACAGCTGGGGGGGTGCAAACTACCTGTGGTACCAGGTGCTGGCCAACAAGGGCGTTATTGTGGTGAGCGTGGATAATCGTGGTACAGGTGCCCGGGGTGCTGAGTTCAAGAAAGTGACTTATGCAAACCTTGGCAAGTACGAAATTGAGGATCAGATTGAAGCAGCCAAGTGGTTGGGCAACCAGTCGTACGTAGACAAAAACCGCATCGGCATCTGGGGTCACAGCTACGGTGGCTACATGACTTTGCTTGGTCTGACGAAAGGAAATGGCGTGTTTGCAGCAGGTATATCTGTGGCTCCGGTTACAAACTGGCGCTATTACGACACGATCTATACCGAGCGCTACCTGAAAACACCGCAGGAGAACGCATCGGGTTACGACGATAACTCACCGCTGTTCTTCGCCGACAAACTGCAGGGCAAGCTGTTGCTGATCCACGGTACCGGCGACGACAACGTGCACTTCCAGAACGCGGTGGAAATGCAGGACGCCCTGATCAGCGCCAACAAGCAGTTCGAGAGCTTCTTCTACCCGAACCGTAACCACGGCGTGGGTGGCGGCGTTACGAGCCTGCACCGCTTCACCATGATGACCGACTTCCTGGAGCGCAACCTGATTAACCCGACCACAGAGTCGCAGAATCAATAAGGTATAATTATTTGACAGAGGACTTTTTGACAAAGACCAAAAGATAAAACCTATACCTAAACGAAAAGGCCCGTCAGTAATGGCGGGCCTTTTCGTTTTAAAGAGGCAATATTATAAGTGAATCGCTTAATAAAATAAGTGATAAGTTGCAGGTTCACAGCGGATATCTGCTAAATTTATGATGGCTATATCTGTGCACTATGAAAAAACTACTCTTCCTAATCTTGCCGTTCGTACTCTATGCTTTTCAGGGTATGGGTCAGAACCGTGATAAAGCGCTTGCTGAGCTGGTAGAAGCTGAAATAAGCTTTGCAACCACATCTGTGGAAGAAGGCATACGGGCCGCTTTTTTGGAGTTTTTGGCAGATGACGCGATTGTATTTCTGCCTGAGCCGGTAAATGGCAAAGAAGGCTACGGCAGTCGGCCGGAAAGCAGCGCCAAACTCTCCTGGTATCCTGTTTATGCCGATATCTCCAGCTCCCTGGACTGGGGCTATACCACCGGACCCTACGAGGTGAGAGCCAAACCGACGGATGAGCAGCCGGCAGGAGCAGGCTTTTACCTGTCGGTGTGGAAGAAACAGCCTGACGGGCAGTGGAAAGTAGCCATTGACCACGGGAGCTCTTATCCGGTAGATCAGATAAAACCGGAGGCTTACAAGTCAACAGCTGGCGTTAAAACAAGTAAAGGAATAGCGCAGGATCTACTGCAAAAAGATGTGCTGCGGGTGCAGCCTTATGACGACGAAACACTGATTTACCGGGCGGGTCAGTACCCTGTCAGGTATAAGGAACTGCGTATAGAGCCTGCCGGAAACATCAATTATACCACCCTCGGGCACGATGTTTCGCCGGCAGCTGATATGGCCTATACCTACGGCAGCTATACCTATAACAGTGGCAAACAGGAAGAAACCGGCTATTACCTGAAGGTATGGAAAGCGATAGACGGCAACTGGAAACTGGTAGCACACAACCTGGTGCCGGACAAGAAACAGTAGCCTAGTCTGCAGGATAGATGCTGCCCGGCAGCTGCCGGATGTGCTCGCGCAGCCGTTGCCTCTCTTCGGGCGTTACCGGGAGTTTTTCTACCCCGGCCTCAAGTT
Source organism: Pontibacter sp. YIM B11418 (assembly GCF_059278805.1). Classification (NCBI taxonomy): domain Bacteria; kingdom Pseudomonadati; phylum Bacteroidota; class Cytophagia; order Cytophagales; family Hymenobacteraceae; genus Pontibacter; species Pontibacter sp. YIM B11418. The sequence continues at coordinate 932,174 of NZ_JCAEMH010000001.1, read as the reverse complement.
CCTGTCGCTCTTCTTGCGTCCACGTGGCAGTCGACTGACCGGATTTTTTTGCCTGCATCTTATCGGAGAATAACTTAATGAGGGTGGCTATGTCATCGGCGCTGCCGGTGAGGCGGTTCAGCACGGCCAGCAGGTCCCTGGCGAAGCCGTTGCAGGCGCGGTCAGGGTAACGCACCGTATGGTCTATCTCGCTCCAGCCCTCCTCGAAAAGCGTGCGCAATTGTATCTCCACAAAATAACGCTGGCGATGTGGCTGTGTACTGATAACATAGTGGACTGCCCTGTAGCCCAGCGGATGCCGCCGGATAGTACATCCTTCCTTTGCCAGTTCCTCCACAAGCATACCTGTATCGCTCTCGTGAATGTAAGCGACCGGCGGGCGTTTCAGTGGCCATACCTCCTCTATATACTGCCCCAGGCTACGCCACGATTCTTTGTACAGGTATAGCACCCGTATACCTACCAGGTCATTTATCCAGTCGAGGTAGCTGTGGTGGTCAATGATCCGTTCCGGATACTCAGCTTTTTTGCGGATGACTTTGCGGAGCAGGTGAAGCGGGTCCTTTATCCTATACCTGATGGCTTGAGCACCCGGGGCTTGCAGCAAGGTATTGGCGGTTATCTGGGAGATGGCGTTAAGCTCATCTTTCCGAGTCAGAAAATCATTGTAGATGGCCACCAGCGAGTTCGGGTCTATACCTTGTGCACGCAAGTTTTCCTGGCTCGTTTCCAAGGCAGTGAGTATATAGGAAAGTGTGGCACAAGGGGTAGACATGCTCAAGCGGTTTCAGACTATCGTTTAGCTAGTTTTACGCTTGAAAGTGATAATGGCACAGCTTAACAGGTATAAGTTCTATTCTTTCAGGCCTAGTTGCGCATTGATGAGCGGTGTTTTAGGCGCCAGGAAAAAACCGGTCAGACTGGCAAACATGATGGGGATGAAATGATGAAAACCCGTCAGGGTAGACAGCAGGATGATGGTGCTGATAGGAGTGCGGGTAACACAGGCATTGATGGCCGCCATGCAGCTTACCATAATCAGAGGCAGGTTCTGACCAGGGAAAGCCGCATTCACAATCATGCCCACCGTAGCGCCCACAAAAAACAACGGAATAATGAAGCCCCCGCGCCAGCCGGAAGTAACCGTGAAAGCGATAGCCAAAATCTTGGCACCCAGCAAAATGAGCAGGAATTGAAGCGAGAATTGCTCTTCCAGCAGGATGTTCAACTCATCGTGACTGAAGTAACGGGAGAGGGGCACATAGTAGGCGATGGTGCCAATCAGCAGACCACCCACAGCCATCTTCACATAAATCGGCACGCTGAATTTTCTGAACATATTTCTGCATTGGCGCACCGTAAAGATAAACAGCCAGCCCGCTGCCGTACCTGCCAGTGCATACAGCATGGCGTAGAAAAAGTCGTTTAGTTCAGGAGTGGAGTATACCGGGAAATTCCAGGTAGGGCCGATGCCAATATGGGTAATCAATATAAATATGACGTAGCTGGAGCAGCTGGCTACAAACGCAGGTATAAGTGCCTGGTAATACTCGACCACGTGTTTATGGTGCAGAATTTCGAGGGCAAACAAGGTGCCGCCAAGCGGAGCGCCGAAAAGGGCGGTAAAAGCGGAAGCCATACCTGCAATGGTGAGCGAGCGCAGGTCTTCGCCCCTGATTTTGAGTTTTTTGGCAATCCAGGTGCCGGTAGAGCCCACCACCTGTACCAGCGGTGCCTCGGGGCCGGCGCTACCACCACTCGCAATACACAGCCACGACGATAGAATCATGGAGGGGTTGTTCTTGGGCTCCAGATGCCCGCCTTTGAAACGGATGTTGTTCACGATGAGGTCCATCTCGCCGGGGTCGCCGAGGTAGTGGATAATGAGGCCCGCTAGAAGGCCAGCTGAAGCCATCAAAGGGATAACCCAGAGCCCTTGCACTGGCGCAAGAAAATGCATAAAACCCTCCAGCACCATCCAGTAAAGTCCCGCTATCACGCCTCCCATGATACCAATAGCTACCCACAGCAGGAAAATCTTGCTGAAAACAAATGGGTTAAACTGTAAAGGATAGTTAATCTGGTTCCGTAACGTAACAGCCAGTCTTCTTCTTTTAAAGTCCATCCTGCAAAAGTAAGGAGAAAATCAGGTGGAGGTAAAGGCAATAAGGATTCAGAAGATGCTGATTCGGATATTTCTATCCGAATTTTAACCACTGCGGATTTCCAGACCCGCGTGTGCCGATACATGGGGATTAGGAAATCCCCTACAGTCTACTTTCGAATTGATAAATCCGAAAGAGCATCTACTTATGTTGACGCCTTCGATTTGTGTCTTGGGCGTGTTTTCAATGACAACACAGGTATAGCTACAATTTCACACAAACATTCTGCGGTTCAGTAAAGAAACGCAGTGCCTCAAAACCGCCCTCACGTCCCACACCAGAGTTTTTCATACCGCCGAAAGGTGTGCGCAGGTCGCGCAGGAGCCAGGTGTTGACCCAGATGATGCCCGCATGTACCTGGTGCGCAACGCGGTGCGCCCGCTGCAGATTCTGCGTCCAGATGGTGGCAGAGAGGCCGTAGTCGGTGCAGTTGGCGTATTGAATGACTTCTTCTTCCGTGTCGAAAGGAGTGAGCGTAACAACCGGACCGAAAATCTCTTCCGTGTTGGTGCGGCAGTTATAAGGCAGTCCTTCGATGATGGTCGGGGCTATGAACCAGCCGTTCTGGCAACGTCCCGCTACCTGTACCTGGTTTCCACCCGTCAGGATGGTGCCGCCTTCTTGCTTGGCCAGTTCGATGTAGGAGAGCACTTTTTGCATGTGCTGTTCCGATACCACCGTGCCCATTTTTGAGCCTTCTTCCATCGGGTCGCCTACTTGCATGGCCTTCACTTTCTCCACAAAAGCGTCGCGGAATTTCTCGTAAAGCGGCCGCTCGATGAAAATGCGGGAACCGCACAGACAAATCTGCCCCTGGTTAGCGAAAGAGGAATGGGTGGAGGTATGGAGGGCATTGTTGAAATCGCAGTCGGCGAAGATGATGTTCGGGTTCTTGCCGCCCAATTCCAGCGACAGCTTCTTGAACATCGGCGCCGCTGTAGCCGCGATAGTGCGCCCGGTGGCCGTGCCGCCTGTGAAAGAGATAACGGGTACTTTTGGATGGGCCGTCATAGCCGCGCCTACCTTGTGGCCATAGCCATGTACAATATTTAGCACACCCGCCGGCAAGCCCGCTTCGATGCATATTTCCGAAAGCATGTAAGCTGTCATGGGCGTCACTTCAGAGGGCTTCGCCACCACACAGTTACCAGCGGCCAGAGCAGGAGCAATCTTCCAGGTGAACAGGTATAGCGGCAGGTTCCAGGGCGAAATGCAGCCCACTACGCCATGCGGATGGCGCACGGTGTAGTTAATGGCATCGGTGCCCTCCATGTAATGCGCCTCCGAAGCGAAATGCTGGATGGCCGTGCCGTAGAAGCGCATGTTGCTACTCGCCCGAGGTATATCCACCGACTTCGCCAGCTTCAGCGGTTTGCCATTGTCTATCGATTCGGCCTCGGCCAGCTTGTCCAGGTTCTGGTCAATCAAGTCGGCAATGCGCATCATAATCTGACCCCGCTTCTCGGCCGGTGTATTCGACCAGGCTGGGAAAGCCTTCAAAGCTGCCTGCACCGCCTGCTCTACGTCCTGTTCATCGGAGTCAGGTATAAGCGAGTATACTTCGCCCAGAGCTGGGTTGTAGTTGTCGATGTACTGCCCCGCCACAGGCATTACCAACTGGCCGTCTATGTAGTTATGTATGTGCTGCACGAGGAGGAATTAAGAATTAAAATCTATGTGTAAATAGGGTAGGTTTTATTGAAGGGCAATTTGTTGAATCGGATTTACAAACTTTTCTTCCAGATGTTTCAGTATCTCTCTGTTTTCAAAATAACCAAAGTCGCTGTTTACTCTTCTCCAGTTACCTAACTCTAAGCCTTCATTTATTCCAACAATTGCAAAAGTAGTTTCATTTTTACCGCTAGGCCTTGTCCAGCAGTGCACGATCTGGTTTGTTTCTGGCAAGTAAAAGTATATGTTATACCAGTAGTCAGTACTATCTTTTTTGTAGTCAGTTAAACTATGTAATGGGACAACACTTTCAGGGTGTTTTGCTTTATAATCCATTACAGCCTGTATAACTTTCGCCTCTGGCGCCTTTATTTCAAAAGTCTCTGCATGCGGATAGCTTCCCGCACCTATTAATCCACAGCTTGCACAGATTAAGCTACATGCTAAGATTAACCCCTTACTGATACCTTTTTGTATATTTTTGAGCTGAGGCAATTCCACTGTCTTGAAAACAACAATCAACTATTAACAATCAACAATCTCTACAAACTCCCCGTCCTGCCCCCATCAACCGGCACATTGATGCCGTTGATATAGGCCGCTGCTGGCGTAGCCAAAAACGCTGCGGCTGCCGCTACTTCTTCGGGTTCGGCGAAGCGGCGGGCTGGGATTTCGGACATCATCTCTTCTTCTACCTTATCCACAGCACTTTCGGTTTTTTTCGCTTTGTTCTCGATGATAGATTCCAGACGACCAGTGCGGGTAGCGCCGGGGAGCACGTTGTTCACCGTGATGCCGAACTGACCCAGTTCGTTGGCCATAGTTTTGGCCCAACTAGCCACGGCACCACGGATGGTGTTCGACACGCCCAGGTTCTGTAGGGGCTGCTTCACCGACGTGCTAATAATATTGATAATGCGACCGTAACCTGCCTTTTTCATCAGCGGAATGACTGCTTGTGCCAGGTTGTGGTTGTTAATCAGGTGCATGTTAAAAGCGCTCAAAAACTCTTCCGGCTTGGCATTCATGATTGGGCCGCCTGCTGGCCCGCCTGTGTTGTTGATGAGGATGTGCACCTGCTCGTGTTGCTGCAGGTATACCTGTAGTTGCTGCACCAGTTCTTCCGGCTTGCTGAAATCGGCCACAAGGTAGTCGTGTTGCTGGCCCTGGCTGTTATCGAGCTCCTGGGCTACCTCTTGTAGTTTGGCTTCGTTGCGCGCCACCAGTGTCACGCTGGCACCCAATTGTGCCAGTTCTACAGCGATGGCTTTGCCTATACCTTGCGTGCTGCCGCACACGATGGCTCTTTTATCGTTCAGGTCTAAGTTCATAAATTAAATGTACGCAAAAGCCTCCAAACTTACACGGTAGCCTGTGCTCCTGCTATACCTGAGTTACCATTTCTATCTACTTTTTCGTACATTCAAGCTATCAACCTAATCCGATAGAACTATGGCCATACAGCGCGCTTTCAATTTCAAACAGTGGATAGAGGAACACCGCCATTTACTGAAGCCACCTGTGGGCAACCAGCAGGTATACAAAGGCAACGACGACTTTATCGTGATGGTGGTCGGCGGTCCCAACGCCCGCAAGGATTATCACTATGACGAAGGCGAGGAGTTTTTCTATCAGGTGGAAGGCGATATTGTGCTGAAGATTATAGAAGACGGCAAACCGGTGGATATCCCTATCAAAGAGGGTGAGATTTTCCTGTTGCCAGCAAGGGTACCGCATTCACCGCAACGCCCTGCCAACACTGTCGGTCTGGTGATTGAACGCTACCGTAGAGAAGGGGAGAAGGACGGCTTTATGTGGTTTTGCGAGAACTGCGGCAACAAGCTGCACGAGGATTTCACGGAAGTAACGGACATAGTAACGCAGCTGCCCGTGATTATGAATAACTTCTGGGATAATGAAGATTTGCGGACTTGCAAGAAGTGTGGTGAGGTGTTGCAACCGCCTGTGAAGCCAGCATAATGTAGTTTGTCAATCCGAAATACGCACTGTCATTTCGAACGCTAGTGAGAAATCTGGAATTTGCAAGAAGTGCGGTTGCTGAAGCCAGCAAATTATACTTGCTGGCCTCAGCTATACCAGTGCTATTATACCTGGAGCTTCGTCTCTTACTTTAGGGCGCTTGTGCTAGGGTAGAGGCTCTATATAAGCGGGGCATCGTCCTTGGGCATCGCGCTGTGTATTGAAGCTGCTCCTCGCTCCGCTCCGGGCTGCCCTTACGGGCACCGCAACAATACAAGGCGCTCAACCCAGGGACTGGGTATAGTTTCGATAGCTAAGCTTTTTTGCTATGCAACTTATACAAAGTCCCCCTTTGAAGGGGGTAGGGGGATGTTAATCGTGCACAAGCTCCTTCCCTGTTTTTAGGCGAAGATTGAAATGACGTGATCCCTCACCTTAGACAAGGAGAGGCTTGGGAGACCCAGTTTCTGCAGAAATCATGATAATTCTTTTTGATCCTAAAAATCCTTGGGGTAGGGGTCCTATATGGAGATCCCGGCTATTCACAAATCCTTCCCCAAAACTCACGTAGAATCTATAAAATGCTTATATTGTTGGATTGCCTGATTTGGCCGTACGCTGTATAGCCGCTTTTTCGTTCCTTTACCAGCATGCAAAACCAAAAGCCTGACTTCTCCATACCTGCCGAAAGCAATCTGTTCAAGATTGACATTCACACGCACATCCTGCCCGCTACGTGGCCTGATCTGCGGGAGCGCTACGGGTATGGCGGTTTTGTGAGGCTGGAGCACCACAAACCGTGCTGCGCCCGCATGATGATGGACGACAAGTTCTTCCGTGAGATTCAGGACAATTGCTGGGACCCCAAAGTGCGCATGCACGAGTGCAGCCACCACCAGGTGGGCGTACAGGTGCTGAGCACAGTGCCGGTCATGTTCAACTACTGGGCAAAGCCGGAGCATACCTACGACCTGTCGCGCATGCTCAACGACCACATCGCAGGTATAGTCGCCGACTACCCCGACCGCTTCATCGGCTTGGGCACCATTCCGATGCAGGACCCCGATTTGGCGATTAAAGAGCTGGAGCGCTGCATGAAGGAACTGGGTATGGCAGGTATACAGATCGGTTCGCATATCAACGACTGGAACCTGGATGCGCCCGAGCTGTTCCCGATATTTCAGGCGGCTGAAGAACTGGGGGCGGCTGTGTTTGTGCACCCCTGGGATATGTACGGCAAAGAGAAAATGAGCAAATACTGGCTGCCCTGGCTCGTAGGTATGCCCGCAGAAACCAGCCTAGCCATTTGCTCCATGATTTTCGGTGGTGTGCTCGAGCGTTTGCCGAAGCTACGAGTAGCTTTTGCCCACGGCGGCGGCTCCTTTCCGGCCACCATCGGTCGTATCTGCCACGGTTTCGAAGTACGGCCTGACTTGTGTGCCATAGACAACAACGTGAACCCCCGCGAGTACCTCGGCAAATTCTACTTCGACTCCCTCGTACACGACCCTCAGGCGCTGGAGTACCTCGTGAATCTGGTGGGCGCCAACAGCATTGCCCTCGGCACTGACTATCCTTTCCCGCTCGGCGAACTGGAGCCCGGCAAATTAATCGAATCTATGCCCTACGATCGCGCCACCAAAGACCGCATGCTGCACGGCACCGCCCTGGAATGGCTGAATCTGGAGAAGAGCCTTTTTGTGAAGGGCTCAGTGGATATTTCGAAGGCTAAGGTATAAATCGGGGCTCCTTTTCAGCAACTATTTCGGTATTCTCTCCTCTGTAAAGGTCTCTTTTACTTGCGTATACCGTATGTTCTCTTTATAACAAAAGATGTGCGGTGTAGATAGTGCAAATATCTGGGAGTTGGATTATATTTGTGCCCGAAAATTATAATCCTACCTTTTTTATGAAACTCAAACTTATACTCTTTCTTCTATTCTTTCCGGTTGCTCTCTATGCCCAGATCCAAAGCCAAAAGGGGGTAATAGCCCTGAAAAATGGAGATAACCTGACAGGATCCATCACTTATTTTTACGACGAGCCCAATGAAATACGCCTCTCCGGTGAGCAGGGTGCCAAGCAAGTATTTACTGCAGAGCAGATTTCTGAGATAAAGCTCGATAACGGTGAAAGGTTTGTTGCTAGACGCTATAAAACGAATGCTGATAGTATCTCGCTGGTGCTGAAAGTGCTGATCGAGTCGCCTAAGGTTTCAATCTATAAAAGAGAAGAGAATTCATCAGAATACTACTATGTATCCAAAGACAATGCACTGCATAGACTTGAGAATAACAGCGTGTATGAGAACCAGGGTGGCAAAAAGTATTTGCGGAAAGACCATAAGTACATCGGCACGCTCAGTTCGCTGATGTATGACCGCATGGACATTGTGCAGCAGTTGGAGAAGACAACTTTGAAAGAGGGTAGTCTGACTAAGATAATTCGGGAATACAACCAGGGGGAGGCTAGCTACGAGTGGCAAGGTGATAAGAAAGCCGGGAAAGAACCGAACTGGGTTTTCTTTACGCAATACAGCATGTATGGCTTCAGCAAGAACATTCCGATTGAAGCACGCGGCTACGGGAATATGGCTGGTCTTCAGTATTACTTCTCCAAGCACAGCAGGCATTCTATTAAGGCGTCCATAGACTACTCTTCTTATAGATTTGGGGAAGAGAAGGCGCATTCGTATGCCTTGGGCTTGCGGTACGAAATGGCCTTTAAGAAAGCAGAAAAATACAGTGCTTATGTGCTCGTTCACCTCATGGATGCTGGTTACGTGTCTTATAGTCTCCCTGAAGAAGGCTATAATGAAAACGGATTCGGGGCTGCACTCCGCCTTAGTCCAGGTCTCGGATTCGAATCGAAACTATTTCCAAGAATGGCTGTTTATGCCGAAATCAACCACCTGCTAGTTCTGGAAGAATTGCCAAGATCATTCAGTCTCGGCCTGAAGTATGATTTTGGTAAGACAAACTGGAAGTAATATGGCAGTTACCGGGCGGGGGCTTAATAAATTTTGCCCAGTTATTTTCTATCTTCGCAGGAGATGAATTGGAGGCTGACGCCGCCTTTAGATAACACCCACACCCGCACCAAAAAAATGAACTACCAGAATAGCCTTGCCTTTGCGCAGGAACAAGATAACCTCGACCCGCTTAAGCATTTCAAAGACCGCTTTTATTTTCCGCAGGTAAACGGCCGCGACGCTATTTACTTTTGTGGCAACTCGCTTGGTTTGCAGCCAAAGTCGGCGCAGATGTACATCGACAACGAGATGTATAAATGGGCGAACTACGCTGTAGAGGGACATTTTAAAGGTGAAGACCCGTGGTTCAACTATCATAAGTTGCTAACAGATGGCGCTGCCCGTGTGGTGGGAGCCAAGGCGCAGGAAGTGGTGATCATGAACCAGCTCACCGTGAACCTGCACCTCATGCTTGTGTCATTTTACAGACCGGAGGGCAAGCGCATCAAGATCATTATGGAAGGCGGGGCTTTTCCGTCGGACCAGTATGCGCTTGAGACACAGGTGAAATTCCATGGCTATACCCCGGAAGAAGCCATTGTGGAGTTGTTCCCCAGAGAAGGCGAGCACACGCTGCGCACTGAAGATATTCTGAATAGCATTCGTGAGTACGGCGACGAACTGGCACTGGTGATGATGGGTGGCATTAACTACTATACCGGCCAGGTATACGACATGCAGGCCATCACGCAAGTCGGTCACGAAGTGGGCGCTGTAGTGGGCTTCGACCTCGCGCATGCTGCCGGCAACGTGCCTATGCAACTGCACGACTGGGATGTGGACTTTGCCGTGTGGTGTACCTACAAATACCTCAATTCTGGACCGGGTGGTACCTCGGGTGTGTTCGTGCACGAGCGCCATGCCAACGACTCTGATCTGCCGCGCTTTGCCGGCTGGTGGGGCCACGATGCAAGCGTGCGCTTCCAGATGAAGAAAGGCTTTATACCTATACCTGGTGCTGAAGGCTGGCAGCTTAGCAATGCCCAGATTCTGCCAATGGCCGTGCACCGCGCATCGCTTGAGATTTTTGACGAAGCAGGTATAGCGAATCTGCGCGCTAAGAGCGAGAAGCTGACGGGCTACTTGGAGTTCCTGATTAATGATGTGCAGGTGAGCAAAGACGTACTCGAGATGATTACCCCACGCGACCCGCAGGCCCGCGGCTGCCAGATATCGCTCCTTGTGAAGCAAAACGCCCGCGAGCTATTTGATAAACTGATGGAAGCCGGTATTATCGTAGATTTCCGGGAGCCGAGCGTAATTCGTGTTGCTCCTACGCCGCTTTACAACAGCTTCGAGGAGGTATACCGCTTCTCCGAAATACTGCACGCCTGCCTGGAAGGGCATCGTTAAACCGGCCTGCAGCAAGACACAGTCCAGTATAGAAACTGTTTCAACTGCCTGACTGAAGCGGACACCTCCCAGCGGCCGCTTCAGTCATCAGCTTGATGCGATGCGCTCTTATACCCATAACGCAGGTATGGCGCTGTGATGACCAACCATGTCGGAGAACTGACCAGGAAAAACGAATGCCTGCCGCTGGCATAGCATAACCGATCCAGGAATTAAGGTTTAAGCTGTGTTTTAGAAGCAAAAGTCCTACTTTTGTAGTGCGATGGTCATTACCGGCAGCATAGCGCGGTCAATACTAAATTGCTGCCCGCATAGGTGCTACTATTACTGGTGGCCACCAGTTGACAGGTATAGCCTAAGGCCTGCCAGATGCTCCTGAAGCGTTGCGCCTCCAGATTTCCTGTTGGCAGCACTATACCGATTCATTTCCAAAATTCTTAATCCCCTTACCATGAACACTACTTATTCGAATGACGCGATCAGTAGCTGGACATCAGACCAATTGTTGAGCTTAGGAGTGCCTGAACAGGCCGCCATGTACATCAACCTGTTTGCCTTAATTACGGGGGCAGCCATTTTGATATACCTGGCTGATTTTTTGGCCAGAAAAATCTTTGTGGGCACCGCCCATAAGTTTGCGGCCAAGTCCAGCACCAGGCTGGTCGAGTTCATGGCACGCAACCGGGTGGTGGTATACCTGGCCCGCATCGTGCCGCTCATTATTGTAGTGCAGGCTATACCTATTGTGTTTGCCGACTTCCCGACCTGGATTCCGGCCCTTAACAAGTTCACCGACATTTACCTGATCCTGCTGTGGATGTGGGTGGCCCGTGCGGTGCTGAGGACCTGCAAGGATTTCCTGAAAACAACCGAAACCTTTAAAGAAAAGCCGATTGAGAGTTTCCTGCAGGTAATCACCATCTTCCTGTACTTTATAGTCGGTCTGCTTATTTTCTCTACCCTCACCGGCAAAGACGCCTGGGCCTTTATCACGGCGATGGGTGCGGCTTCGGCCATTCTGATGTTGATCTTCAAAGACACTATCATGGGGTTTGTGGCCAGCATACAGGTGTCGTCCAACGACATGGTGCGCATCGGCGACTGGGTAACCATGGACAAGTATGGCGCAGACGGCGAAGTGACCGAGATAAACCTGACCACAGTGAAAGTGCAGAACTTCGACAAAACCATCACCACTATACCTACTTATTACCTGATCTCCGACTCGTTCAAAAACTGGCGGGGCATGCAGACCTCGGGCGGGCGCCGCATCAAGCGCTCAGTCTACATCAAGATATCGAGCATCCGCTATTTGTCAGCCGATGAAGTAACCGAACTGAGCAAAATTCAGTTGCTGAAAAGCTACCTGGAAGAGCGGCAGAACGAAATCAGCCGATTCAACAAAGAGAACGAAATTGACAAGAGTCTGCTTATTAACGGCCGCAGCCTGACCAACGTGGGCGTGTTCAGAAAGTACATCGATGCCTATATCAAGCAGCATCCGGGCACCCACAAAGAAATGATCATGATGGTACGCCAGCTCGAGCCCACCACCACCGGCATGCCGATCGAGCTATACCTGTTCGCCAACAGCATCGTGTGGGTGGAGTACGAAGGCATCATGGCCGATATTTTTGACCACCTGCTGGCGGCGGTTAAGTACTTCGACCTGGAGGTGTTTGAGATGCCGGCGGCAGACGATGTGCGGAGTCTGCACTTTAATATGACGGGTACAGCGGGTGCGCGCTACCCCATGGCAGAGACCATGCAGAACTAAAACTTCGGTCGTTAGAAAAGGATGCATCGCGGCGGCTTCAGGTTAAGTATAACAGATAAATGCCTGACCGCTGATTTCCGGGTATGGAGCACTGCATGCGTTCGTTTTTTTTTAATGTATATTGTCAGGTTGGCAACCTGCTTCCGTATTGATTTCAGACCGAATGTTTAAGTACGACACTACTATATGACCCACCTACCCAATCTGGTCCTGGACCTCGGGTTGATTCTTGGTGCAGCCGGCATCATGACGCTTGTTTTTAAGAAACTGAAGCAGCCGCTGGTGCTGGGATACATCATCGCGGGTCTGCTGGTGGGGCCGCACGTTAAGCTGTTTCCGACCATAGTGGAGATAGAGAACATCAATGTATGGGCCGAGATTGGGGTTATTTTCCTGCTGTTCAGCCTTGGCTTGGAGTTCAGCTTTAAAAAACTCGTGAAAGTGGGAGGGTCCTCCTCCATCATGGCTGGGGTCGAAGTGGTCGTGATGCTATTACTGGGCTACCTCACAGGAAAGCTGCTGGGCTGGAACACCATGGACAGCGTGTTTTTGGGCGGTATCCTTTCCATATCCTCTACCACTATTATCATCCGGGCCTTCGACGAGCTGGGCGTGAAGTCAAAGCGCTTTGCCGGGCTAGTATTTGGGGTACTCATCGTAGAAGACCTCGTGGCCATCCTCCTGATGGTGCTGCTATCGACTTTGGCTGTGAGCCAGCAGTTTGCCGGCACCGAAATGCTGCTGGCCGTGCTCAAACTCGCCTTTTTTCTGGCGGTGTGGTTTCTGGCGGGCATCTTTCTTATACCTACACTGCTCAAAAAGGCCAGCAAACTGATGAATGACGAGACGCTGCTGATCGTTGCCATCGCGCTTTGCTTCCTGATGGTGATTCTGGCGGCGCAGGTGGGCTTCTCGCCGGCGCTAGGCGCCTTTATCATGGGCTCCATCCTGGCCGAAACCACCAAGGCCGAGAAGATCGAGCACCTAGTGATGTCTGTGAAGGACCTGTTCGGCGCCATCTTTTTTGTATCGGTGGGCATCCTGATCAACCCGGCGATGATTGTGGAGTACGCCGGGCCGATTGCCCTGATCACGGTCGTGACGCTGGTGGGGAAACTGGTGAGTATCAGCGGTGGTGGTTTGATAGCGGGGCAGGGACTCAAAACCTCCATCCAGTCAGGTATGAGCGTGTCGCAGATCGGGGAGTTTTCGTTCATCATCGCCACCCTCGGCCTATCGCTCAAGGTAACCAGCGACTTCCTGTACCCTGTGGCAGTGGCGGTATCGGCTATCACGACGTTCACTACACCTTATATGATCAAAATGTCCGAGCCGCTCTACGAAGTGGTGGAGCGGGCGCTGCCGAGAAAGTGGAAGAAGCGGCTCAACGAGTACAGCTCCGGTGCCAGGTCCATTGGCACGGCCAGCGACTGGAAAATACTGCTGCGCTCTTATGTAGTCAACATGGTGGTGTCCTCTGTTTTGCTGGTGGCGATCGTGCTGCTGTCTCAAAACTACCTATACCCTTTCATGACCGAAGAAGTCATGCCGGGCATCTGGGGACGCGTGGCTACGGTTACCATCGCCTTGATTCTTATGCTGCCCTTCCTGTGGGCGATGGCCGTATACCATCCGCAAAAAGAGGCACAGGGCCGTATCTGGGCTAACCGCAACTACCGCAGCCTGATTATTGTGCTGGAGTTCACCAGGGTAGGTATAGCCATCCTGGTTATTGGCTTTTTGCTCAACCGGGTGGTTTCGGTGCAGGTGGCGCTTGTGGTGAGTCTGCTTATCATTGGTCTGCTGGTGCTTTTCTCCAAAAGAATTCAGAACTTCTACATCCGGATCGAGAACCGGTTTATGTCGAATCTGAATGCCCGGGAAATAGCGGCTGCCAGCAGCATGGCCCATACCTTGGTACCCTGGGACGCACACCTGACCAGTTTTGAAGTGGCACCGAACGCTGCGGTGGTGGGCAAGAGCATGATCGAACTGCAGATACGCGAAAAATATGGAATCAATGTGGCCGTTATAGAGCGGGATGAGCGCACGATCATGGCCCCGGCGGGCGACGAACGTATATTTCCGGGTGATAAAATTTACGTATTCGGCACAGACGAGCAAATCGCAGCTTTCGGAGATTTTATAAAAGAGGCGTCTATACCTACTGTGGACGGCGCAACCACCCGGGAAGAAGTCGGTTTACAGAAGCTGATTATATCGTCTGATTCGATGCTGCATGGCCGTACGGTGCGTGAATCGGGCGTGCGTGAGAAAGCGCAGGGCCTGATTGTAGGTATAGAGAAGAAAGGTAGGCGCATCCTTAACCCCGACTCGGAGTTAGTGATTGAGGAGGGCGATATAGTTTGGATTGTAGGTAGCCCGTGGCGCGTGAGACAACTGGAGGCGGTCCGTCAGAAGGTTTGAGAAAAGCGCTTTTTTTACGATTTTAGCCTGAGAAAGAAACAAACACGATGCGTAACATAGAATACTGGATAGAGGAAAACTTCCACCTGTCGGCCCAGATACAGGAAAACGTTTTGAAGTCGGTGATCGCATTGCTAGCGCTCTGGATCATCAGCCGGGTGCTGTTGCGACTGGCCTCGCGGCAGCAGACGGACACGCGCAAGCTGTACCAGTGGAAGAAAACGACCAACTACGTGGTAACGGGGCTGGGCATTATCTTTCTGGCCAACATCTGGTTCGAAGGTTTCAAGTCCATCACCACGTTCCTGGGTATCTTCTCGGTCGGTTTGGTGGTGGTGCTCCGTGACCCCATCCTGAACATGATGGGCTGGGTGTTCCTGATCTGGAAGCGCCCTTTTAAAGTTGGCGACCGCATCAAAATAGGTCTCTATACCGGCGACGTGATCGACATCGGCTTTTTCCAGTTCACCATCAACGAGTTGGGCGAGTGGGTGGATTCGGAGCAGGCCACAGGCCGCGTGGTGCATATCCCCAACAGCCAGGTGTTCACGCAGGGGCAGGTCAACTACAACTACGGCTTCCCGTTTCTGTGGCATGAAGTGCAGTTGCGTATTACCTTTGAGAGTAACTGGCAAAAAGCCAAGGGTATTTTAAAGGAGATTGCCCTGCGCCACTCCGAGCGACTAAACGAAGAACAGGAACAGCGCGTGCGCATTGAGGCACAGCAACACCTGATCTTTTACAGGAGCTTCGACCCCAAAGTGTTTATCAAAGTAAGAGAGAACGGTATACAGCTCACGCTGCGCTACCTTATTAACCTCAACGGCCGCCGCGAGAGCGAGAACAAGATCTGGGAAGATACTCTGACGGAGTTCCTGGCTACATCCGATATTCGCTTTGCCTACCCAACCACACGCTTCTACAGCGCCACCGAAGGGCAGGAAAGCGAAATGCAGCACATGGAGAGTGGGAGAAGGGGAATGGAATAAGAGTATCGGATGGATAAAGCCGGGTACATCCTTGTGAAGTAGGAGAAACCCATTAACTACTAAAAAAGACGGAGCCAGTTCTTTAAGGGAACTGGCTCCGTCTTTTTTAATTCTCAAGGAGTAAGATATAAAGCTTTCTTGAGCTTCTATACTTTCTGCTTTTCTACTTGCTTAAACTCTTTCATCCTTTTGAAGTAATCCCGAGCGGCCGCCATTACCTTAGGCGATAGTAGCAGCGCCGAGACCATGGTCGGGATTGCCATCATGGCATACATGCCGTCGATCAGGGCGATTACGGCTGTGATGGTGGCCGTGGCGCCGAACACGATGGTAAGGACATAAAAGTAGTTGTAATAGTGCTTGTATTTCGCACCGAAGAGGTAGCTGAAGCACTTGGTGCCGTAGTAAGAGTAAGAAAAGAGCGATGTAAAGGCAAAAATCAGAACACAGACCACCAGCACATAGCTGCCGAAGCCCGGCATGGCATTATTAAAGGCAGTGGCCGTCATGGTCACACCGTTGGCATTGGAGGTCTGCCAGGTGCCCGTTATAATAATGGCCAGGCCTGTGAGCGTACACACCACAATGGTGTCGATGAAGGGGCCGAGCATGGCTACCAGTCCTTCGCGGATGGGCTCGTCGGTTTTGGCGGCGCCGTGCATCATAGAGGCCGTGCCTATACCTGCCTCGTTTGAGAAAGCTGCCCTGCGCGCACCGGCTATGATGATGGCACCCACTGCGCCGCCCAGCATGGTTTGCGCTGTGAAGGCATCCCTGAAAATAAGCGCGAAGGCATCCGGTATGGCGGTATAGTTAGCGAACATGATGTAGAAAACGGCCAGCATGTAGAGCACCACCATACTAGGCACCATTTTACCCGCCACCTGGCCAATGCGCTGTATACCTCCAAAAATCACCAATGAAGTGATGAACACGAGCCCTAGCCCGATGGTAAGGTTAGTATAGAACAGGTCGGCAGTGGTATAGCCGTGGGGCTCCAGGAGCACTTCACGCACCACCTGCGTGAGTTGGTTGGCCTGGAAGATCGGCAATGTGCCAAATAAGCCAGCCACAGCGAACAACCCAGCCAACGGTTTCCACTTTTTGCCCAGCCCGGTTTCTATCACATACATGGGGCCGCCTTCGAGGTGGCCTACGCTGTCGTAGCCGCGGTACATTACCGAGAGTGTGCAGGTGAAGAACTTAGTCGCCATTCCAACAAAGGCGCTCACCCACATCCAGAACAGCACACCCGGCCCGCCAATGGCAATGGCCACTGCTACGCCGCTGATGTTGCCCATACCCACAGTAGCCGCCAGTGTAGCCGACAGTGCCTGGTAGTGGTTTATATCGCCGGGGTCGTTGGGGTCGTCGTATCTGCCTCGCAGCACGTTGATGGTGTGCCGCAGGTAGCGGAAAGGTAGGAAACCCGAGTAAAGCATAAAATAGCAGCCGCCGCCCATCAGGAGTATCAATAAGGGCATACCCCATGCGGCGTCGCTAAATGCAACAAAAAAACTTTCTAATGCTTCCAATGGTATTATAGCTGATGTTATCTGTAAAGATAAGTACCCTTGCCGGGAATTCCGTAAGCCAAGAGGTCAAAGTGCAGCTTTTAGCGACGTTGCTCTTCGCATCGCCTTATTCCGTCGCCTCTTTTAATGGATAAATACATAATCGCCCTTACGATCATTGGCTTTGCAGCGTTAGCAATGGCGTGGGTGCCCACGCTTTTGGAGAAAAGCTTCTTTTCTTACCCAATCCTTTTTCTGGCCTTGGGCGCCGTAATTTACCTGCTGCCGCTTGGCTTGCCGCTGCCTGACCCGCTCTGGCATGAAACCTATGCTGTGCACCTGACGGAGCTGAGTGTGATCATATCACTGATGGGCACAGGGTTAAAGATCAGGCGTAAATTCAACTGGCATAACTGGAAGATCCCTTTCCTGCTGGTTACCGTCACCATGCTGCTTTCAATCGGTATTCTGGCAGCCCTTGGATGGTGGCTGCTGGCTTTGGCACCTGCCGCTGCCATACTATTGGGGGCTGTAATGGCACCTACAGACCCAGTACTGGCCGAACAGGTGCAGGTAGGACCTCCTAATGACAAAGAGGAAGACGATGTGCGTTTTTCACTTACTGCCGAGGCCGGTCTTAACGACGGAATGGCCTTCCCATTTACCTGGCTTGCCATCGTAGTGGCTGTTGCTGTGGGCACCAACGAATCTTGGTTTCTAGAGTGGTTGCTGCGCGATCTTATATACCGTATTCTGGCTGGCATTGGGATGGGCTATCTGATTGGGCGGGGGCTAGCCTACCTGATATTTTACCTCCCCAGGAAAGTAGCCTTTCCCAAGACAAGGGACGGATTCGTAGGGCTGTCGGCCACACTGGTATCGTATGGGGTAACCGAGATGATAGGAGGCTACGGCTTTATGGCAGTTTTTTTTGCGGCGCTGACTCTGAGCAGCTACGAAGAGGAAAATGAATACCACACAGAAATGCATGATTTTGTGCTGCAGGTGGAGCGCATCATCATGGTTGTGCTGCTGATACTGTTTGGAGGCAGCCTGGTGAGTGGTTTACTGGATCATCTAACCTGGGATGATGTGTTTATCAGTCTTGCTTTCTTGTTTGTGATTCGGCAGCTCACAAGTTTGGTGGCTATATATAACGTAAGTTGTTCCTGGCGTGAAAAAATGGCCATCAGCTTTTTTGGCATAAGGGGCATCGGCTCTTTTTTCTACCTTGCCTTCGCTCTGTCAAAAATAGACTTTGTCGACGCGGATAGGCTTTGGTCTATTGTAGGCTTCATCGTAATGGTGTCAATCATCTTGCACGGTGTTACGGCTTCCCGCGTAATGGATTACTTAGACTCAACCCGTCGCCGCATTCTTTACAGAAGGGGATACCTGAAAAACAAGATGCGGACAGCGGCGCAAACAAGCTGTAGCAAATGATAGATAAATCATATCAAACAGTCTTCTCCAGACTCGATATGCAGGAGGCCGAGGTATACTATGCCCCGCACTTTTTCAGCAAAGAAGAAAGCGACCTATACCTGCAGCGGCTGACCAAAGAAATCGACTGGCAACAGGAGGAAATCAGAATGTTTGGCAAGCAACTGCCTCTGCCACGACTTACGGCCTGGTACGGCGACAAAGGCTATACCTATTCTGGCCTGTACAATGCCCCCCAGCCCTGGATGCCTGTGCTGTTGGAACTGAAGGAGCGGGTAGAAGCCGCCTCCGGTGACAGGTATAACAGTGTGCTGCTAAACTACTACCGGCACGGGCAGGACAGCATGGGCTGGCATTCAGACGACGAGAAAATGCTCGGGCCGGGTATCGCCTCCATTAGTTTTGGCGGAGAACGGGGATTCGCTTTCCGGCACCGCAAACACAAAGACCTGCCTACGGTTAAACTCACCCTGCAACATGGCAGTTTGCTGTTGATGCAGGGTGCAACGCAGCAGCATTGGCAGCATCAGCTTCCCAAAACCAGCCGCCCCATCGCGCCCCGCATCAACCTGACTTTCCGTACCATTGTGGGTTAAGGTATATTGGCGCCGAGTATTGCCTTTCCCGATTGGAAAACGTTTCTTTACGAATAGGAAATCTATACCCTTGCACTATGGCCGAGAGAAAGAACATCACCATCATGGGAGCCGGACTGGTTGGTTCGCTTTTGTCGCTATACCTGGCCAAGCGCGGCCATAAAGTGGATATTTACGAACGCCGGCCCGACATGCGTAAGACTCTGCTAGATGGTGGCCGTTCGATTAACCTCGCTCTGAGCGACCGCGGTTTCCGGGCGTTGCGCGGCATAGGTATAGAAGAGGCGGTGCGCAAAGTGGCTATACCTATGCACGGCCGCATGATGCACGACGAGCAGGGCAACCTCACGTTTCAGCCCTACGGCAAAGAGGGGCAGTCTATTTACTCGGTATCGCGTGCCGGATTGAACGCCGCCCTGATGGATTTGTCGGAGCCGAACCCCAACATCACCTACCACTTCAACCGCCAACTCCTCGACCTGGACCTGCACCGGAACAAAGCCACACTGCGCAACCACGAAACAGGCGGATTGGAGGAACTGCAGACAGAACTGCTTTTCGGGGCTGACGGCGCTTTCTCGATGGTGCGCAACGCCATGCAGAAAACCGAGCGCTACAATTACTCCCAGAGCTACCTCGAGTACGGCTACAAAGAGCTGACTATACCTGCGGCAGCAGGCGGTGGCTGGCTACTGGAAAAACACGCCCTGCACATCTGGCCGCGTGGCAACTACATGATGATTGCCCTGCCCAACCTGGACGGCAGCTTTACCTGTACCTTGTTTTTCCCCTACGAAGGTGCGCTTTCTTTTGAGAGCATCAAAACCGACGATGACCTGCTCAACTTCTTCCTGCAAACCTTCCCGGATGCTGTCCCATTAATGCCTAACCTGGCGGAGGATTATTTCTCCAACCCCATCGGTTCGTTGGTGACGGTAAAGTGCTTCCCGTGGTCGTTTGAAGACAAGGCCTTGCTGATAGGTGACGCCAGCCATGCGGTGGTGCCGTTCTACGGGCAGGGGATGAACGCTGGTTTTGAGGACATCACCGTGCTTGACCAAATGCTCGAAAACTTTGACGGAGATTGGGAAAGCCTGTTTAAGAAGTTTGAGCTCCAACGCAAACCCGACGCCGACGCCATCGCCGACCTGGCCGTGATGAACTTCATTGAGATGCGCGACAAGGTGGCCGACCCGCGCTTCCTACTTCGCAAAAAGATTGAGGGCAAGATCAACCAGCAATACCCGGACAAGTGGATTCCGCTCTACTCCATGGTCACCTTCACCGACCTGCCGTACTCCTACGCCCTGGAAACCGGCCGCCTGCAGGACGCCATTATGAAAAAGGTGATGAAGCACATCAAAACCGTGGAAGACTTCGACAAGCCGGAAGTGCAGAAACTACTGGAAAAACAATTGGTGGAGAAAGAGAAGCTGAAGGGTTATCAGTCGCAGGAGGTATAGGGGACTTGTTCCTGTAACTAGTCTGAAACCAGAATGCCTGTACGTTCCTTTTTCTAGCCGCTAAACTTCGACTCAAAGGTGCACAGGCATTCTGGAGATAGAATTAAAAATCCAGCCGGCTATGGCAGGAGAGGTATAGCCGGGCTGTGCTTATTTGAACAGGTAAGCAGCCATCAGGTAAAAGCCTTGGTGCTTGTCGGTCAGCCAAACCCTGGAGTCTGAATTGCTGAGGTCTGTCGCCAAATAGCGGCCATACTCATACCTGAACTGCAGTAAAGCAGCGTGTTTTTCGGCTATCCGAAATTTAGTGCCCACAGCGGTCGTGAACGCATGCGAAAACGTGGTGCCAACTTCATTTTCTCTAAGCTTGCTGTTTTGTATATGGCCGGTAGCATAGTACTCGGTTCGCTGAGTTCCCGTCACATTGCTGTCCAGTATGTAGTCAGTGACTATACCTGCACCAACGTAAGGACTGAATCTGCCGTTGGTGGTGACCGTGTAACGGAACATGATAGGCAAAGACAAGCGCGTCATCGCTATGGTATAGTCTCCACTGATCGTGTAGGAATCTCTGGGATAATTGAAGCTCCCGATGTGTCGCTCCTGGCTATACATCGGCTCCATTTGCACAGACAAACGCTCGCTTTTCTTTGGTGAGGTGAAGTTTAATACCCCTCCAAAAACAAAATTGTGTGTCATGGAAAAATCCGCCCCGTAAAACTTGTGGATGGTGGTGTTGTGGTTGAACTGAAGCGCCGTTGAATAGCTACCCGCAAATACGCCCAGTTCTGTCTTGAGCCATGAATGATCCTTTTTGTATGAGATGGCACTGGTTGGTGCTGCGCAGGCATTGTAATTTCGGACAATGGCCGTTACATCCGGCACATGCAGGCGCTGCCTCACTTTCAGCATCAATTTGTCAGGCACCGGGCAGTCGAGGGTGAGGGTGTGGATCAGGATCAAGTGCTGGGTAGAGGTGCTGACTGTCTTTTGCTCCCCGATGTGCATCGTTATATCCTGGTCATCGTTTTGCAGGTACAGGTGCTTCAGGCCGCTGTCTTCTTTCTCCAGGTATAGCAGATTGTTCTGGGTATAGAGCATGAGTTTTCCTTGTTCCAACACCTCTATAAACATGGGATTTGAGACTCCCTCACCGCTCGGCACCTGTTTGCTCATAAAAGGAGCCTCTCCCACAATGCCATAGGCCTGTATGTCGGTAGGCAGGTATTCTTTTGCCTCTGCGTCTTCTGTCGTTTTAAAGATACAGCTTTGATAGGTCAGTTTGCCTTCGCGGTAGCGTACGAGCCCTTTGGTTGTGTCGCCGTCGGCCTGTACTATAAAGCCAGGTCTGTAAGTTTGGGCAGCGGCATGAAAATGAATAAGAAAGGTAACCAGAGCCAGGCTGGCGAGTAAAATTTGTTTCATAAAAGATTGGGTAATAGGTAGTAGGGGAAATAATCGGGGATGGAGTCTACTATAGCCCCAACTTTAATTTTTTAAGGTATAGATGTTTTAAGAATTGCCGCCTAGAAATAGAACCCTAACAAAAGCGATACTGATCTGGTATCTGAGTCAAGTGCGGTGTTGATCTTGTTGACAGCCCTGTGCTCATGCAAATCCAGGCCCAACTCGTAGCGAGCCTCCAGTGACAGTCGGTGCTTGTTTAGGTGCAGGTAAGAGCCGGCGCCTAGCATCAGACCTTGCTGCATTTTGCTGAGAAACTCTGTATTGTCGCGATTCCTTTCTGTGGGCGTGCTACTCTGTGTACTTCTGTAATATTGGGTATGCTTGTAGTCGCGCTTATTGAAGAAGTTGAAGAAACTACCGGCGTTTACAAAGGGCTGAATGGTTTTGCCCGCAAAATTGTAGCGGAGAGCTGTGGTGAGTTTTATGGCAGAAAGCTCGATCTCAATCTGGTTGTCGTAGTACGAGTCATACCACACGTAGCTGGGGTCTGCCTGGTAGCTGTTGCTAAAGTAGCGACCCTCTACCAGGATAGAGGCTTTTTCGCTGATGCGGGGTGAGTTGATCAGCAAGGCCATGCCAAAAGTAGGATATGTATTTGTGTTAAATTCAGCATGATCCAGGTGCAGGTACCGCTCGTCAGCGGCCGAGAAGTTAAGCGAGGTATGGCTAATGGCTGCTACAAAACCCGGCCTGATAGCAAACCACTTCTTAGACTCCTTAAAAATGATTTGTTCATCGACTCCACCAATGCAGCTATTGTAGTCTCTTACCAGATTCACCAAGGTTTTTTCAGCCAGCTTTACGCGTTCTACTTTGCTGAGCATTGCAAAGCAGTCCTGCATCAGGATATTCAGGGTGCGCACGTGGTGGTTTATGTCTCTTTGGGCTGTTACACCGGAAGTGTTGACATAGGTTTCCTTTGTGATATAGAGCTTGTGCAGTTTGTCCGAATTATCATTCTTTTCAACAAAAAACGTGTTCTTGTAAATAAAAAGGCTGATAGGGCCACGAACAAGTTCCTCCATGAACACATATTCAGCAGCCAGGGTGTCAGCATGGTCAAGTGTGCGGGTGCGGTAGTTGCGGTCGCCCGGAAAGCCGTAGCCCGTTAAGTCATTGGCAGTATAAGAAGCAGTAGTCGACTGGCCGTCTCTTCTGAAGCCGATCGATTTGCCAAGCGCGTCAGTGCGGTAACTTACCTGGCCTTGCAGTGTGTCGCCTTGGGGGAGCACGACATAACCGGGTTTATAATCACTTTGTGCTGCCGCTGGTACTGAAAGCAGAACTCCAAAGCACAGCGCAATAAGTTTGTACAGGTTTTTCATAAAAGTGGATTGGACTATAAATATAGTAGGATATACCTATATAACCTCTTGAGCTTCTGAAAATTTTGTATCATATTCAGCAAGGACATCCTTTGTTATACAGAAGGGCGGTATAAGTTTGTGGCAGGATTATTGGACCATGGAGCGGCAGGCAACTAAAAGCTAAAAACTATTTTTCTCAAATAATGTATAGTTTAAGTGGTAATCGAGAGAACCTGCCTTTCCTTATTAATCATTTCAAAATTTTTAACACCGAGTCTTATGAATATTTTCCATAAACTGAAAGTCACTGCTGTGGCAGGACTTGTAGTAGGTTTGGTATCCGTTAGTGGCAGCGCTTTGGCGCAGCAGGTCACTCCCCAGAAAACTCCGCAGCAGCAAACGCAGGCTATTTCTGACCAGGACATCAAGCTATTTGTAGATGCCAGCACGCGCCTGATGGAGCTGCAGCAGGAAAGTGAAAAAGCCATGCTTGTGATTCTGGAAGAGGAAAAACTGAGCGTGGATAAATTTAACGCCCTGGCACAGGCGCACCAGCAGCAGAAACTGGCCGAAGCCGAAGGAACGGCCGCCGAAAAAGCCGCTTTCAACAAAGCGATCGGGCGTATGATGGAAATGCAGCCTGACATTGAGAAGAATATGCAGACGGCTATCCAGAAAGACGGTATGACGATGGAGCGCTACGAGCAGATCATGCTGGCTTATCAGCAGGACCCTGCTGTGCAGGCCAAAATCCAGAAATTGATGGGTTTGTAAAATAAGCCCTTGGTTAAAACAAAAAAGCTTCGCCAAATCCGGCGAAGCTTTTTTGTTGGGCGTAATTCTTAGTTCTGTGTGAACTCCAGTATCTTAAAAGTTTTGCTGCGCTTGTCGAAGTAGCCGTAGTGCAGCTTGTTGTTGCCGTAGCGGTACAGGGTTTTGTATTCCGGCGTCTGCTTCAGCTCTTCTTCATATGCCTCTATCTTGTCCTGCACGGTGGCAGCAGTACTATCGTCTTTCGCTACAAAAGCTTTGTCGAGCGTCTCACTATTGAGCACGGCCCTGAAGTAGGTGCTGATACCCGGCCCCACCGACTCGCCCGCCTGGTTGTAGAATGGGTCGTAGTAGTAGCGGTTGTAGGGGAACATGTTATACCTGTACGGCAGCGAATAGGCCGGTATCCAGCGGCCGGGCATCAGGAATAATCCACGGGAAGTCTGGATATATCGATCTGGCGTGCGCACCAGTCTGGTTGGGTCCCCGCCAGGATTCCGGCGGGCCGGCGGCTGGTACGAACCGATGGTAAGCTGCAGCGTGCTGTCGTTAAAGGCATCCACCGTAATGGCAGGTTTGCCAGTCGATAAGTTGCGCATCACTTTAGACGTCTTCTCGATCACGCTGTTGCCGGACGAAAACAAGGCGCCCGCTCCCCGCTGGTGCACCGGCGTGGCTTTAATGTCGATGTCCTGGTCGGCCGTATACCTGTACTCCTTGATGGGTTGGAGGCTGCTGAAGTCGTAGGCAGTCAGCGTAAACTCATCTTTCTCGAGCTGTACCCGAAACAAGGTGTTGCCATGCAGGAATGAGTTGAAATTCGCATCGTTTTTAACAGCTAGCGACGGCAGTGTGCGGTATTCGGTTTGACCGCTTGGCCAGTCAATCGTCAGTATCTCGGTGGTCAGTTCGTTTTTCTTGCCACGCAGCGAAAAGCCGTCGAATACCAGGTATAGCTTGTCGCCGCGGGTATAAATCTTGCTGCGGTGCTGGCCGGCGAACACGGTGCGCTCCAGGTCAGGGTGCACGAAAATCAGTTCCTGCTGGCGCTCGCCTTTGGTACGGGTGCGCGGTAGGTCGGCCAAGTCGAACGTCTTTTTTTCATAATAGCTTTCGTCCAGTTCGCGGTGCAGGATCAGGTTGTCCTTTTTGTCTGTGTACATCATGTAAAAGTGAGAGGCATCAGCAAAGGCCCCGACAAATGTTTCGTTTCTTTCGCGGCGCAACGGCACATCGGGCAGGCTTCGGAAAGCACCGCTATACCTGTTCACGGCAAAAGGGCGTACAAATTCCTTGTTGCCATCTACATAGCGGCTGTAAAACACAAATTCTGTGTCGGTTACACGGGTGCCCAGCACCTGGGGCTGCTGGCCATTGCGGTAGGGAATTTCTTGTGTGGCCACGGTCTGTCCTTTGGCATCAACCAAACTGAAGTTCAGCTTACCACCCTGAAAAAAGTAAAGACAGACGTTGCCATCACCATCCGCTACTGATACCAGGTCTTCAGCCCGGCGCAAGGGTAGCTCCAGACTGGCAAACTCCTGCTGTGCACGCACCTCTGGGGCCGCAAAACCAAGCAGGAGCAAGGCTAAAAATATATATCGCATAAGTCTATTTATAAGGGATTTAACTTATGTTAAACTAGCAAATTTCTAGCCAAAAAGAAAGCCCGGCTAAGGTATAGCCGGGCTTTTGCAGGTATAAGGTATAGCTTCTGTTAAAACTCCGCGTTCCCCGGCGTGCGCGGGAAAGGAATCACATCACGGATGTTGCCCATGCCAGTTACGAACTGCACCATGCGCTCGAAGCCCAGACCGAAGCCGGCGTGCGGACAGCCACCAAAACGGCGGGTATCCAGGTACCACCACAGGTCTTCCTCTTCAATGCCCACGCTCTTCATGCGCTCCACCAGTAACTCCATGCGCTCTTCACGCTGCGAACCACCTACGATCTCGCCTATACCTGGGGCCAGGATGTCCATGGCGGCCACGGTCTTGCCGTCGTCGTTGAGGCGCATGTAGAAAGCCTTGATGTCTTTCGGGTAATCGGTTACGATCACCGGCTTTTTGAAGTGCTTCTCCACCAGATAGCGCTCGTGCTCGCTCTGCAGGTCGATGCCCCACGATACGTCGTACTGGAATTTTTTCTTCTTGTAAGCAGGAGAGTTCATCAGAATATCCACCGCCTCGGTATAGGTTACGCGCTCAAAGTCGTTGTTCACGACAAACTCCAGCTTCTCGAGCAGCGTCATTTCCTGACGTTCGTTCTGAGGCTTGGCTTTGTCTTCCTCCACCAGACGCTGGCCCAGGAACTCGATGTCCTCGCGGTTATGCTCCAGTGCGTAGCGGATGATGTATTTGATAAACTCCTCGGCCAGGTCGGCGTTCATTTTGAGATCGTAGAACGCCATCTCCGGCTCGATCATCCAGAACTCGGCCAGGTGGCGGGCCGTGTTCGAGTTCTCAGCACGGAAAGTCGGTCCGAAGGTATAGATGTCGCTGAAAGCCATGGCTGCCAGTTCGCCTTCCAACTGGCCAGATACCGTCAGGTTAGTGGCCTTGCCGAAGAAGTCCTCTTCGTAGTTGATCTTGCCGTCTTCGGTGCGAGGAAGGTTGTCGAGGTCTAAGTTGGTCACATGGAACATCTCGCCGGCGCCCTCCGCGTCAGAAGCTGTGATGATGGGCGTATGCATGTACACGAAGCCTTTCTCGTTGAAGAACTTGTGCACGGCAAAGGCCAGCGTGTTGCGCACGCGGAACACGGCTCCAAACGTGTTGGTACGGAAGCGCAGGTGAGCGATCTCACGCAAAAACTCCAGCGAGTGCGCCTTTTTCTGCAGTGGGTAAGTCTCCGGATCGGCTTTGCCCACTACTTCTATCGTATTGGCTACAATTTCAAATGCTTGCCCCTTGCCCTGCGAGGCCACCAACTGGCCCGTAATGGACACGGCAGCACCGGTCGTCACGTCTTTCAGCGCCTCGTCACCGAACTTCTCGGCATCGGCCACTACCTGCAGGTTCTGTATCGTGGAGCCGTCATTCACGGCGATGAAATTCACAAACTTGTTGCCGCGCTTGGTGCGTACCCAGCCCTTCAATAATACCTCTTTGCCTTCTTCGGCACCAGTCAGTAGCTCTTTTACTTTCGTGCGTTGCATGTTATATCTAGTAGCGTATATGTCTGAACAATTTATGCGTTAAGGTATATATTCAGGCCTTCGTGAAAAGGCAAGAAAAGTACCGTATCGCCATTGGATAGGGGAGCTTAACCGGTTCGGACAAAGCGTGTAGCACGTCTACAGGCCCTATCTGGCATGGTGTAGCAACCCTTTTCCCAATAATCCCTCAAAGTAACGATATTTTAACCTTTTTTGTAAATGCAAGTAAAATTATCCTAAATTTGAAGGTGCACTAACAGGCACCAGCACCCATTTTTCTTACTATGCAGCGACTCGATTTAAGACAACTCTTATCCCAGAAGTTATCGCCGCAGCAGATACAATTTATCAAGCTGCTGCAGATACCTACTGTTGAGCTCGAGGCGCGCATAAAAGAGGAAATGGAGGTAAATCCCGCCCTGGAAGAAGGCCGTGAAGAGACCGAAAGCGAATACAGCGATTCAGAGTCAGAGGAATACGACAGCGATGATGACTTCGGCAAAGATGACGTGGACATCAACGACTACCTCAACGACGACGAGATAAGCGGTTACAAGATGCAGGGCGACCGCGGTGGGGACGAGGAAGACCGCGAAATGCCCATCGCTATGTCCAGCTCGCTCAACGATAACCTGATGGACCAGCTTGGTTTTCTGGCGCTCGACGACAAGCAGTATACCATAGGCATGCAGCTTATCGGCAGCATTGACAGCGACGGGTACATACGCCGCGAGCTGAGTTCTATTGCCAACGACCTGGCTTTTTCGCAGAACGTGATGACCACCGAAGAGGAGATTGAGCAGGTGCTGCACATGATCCAGACCTTCGATCCGGCAGGTATAGGCGCCCGCGATTTGCCGGAGTGCCTGCTGCTGCAGCTCGAGCGACGTGAGCAGGACGAGACCACTCGCCTGGCTGAGCGCATCATCAAGGAGTCATTTGACGAATTTACCAAGAAGCATTATCAGAAAATACAGTCGAAGTTTAACGTTTCGGAAGATGAGCTGAAAAAAGCCATCGACGTGATCATTAAACTCAACCCGAAACCGGGCGGAAGCGGGGCCGGCATGGCACGGGTGCAGTACATTATACCTGACTTCATCCTGACCAACGAAAACGGACAGCTGCAGCTCTCGCTCAATTCCCGCAACGCCCCGGACCTGCGCATCAGCCGCTCCTACGCCGACATGTTCGACGCCTATGACAAGTCGGACAAGAAGGATAAGAAGCTGAAGGAAACAGTGGCTTTCGTGAAGCAGAAGCTGGACGCGGCCAAGTGGTTCATAGACGCCATACGCCAGCGCCAGAACACGCTGCTGCGCACTATGGAGTCTATCATCAAGTACCAGCACGAGTTTTTCCTGGAAGGTGACGAAAGCAAGCTGCGCCCGATGATTCTAAAGGACATCGCCGAGGACATCGGTATGGACATCAGTACCGTGAGCCGTGTGGCCAACAGCAAAGCCGTGCAGACCGAGTTTGGCATTTACCCGCTCAAGTATTTCTTCTCCGAAGGTATAGCCACCGACTCCGGCGAGGACGCCAGCAGCCGTGAGGTGAAGCACATCCTGAAGGAAATCATCGACAAGGAAAGCAAGCGCAAGCCACTTTCAGATGAGAAAATCGAAAAGATGCTCAACGAAAAAGGCTATAACATAGCGCGCCGTACCGTGGCCAAATACCGTGAGCAGCTTAACATACCTGTAGCCCGTCTGCGGAAAGAACTTTAAATGGCTGAATTGCTAAATGGTTAAATTGTTGTTTGGTGCACGATTGGGCAGGTATAACCTGCAGGGTTAACTGTTGACGACCAAGACAGGTATAGCCTAAAGAATTACTGGTGCACGATTCGGACAGGTCGCGACCTGTCCCTACAAGAGAACTAACCCACTCAAAAACTAACTCACTCAATCACTAACTCCCCCTTGAACCGCTCGCTCGCCCGCTTTTTGTCTGTTGCGTTTCACCCACTGCTGATGCCGACGTATCTGTTCGCCATCATCCTTTATTTTCTGCCGGTTTCTTCTATTTCGCTTCCACTGCAAAGCCGCTGGATCGTGCTGAGCATGATCTTTTTCACCACGTTTATGGTGCCCGGGCTGGGAGCTTTCGCTATGTTCAAAACCGGTTTCATCGACTCTTACGAAATAGACCGACGGGAGCAGCGCAGTAGGCCGCTCTTATTCACGTCCCTTTGCTATGCAGTAACGACTTACCTGTTTTACACGGAGTTCGTTTTTGATCAGCTTTTCTATTTCGTGATGGGTGTGGTCACAGCTTCTGTTTTTGTGGCCTGGTGTGTTTCTTTTTTCTGGAAAATCAGTGCACATGGCATCGGGCTGGGAGGAGCGTTGGGCGTGCTTTTGCTGGTGAACAAATTAATGCCTGAATCGGGCCTGCTTATACCTATCGTGCTGCTGATTCTGGTGTCAGGCGCGGTGCTGACGGCGAGGCTGGCGCTGCATGCCCATACCCCGGCGCAGGCTTATACGGGCTTTCTGACGGGACTTTTGCTGGTGCTGGCGGCAGGCTTTGTGGCCCTGTAGCCTTTTTGCTCTTCAAGGTGATTATCTATACCTTTGGTTATCTCTTCTACTAAAAACAAACGCCAATATGAACTACGAGTGCTTGCTATATGATGTGCAGGATGGCATCGCGACCATCACGCTGAACAGGCCCGATGTTTTCAACGCCTTTAACGACAAGCAGAGCTACGAGCTGCAGGACGCCCTGAAGCAGGTGACCCGCGACGACAGCGTGCGGGTGGTGATTCTGACGGGAGCCGGCAAGGCCTTCTGCTCTGGTCAGGACCTCAAGGCGATTGCCAGTGCCGACAAGCGCGATCTGTCTGAGTCGCTGGAGAAAAGGTATAACCCGATCATCCGGGCCATGCGCAACCTCCCGAAGCCGATCATCTGCAAGCTAAATGGTGTGGCTGCCGGCGCCGGTTGTTCTCTAGCATTGGCCTGCGACCTGGTGGTAGCCTCTACTGCCGCCAGCATGATCGAGGTGTTTGTGAACGTGGGCCTGGTGCTCGACTCCGGTTCCTCTTTCTTTTTGCCACGGGTGGTAGGCTCGCTGAAAGCATTTGAGTTGAGCACGCTGGGCTCTAAAGTGAGCGCTGAAGAAGCGCTGCAGTTAGGTATGGTGAACCGCGTGGTAGCTCCTGAAGAGCTGGATGCGGCCGTAGCTGAACTGGCCGCCCGCTATGCCGTGGCACCAACCAAGGCCATCGGCTTGATGAAGAAAATGCTAAACAAATCTTTCAATTCCACGCTCGACGAAATGCTGGATTACGAAGCTTACTGCCAGAAAATAGCCGGCAATTCCGAAGACTATAAAGAGGGAGTAACAGCCTTCAATGAAAAGCGCAAACCACAGTTTAGAGGAGCTTAAACTTCCTACACCTGTATCTATACCTATAAAGCCGGGCAAGTGTCCGGCTTTTTTTATACCTGCTGTTTAAGGCCGTTCACACTCATTATCAGAACCTTCACACTTATTTATAATCATAATGGGCTCATATCCACAATATTGGCTATATTTATATAAATATTCCGTGATCAAGTAATCTTTAAATTATGAAAAATCAATTTTTACTCAGTGCTATTTCTTTATTGTGTGTTATACTGTCTATACCTTCCGGTGCCACGGCACAGGATTGCAACGGCTATATGCTGTTGACTGAAAATGCCGAGTATGAGATACTCAACTACAACCAGCGCAACAAACTCACAGGCCGTGTGCTCTATAAGGTAACTGATGTGCGACGCGACGGAGACAAGTCGGAGGCGACGGTGCATACCCAAATGTATGACGAGAAGGGAAAGATGGCCAACGAAGGCAGCTACCAGTTAGGCTGCGAAAACGGTTCCATCTGGGTTGACATGCGCTCGCTCATGAATCCGGGTATGATGGAAGCCTATAAGAACATGGAGATCAAGATGGAGGGCGACCACATGGATTATCCGGCCTCTCTCAGTCCGGGCCAGCAGCTGAAAGACGGAAGCTTCACCATCAATGTGATCGACAAAGGCAGCGGCCAGAACATGAGTACGATCACGATGCAGGTGACCGGGCGCACCGTGGGTAACAAAGAAAGCCTGGAAGTGCCGGCCGGTACCTACGAAGGTTACAAAATAAACCAGGACATGGAAGTGCAGACCCGGGCCATGGGTTTGAAGATGCCCGGCACCCGCATGCAAACGGTGGAGTGGTTTGTGCCTGGCACGGGCTGGGTTAAAACAGAAACTTACCGCAATGGCAAGCTAATGGCCTACAGCGTACTCAACAAGATCAACAAGTAATCAGAAAGAGTAGCCGATCGAGAAGTTCAGCTGCGGCGAGGGCCCCACTGTTATAACGGCGCCCTCGTCGGAGTGCACCACATGCCCGATGATATTCTCCTTGATCAGATCTGCGCCATTGGTGGCGTTTGCAATTTTGATGCGTCCTCCAATTCCGCCGGAGAGTTCGGTTGTAAAGTGGCGTCCCAGCCGAAATTGATAACCCAGGTGGTAGCTCAGGTCCAGCGCGTTCTGGTAGAGCCGGCCCACATACCTGAAGTCAGGGTCGCTGGGCGGCAAGTCGGGCAGGTCGAACACATTGCGCTCAAACACAATGAAGCGGTAGCTGAACATGGGCCCATGGAAGAAACCAAAAGGGGGCGCCTTCTTCTTAGAAGTATAGTAACGCTGACTCATCCGGATGCCGATGCCCATCACGTCTTTCGCATTCGAAGTCCAGCCATCGCCCTTCATAAGCAGTTTGTAGAAATAGCTCAGTCCAAATTCGTTGCTGATGTTGGGTGCCCGCACCTTCTCATACGACACGAACACCTCCCCATAATGCAGCGGATGGATCTTGATCGTTTTGTCATGATCACGGTCTATGTTGATCATTTCAGCGCGGTCTTCTCTTTCCTCCTCCGTTACCTGCGCATGGGCCGCAGAGTAAATCAATAAGCATGAACAAAACAACAAAGCTGTGATGAGGCGCATAGCGAAGAGTTGTATCATAAGGTATGGCTTAAACGGGAATCCGTACTCGATTAGGTATATATCGTTTTATACCTGAGATAGTTGTGGTCGTAAGTGCCTGCGTTTTGTATACAAGTATCCTGTTCCCGATATCCCCAAAGTATATTATTACCTGTTTCCTATATATTAGAGGCCTATCATATAAACTCCAATGCTTTAGCGGCGTATACCAATTTGTTCAAACTATTTTACTATTAACAAGAAATAACACTATGAAAAGAAATGCAACAACAGGATTAATGGCCTGTGCCTTCCTATTTGGCACCATGGCTTGCGGAGGCTCTGGCAATGACAGCGTGGATCAGGCGCAGGATGTTACTGAGGAGCGTTTTGAAGACACTGCCATGGAGGAGGAGCGCGATGATCAGGCTGAATTTATGACCAAAGCAGCCAGCAGCAGCATGATGGAAGTAGAAGCGGGCAAACTGGCGCAGGAGCGTGCTACAAATCCGCAGGTGAAGGAGTTTGCCGCTATGATGGTGAAAGATCATACGGCGGCTAACAAAGAAATGAGTGACCTGGCACTCAGCAAAAACATCACGCTGCCAGACAGCATGAGCAATGAGCACATGAGCCAGATGCGTGACCTGCGCGAAAAGCAGGGAGCCGAATTTGACAAGGACTACATGGACAAAATGGTAAGCGCACACGACAGCGACATCAGCCTGTTCGAAGATGTGACGGAGGATGCCGACTACGACGATGCAGAAGTGAAGGCCTTTGCTACCAAGACGCTTCCTAAGTTGCGCGAGCACCACAAGCGTGCGCAGCAGATCAAAGACGGGCTAAAGTAAAATGTGTAATCCCAAACACTGGGCATTTCCTAAAATCTAATTATCTTGAGCATCTGCGCCTGTCATGGCTGCAGATGCTCCTATTTTAAACCCAAGTGTATGATCCGAAAAATTACCCTATACCTTGCCAGTGCCATGCTTTTACTGGGCACCGCCAGTTGTGGCGCCGATGACAGCATCGAGCAGGCTGCCGCCCAAAGCGTAGAGCAGTTTGAAGCCATGGGCATACCGGGCATGAAAAACGATGCGCTTTTCGTTGCCGAGGCCACCAGCGCCAACATGCTGCATGTGCAACTGGGCGAATTGGCGTTGGAAAGAGGCGTGAGCCCGGAAGTGAAAGAGTTGGCCCAGGATATGAGCAATGGTCACAACCGTGTGATGGAAGACCTGCAGCACATTGCCATAGAGCGTGAGTTCGTAGTGCCTACTCAGTTAGGCAGGGTGCATCAAAAGGTATACGACGATGTGAGTAGCGAAACAGGTATAGGTTTTGACCTGGCCTATATCAAGCGTACCCGCGAAGAGCATGACCGTTTACTTAAACGCTACGAGGACATGGCCGAGAACGCTCAGGTGATGGAAGTTAAGCAGTTCGCCTCCAAGCAACTCCCGCTCCTGCGACAACACTTGCAGCAAACGGAAGCACTGGAAGACCGGCTGGGTAATATCTAAAACAAAAATGCCGCTCCTATACCTAGGAGCGGCATTTTTTATAGGTTGCTATACCTGTTAAGCCTGGCCGTTTTCGCGGTAATGGCTCGTTTTCAGTTCCTCTTTCAGGAAGCGGGCGGTATAGCCTTTGCCTTTTTTGACAATATCCTCCGGTGTGCCAGCCGCCACAATGGTACCACCGCCCTCGCCGCCTTCCGGCCCGATGTCGATGACCCAGTCAGCGATCTTGATCAAATCCAGGTTATGCTCGATGATGAGCACCGAGTTGCCTTTGTCGGTCAGCTTATGCAGTACCTCGCTCAGGTGCTCAATGTCCTGGAAGTGGAGACCTGTTGTTGGCTCGTCCAGAATATAGAGCGTCTGGCCGGTGTCTTTTTTGGAAAGCTCGGTCGCCAGTTTCACGCGCTGTGCCTCGCCACCGGATAGAGTAGTAGCCTGCTGGCCAAGAGTGATGTAGCCCAAACCCACTTCGTTTAATGTCTGGATCTTGCGCAGGATGCGTGGCTGACTCTCGAAGAAATCTACTGCCTGTTCCACGGTCATGTCCAGCACGTCGGTAATGCTCTTGCCTTTGAAGCGCACTTCTAGGGTTTCGCGGTTGTAGCGTTTGCCTTTGCATACCTCGCAGGGCACGTATACGTCCGGCAGAAAGTTCATCTCAATGGTGCGCATACCTGCTCCTTCGCAAGCCTCGCAGCGACCACCTTTCACGTTAAAAGAGAAACGACCTGGCGTATACCCTCTGATCTTAGCTTCCGGCAACTGCGCAAACAAGGTACGGATGTCGGTGAACACACCGGTATAAGTAGCCGGGTTAGAGCGCGGCGTACGGCCAATTGGCGACTGATCCACTTCAATTACTTTATCAATATGCTCCAGTCCTTCAATTTTCTTGTAAGGCAACGGATCGCGCTTGGCCCGGAAGAAGTGCGTGTTCAGGATTGGGTAAAGCGTGTCGTGTATGAGCGAGGACTTGCCACTGCCGGATACACCCGTTACGCACACCATTTTGCCAAGCGGCAATTCCAGCGTCACGTTCTTCAGGTTGTTGCCCGTAGCGCCTTTCAGTTTCAGGACTTCGCCTGTTCCGGGGCGTTTTAAGCGCGGCACGGCTATACCTCTGCGGTTGCTCAGGAAGTCGGCAGTGGTGGTGCCGGCATTCATCATATCTTCCGGCGTGCCGGCGGTTACCACCTGCCCGCCGTGTATACCTGCGCCCGGACCAATATCCACCACGTAGTCAGCCTGCAGGATCATGTCTTTGTCGTGCTCCACTACAATAATGGAGTTGCCCAGATCGCGGAGGTCTTGCAGGGCTTTGATGAGGCGCTCGTTGTCGCGTTGGTGCAGGCCGATGCTTGGTTCGTCCATGATGTAGAGCACGCCTACCAGCTGCGTACCGATCTGCGTAGCCAAGCGTATACGCTGGCTCTCGCCACCGGATAGCGTCTTCACAGGGCGGTGCAGGCTCAGGTAATCCAGGCCTACGTCCAGCAGGAAGCCGATGCGCTTGCGGATTTCTTTCAGCAGTTCACGGGCAATTACATTCTGGCGCTCATTCATACGCTCTTCCACACCTTCAAACCAGGCAGCCAGTTTGTTAATGTCGAGCACCGAGAGTTCGCCTATGTTGGTATCAGCAATCTTGAAGTGCAGCGATTCTTTCTTGAGTCTATACCCGCTACATTCCGGGCAAGTCGTGGTCTGCGCGAAGTCCTCTACCCAGGAGCGAATGTTGTCGGAGTCCGATTCCATCTGCCCTTTCAGGAAGTTGACGATGCCTTCAAACTCCACCACATAGTTGCCCTTTTTGGTATTCACCTCCAGGTCTTCATCCAGACCATAGAGCAATACCTTCAGCACATCCTCCGGCAAATCTTTGATCGGTGTCGAAACCGATACCTTGAAGTGTTTGAAGAGCGCCTCGATCTGCTTGAAAATCCAGATGTCGCGGTACTCGCCGAGTGGTGCTATACCTCCGCGGCGTATACTCAGGCTCTTGTCAGGTATAACCGACTCTTCCGTGATTTCCTGTATCTCACCCAAACCATTACACACCGGGCAGGCGCCGTAAGGGGAGTTGAACGAGAATGAGTTTGGCGCTGGATCGTCGTAGGCTATACCTGTGGCGGGGTCCATGAGGTGGCGCGAGAAGAAGTGGGTTTTGTCCGCATCCACATCCAGGATCAGTGCCGTACCCTTGCCGTGCGTCAGCGCATTCTGGATAGAGCCGGAAAGACGGAAGCGGTCCTCTTCCTTCACCACAATCTTGTCGATCACGATCTCGATATCATGGATCTTATACCTGTCCACCTGCATTTTCGGGTCGATCTCCAGCAGTTCGCCATCCACGCGGGCACGGATAAAGCCCATCTTGCGGATCTGCTGGAAGAGCTCGCGGTAGTGGCCTTTACGACCCTTTACTACCGGGGCGAGTACGATAATGCGCTTGCCAGCGAAGTTCTCCAGGATGTGGTTCACGATCTGGTCATCGCTCTGGCGCACCATTTTCTCACCGGTCACATAGCTATACGCCTCGGCCGTACGGGCCCAGAGCAGACGCATAAAGTCGTAGATCTCGGTGATGGTACCCACGGTGGAGCGCGGGTTGCGGCTGGTGGTTTTCTGCTCGATGGAAATTACCGGCGAAAGGCCTTCGATCTTGTCCACGTCCGGGCGCTCGAGTCCGCCCATAAACGAGCGGGCGTAGGCCGAAAAAGTTTCCATGTAGCGGCGCTGCCCTTCGGCATAGATGGTGTCGAAAGCCAGCGAGGACTTGCCCGAGCCACTGATGCCGGTAAAAACGACCAGCTTGTAGCGCGGCAGCTTAATGGAAATGTTTTTGAGGTTATGTTCGCGGGCACCGTAAACTTCGATCTGCTGTGTTTCGCCATTTTGCGAAAAGGCAGTATCGGTGCCGGTTGCTGTGTCTTGCGCTTGGTTAAAAGCCATTCAGGAATGCTTGATTTTAAATAGCAAAGGTACAAAAATATCAGCGCCTCCGTACCCGAAGATGCCAACCCTTCTTAACAGCAATAAACGCCAAATGGTTTAGCTTTCAGCAATTATCCTTAGCATATACCTCAATCTAAATTGTCGTAGCGCGAAGCCTGCTTTTCATGCAGTTCTTCGTGTCGCTGACTGATGGGGGTGATGCTTTCCCGCTGTCGCCTTATGAGTTTTTGCTGTTTGAAAAACCGTACGAAACTATACAAAGACAATAAAAGGCCCAGCGGCATCAGGATAATCCCCATTGTCTCTATATACAGGTGCTGCGAGAGTTTGATAGCGGCAAAGCCGCCTGCTACCAGGGCAATGGCCGTGCGCAGGTAGGCCATAAGCGTGCGTTCGTTAGCGAAGAAGGTGCGCTGCACAGCCATCTCGTTGCGGATGTCCGCATTCTTTTTCTCCAGCTTTTGGATCTTTTTTTTCAGCTTTTTGATTTCGTCTTGCTCCGGCACCTGCATTTATTCCTTTTTGAGAAATATACGAAACAAATACGACGAAGTGCAGGCGTATACCTGCTGTGCTACTGCCCGGCTGGTGACCTTAGTTAAGCAGAAGTTTGTTTGCCGTTCCCGCCGGGCTGGGGCAGCTCATTGTGTGCCCGCTCGTGTTCGTGGCTGGTCGGGCAGTAGTCCTGGTGGTGCCCCTCAATGATGCGCTGCTTGTGCCTATACCTGACAAAGCTGTAGATGCCCAGTATGATACCAACCGGAATCAGAATGACGCCAATAACATCCAGGTACAGGTCGTCTGAAAGTTTGATGGCCACATAACCGCCCACGGAGACTGTCATGGCGGTACGCAGGTAGGCCATGAGGGTGCGTTCGTTGGCGAAAATGGTGCGCTCGGCCGCCATGTGGTCCCTTATCTCAGCGTTCTTCTGCTCCTGCACCCGCAGCTTTTTCTTGAGCTTCTTTATTTTCTCTTTGTCTGTCTCTGACATAGGCCTGGCTCTTCTTTTATTATGTACGATTCTGTGGGACTTAGGTGAAATTTGAAAGCGCAAAGCTTTTGCGCAGAGGCCATTCCAAAATTTTCAAATCCAATGTTAAAACTATATATTGCTAAGGTGCAATGTAGTTCCTCTTTTTGCCTTCTGCGCACATACGCCAACCGCATCCCTTTTTATGAAAAGACGCTACCAGTACTTTCTGCTCACCATCCTGATGCTGCTTTCAGGCCATACCTGGGCGCAGGACACCGGGCAGACTCGCATCACGGCCAGCTATCAGAATCAGCCCCTGCAGGCGGTTTTGCAGGACTTGCAGCAGAAACACAAGCTGCGTGTGTTCTACCAGTCGGAGTGGGTAGAAGGCGTGCAGATCACCCAATCGTTTGATCAGGAACCAATCGCCGGCGCGCTGCAAAAGCTTTTGGAAAAAGCCCGCCTTTCCTTTGTGCTGTATGATGACCGTACCATTGTGTTGGTGCCCCAATCCGCAGCCTCCATCTTTCGTTCTGACACGGTGCCATCTGGGGAAGCTGCTGCAGGGCAGGTCGCTGAGCGCATCGTGACCCTGAGCGGGCAGGTACGCAATGCCAAAACAGGCGAGCCATTTATCGGGGCCACTGTGCTACTTGTAGAGACCGAAAAAGGCACTGTAGCCGATGAGCAGGGCAGGTATACCCTGGTGGTGCCGGCTGGTAACTATACCTTGCGGGTGCGGGCTATGGGTATGGTAGAGGACCAGCGGCGGGTGAGTCTGCAGCAGAGCCGCACCATGCACATCGAGTTGTTTGAAGTAAGCAATCAGCTGCGGGAAGTGGAGGTATCCGCTAAAGCACCCGACCATAATGTAGAGAGCCTGGAAATGGGCGTGGCCCGCCTGAATATACAGGAAGTGCGTAAGATGCCCAATTTTCTGGGGGAGGTGGACGTGTTGCGCAGCATCATTACGCTGC
The DNA here is from genome assembly GCF_059278805.1 of Pontibacter sp. YIM B11418. Classification (NCBI taxonomy): domain Bacteria; kingdom Pseudomonadati; phylum Bacteroidota; class Cytophagia; order Cytophagales; family Hymenobacteraceae; genus Pontibacter; species Pontibacter sp. YIM B11418. The sequence goes on along the minus strand of NZ_JCAEMH010000001.1, from coordinate 893,650 downwards.
CGGGCGTGACCACCGTCGGCGAAGGGGCCAGTGGCTTCAATGTGCGTGGCGGCAGCATCGACCAAAACCTGGTTTTGCAGGATCAGGCGACGCTTTTCAGCGCTTCGCATTTATTTGGTTTCTTCTCAGTTTTCAACCCGGATATGGTGCAGGACGTTACCCTTTACCGCGGCGGTATACCTGCCCGGTATGGCGGGCGCATCTCGTCGGTGCTGGATGTAAAGCTGAAAGAGGGCAATAAGAAAGCGCCTATCCTGAGCGGTGGCATCGGTTTGCTGGCGAGCCGTCTGATGGTGGAAGCGCCGCTGCTGAAAGACAAGGCTTCTTTTGTGCTCGGCGGGCGAGGCGCTTACCCCGGTCTGGCCATGCGCTATGTACCGGATAAGTCTGTGCGCGACAGCGACGGCTATTTCTATGACTTTAATGCCAAGGTAGACTATACGATCAGCACCAAAGACCAGCTCATGGTGTCAGGCTACATGAGCCGCGACGGTTTCCGCTTCGGGGCCGATACGACCTATACCTGGGGCACGGCCACCGGCACCGCCCGCTGGAACCATACCTTCAACGACAAACTCCTGTCAAGCGTAACTGGCGTAATTGGGGACTATGACTATGGTGTGGAGGCCGAAACAGAGCCCTACAGCTATACCCTCGACTCAGAGATAAAGTACAAGCAGATCAGGGCAGACCTGAATTTTGAGCCCTCCGTGCGGCATAAGATGGGCTTGGGTGCCTCGTCCTCCTGGTATGAGTTTAGCCCCGGCAACCTGACGCCTGGTTCAGAACTGTCGAGTTTACTGCCAGTCAGCATGCCCCGCGAGCGTTCCGTGGAAGCGGCCCTGTACCTGGATCATGAATACGTGCTCAGCCCAAGAATATCGGTCAGCTACGGGCTCCGCTACTCCTCTTATTATAACCTGGGGCCGGGTGATGTATACGTGTACGATCCGGAGTCGCCACGCAGAGAATCTACCATCATTGATACGCTGAGCTTTAGCAATGGCGGAGTGATACAGCGGTATAGTAATTTTGAGCCGCGCGCTTCCCTTAAAATAACCTTGGGCGAGAACAGCTCTGTTAAACTGGGCTACAACCGGATGGCGCAGTACATTCACCTCATCTCCAACACCACAGCGGCCTCTCCGGTGGATATCTGGAAGACGAGTAACCCGCACCTGCGCCCGCAGCTCGGGGATCAGGTGGCACTTGGCTTTTTCAAAAACCTGCAGGACAATACCATTGAGCTTTCGGCGGAGGTCTATTACAAGAAGCTGCACGATCTGGTGGAGTACAAAGACGGCGCCCGGCTCCTGCTCAACAGCACCCTCGACGCCGACCTGCTGCCAGGCGAGGGCAAGGCTTACGGACTGGAACTGATGATGCGCCGCAAAGGCAAGAAGCTGACAGGCTGGGCAAGCTATACCTACTCCAGGTCACTGCGCCGCGTCAATGGCCCCACGCCCGAAGAGCGCATCAACAACGGCAAATCTTTCCCGGCCAACTTCGACAAGCCGCATGATCTGAGCCTGGTTGTGAACCAGCAGCTGACACGTTTGATCAGCCTGTCAGCGAACTTCACTTACAGCACAGGCAGGCCGATTACTTATCCGGAATCAGTGGGCTATATCGATGGACTGCTAATGGTAAACTACAGCGACCGCAACCAGCACCGCATACCCGACTACCACCGCCTGGACCTGGCCTTTGTGATAGACGGTACCAACAAACGAAACGCAAACTGGGTGAGCAGCTGGGCCTTCTCGGTATACAACGTGTACGGACGCAAAAACCCTTACTCCGTGTTCTTCAAACCAGCCTATGGAGGCACCATCCCGCAGGCCTACCGGCTATCGGTGATTGGCTCGGCGGTGCCGGCTATTACTTACAACTTCAAGATCACACGATGAGAGGGCTTATCAGGGAAAAATATTCAAACAGGCCACAGGCAACTAAACTATACCTGGAAATGCAGATCATTTTTCAAAAATACAGGCTTTGGGCTATGTTCCTCATCATCGTTTGTCTGCAGGCATGTGTGGACCCTTTAGAGCTCCAGATCGAAGGCGGGCAGCCGAAGCTTGTCGTGAGCGGCATGGTGACAGACCATAACGATTCAACACTGAATAGAGTAACGCTGACCTGGACCGCCCCCTTCGACAGTGAAAACAAGCAGGTGCTGGTGCATCCTGTAATGGATGCTACAGTAACGTTGCAGGATGATCAGGGTGCTAGTATGCCGTTGTATCACGGGCCCAGAGGGGTATACCAGCTGATGCCAGACGACTACCAGGTCGTGCAGGGACGCAGCTATACCTTGCACATCAAGCTGCCCGACGGGAGAGAATATGCTTCTCGCCCAGAGCTGCTGCGGCCCGTACCTGCCCTACAAGGTATAGGCTATGAGTTCAAGGAGTTCATCGATGTGGTGCGCAATTCCGCAGGTATGCTGGTGGAGCGGCGATCGAAAGGCTTTGAAGTGAAGGCGCAGGTGCAAGATCCGTCAGAGCGAGGCAACTACTACCGTTGGGACACAGAGGGCATGTTTGAGTTTTATTCCGATGTAGGCGACGCTCCGTTGCCAGCGAGGTGCTGGTCCAATATGGGCAGCATCAACACCAAAGTGGTAACAAACGATGACAGACTGGTGAATGGCCGTTATTTTGAGCAGCCGGTGGTGATCGTGCCAGCCGACATCCCAACCAAATACCGCATCAAGATCAGGCAGTTTTCACTTACGGCCGGCGCGCATGAGTTTCTTCGTCTTTTTAACCAGCAGCAGACGAGCGTAGGCAGTATTTTTGACCCGCCTCCGGCACGCATCCACGGCAATTTGTACAGCCTGACAGATCCAGAGGAGCAGGTGATCGGCTATTTCAGCGCCTCGGCCATGACGGAGGATTTCATCGTGATTCATCGGCAGCTGTATGCGCCATTCCCGGGCCTGCCTTACGAGCCACCTAAGGGCGATTGCCGCTACACTTTTCTATACCCGAACGTAACCAACGAGCGACCAATCGGCTTTTGATAACTTATTGGATGATGATCAAACCCGGAATAATAAAGAGCAGGAAATTGGCAGCTGCAGGTTGGTTGTTGGCAGTGTGCTGCCTTAGTCTGCCCGCCTTTGCCCAGCATGAGCAAGTGACCAAAGTCGCTGCCGCCCAGGTGCAGCGCCAACTCTCCGACGAGCAGGTACAGCTGGTTCACAGTCAGCCCTGGTACATAACCGGGGAGCGCCTCTGGTACAGCGCTGCCGTGCAAAAGAGCTCAACTGCTCCCGCAAGCCGGGTGCTTTACGTTGAACTGCTGGATGCGAAAGGCACCCCCCTGATCAGCCAGCGGCTGGTTATCGAAGACGGCAAAGCGCAAGGAGACTTTCTGTTGCCAGAAGACATGCCATCGGGTAGGTATACCCTACAGGCCGCCACCAACTGGACGAGGAACTTCAGTGCACAGCAACACTGGCGGGAGCAACTCACTATCGTGAACCCGAACGAAGTCAGGGCGCTGCAGTCACAGCCAGTAAAAGCCAAACCGCTACAGGTGCGCTTCTTCCCCGAGTCCGGTGTGTGGCCTGCCGGGGTGCCTGCCAAAATAGTAGCGACCGTGACCAATGCTGCAGGTATTGGTATAGCCGCCCAAGGTATAGTGACGGATATGGCCGGGCAGACTATCACTACTTTCAAAAGCGACGAAACAGGTATAGCGACTTTCAGTCTGATGGCTACAGAAGAGCAGGAACTGGTTGCGCAACTGCAGGCAGAGGGCTATGCACCGCAACAAGTGATCCTTCCAAAGCCAAAGCCGCAAGGTATAGCCCTGGCGGTAGGCCAAGCAGGTACAGCAGGTATACCTGTGCGTGTGCAGGGCAAGTCAGGGACAGGGCATGTGCTCGTGGCCGCTTCAGGGGGAATGGTTTATTTCGCGCAGCATGTAACCGGAGCTAGTCAGGTTACGGTGCCGTGGCGCGATGCAGCACGACCAGAATGCCGCCTGCTACTGCTCAACACGGGTGGTTTGGTAGTAGCCGAGCAGCAGGTGAGGCTACCTAATGCAGCAGGTATGGTAGTGCAGTCAGATCGTCAGCAGTATGGCACCCGCCAGCAAGTTACCGTCACCGTAAAGGGACTGCTGCCCGCTGCCTGGCTCGCAGCCTCAGTAGCGGAGCGCCGTGCAGCACTTCAGCAGCCAAATGGTTTTATCGCTGTAAACGAGATGCAGCAAAGGTATGGAACTGACCAGGAGCTGTGGGAGGCTATTGCCAGAAATGAAACCGAAGCCCGCTTCCGAAGAGAGTCCCTAGTAGAGCCCATGCGGCAGGCGGATGTAAAGGCGCCTTTTCAGCAGGAAACTTTCGCCAAACATCTAGACACGGCCTTTGTGCAGGCGCTTCCACCGCATGTGATCAGCGTTGCGCAGAAGCACTATACTCGCGCTAATATCCATGAGATCTACGGTTTGACAGAGCCGCATGCCACTGCTCCGCTTCCGCGCTTGCCAGCCGACCGGGTGTTCAAGCTGGATGAGTATGTTGCTTTCCAGAATGTAGAGGAGGCCATTCGGGAGGTATCTACTAACCTGCGTATGCGCAAAAAGAAAGGGAGACAAACTGTACGACTACTATACGTGTCCTCCGAAACCAAGCGCATGATGAAAGAGGAGCCGTTATACCTGCTGGACGGCGTGATGCTGGAGAACATGGATGAAATCATGGCGCTCGACCTGAATGATATTGCCTCTATCGAGATTGCCTGGTCAGAGGAGAAACTATACGCCGGCAACCTGGGGCGCCTGGTAGACAACGGCATGTTCGCCATCTATACCAAAAGCGGAGAGGCCCGCGAACGACTCAAAGAAAAGGGGCGGCCCGTACTGTATGAGCAGTACAATCTGCCACGAAACTTTGTTGTGCCAACCGCTACTTCCGGCGACGGAGCGCATGCCCAACTCCCCGACTTCCGGCAGCAGCTATACTGGCAGCCATACCTGCAGGCTGAAGCTGACGGCACTGCCACCTTCACCTTCTATACCTCCGACGAAACCGGCGTATTTGAGATACGGGTACAGGGCCAAACAGCTGAGGGTATACCTGTTAGTGGAAGCACCTCATTTGAGGTGAAGTTGTAGGGTATAGGTAATTAAGAATTTAAAAGAAATGACTCTTACCTTAAAGTGGACAAAGAAGCTCTCCATTTGGACGCCAATTTTGCTTTTCATTGCAGTTCTTATGATGGGTGGTGGTCATGGCATGTTTGAACCAGCTATAATATTGTTCCCTTTTGGGCTGATTGGAATCCTGTTTTCACGTGGCATAGAATTACCTTTTGTAATCCTTGCCATCCTTCAGTATACCGTTTACGGGTTGTTGATTGATACAATTGGAAACAGGAAAAGCCTTAAATGGACTGTTATAAGTATAGTTTCAATCCATATAGTGCTTGCAGGGGTGATACTTACATTAAGGGGAGAAAACTGGATATAAAGAAAAACTACACCCTACAACAAAGTTCATAGTTTAGGCTGCAGCTAAGCCTTGCCCACACTATGCACGAGTAACGTTGGTAAACTAAAGCCGACGTTAGGTCTCAAAATACAAGCCGTAAGGACCAGTCTTGCCTTGTTAGCAGGTATTGCAATGACTGCTCGGAAGTTATAAAAGCAGTGTTCCTATACCTAGGTAACAGCATGGTGCAAATATTAGAAAAATAATATCGAGCCAAGTTAAAGGTTAAAGATAGGGAAGTCCACAAAAAAACGCCCCGCTGTTCTGCAGCAGGGCGTTTTTTTATTGGGAATTCTCTTTCTTAGAAGTTTGGAGACAGCAGGTATTTGCTGTAGAAATCGTCGATCACTTTCACCGCTTCGGTAGCGTCGTCTACGATGTGCACCAGGTTCAGGTCTTCCGGGCTGATGTTGCTTTCTGTGTTCAGCATCACGTCCTCCACCCACTTAAACAGGCCTCCCCAGAATTCGCGCCCTACCAGCACGATCGGGAATGCGCCGATCTTCTTGGTCTGGATCAAGGTGATCGCCTCGAACAGCTCGTCGAGTGTGCCAAAGCCACCCGGCATCACGATGAAGCCCTGTGCATACTTCACGAACATCACTTTGCGCACAAAGAAATAGTCGAAGTTGATGAGCTTGTCAGAGTCGATGTAGATGTTGTTGAACTGCTCGAATGGCAGGTGAATGTTCAGTCCTACAGACTTGCCGCCCTCAGAGTGTGCGCCTTTGTTACCGGCCTCCATAATGCCCGGTCCACCGCCTGTGATCACACCATAGCCATGGCGTACCAGCTTGGCAGCGATTTCCTCGGCCATGATGTAGTACTTGTGGGAGTTCTTGGTGCGGGCCGATCCGAAAATAGAAACGCAGGGGCCGATCTTGGCCATCTTCTCGAAGCCTTCCACAAACTCCGACATCACCTTGAAGATCTGCCATGAGTCGGCGATCTTGATCTCGTTCCAGTCCTTGTCTACAAAGGCCTTTCGGATTTTGATGTCCTCTGCAGAGGCAGGCGGGGCCTGTACGTGCCCCGCCTCGCGCAGGTCGGTAATGGTTTTTGCTTTATTTTCGTTTACGTCCGGGTTTAGGATCGTTTGTCCGCTGCCGCTGTTGTGTGACTCGTCGTTGAGTTTCGTTTTGCTTGTCTTTCTAAGCTTTGCCATAAATCTTTCTTCGTCTTCTTCAGGAGGCAGACCTCCTGCGGCGCACTCCTGTAGAGGCGCCTTCTTCATTTAATAAATAATTTAAAGGGTTTGTGTCTGCAGCATGGAGGTTAAACTTTGCAGCCACGGTTGTGTCTTTTTTACTTGGAGCGAATGGCAATCACCGGGTCCAGGTTTGAGGCGAGCACCGCCGGAATGATACCCGACAGCATACCTATCACCGCCGATACGCCAAGGCCCAGAATTATGTTGCCTGCCGAGAGCGATATCTTCATCATGTCTTGTGGTATAAGCGTGAGCAGAAATACTAGCAGGATGCCGATGCCGCCGCCAATAACGCTCAAGAACACAGACTCGAACAAGAACTGGAACAGGATGAAATAATTTTTGGCGCCCAGTGATTTTTGTATACCGATGATGTTGGTTCTCTCTTTAACAGACACGAACATGATGTTAGCAATACCGAAGCCACCCACCAGAATCGCAAAGCCGCCGATCACCCAGCCAGCCAGGCCGATGACCTGAAACAGGCCCGTGATGGCCTGAGTAGCCATTTCGGGGCGGTTTATGGCGAAGCTGTCCTCGTCGCGTGGTTTCAGGCCCCGGATGTTGCGCATCATGCCCCGCACCTCGTACTCCAGCTCCAGCAGTCCCACGTCATCGTCACGACCCTTTACCGCAATGGTCGAGCCAATGCCGTTAGGGCCGGTTGCGTACATCTTGCTGAACGTGCCGTAGGGTACAATGCCCATCTGGTCGAAGTTAGGCATGCCAAACATGCTTTCGCCCTGTTTCTCCATCACGCCTATTACCGTGAACTTATGTCCGCTCACTCTGAGTTCCTGCCCAATGGCTGTCTGGCCCGGGTAGAGCGTGCTGGCCACCTCGTCGCCTACGATCATCACATTTCGGGCGGCGTCCACCTCCTGCGGCACGAAGTAGCGGCCTTCGGCCACCGGAATCTCCGTTACTTTGTTATAGTCGTAGGTAACGCCCATCAGGCCGGCGTCTTTGAAGCTGTTGTTGCGATACTTAAACAGACTACGTCCTCTGTTGGCAAAAATAGCCACACCAGCGTCGTTGGTCAGGTTGCGGTCCAGCAAGCGGTATTCGTGGGTGTTGGGCTGCGGGCGCTTAAAGTACTTCCACCAAGGGTATTCGCCCCCAAAACTCCAGGGCCACTTCTCTACATACAGCACCTTGTCGCCAATAAAACTCATGCTGTCGCGCACGTTGCGCTCGAGCGAGTCAACCAGCGTGAAAACCGAGATGATGGCGAAAATGCCTATTGTAACGCCCAGCAGGGAGAGGATCGTTCGGAGCAGGTTAGCACGTAAGGCCTGCCATGCAAAGCGGAAACTTTCAGCTATTAGGCGGATGTAGATCATAGATTGGCGTATAGCAAAGTAATTTTCTTAAAAGTAAGAATATTTCGGTCAAACTAAGTAAATTTGCGGTTTGATTTTTTAATTGTATCATGGGTAAGCCGGGCCGAATTTTCGGGAAACCGGCATATTATCCGATACAGGCCATTCCAAGTCAGCACGATTTATACCGTATTATAAAAAGTATGAAGTTATCAGAATTTAAGTTTGAGCTACCTGAGAACCTGCTAGCAGCGCATCCTTCCGCCAACCGCGACGAGTCGCGCATGATGGTGTTGCACCGCGACACGGGCAAAATTGAGCACCGCATCTTCAAAGACATCCTGGAGTATTTTGACGAGGGTGATGTGATGGTAGTAAATGATACCAAAGTATTTCCGGCCCGCCTGTATGGCAACAAAGAGAAAACCGGCGCCAAGATCGAAGTGTTTCTGCTTCGTGAGCTCAATAAGGACATCCACCTGTGGGACGTGCTGGTAGACCCGGCCCGCAAGATCCGTGTAGGCAACAAGCTATACTTTGGCGATAGCGACCTGGTAGCAGAAGTAATCGACAACACGACATCCCGCGGCCGCACGATCAAGTTTTTGTTCGATGGTCCGGACGAGGAGTTTTACAAGACCATTAACGAACTGGGCGAGACCCCGCTTCCAAAATACATTAACCGCGAAGCCGAGCCGGAAGACAAGGAGCGTTACCAGACCGTATACGCCAAAAACGTAGGCGCCGTAGCTGCTCCAACTGCTGGTCTGCACTTCACGAAAGAGGTTCTTAAGCGCCTCGAAATCAAAGGAGTGGATGTAACGCCGCTTACATTACACGTGGGCCTGGGCACTTTCCGTCCGGTGGATGTGGAAGATTTGACCAAGCATAAGATGGACTCTGAGAACTTCATGGTGCCAGCCGAAACAGCCGAAATGGTGAACAAAGCGCTGGACAACAAGAAGCGCGTATGTGCCATCGGCACAACGACCATGCGTGCATTGGAGTCTTCGGTATCGGCGAGCAACCGCCTGAAGCCAAACGAGGGCTGGACAGACCGTTTCATCTTCCCTCCGTATGACTTCAAGATCGCCAATGCCTTGGTGACAAACTTTCACATGCCGGAGAGCACACTGCTGATGATGACGGCTGCTTTTGGTGGTTATGAACTAGTGATGAAAGCCTACGAAGAAGCCGTAAAAGAAAAGTACCGCTTCTTCAGTTACGGCGACGTGATGCTGATCCTCTAATAGCAGGTATAAGATTTAGCAAAGCCCCGGCTCTCCAAAGTCGGGGCTTTTTGTTTTATTTGCAGCTTCGTAATTAGCACAGCTGGCAATTGCTCAGCACAACAGACTGCTACAATACCTATACCTATCCTATGGAGAAAGCTTTGCAACAATACGCCATTATTGTGGCCGGTGGCACGGGCAGCCGCATGCAGCACACTATGCCCAAGCAATTCATCGAACTTGCTGGCAAGCCTTTCCTCATGCACACCATTGAGCGGTTCTATACCTACAGTGCGGACATACGCATCATCGTGGTGCTGCCAGAGGACCAGTTGCAGGTATGGCGAAACCTATGCAAACAGCATAAATTTCCTATATTCCACATGGCGGTTCCGGGAGGAAAGACCCGCTTCGGCTCTGTGAAGAATGGCTTGGCAACGGTGCACGGCGAGGCATTGGTGGCTGTGCACGATGGCGTGCGGCCATTTGTAAGCACAGGTATAATCAAAGCAGCCTTTGAGCAGGCGGCTGAATCGGGGGCTGCTGTAGTGGCTGTATCGCCGAAGGACTCTATCCGGGAGCTTACCGGGAGCGGGAGCCAGGCTGTGCCACGCACCAGGTATAAACTGATGCAGACCCCTCAGTGCTTTAAGGCCGATCTGTTGCGGGCAGCTTACGAACAGCCCGAGCAGGAGCACTTCACCGACGATGCATCGGTGGTAGAGCAGCTGGGCGCAGGTATAGCGCTGGTGGAAGGCAGCTACAGTAACATCAAGATCACTACGCCGGAAGACCTGCTGCTGGCCGAAGTGCTGGTGAAGCAGTTTGAGTCGCTGCCTTAGCGGACAATGCGTTGCGCTTCCAGGTATACCTGGTTCTGCTGCACCGTTTCGGGGGAAAGCTGCTCGAGTGTAGGGTCGGGTTTGGAGAGGTTGAGGAGAAAGCCCTGCATCGGCTGCAGGTTGTAGAGGTCATGTGTTATGCAGAACACCGTTTTGCCTTTTTGCCGCACCCATTGCTGCAAAAGTCGGAATACCTGCTTCTTATAGTATACATCCAGCTGTTGCGTCGGTTCGTCGAGCAACACGACATCGGCGTCCTGGAGCATCAGTTGCGCCAGCCATACCATTTGCTGTTCACCTCCTGAAAGGGTTGTAAAGTCCTGCTCCTGCAGATGCGTCAGCTCCAGCTGCGCCAGCGTGTCACGGGCCTGGGCGTAATCCTGTGCGGTGTAGTTCTCAAAAAAGCTTTTCTTTCGGAAAAGGCCCATCACAACCAGGTCAAGCACGCTGATCGAGAAAGAGACAATGTTCTTTTGGGGGAGATAGGAAAGGAGGCCGGAGGCTGCGGCGTCTTTGGTGTGGCGCAAATCATGGCCACGCAGCAGGAGTTGCCCCTGGTAGGGTATTTTCTGCTGAAAAGCCCGGAAGAGGGTTGTTTTGCCCGCCCCGTTATGGCCCACAATAGCCACAAATGCCTGAGCAGGCACAGAAAAAGAAAGGTTGCGGATCAGAGTTCGATGCTCATAACCCGCAACCAGATTTTTTACTTCAACGATGTTGTTCAATGAGTAATGAATAGTGAGAAGTGAATAGCAGTGGTTCGATCAATCGACCCCCATCATCTAATCAATCACTAATTAGTACTCGTCTTCGTTGAACATGAAGTCTTCCTTGGTAGGGTAGTCAGGCCAGATCTCCTCGATGTTCTCGTAAGGCTGTCCGTCGTCTTCAAGTGCCTGCAGGTTTTCTACCACTTCCATAGGGGCGCCTGAGCGGATAGAATAGTCGATCAGCTCGTCCTTAGTGGCTGGCCAAGGTGCGTCCTCCAGGTATGATGCTAATTCCAGTGTCCAATACATAGTATGTTTCTCCTTAAATAATGGCGTTAAAAAAATAGTTCGCAAAAGTATGAATTAAATCACAAACTAAAATTTTTTTGAAATATTTATTGCTTTTGTGATTGTTTTTACCAAAACAACGCAAATACACAGTAAATGTTCATTTTGAGTCAAATTTTTTCGGACTCCATTTATTACTGAAATTTACCTTGATTGGGTTGTAGGTAAATATAGAAAGCGTCTGCCGCATTCGCAACAGACGCCTCCTCAAAAGATATAGTTAAATCTTTATTTATCTATTTATTGATTGTACTCAATTGCTCCTGGAGCATTTCGATCAAAGCCTGCTTGGTCGTGATCTTGCGGTTGAAATTACGGATCTTGCCCAAAAGCATGCTGCGGAACGAATCGTTGCTTGGCGCTTCGCTCAGTTTGCCCAGGTTCGATTCGAGCACCTCCAGTTCCTGACGGTCGGACTTGATGAAGTCGCGTAGGGCGTTGATGCGGGCGTTCAGCCCTTCCTCGTGGCCATAGGTTTCGTTTGCGTTCTGCTGGCGCTTGCGTATGTAGTGCTCCAGGCTGCTCATTTCAAACACACGGTCGCATGCCTTAATAAAGCGCTCCCAGATCGCGTCTGAGACATCGGGGCGTACGGGGCCTACCTTTTTCCACTCTGCCTGCAGTTCCTTGGCGCGCTTCACAGCGTCGTTCAGACTATTGTGCTGAAGCAATTCCTCCGCCTGACCTACCAGTTCCTGCTTGCGCTCCAGGTTGGTTTCGTAGTATTTCTCCTTTGAGTCGGTCTTCTCGTTGGTGATCTTCACTTTGAGACGCTCAAAGAAATGGTTGTGCGCTTTCCTGAACTCAGTCCACAGCTTGTTGGTCGTAGCGCGCGGCAGCGATCCGCCAATCTGCTTCCATTGCGTCTGCAGGTCTTTCAGTTTGGCCGTTGTGGCTTCCCATTCCTCGGAGTTTTGCAGCGCCACCGACTTCGCGATCAGGTCTCTATACCTGTCGTAGGTGCGGTTCTGCATCGTCTTCTTGTCGTTGAAGAAGGACTTTTTGCGCTCAAAGAAAGCCTCCAGCGCTGTTTTAAAGCGCTCCTCTATCTCTTCAGTCAGGTCTTTCTCTACAGGGCCAGTCTTGATCCAGGTGGCACGGAGGTCTTTCATCTTGTCAGAGGTCTCTTTCCACTCCAGGCTATTCTGCAATTCCTCTGCCTCCTGTATAAGCCCGATCTTGATGCTCAGGTTCTTCTCGCGGTTCTGCTTGATGGTCTCATTGATATCCTCCTCCGCTTTGCTCAGCGTATGGTAAATGGACTCAAAGTCGCCCAGCGCGTCATAATTACCGACCTGGTCTTTCATATGCAGCACTTTCATCAGGAAAGAGCCTTTGTTTTCGGAAGTTGCGATGCGCTCGAGCAAGGCGTTTACTTTATCGCTGAACATGTGAAAGCGCCTGGCAAAATAAACCAGCGAGTCTTCCTCTGATTCTTTCACCTCGCCTACCTTCCTGTCAGGGTAGGTCATAAAAGCTTTCAGCCATACTTGCTGGTCCTGAATGAAGCCATACTTTTTAGCTTCTTCCAATAGGTCGTTGTTTTCCATTTAAGGATTGGGTTAGAGTCGGAACATAAAAGGGCAAAGGGTCCAGAATTTAGACTAACCTTAGCATACGCAAGTCAGGTGGTAGTGTTGACAGTCTGCTGTTTAGCTGCAGAAGACTTCGAATAATCACCTGACATGGTGCCACGATCAGTCTGTGCGGACTTCTCCCATACAGTTTTTCTACAAGTTTAGTGATTTCAAAGCACTTTTGTGAACCATAAACACATGAATTTTTACGATATTTGTATTTGTTGGCATAAAAACGGCCAGACCGCACGGATTTGTCGGACAGGGCGCTGTAAATGCTGTTCCTATGTAAACTAAAATTGCTGTCTGCAGACAGTACTAAACTGATATACAGTAAAATGAGCAACGAAACCATTATTTTCTCCATGGCCGGGGTCAGCAAGATCTACCCGCCACAGAAGCAAGTACTCAAGAATATTTACCTCTCCTTTTTCTACGGTGCCAAAATAGGCGTGCTGGGCCTTAACGGCTCCGGTAAGTCAAGCCTGCTGAAAATCATCGCTGGCGTGGACAAAGAGATTCGCGGCGAAGTAGTGTGGTCGCCGGGCTACTCGGTAGGCTACCTGGAGCAGGAACCACAGCTCGACCCGACCAAAACGGTGCGCGAAGTGGTAGAAGAAGGCGTAAGCGAAGTGGTTGCCCTGTTGAGGGAGTTCGACGAAATCAACATGAAGTTTGCCGAGGAAATGACGGACGATGAGATGAACAAACTCATCGAACGCCAGGGGATCGTGCAGGAAAAACTGGACCACCACAACGCCTGGGAATTGGACAACCGCCTGGAGCGCGCCATGGATGCCTTGCGCACACCGCCGGAAGATGCTTTGATCGGAAACCTGTCGGGTGGTGAGAAGCGCCGCGTGGCCCTGTGCCGCCTGCTGCTGCAGGAACCAGACGTGCTGTTGCTGGACGAACCTACCAACCACCTCGACGCGGAGTCGGTGGACTGGCTGGAGCAGCACTTGCAGCACTACAAAGGCACCGTAATTGCCGTAACCCACGACCGCTACTTCCTTGACAACGTGGCTGGCTGGATTCTGGAACTGGACCGCGGCGAAGGTATACCTTGGAAAGGCAACTACAGCAGCTGGCTGGAGCAGAAGGCTGCCCGCCTGGCGAAAGAGGAGAAGACAGAAAGCAAGCGCCAGAAAACTCTGCAGCGTGAGTTGGAGTGGGTGCGTATGGCCCCGAAAGCCCGTCATGCCAAGTCGAAGGCACGTATCAGCCAGTACGATAAACTGGCCAGCGAAGAAGCCTCTAAGAAAGAAGAAAAACTGGAACTCTTTATACCGGATGGCCCGCGTTTGGGTACACAGGTAATTGAGGCGCACAACATCAGCAAAGCCTACGGCGATAAGTTGCTGTTCGAGAACCTGAACTTCTCCCTGCCGCAGGGTGGCATTGTGGGCATCATCGGTCCGAACGGTGCCGGTAAGACTACTTTGTTCAAGCTGATCACAGGTCAGGAGAAACCGGATGCAGGTGAGTTCACGGTGGGTTCAACCGTGCAGATCTCCTACGTGGATCAGGAGCACACGCAGCTGGACCCGAACAAGTCGGTGTTTGAGGTGATCTCAGGAGGCACGGAGCATATGATGATGGCCGGCCGCCAGGTGAACTCCCGTGCTTACGTAAGCAAGTTTAACTTCTCGGGCGGCGACCAGGAGAAGAAAGTGGATAAGCTATCGGGCGGGGAGCGCAACCGCGTACACCTGGCCATGACGCTCAAAGAAGGCGGTAACCTGTTGCTACTCGACGAACCGACCAACGACCTGGACGTGAATGCCATCCGCGCACTGGAAGACGCCTTGGAGAACTTTGCGGGCTGCGCCGTGATCATTTCGCACGACCGCTGGTTCCTGGACCGTATCTGTACGCACATCCTGGCTTTTGAAGGCGACTCGCAGGTATACTGGTTCGAGGGTAACTACACAGATTACGAAGAGAATAAGAAGAAGCGTTTGGGTGATACAGAGCCGAAGCGCATACGCTATAAGAAGCTGGTATAGATTGCACTGTTTTGTGTTGAAAACCAATGCTTTCGTTTTGAAAAATCCCTTGTTGGCCTAATGGTCGGCAGGGGATTTTGCTTTTTGGGCGCTGATCAGTTAGAGTGTATTCTTTATTATGAAATTATTTTGAGAAAATATTAAACAAAAAAATTATAGGATTATTCGAGTTATAATTTGCTGTTATATAGGTGCTTGATTATTAGTATATTGGAATATAAAAAGATGGCCTGTAGATTTTAGGGCATGGTATTGTTATAATAAACAGGAATTATATTCAATTGTTTGCATATAACATTTATTTAATATTTATTTGCAACATCTTCTGGGAAAAATATGAATATGTTTTACTAGAAGTGAATTTTTTTATGCTTAAAATAATAATGTCTAAACTAAACCTTAAAAAGTTCTATTGTCATGAAAAAATTTACTCTTAATGAAACTATGGCTAATGTAATTGTTGCTGCTTACTTTGTACTTGGTGGTGCAATAAGTAGTTTACTAGTAGCAGTAGCATAATTTAGCTTACCTATATAAATTCGCAACAAGGGCGATGCTGTTAAGCATCGCCCTTGTTGTTTTAAAGGCTAAGAAAATTCCAGCTAAAGTATCCAGTATGCGTATGGCTACGTAACAGGGCAAAGAGGTTTAATGCTGTCGTAAGTACTTGTATGTAAGAAGTGTATTAATATCTATATATTTATATATAAATAGTTATAATAACTTTTAAAATAGTGCAACGTTTGCGGGCGTAATGCGTAAAGAATACCAAGATGGCCAAAGGTATTTTAAAGCATTTCTAACGTTTAAAAGGTTGTCACTCATGAAAAAACTTTACTTTGATGAAGATGCACTCGCATACATTGTTATAGCAGGATACTTTGCAGTTGCAAGCATCGTTTCTGTTATTGTAGCTTACTAAGAGCAGTATCTTAAAAAAAACAGCGGGGCCATACCTACCACTAGGTATGGCCCCGCTGTTTTTAGAGAACAGGAATGCTTACTTCACTTTCTTAAACTCCAATTCGCTGAAGTGGAAGTCCGGATTGTTGGAATCAAGTCGCATTTCGGCAATTTTTCCATCAGGCCCAACAATGAAGCGCACTTTAGTGGGTGTGAGCAGGGCGAAGTTGTTTTTCCACTCCAGGTTAAAGATATCGTGCTGCCAGTGCGTGAGCTTGCCACCCAAGGCTGGAGCTGGAGCCAAATCTAACACGAGTTGCTTGTTCTGCACCGTGATGGTGGCGTCGCCATAAAGCGGGCTGTTGTACGTGCCGGCATAGGTCTCCAGGTCCATGGTTGGTTTGCTCTTGCGTAGTTTTTCTTTGGGGGCTTTGGCGGCCGCTTCTTCCTGCGCTTTGCGTGCTTTGGCCATGTTGTCGAGCGAGAACTTGCTCCAATCGCGGCCGTTTTGTACCCCAAAAAACTGATCTAAGGTATAGTTGGCCAACGGCGACATAATGCTACTCATGCTGTTAGTCAGAATCACGATGCCGAGGTTCTCTTCCGGTACCAGTACGGTGCGGCTGTTCATACCTTCGTGGCCACCGCCGTGTGCCAGTATTTTGCGGCCTTCGTAGTCGTTCATCATCCAGCCCAGGCCAGCAGCCGAAAAATGCGTGGAAGGCACGTTCGCCTCGGATTGTTTTGAAACAGGCATGGCGTTGTGGGCGGTCCACATAATGCGGCTGGCGTCTTCACTGAAAATCTTTTTGCCCTTATAAGTGCCGCGGTTGAGTTGCAGACGCATCCACTGGGCTTGCTGGTTTACGCTCGTGAATATACCTGCTGCCGGGTTCCAGTTGTCCCAGGCGGTAAAAGTAGTGGGGTAGGGCTTGCTGTTTTCGTCGGAACCATGTGGAGAGGCGATGTTGTCTTTGCCAGCCAGTTCGTTCACGGAGGTATAGGAGCGGTTCATGCCCAGCGGGCCGAAAAAGCGCTGCTTGATGAAGTCTTCCCACTTCTGTCCTGACACAGCCTCGATCACTTCGCCGGCGGCGATGAACATCAGGTTGGAGTAGCCATACCCGTCGCGGAAGCTGTAGGCGGGCTGCAGGTAACGGGCACGCTCCAGAATTTCGCGGCGGCTGTAGGTGGTGTTGTACCAGAGCAGGTCACCGCTGAAGGTGCGGAAACCGGCGCGGTGACTGAGCAAATCCTCTATGTTGAGCTCCTGCGTTACGTAGGGGTTGTACAGCTGCAGCCAGGGCAGGTGCTTTGTTACCTTGTCGTTCCAGTTGAGCTTGCCTTCGTCCACCAGTATACCGAGCGCTGCAGCGGTATAGGCTTTGGAATTGGAGGCAATGCCGAATACGGTGTTGGCGTCTACCTGGCCGCCTGCCTTGAGGTCGCGCACGCCGTAGCCTTTAGCGAAAATTACGGAGTCGTTCCGTACGATGGCGATGGCCATGCCAGGCACATCCCAGTCTTTCAGGGCTTTCTGGTAGTAAGCGTCGAGCTTTTGCAGCGTAGCGGCTGTGTTTTGCTGGGCCGAGGCTTGCAGGCTAACGATGGTTGCTAAAGTAAAGAACAGCGCAACGCGCTTGAAGAAGGTATAGGTATAGCTCATGGGTGAGTCAATATTTACAAAGGTAAGTTATATAATTTTATGTCCTTTGCATAATGCCGCTTGCTCGTTGTTGTATAGACGCCAGTAAAGATTTTTTGCTTTTGCGGGGAGCCGCAGGTCTACTCTTTTCGACCTGAAATCCATGTGTTTCGGTGCAGGTGTGTTTCGCCTTCTTCGCGCGGCAGGTGCGGGCCTTGTTCGTATTCTTTCAGCTCCATGCGCAATCGTTCCTGTTCTTCAACCGAGAGGATAGAAGCCAGCTGGCGCAGGTCAGGCTGACCCGCATCTACCCAGGCCGTAAACCAGTAGCTGGCCACGTTGTGGATGGCAAGGCGCATCTGCCGCTCCACCTGCCCGTTGAGCCTTCGGTGGTAAGCCTCCGAAAACTCCCTCGAATATACCCGTGTGGTCAGGTTGCCGCGCACTTCATAGCTGTATTTTTTTTCTTCATCAAACTCGAGCGTCAGTTCCCGTTCAAACCCAAGCACTGAATCGAGGGCCAGATGGGCGCTGGCTACAATGTCCCAGGCTCTGAGTTGTGGCTGTTCGATGTATTGCGCCTGCCCTACAAAGAAGTCGTAGTTGTCGGAGAGCATCTCGGGAAGGCGGCTTTCCCAGAAAGCGTGGATACCGCGCTGGTCTGTTAGCTGCCCGTTGTAGTTGCGAGTAGTGTGAAGGGGCACGCTAGCATCGGCAATGTAATGGCCTATGTCGGCGGAAAGGCGAAGAATCTGGTCGAGGTTGCGGTCTTTGAAGGCTTGCGTGAGCTGGAACTTCATGCGGTTGATGTGCCAGGGCACGATACCATGCGCCATCAGCGTGTCTTCGCCGTACCGCTCCACAGCCTGTTGCCAGAAGCGGGGCATTTTATAGAGCGCACTGTCGCCGTACACATCCAGATCGATGTAGTGGCGGGGTGCTTCACCGACTACGGCATAGCGGCGGCGGTCAGGGTTCACGGCATTTTCGGTGATGTAGCGGATATGCTTTTTGTAGAAGCCCACCATTTCGGGCGGCAGGGTATAAACGGCCAGCCGGTTGATGCGCTGGTGCGCAAAAAAGCCCCAGCTATACCCGGTGAGCGGCAGCAGGAACGTAAAGAGAAGCATCACAGCGATTTGTCGGAAGGCCATACCTGCGGTGTACGGAGAATTAGGGAATTTGTATATTAGACGCGGCATGGCTGGACTGCTTGCTGTTTACACTTAGCCGGCTAGAGCGCCATATCTGTGCAGCCGCATTTCACCAACACCTGCATGAAACCGAATTTATCCATCTCTTTATGAAGCATTCTATCGTATTCTCCCTCCTCTTCTGCCTGCTTACCACGCAGGTATACGGCCAGGATTGTGAGATCAGAAACCTGGCTTTTGAGGGGGCAGGTATACGGGGCATTGCCTACACCGGTGTTATCGACGAATTGGAGCGGCATGGCAAGCTGCAGGGTATAGAGAAAGTCGGCGGCACATCGGCAGGGGCCATTACGGCCATGATGGTATCATTGGGTTATACCTCCGAAGAAATAGCGGACATCGTCTCTTCCACGCAGTTCAGGAAATTTAATGATGGCCGCTTTATGTTCGTCGGTGGCTTTGTGCGCATGCACAAGCTGTACGGATGGTACCGGGGTGACAAATTCATGGATTGGACCGCTAAGCTGATCGAAGAAAAAACGGGGAATCCGGATATAACCTTTCAGGAGTTGAGCGCCCTGGGGTATAAAGATCTGTACATCACTGCAACAAGCTTGAATAAGCAACGGTTGCTCATCTTTTCCAGGGAGAACTACCCGAACATGAAAGTGAGGGATGCAGTCAGAATATCGATTTCTATACCGCTTTACTTCAAGGCCGTCTTTATAGACAGCGATGGGAAGGTTTACAAAAAGCCGGATGAAGACCAGGAGCTGGATGTTGTGGTGGATGGTGGCGTCATCGGCAACTTTCCCATCACCATGTTTGACACTGTTGTAGCGGACTCAACAGGAAGAAAGCAACGTATACCCAACAAAGGTACCATAGGTATAAGGGTAGACTCGGATTTACAGATTAAGGAAGATGCCAATACGAGAGAGCTGGTGCCCACCGACATCCGGAACCTGAACGATTATATAGCGGCGCTCTATACCTTGGTTATCGAGAACCTGAATCGGAATGAGTTAACCGAAGCGGACTGGGCCAGGACTATTTCTGTTTCATCGGTCGATATCAGCCCCCGCATCAGGAAGATGTCAAAAGAGGAAAAAAACAGCCTGATTCAGAGTGGCAGGGAGTATACCGCAAACTACCTGCTGCGTACATGCAGTACCCACGACTAAAGTAGCCATTGCCTCTATACCTCCGATATGAAAAACGCCGATAGTCTGACCCAATTTCTGGAAGCCCAATCCAGCAGCTATGAACAAGCGCTTTCCGAGATAAAAAGTGGCCGCAAGCGCAGTCACTGGATGTGGTTTATCTTCCCGCAGTTGCAAGGCCTGGGGTATAGCGAAACCGCCCGATTCTACGCTATCAAAGATCTGGAAGAGGCCCGGTTATACCTGCAGCACCCTGTACTGGGACCTCGCCTAATTGAAATCTCTAAAGCCATGCTGGCGCTGGAGGGTAAAACTGCCAACCAGATTTTAGGAAATCCCGACGACCTGAAACTGCGCTCCAGCATGACTTTGTTTGCGGCTGTGCCCCATGCTGACCCCGTGTTTAAAGCTGTGCTGGATAAATATTATAAGGGCGAAGCGGATGAGAAGACCCGGCAACTTCTGCGATAAAACCAGTACCTGTCTCAGCCGACTCATGGTATTCTAGCGTAGGTTTCAGTGCGGCGGCTATCGTTATACCTTCTCTGTTTTATTTTTATAAGGTATAGCCTGATAATTTTCTTGGCTACAGGTATAATTTGCTGAACCTTAATACAGTTAAAGTATAGTAAACCCACTATACTTTAAAAATGCAGCTAAGATTCTGGAAGAAAAAAACAGCCGAAAAGACGGTCAGGAAAAGTGCCCTGCGCGAATGGGGTAACGCGTTGATGTTTGCCGTCGTCGTATCCACGTTTTTTCGGTGGGCATCGTTTGAGGCCTATGCTATACCTACCTCTTCCATGGAGAAGTCGATGCTGGTGGGCGACCGCTTGTTTGTGAGCAAGCTGCACTACGGACCACGCACACCCATCACTCCGCTGCAAGTGCCGCTCACGCACCAGACCATCTGGGGCACCGACATGCCTGCCTATTCCGACGCGTTGCAGCTGGAGTCGCTCCGCCTCCCGGGCTTTTCCGAAATCAAGCGCAACGACCCGGTAGTGTTTAACCTGCCGGTGGAGGAGGAGCGCCCCGTGGACCAACGCACGCACTATGTGAAGCGCTGCGTAGGTATAGCCGGCGATATGCTCGAGATCCGTGACAGGCAGCTATACCTGAACGGTCAGCCACTCGACAACCCGGAGAAGATGCAGTACGCTTACTTTATGGCCACCGAAAAAGTGCTGCAACCCAAGTTCTTCCGTGAGCGCGACATCACCGACTTATACCCTGTGCCGGGCGGTTACATCCTGCACACGACTCCCACCAAGGCCCAGGCGCTGGCTTCGCTCGATTTTATCGGGCAGGTGGAGTTGCAGCAAATGCAAGCCGGCGAGGCGGAACCTGGTATTTTCGGTAGCCCTGGCTGGAACCGCGATAACTACGGCCCGCTCTACATCCCGAAACAAGGCGCAACAGTCGCCATCACTCCAGAAACGCTGCCGCACTACGAAAAGATCATCCTGGACTACGAGCGCAATGGAAATGCCGAAGTGCGCGACGGCAAGCTATACCTGAACGGGCAGGAAGCGAAGAGCTATACCTTCCGGCAGAACTACTACTTCATGATGGGCGACAACCGTCACAACTCCCTCGACTCCCGCTACTGGGGTTTTGTGCCGGAAGACCACATCGTAGGCAAACCCATTTTCACCTGGTTCTCGGTGGACGAGGAGGCTGAAATATTCGAAAAAGTGCGCTGGAGCAGGTTGTTCAGCTGGATAGAGTAAATGGTGCAAACAAAAACATAGGATATAGTAAATATGGTATGGATGTTGCTTGTTAGAATATTGTCTTTCAGGAGTATATCTTTAACCAATGTCTACTAACCGTCTTACTTAAACGCCTATGAAATCTAAAGTACTACTCGGTCTGGGCTTATGCCTGAGCATCTTTTTAACTGGTTGCAAGGATGATGACGTGGACCCCGCCAATTTGCAGGTAAAAATATCAAGCAACAGCCAGACTCTGGTGGAAGGGGGAGATGTTGTTGAAGTAACTGTGGAGATGGATAGAACTTACAAAGAACTAAAATATCTATACCTGGAAGGGGCTGCAATGTTTATGGACAGGGAGACCCGTCATGATGACGGATGGATTACTGCAGAAGTGGATGGCAAGCAACGAAATTTGACGCGCATACCCATACCTGCTGGGGAAAGAAAAAGGACTATACGCCTGCGGGTAGACAAAGATGAAGTGTACCAGGGCAATGGTACCTTTGGAGTACAAGCATACAGCTATGAAAATGGCATGGTACTGCCCAAAGACAGCTTAACCTTGAATTACCAGGATATAACGCCGAAGCCAGTTTTCGGTTTGTTCAAAAAGACTGAGCGAGATGTAACACGGACGTTAAATGTAGCGCATCTTAGCAATCAGGGCCGTTTTTATCTCGTGGTAATGACGGACAGGGTCTTTACAAAGCCTCAGAAAGTTACGCTTTCGTTTTCGGGTACTGCAGAAGAGGGTGTGCATTACACGAAAGAAACTCACCTGGTTCTTGAGCCATGGCATTTCGATCGTCCCCTTCAAGGCAATAGCTATGAAGTTTTACAAATTAACAAAACAGGTAGCTTCAACCCTGAGAAAACCATACACATTAAACTAACTGCAGCTGAAGACGGGACAATTGCAAACGGAGAGGAGTACATATGGCCGAATCCATACGGAGGAGAACCTTTCAACATGGTAAACACCTATACACTAACTGTAACGGAATAGCGTGAAATTATAACTAAGCAATAAAAAAACGCCTACCTCATCTCTGGGGCAGGCGTTTTTTTTGCGGGTCAGGTATAGCTTATCGCTTCACCGGGAACTTCATGCGGTAGTCGGCATCCACTTCACCTTTTGATATTTTGGTGAGCTTGTTCTTGATCAGGCGTTTCTTTAGGCCGGAGATGTGGTCAGTGAACAGGATGCCTTCGATGTGGTCGTATTCGTGCTGGATCACACGGGCTGTCATGCCGTCGTAGGTGTCGGTGTGCTCATTCCAGTCCTGGTCGAAGTAGCGGATGACGATGCGCTCTGGGCGGTATACCACTTCGCGCACACCCGGTATGCTCAGGCAGCCTTCTTCAAAGCCCCATTCTTCGCCATCCTCCTCAATAATCTCCGCGTTGATAAACGCCTTCTTCACGCCTTTACCTTCGTCGCCTTCGTCCATCATCGGCTCAGAATCAATCACAAACAGACGGATGCTCTTGCTGATCTGAGGAGCAGCCAGACCCACGCCATGCGCATGGTACATGGTGGTATACATGTCTTCGATGAGCTCGTTCAGACCTTCGTAGTTTTTGGGGATATCCTGCGCCGGCTCCTTTAGCACCGGGTCGCCATAGGCGGTAATTGGGTAAATCATATTGCTCTGCTTTCTAAATACGACTGTAAAATTATGGCGGCACTCACGCGGTCCACTGTGCCTTTGTCCTGACGGTCTTTCTTCTTGAGCCCGCCGGCCAGCATTGCTTTCTGGGCCATGCTCGAGGTAAATCGCTCGTCTACGGTATGCACTGGTATACCCGGAAACTCCTTTTGAAGCTTACGCACAAAACCGATAACATGTGGCGTGGCATCGGTCGCTTCGCCGGTCAGGCGACGGGGCATGCCTACTACAATAGCCTCCACAGGCTCGCGCTGGGTATAGGCTTTCAGGTATGCGAGTACGTCTTTGGCGTGTATTGTTTCGAGTGGCGAAGCGATGATCTGGAGCGCATCTGTCGCAGCCAGCCCCACCCGCTTATTGCCATAATCTATACCTAAAATTCTCGCCATTATACCTGATCTTTGCCTTTGCTGCCTGTGAACAAAAGGCTCGCGCTTAAAAATACAAAGTTAAGGGATTTAATCGGGATTTGTAGTTGTCGGGTGTTTCCTTGTCTGAATCAGAATTTACAGGATTAAAGAATTGACAGGATTCTCGTGCACGATTAACATCCCCCTGCCCCCTTCGAAGGGGGACTTCTGACATTGCCGATTTTCAGGTGTAGACGTTGTAGCTGCTGCAGTTCTTTTGCTCTACCGGGTCCAACCACCCCTGCCCCTCCTTGTCCAAGGAGGGGAATCTATAATTACTACTTTATTGGTATAAGCGCTGTTGTTTCTATCATATACTAGACACACCACTGGCAGGTATAGCAAGGCTAACTTGCACTGAAACCACGAAGGTATAGCACAAGCCAGGTGCACCATTTGACACTCCACTGTTTGAGCGTTCAGCGAGTTTGGAAGGTCTTGACTTTTTTGCTTACTTTTTTTGTCAAGAAAAAAAGTGAGTGCCCGCCGTACAGGCGAAGCAATGAAACAATTTGATTTGCTATACCTCCAACAGCTGCCACTACGCAGCAAAGACAACTCAGGCAACTAACCCCAAACACCTACTACAGCATTATTTTATACTAAAATGGAATAAAACCCGACCAAAGCTTTGTTCAAAGAATAACAAGCTTTACAACATGCAGGTATACCTATAAAGAAACCTTGCATAGATAAGCGTGAATATTTATCTCCATAAAGCTGCACAAAAGCGCCCGCTTAGCTTTATATTTAACCGTTTTTAGAGATTGAGATGAGCGAAGAAACCAAACATAACCCGCAGGCGGAGCCGGAAGCAGCCGAACAGGGCAAACCCCGCAACACACCCTTTCAGGTGCGCCTGCCCCTATACATCGCCCTAGCCCTGGTGGTTGGAGTGCTGATCGGTGCCAATACCTTTTCCCCTTCCGATACCAACCCGCAAAGCACGGCCAAGGCTTATCTGAAGTTCCGGGACGTGCTCAGCTACATCGACCGCGACTACGTGGACACCGTGGACACCGAGAAACTCACTGACCACGCCATCACCAAAATGCTTGAAAAGCTCGACCCGCATACCTCTTACATTCCTGCTGCCGACCTTGCCATGGCTCGCTCATACCTGGAAGGCGATTTTGAAGGCATCGGTGTGGAATTTAATATTTTCAAGGATACGATTTATGTGATCACGCCCCTGAGTGGCGGACCGTCAGAGGCGGCAGGTATACAGGCTGGCGATAAGATTATTTCGGTGGATGGCGAGAATGTGGCTGGCACTGGCATTACCAACGAGGGTGTGTTTAAGCGTCTGCGCGGACCAAAAGGCACTGATGTGAAGTTACAGGTACTCCGCAAAGACAATAAGAAGCCGTTCGACTTCACCATCACCCGCAACAAAATTCCGACCGTGTCAGTGGATGTGAGCTACATGGTGAACAACAACACTGGTTACATCAAAGTGAGCCGCTTCGCCTCCAATACCTTCGACGAGTTTAAAGTGGCACTTTCTGGCCTGAAGAAGAAAGGTATGCAACAGCTGATACTGGATTTGCGCGGCAACCCCGGCGGTTACATGGATCACGCTACCCGCATGGCCGACGAGTTTATAGCAGGCGACAAGATGATCGTGTATACCGACGGCAAAGGCTCGCGCTATGACTCCAAGTCATTTGCACGCACTAAAGGTGACTTCGAAAATAATCCGGTCATTGTGCTGCTGGATGAGGGCAGCGCTTCTGCCTCCGAGATTGTGGCCGGCGCCCTGCAGGACAACGACCGCGCTCTGATCGTGGGCCGCCGTTCGTTCGGTAAGGGACTGGTGCAAATGCCGATTCCGCTCAACGATGGTTCGGAGTTGCGCCTGACCATTTCGCGTTACTATACGCCAAGCGGCCGCTCTATCCAAAAGCCTTACGTGGCCGGTACCGAAGATTACCAGAAAGACATGCTGAACCGTTTCGAGAACGGTGAGTACTTCCATCCGGACAGTAGCCTGTTTGTGGATTCCCTCAAGTATAAGACGGGCAAGGGCCGCGTAGTGTATGGCGGCGGCGGTATCATGCCCGACGTGTTTGTGGCGCGCGATACCACCGAGATCTCAGACTTCCTGGGGCAACTGTATAGCAAGAACGTGATACGCGAGTATGCGCTGGCCTACTACAACGACAACCGCAAAGACCTAGAGAAGATGCAAATGGACAAGTACATCAAATCTTTCAACGTGTCAGATAAGATGATGAAGGACCTGCTCAGGTTGGCGTCACAATCGGAAGTGACGTATGACGAAGCGCAGTACAAGCGGTCGGAATCTTTGTTGCGCAGCAATGTGAAAGCTTTCATTGGTCGCAGCGTATACGGCAATCCGGGATTCTTCCCGATCCTGCACGAAAAAGACGAGGAGTTTCAGGAAGCCTTGCGTCAGTTTGGAAAGGCGCAGCGTCTGGCCAAAGGTGGCGTATAACAAACCAAAATTTATATTTGTATAAGAAAGAGCGCCTGGTAGGGTAGCTTTTGAAAACCATAACCAAAGAAAAGGAATGGCTTACTATCACAAATTGGGCACTTTTCCGCAAAAACGACACACGCAGTTCAGGCAGGAGGACGGCAGTCTGTACGCCGAGCAGCTCGTGGGTACGCTGGGCTTTAGCGGTCTGTCGTCGTTGCTATACCATAAGAATCCGCCGACGCGCATCACCCGCATCGGGGAGCCTATACCTTACGCGCCCAAAATTGCCGAAGGTATAAAACTGGCCCCGCATCACCTCAAAACACTCGACCAGACCATTACCGGCACCGACTACCTGAATGCCCGCAAGACCATGATGCTTAACAACGATGTGGCCCTCAGCATTTGCAATCCGTCGGAGCTGAAAATGGACTACTACTACAAAAACGGCCAGGCCGACGAAGTGGTGTTCGTGCACGAAGGAAGCGGGGTGTTGCTGTCGCAGATGGGTAAGCTGGAGTTCCGGGAGGGCGATTATATTGTAATTCCGCGCACGATCATTCACCAGTTTCACTTCAACGACGGTCCGGTACGCCTGCTGATCACAGAGTCATTCAGCCCGATTGAAACGCCGCGCCGCTACCGCAACCATTTCGGGCAACTGTTGGAGCATTCGCCGTTTTGTGAGCGCGACATCCGGGCTCCGCACGAGCTGATCGAGTATACAGAAGGCGGGGAGCATTTGGTGCAGATCAAGAAAGACGGCATGCTGCACCAGTACTACTACGATTTCAGTCCGTTTGACGTGGTGGGTTGGGATGGCTACTTCTACCCGTATGCGCTTTCTATTTACGATTTTGAGCCCATTACCGGCCGTATTCACCAGCCACCTCCCGTTCACCAGACCTTTGAGGCGCACAACTTTGTGATCTGCTCTTTTGTGCCGCGTCTGTTCGACTATCACCCACAGGCTATACCTGCGCCTTACAACCACTCCAACGTAGATTCTGACGAGGTGCTCTACTATGTGGCCGGCGATTTTATGTCGCGCAAAGGCGTAGACCGGGCTTCGTTTACGGTGCATCCGGGCGGTATACCGCATGGTCCGCACCCGGGTACGGTGGAGGCGAGCATCGGCAAGAAAGAAACACACGAGTACGCCGTGATGATCGACACCTTTAAGCCGCTATACCTGACAGAGGAGGCTGTGGGCCTGATGGACAAGAACTACCCGATGAGTTGGCTTGAGCATGGCCCGGATACCACCCGCGCCGCCGACATGTTTGACTAGGATTTCTTTACTCTCGATCATTTTACTTAATTTTGCACACTGTGCAGGCAATACAGGAAGGGCAGCCCGCGAGGCTGCTCTCCTTTTTCAAGCCCGCCGTGTGTTAAAATAATTAACAGAGAATACTTTACATTTCATCCTTTTATGAAGAAAATACTGCTCGCAGTACTGGTGCTGCTTACATTTATAGGAACATCCTGCGATAAGGTAGACGATCTGCTCACCTTTTACATCGAACAGGAAGAAACCATTACCATCGAGTCGACTTTCCCGATAGGTGTGGTGACGCCGCTGTCGCCTATACCTGTGAAGACGAACTCAACGGAGACGTTTAAGAACAACAAGACCCAAGCCGAGCTGGTAAAGGACGTAAGCCTGAACAAACTGACGCTTACCATTACGGATCCAGCAGACGAGAATTTCGACTTTTTGCGCAGCATCGAAATCTACCTGAGCAATGATAAAGGAGAGGAGACGAAGATTGCCTACCTGGACGAAGTGCCAAAAGGCGTGAAAGCCATTGAGCTGAAATCGACCAATGCCAAGCTGGACAAGTATATTAAAGGAGAAACCTATACTGTAAAGACAAGAGCTGCTATTGCCAAACCGATCACGCGTGATGTCGCCATCAAGGCGGCTATGCGTTTTAAAGTGACAGCAGACCCTATTTAATCATGCAGACTATATCCATGAGAATCTCAGAAAGCAATAAACTCGAGAAGATCATCATCGTTGGCGACCGTGTGCTGATCAAGCCGAAAAGCTCACGGGAGCAAACCAAGAGCGGGCTATACCTGCCGCCCGGCGTGCAGGAAAAAGAAAAAGTGCAGGAAGGCTACGTAATGAGGGTTGGCCCCGGTTATCCGATGCCTGCCGACTATGGCTTTGATGAAGAGATGCTCCCCGACGAGGAACAGGAACAGGTGCGCTACTTGCCGCTTCAGATAAAAGAGGGCGATCTGGCTATCTATCTGCAGCGTGATGCCATCGAAATCAACTACCTCAGCGAGAAATACTTCATTGTGCCGCAGTCGGCTGTGCTCATGCTGGTGCGCGAAGAGGACTTGTAGGCCATCTAAAAGCTTTGTGAAAGCGCCATGCCTGGTTACCAGGTATGGCGCTTTTTTTTGTGGTTTCATCGATAAAAAAGACCAGTTTACCCTGTTACAAATGATGTTAGCCGTTTTTGTTACCCTGCAGAAGCAACCATTGTGAACTCGGGGGCATCTATTCAATACTTTTGTCTAAATGCTCACCTTGACCGCTCTTTCACTTTATGATTCATTGTTTCCAAAAGCCTGTTTTTTTACGGATAGTTCTGTTGGTACTTGCGGTGCTGGTGCAGCAGCAGGTGTGGGCGCAGGATAAGAAAACTCCTGTCTTAGCCGGTGTAAAACAACTGCAGGCGCTCCGCATTACAGAGCCAATGAAAATCGACGGTTCGCTGGACGAAGCGGTGTGGCAGCAAGCCGAGATAGCTACCGACTTCATACAAAATCGACCCAACCCGGGCCCGAAAGAAGTGCATCCTACACAGGTGCGCATCCTCTACGACGATGATGCCATCTACGTGGGGGCCATTATGCACGACGTGTCGCAGGACAGCATTTTCAAGGAGATGGGCAGGCGCGACGACCTGGGCAACACAGACTTTTTTGGCGTTTTCTTCGATACTTACAATGACCAGTTGAACGGTTTCGCCTTCTTTACGACCCCGGCCGGAGTACAGCTCGATGCCCGCTACTCTTCCAACGGCGAGGACTTCAGCTGGAACGCCGTATGGGAAAGCAATGCCACTCTACAGGGCAACACCTGGGTGGCTGAGATGCGCATACCCTATTCGGCGCTCCGCTTCAGCAACAAACCGGAGCAGCTGTGGGGGCTCAATTTCATGCGCAACCGGCAATCTACGCGCAAGGGCTATTTCTGGAACCACGTCGACCCGGCCATCGACGGCTTCGTGAACCAGTGGGGCAAGCTGACAGGTATAAAGAACGTGGAGGCGCCGCTGCGTCTGTCGCTGACGTCCTACGTGTCGGGCTATGCCGAGAAGTACCCGCGCGAGAACGGCGACGGCTCCACCTCCTACAAAGACAACTTCAACTTCAGCGGCGGCATGGACGTGAAGTACGGCATCAATGACGCCTTCACGCTGGACATGACCCTTATACCTGATTTTAGCCAGGTGCAGTCCGATAACCAGGTGCTCAACCTGTCGCCTTTCGAGGTGCAGTTCAACGAGAACAGGCCCTTCTTTATGGAGGGTACCGAGCTCTTTAACAAAGGGGACTTTCTGTACTCGCGGCGCATTGGTGGCAGGCCTGTCAATTTCCTGAATGCAGACGAGCAGGAGAAGCTGGGCTATACCATCATCGAGAATCCGCGTGAGACGAAGATGCTGAACGGCACCAAAATATCGGGTCGCACGCAGTCGGGCTTAGGTATAGGTATATTCAATGCAGTGGTGGGGCGGCAGTACGCCACTGTGGAAGATAGCGAGGGAAACCAGTTCCGCAAGGAGACGCAGCCGCTTACCAACTACAACATTGCTGTGTTCGATCAGTCGCTCAAGAACAACTCCTATGTGACGCTGGTCAACACCAATGTGATGCGCCAGGGCAGCACCTACGACGCCAACCTGACCGGCCTGCTCTTCCGGCTGGCCACCAAGGGCAACAAGTACGCCCTGAACGGCAAGGCCGCACTCAGCCAGAAATACTACACAGACGACACGCGGCTGGGGCACATGTACAGCCTGGGGGCGGGCAAGGTGAGCGGCAACTTCCAGTACAGCTTCACCCACTCCATGAAGTCCGATACGTACGACCCCAACGACATGGGCATCAACTTCATCCGCAACACCGTGGACGAGGACCTGAACCTGCGCTACAACTTCTACCAGCCTTTCTGGAAACTGCTGAACATGAACACCCAGCTGGGGGCCACGTACAGCCGCCGCTACAAGCCCGACGCTTTCCAGAACCTGGTAATCTATGGGCGGGTGAGCGGCACGTTCAAGAGCTTCCTGAGTATGGGCACCTCCTTCAACCTGGAGCCTGTGGTGACCTACGACTTCTTTGAGCCGCGCGTGGAAGGTCGCTACTATGCCTACCCGACCAACTCCAGTATAGGCGGCTGGGTCTCTTCGGATTACCGCAAAAAGCTGGCCCTGGATGTGGAGTTCAACTACCGTACCTTCAATGAACATGAGCGCCGCAGCTTCGATGTGTTCGTGTCACCCCGCTACCGCGTCAACGACAAGCTTTCCTTTACTTACAGCTATAGCCGCAACATCCGCCAGGACGACATGGGTTTTGCCCACCATGTGGCAGAGGGGGAACGGAATGGCATGGAAGGGTGGGTGATTTTCGGACTGCGGGATGTGAACACGGTGACCAATGCCTTGACCGGTTCTTACATCTTCAACAACCGGATGTCGCTGTCGTTGCGGGCGCGCCACTACTGGTCCAAGGCTGAGTATGATCGCTTCTTCAAGCTCGGCGACAAAGGAGAGTTGCTGACCGACACCTACCCACATGGCGGCTACTTTGCGGATGGGGAGCAACCGAACCACAACATCAACTTCAACACTTTCAACATAGACATGGTGTACTCGTGGTGGTTTGCGCCGGGCAGCGAAATCAGCATCGTCTGGAAAAACGCGATACTCCACGATCAGAAAGAGATCATACCCCGATACCACGACAACTTCACCCGCACCATCACGGGACCGCAGACCAATAGCCTCTCCATCAAAGTACTGTATTTTATCGATTATCAGGTATTGAAGAAGCAGTTTTCTAAATCGTAGGTCTGTTGCACACAATACATAGAAGGCCCGGAGCTATTGTAGCTCCGGGCCTTCGTGCTTATGTGAAGTAGTAAAATGCCTTCCAGGGAAGAAACAATGCTTCGCTTGTGTTTCTTATGCCCTAGTTCACACTCGCGGGACGCTAGCGAGAGCGGTGGACTTACTTAGCGGTATACCTGTGGTTTAATTAATAGGTCCGGACACCGAGCAGTTATACCCGAAACAAGCTATACCTAAAAAAAGAATCCCGGAGCTGCAGTAGTTCCGGGATTCTTTTTTTAGGTATAGCAGGTATAAACTAGTTGATCGGCTGGGTCAGGTCGAAGTCAGCCTGGAAGCGGAGCTGGTTGTCGCGCTTGAGGATGTAGCTGAAGGTTTTGCCATCCGGGCTCAGCACGACGTTCCACTCATTCGTTGAGGCGGCAGGTATAAGCTGGGCGGTGAAGGCGTCGGCCGGGAAGCGCATGGTGCTGGCATCGTTTGTTTCCATGGCAATGCCGCCGTACATAGTCACTTCGTCTGGGGTGCCGTCTTCGTGGCGGTGGTCATGCTTTAGCTGCAGGCCTTCCTCCATTTGAGTAAACACCCACGTTCTGGACTTGTCTTCGCCAACATGGAAAGGAATGCGGATAACCTCATCAGAACACTCCCGCACGTGCATGGTCAGCTCTTTCCCTGCAAACGGATCCTTGCCATCAGCCGGAAACACAGCTTTGCCTCGAAAGCTCTTGCCGCACAGTTTGCTTAATTCCGTGAAGAAGGCCTGTTGGGTGGCTGTTACCGGCGAGGCCAATTGCTGCGCCTCAGGCACCTCCTCAAGTTCTTCGGTTTGTGGCGGAGTATTGCTGGCCTGTGGCTGTTGTGCGCAGGAGGCGAACATAAAAGCCACGCTCATGGCGAGTAGTAATTTCTTCATAGTCCCTGTTTTGTTTGGCTGAAGATAGGCAATATGGGCGATCCGGCAAAATAAGGGGAACACGGCAGCGGTAGGTATAGGAGGTGACTCAGGTTGTATGTCTTTGTGCTATACCTGAAGAAGACGGAAATGCTGCGCCATAAAAAAGCCCCGATGCAACGACCGGGGCTCTTCTGAATTGCTTGCTGTCCGCTAGCGCTGCAGCACCAGTTTCTGGGTATAGGTCTGGTCACCGAACTTTACACGGAGCAAATATATGCCGGAGCTTCTTGCCGAAAGATCAATATCAGCTTCGTAGAAACCGTTGAATCCGGTCACCTTGCGGGTATAGATCTGGTTGCCCAGCATGTCTGTCACACTCAGGAAGAGGTCCTCTTGCTGTTTCGTCTCAAACAGCACTTTAAACACCCCGTTACTTGGGTTGGGTGAGGCTACCAGTTCCTTTTTTAACGTACGTCCATTTGCCTGATAGGCGAAGGTATAGCTCTGCGACCGTGTGGAAACGCAGCCCTGCCACTGTGCCTGCACACTATAGTCGCCGCTTTCAGTAGGGGTATAGGTTTGTCCGGTTGCGCCAGGTATAGGCTGGCTGTTCAGGTACCACTGGTTGCCATCCGCCACACTCGATTGCAGGCTCAGGTCTTGGCGCGTGATGAGCGGCGTCGGAATAGGAGTGCCATTCTCAACCGGAACTGCTACCCTTGGGCTGGCGCAGCCGAGCGCCCGCACTTTCAGGTCGTAGAAGTAATAGTAGTAGCTTAGCGAACCTGGACTGGCCGTGTTTCCGGTGATGGTAAACACATTGCTTACGCCAAACGGATAGCCCGTTACACCCGCATTGTTCCGATAAATGGTGGCTCCATCCTTATGGTCGTAGCTGATGGCAATGTTGTAAGTATCAGCCTCGGGTAGCTCCAGACCTAAATAGTACACCGCACCCTGATCGTTCGGATCATCTTCCTGTACCCCTGGGGCAGGGGTGGAGCGGGTAGCTTCCACAGTAATTGTCCGGCTCGAAACAGGAGAGCCGTTGCTGTTGTAGGCCGTAAAGGTGATCTTGCCGGAGTTGCCAATGTACAGGCGGGCGCTTTCCAGCAGCATCGGTGCCTGCGTTTCTACAATAACATCTGGTGTGAACTGGTTATAGCCACCACCTGTCGCAAACTTCTTCGTTGCCGGGCCAATGGTAGCCGAGAAGTCATTGAGCGAGGCGTAGATGGTGCCGTTAGCACTGCTCCTGGCAATGTTGGTTGCGTTACCTGCCGCTATAGGCGTGCCTCCGCTTGCCGTGTTGTACCAGAACACGGTGCCGTCGCCTGTGCCGGTCAGGGTATAACTGGGCTGATCGCCGCAGCGCGTGGCCACAGCCTGTGGGGCAGCTGTATTGCCTCCCACTGCATAGTTCCTGCGCAGCGTATTATTCTCAGGTACGGCATCACCGGCAGCACCTGCCGAGGCAACCAGTTCATAAGTGGCCCCCGCTTCCGTCTGAAAATCAGCAGTAAGTAAGATCTCGTCAGAAGTGAAAGATTTTAAAGTATTGGTGTAGGCCGTTGTCAGGGTGGCTACTTTGGAACTGCTGCGGTATACCTCCAGTGTGACAGGTATAGCCTTCTGATCGCGCAGCCCGTTGTTGCGGAGTGTAACGATGAACTGTTGAGTTGTGCCCGCACAAAGTGAAGCCCCGACCGGAGTTACCTGCTGCAGTACGATATCCGAAGAAGGCTTTGCCACTTGCACAATGTAGTCCTGCGTTTCGCCGCGGGTATAGGTGCCACAGGGGCTTATACCTGCCGGGTCGGATGTTTCAGCCAGCACAACGCGTAGGCGGGTGATGTGGCCGGGCTGCAGGAACGAAGGGGCGGAGATGCTGGCATTGAACATACCTACACCGCTAATCACGCCCGAAACAGCTGCTTCCTCACCCTCATCTTCAAAGCTGCCATTGCCGTTCCAGTCCACATATACCTTGGCTACCTTGCTGGAATTGGCGCCACAGGTGCCCAGTTCAAACGATACTGTTTTGGTCTGGCCTGGTTCAAAAGTCAGCAGCATTTCGTCTTGCACGCGGTAGGTAGTGCAGCCGTCAAAAGGAGTGGTGATGCCGTCGAATGTAATCTTGCTGATGCGTGAACCAGCCTCCGAAGCAGGTGCACTTGCACAGTAGGCGGTGCCGCCCACGCCACTCACCAATAAAGAATAATCCTGAGGACCCTTCTGTAGCGTGCGTTTATGCGACACGGTAATGGTATAGGTCTCACCAGGTATAGGCTTAGGTATAAACACCTGCTCTACGTTGTCCACCAGGTTATCGCCGTGGGTTGCCGGCTGCTCCGGTTTGTTCGGGTCCAGTACCCAGGGCAAAATGATAGTGCCACGGTGCGTTATGCGTACATCCAGGTCGTTGACCAGGCGCGGGCTGCGGTTGTTCAGGGCGCTTGCCGTCGGGTGGACGGCCCCCTCCGGATCGGTCCAGGAAATGGTGGCCACCAGCGGCCCCGCACCAGACGCCACTACCTCGAAGGTATAGATTTTGCCTTGCTCCAAGTTGCGCTCCTGCATCAAGTGCGTGCCCTGGGTATTGCTGATCATGGTAGCAGCTCGACTGGCGTTCAAAAGTCCCCAGCCATGCATGTAGTCGGGGCCCGGAGCATCGCCGGCCTCGTCAGCGGTGTGTATGGCCAGACCCTTTAGTGTGGCGGCGCGCATAAACTGCCCCTTGTTCAGATTGGCATAGTGCTCCTGCAGGAGTAGCAGCGAACCCGATATGTTGGGAGAAGCCATGGAGGTGCCGCTCAATGCCTTATAGGATTTGTCGCTGACACTTGTCGTGGAAAGTATGTTTTCTCCACCGCCTACCAGGTCGGGTTTGATACGGCCATCATCGGTAGGGCCAAAGCTGCTGAAACCGGA
Source organism: Pontibacter sp. YIM B11418 (assembly GCF_059278805.1). NCBI lineage: Bacteria > Pseudomonadati > Bacteroidota > Cytophagia > Cytophagales > Hymenobacteraceae > Pontibacter > Pontibacter sp. YIM B11418. The sequence goes on along the minus strand of NZ_JCAEMH010000001.1, from coordinate 858,854 downwards.
GACCTTTACATCAGAAGATTGGTTATAGCCGCCCGGTATGTTGCTCACCGCGCCCACTGTCAGTATGTTTTTGGCGGAGCCGTAAGTGGCGATGCCATCATAGCTGTCGTTGCTGCTGATGTTATCCGGGCGCTTTGCCACCAGCGTAAAGTTACCGTTGGAGTTGCGCTGCATGTAGGGCTTGCCTACTTCGGGGCCCGGTTCCTGCCGGTTGTTCCCACCCGACTTCACAATCAGAAAATAAGGGGCGTTGTAGGCAATGCGGTCCCAGCTAACGGAAGTCTCGTCGTAATAGCCAAACTTGTAGTCTTCTGTCTCACTTACTTGCGTTGCGCCCCACCACTCCCAGTATGGATCTTCATCGGTGCCTTTGCGCTCGCTGTTATAGCGCCAGCCGGCTATAGTGCCATACGAGTGGTTTGACACCAGCATGTTGGCTTGTGCCGCTTCGGCCATCTCGGAGGTGTTGTTATTAAAGTCATAGGCATAAAGTTTCTGCACGCCATAGGCCATCCCTTTTGCCTTGGCGCTCAGGCCGCTGGCAATGAGTGTACCTGCCACATGGGTAGCATGCTCATTTAGCTTAGTGACTTTGTCTTTCTGCTCCACCCGGCCGCGCAGCTCCACATGCGATTCACGCACCATACCACCATCCCAGATGCCCATTTTGTCGGTTACGCTGTTGCCTGCCCCGCTGAGGTTGAGGCCTAGTTTGCCGCCTTCCCAAAGCTGGTCCGTGCGGGTGGTGCTGGCGGCGGAGCTATTGTAGGTGATGTAGTAAACCGGCATGCCCAGCTTGTCGAGGTGCTGCAGCGAGATGTAGGTGCCGTCAGGGTATGTCTTTTCTATTTCCCACCCGTTTTGCCTGGCAAGGGCAATGGCCTCGGCACGTTTTACCCGGTAATTCTTGTCTTCAGCTGCCGCAATGCGGCCCAGTTCCTTCACATTTGCGCGCACAGGCAACGTACCAACCTGCTGCGCGAAGCTAACAGTAGTTGTTGCAAGTGCCGCAGCCATCAGCCAAAGGCTCAATCCTCTCATAAAGTAGTTTAGGTAGAAGTTTAGAACCACCAATATAGCTAAAAGTGCCCGAACCCCAAACTGGTTCAGAATGAATCAGATAATTGGCTAAACATTGACTTTGAAGTTATCTATACCTGATGTTAATCAAGCCATTTACAAAAAAAAGCGCCCTGCATTTTTAGTACAGGGCGCTCTCAATTTCAGAAGGCTTATCCGGTTATTTTCGGAGGTAGTTAGCAAAGTCTTTGGCGAAATAGGACAGGATGATGTCGGCACCGGCACGCTTGATGCTCAGCAGACTCTCCAGCATGGCCTTTTCACCGTCGATCCAACCTTTGAGGTCCGCGGCTTTCACCATGGCATACTCCCCGCTCACGTTGTAGGCGGCGATGGGTAGGTGAGAGTTGTCGCGGAGCAGCTTGATGATGTCCAGATATGCCAAAGCAGGTTTCACCATCAGGTAATCAGCTCCTTCTTCGGTGTCCAGGGCAGCTTCGATCAGGGCTTCGCGGCTGTTAGCCGGGTTCATCTGATAGGTTTTTTTGTCACCCATTTTCGGGGCAGAATCGAGAGCGTCGCGGAACGGACCGTAGAAAGCGCTCGCGTATTTGGCGGTATAGCTCATGATGCCCACCTTGTGGAAGCCGTTCTCATCGAGTACGCGACGGATGTGCCCAACGCGCCCGTCCATCATATCCGAAGGACCCACAATGTCGGCCCCGGCTTGCGCCTGTGTGAGCGCCATGTTGCCCAGTACTTCCAACGTTTCGTCGTTCACGATCTCACCGTTTATCACAATGCCGTCGTGGCCGTCGGAGCTATAAGGATCCATAGCAACATCGGTCATCAGCACCACATCCGGGAAGTTTTTCTTGATCTCGCGGATAGCTCTTGGGAACAAGCCGTCGGGGTTCGCGCTCTCTCTGGCGTACTTGTCTTTCAGGTTTTCGGGGATGCTCGGGAAAGGGGCGAAAGCCTTGATGCCCAGGTCCACGCAGGAGGCCACCTCATCGAGCAGGGTATCCACAGAATAGCGGTTGATGCCTGGCATGGAGCCTACTTCCACCTTCTGATTCTGGCCCTCGATGATAAAAAGTGGGAAAATGAAGTCGTTTAGTTCGAGGGCAGTTTCCTGCACCATGCTGCGGATGACTTCGTTATAGCGGTTTCTTCTTGGTCTTTTCGTGATCATAATATAGCGTTTGCTCTAAAATGTTTCAACATAAGTATACCGCAAAGGTACGGCTTATGCGGGGCAAAGCGAAGTTATACCTTATATTTTGGCAGGCGCTATACCTGGAATCGCGTCTACTCCTGATGAGGTTCAGAAATAGCTTCCGGTGCGATGTTGTCAGATTTTGTATGCTGCTTGTGCGCCACAAAAGCGCCAATACCAAGCCCCACCAAAAAGCCGGCAAATGCAAAGGCGATGATCCATTTTCTTAAGCGAAGAGAGAGGGAATGGGTGTTGGGTTTCATTGATGGGAGTTTGCCGCGGGGAATCGTTGAAAGAAGTCGAACTGTATTAAACTGTAATATAATAAATTGCCTCACCCATGCTTTTGCCGAAACTGTAAATAGCAAAAGCCGAAGCGGCAAGTAAGATTGCTTTGATGATTATCGGTGTCAGGTATAGGTCTCCTTTTTTCATAACGGATTAGCGTGTTATGTTAAAAATAAGTTCGCCAATACTGCTTCCGACCTGTTCTCCTGCTATGAACACTATAACAAGCGCTATTATGATAGTGCCTATTCTAACTGATTTTTTCATAAGTCAAATTTGCTAGTCTTCATTGTCAAAAGCGGCGTCATTAAAACCCTCTAAGAGTCTTTTGGCCTCCTCTTCATCCTGCTCTGAAATAATCAGTTTCACCGGATTAAAGCCGCCTGAACTTACCTGCCAGGGCGCGATGCTACCCATGTGCTCGTTTTGCATGAACACGTAAATGCTATGGTTCTCAAGCATGTTTTTGATGACGGCCGCCCGGTGGAAGTCGCCGGAGAAGATAACTATTGGGTTGGTTTGATCGGATTTGGTCATGTTTTCAAAGCTGTTGCTTTCTAAAGCTAGTGAATTTAAGGCAGACTTGAATGCTCGATGCATAACAAAAAAGGCGAAGCCGCTACAGCCTCGCCTTTCATGCGTTTCAGGTATACCTGACTTAGAATTTCATGATCACCTTTTCGATGATATCGCAGCATTCGTGCAGTTGCTCCTCTGTCATCACCAAAGGCGGTGCGAAGCGGATGATATCACCGTGGGTTGGCTTGGCGAGCAGGCCGTTCTCCTTCAGTTCTACGCACACATCCCAAGCAGTGCGGCCGTCAGTTGCAGGCTTGATCACGATGGCGTTGAGCAATCCGCGGCCACGTACCAGCGTTACTACTTCCGGGCGCTTTGCCATCAGTTGGTTCATGCGGTCCCGGAAGATCTCACCCAGTTTGTAAGCATTCTCCACCAGGTTTTCATCTTTGATCACCTCCAAAGCAGCAATAGCCACAGCGGCAGCCATCGGGTTGCCACCAAAAGTAGAACCGTGCTCGCCTGGCTGAATGCACAGCATGATATCGTCGTCGGCCAGCACACAAGACACCGGCAGCACACCTCCCGAAAGAGCTTTGCCCAGTATCAGGATGTCGGCTTTCACGTCGTCGTAGTACGTAGCCAGTAGCTTACCAGTGCGGGCTATACCTGTCTGAATTTCATCGGCCATCAGCAGCACATTATACTCTTTACAAAGCGCATGTGCCTTGGATAGGTAGCCGTCCTGCGGCACGACCACACCCGCCTCGCCCTGAATCGGCTCCACCATGAAACCGCATACGTTCGGGTTTTCTTTCAGAGCTGTTTCCAGCGCTTCCAGATCATTGTAAGGAATTACTTTAAAGCCCGGCATGTACGGACCAAAGCCTTTGGTCGAGTCCGGGTCGGTAGAAAAAGAGATGATGCCCGTGGTGCGGCCATGGAAGTTGCGCTCCACTACAATGATCTCGGCGTTGTGCGAAGCGATACCCTTTTTCAAATAACCCCACTTGCGGGCCAGTTTAATGGCGGTCTCCACAGCCTCGGCGCCGGAGTTCATGTAAAGCGCCTTGTCGTAGCCAAACAGCTCGCAGATGTACTTCTCGGCTATACCTAACTTGTCGTTGTAAAAGGCGCGGGAAGTAAGTGTAAGCTGCTTTGCCTGTTCGATCAGGGCGTTGATGATGTGCGGGTGGCAGTGTCCCTGGTTCACGGCGCTGTAGGCCGACAGGAAATCATAATAGCGTTTGCCTTCCACGTCCCACAGGTATACGCCCTCACCTTTGTTAAGCACCACCGGCAGTGGATGGTAGTTGTGGGCGCCGTATTTTTCTTCGGTTTCGATGGCCTGTTGGCTGGAAGTAATGGATAGCGTGCTCATAGTTGATGTGTTAAAAAAGCTGTTGTCTGAAACTCGGGACAGGGCTGCACCACAGGCTGCAACTCCGAACCTATATCTACAGGGTTTCTGATGATTTGTTGTAAATATAGCGATAAACAGCCTGAATTATACCCTCGCCCGGAAACTAAGCCTATGCGCGCCTCGCCTGCCCTTTCAGGCATTGTCTGAACACAGCGTAGAAGCCCTCCGGATCATACTCGGCGTAAATGTTGGTCATGATGCCGAACTGGTTGTCATCGGTGCGGAAGCCGTATATCTCCTCTTCGCCACTCTGCGCAGAAGGCGAAGGCACGATATGCCGCTCGAGCAGGGTAAGTTGGGTAGGGGAAATGGATTTACTCAGCTCAGAGCAATATACCTGCTGGTGCTGTATGCTGAAGGTGTTCACGAAGCCGCGGGCGCGCATAACGGATACAGCCTCACTCAAATTGTTGAAATGGGACATAGTTTATATGATTTAGGTATTGAATGCGCGGCAGGGAGCAATATCTTGTTTAACGGATATTGTGAGGAAGGTATAGAGAGAAGCACAGTTATTTGGTGAGCGTCCTGGTTTTGCCGATATTTGGCGTTTAAAAAGAAGTATAGCCGTGAGCGATCTGAGAGAAGGAGAGGATTTTTACTTTGAGCGGGGACTGATGGTGCTGACGGCCAGGTACCTGCTCAAGCGTGGCTATTGCTGCAAAAACGCCTGTCGCAATTGCCCTTATGGCATCACTAAAAAGAAGAAAGAAGCCGGAGAGAAAGGTTCGGACAAGGTATAGGTGACGCAATTTAAAGGCCTTTGTAGCTGTTTTAGAGCATGTTTTGCTAAAATTATCTGCTATGCCTTTGACATTGTGTTTCTTTTTATAGATATTTGCACCCCTATTGAAATAATTTAGAAGAAAATACAAGATGGCACGAGTTTGCGATTTAACCGGAAAGAGAGTACAAGTAGGAAATAACGTTTCTCACGCTAACAATAAGACAAAGCGTAAGTTCTATCCGAACCTTCAGAAGAAGCGTTTCTACATCCCTGAAGAAGATGCTTGGGTAACCCTTAAAGTTTCTACTTCAGCATTGAGAACAATCAACAAAAACGGTATTTCTGCCGTTCTGAAGAAAGCAGTAGAGCAAGGCTTCATTATGTACTAATGGCAGCCTTCCGGCTGTGCGTACTGTTATGCTGGCTGTCTTTTACGGCAGTAGCGCATCCGCACGCAGGCTCGGGAAAGCCATCTGATACTTTAGATAAAGAGTTTCACCGGCAACGGAGAGAGGTACTGCGGCAACAGCTGCCCCCTCGCTCCGTTGCCGTTCTTTTTGCCAGTCCCGTGCGCAACCGCGCCAACGACGTGGACTACTACTACCATCCCGACCCCGACTTCTACTACCTGACCGGCTATACCGAGCCGAATGCGGTGCTGCTGCTTTTCCAGAGTCCGCAGAACGTGAATGGCAAGCAGGTGCAGGAAGTTTTGTTCGTGCAGCCCAACGACCAGATGCAGGAACTCTGGAACGGTAACAGGCTAGGCGTGGAAGGAGCAGAGAAGGAACTAGGTATAGCTACGCTCGAGAACACCGACTTTGCCGGCTTTAAACTCGACACGATCAACCTGCAGCACATCCTGATCAAGGAATTGCCGCATGACGTGCGCGACGATGCTGCTGACGAAGCCGACTTGTTTAGCCTGCTCGGTCAGTTCAAAACGAAGGTAAAGTACCCGGCCAACTTCAGCGCCACCCGGAGCATGCTCTACGGCATTGTGCGCGAACACGGGCTGGGGCAGGCAGAAGGAGTAGCCGCCTACATTCAGGAGGCCATGCAACGAGAGCCGGATCTGAAGCATGACAAGTCGCTACAGGGTTACCTGCAAGCTAAAGATATGCGCTCCCGAACCAAAGCCGTGGCCGCTATACCTAATCAGAAACTCGACGCTTTCACCCTAGACCAACTGCTGGACGGCATGCGGGAAGTGAAAACCGATGCGGAAATTAATCTCCTTCGCAAGGCGGCAAGTATGTCGGCTATCGGGCAGATAGAGGTGATGAAAGCCATGAAGCCGGGCATGTCCGAAATGGAAGTGCAGGGTATACACGAGTTCGTGTTCAAGAAATACGGGGCGAAACATGTAGGCTACCCGAGCATAGTGGGCGCCGGCAACAACGGCTGTGTGCTGCACTATACCTCCAGCGCCAAGCCGGCTATACCTGGCAACGAACTGGTGTTGATGGATGTGGGAGCCGAGTACCTGGGCTATACCGCCGACGTTACGCGTACCATACCTGCCAACGGCAAGTTTACCAAAGAGCAAAAGGCCATTTATGAACTGGTGCTGAAGGCGCAGGAGGCGGGTTTCCAGCAGTGCAAGGTGGGCAATGCTTTTAACGCACCGCACCAGGCAGCCGAAGCCGTGATTGCTGATGGACTGGTGAAGCTGGGTGTTATTAAGAAACGTGAAGAAGTGCGGCGCTATTTTCCGCACGGCACCTCGCATTACCTGGGCCTCGACGTGCACGATCGTGGTAGCTTCGGACCTTTCCAGGCAAACACAGTCATTACCGTGGAGCCAGGCATTTATATACCGGAGGGCAGTCTCTGCGACAAGAAGTGGTGGGGCATTGGCGTGCGCATCGAAGATGATATTCTGATCACTGAAAAAGGCTGGGAAAACCTCTCGAAACTGGTGCCGCGCACCGTAACGGAAATCGAGAAGACCATGGCTCAGCCGAGCGCATTGGATGGTTTTAAATTGCCAACATTAGAACACTAGTAGTTAAGGCGGCCATCAGGTATATTGCATACTTGTTCAGGTATAAAGAAGATGGATGCAAACTTTAATGAATCAGCGCTTTATTATGTTATTGGCGCCTTACTTATCCTGCAGATGTATATCGTGTGGGACATATACCGGAAAGACTTTAGAAGCGAGTGGGGCAGAACGCTGTTTCTGGCGGCTGTGATGCTGATTCCTGTTGCTGGTATGTTACTGTATGCCCTTTTCTCCCACAGATTTCTGAAAGAGCAAGACGCATAAGCAGGTATAAACGTGTACTTCTGGCGGCTCGAAAAAGCTTCTTCAGAAAAATTTATACTTTGTTTGTAATTAGAGATTTAAGCTTGTATATTTGCAGTCCTAAATAAAAATTTACTGTTGAGATGGCTAAAAAAGCAAAAGGTAATAGAATCCAGGTAATTATGGAGTGCACAGAGCATAAAGCGACTGGCATGCCTGGAACTTCAAGGTACATCACTACCAAAAACAGAAAGAACACAGCTGAGCGTTTAGAGCTTAAGAAGTATAACCCTGTGTTGAAAAAAGTAACTGTACACAAAGAAATTAAATAACCATGGCTAAGAAGGTAGTTGCAACCCTAAAGACCGCTACAGGTAAAGATTGGGCAAAAGTGATCAAAGCCGTTAAGTCTCCAAAAACTGGTGCTTACAGCTTTAAAGAAGAGATGGTGCCTGTTGACAAAGTACAGGAGTTCCTAAAGAAGTAATTAAGCCTACTCTACTTATACATAGATAGAATACTTAAAGAAGTCCCTTTACCGGGACTTTTTTAGTATATTACCGTATCACACCGAGATAGTCTTCACCCTACAAAACACGCAGATGGGAATTTTTGACTTTTTCAGCAAAGAGCAGAAGAAAGAATCGCTCGATAAGGGCCTTGAGAAAACCAAAACCAGCTTTTTCGGGCAATTGAGCAAAGCAGTCGTTGGCAAATCTACGGTAGACGTGGAGGTGCTCGACGAACTGGAGGAAATTCTGGTGCATGCGGATGTGGGGGTAGAGACGACGGTAAAAATCATCGACCGCATTGAGAAGCGTGTGGCCCGCGACAAGTACGTGAGCACCAGCGAACTCGATAGAATTTTGCGGGAAGAGATTGCCGCCCTGCTTGAGGAGAACCGTGCCGGCGACGGCGCCAACTTCGACCTGCCAGTAGGTATAAAGCCCTACGTGATCATGGTCGTAGGTGTAAATGGTGTGGGGAAAACCACCACCATCGGCAAACTGGCATCGCAATTCCATAAGGCTGGCAAAAAAGTCGTGCTCGGCGCTGCCGATACCTTCCGTGCCGCTGCAGTGGATCAGCTGATCATCTGGGGCGAGCGTGTGGGCGTGCCGGTGGTATCGCATGGCATGAACACCGACCCGGCCTCTGTGGCCTATGATGCCGTAAAAAAAGGCGTGGACATTGGCGCCGATGTGGTGATCATCGACACGGCCGGCCGACTGCACAACAAAGTGGGTCTGATGAACGAGCTTTCGAAGATCAAGCGCGTGATGCAGAAGATAACAGAAGACACGCCACACGAGGTGCTGCTGGTGCTCGACGGCAGTACAGGCCAGAATGCCCTGCTTCAGGCGCGTGAGTTCACCAAGGCCACTGACGTGACGGCGCTGGCCATCACCAAACTCGACGGCACGGCCAAAGGCGGTGTTGTGATCGGTATCTCCGACGAATTCAAGATTCCGGTGAAATACATCGGGGTAGGCGAGAAGATTGAAGATCTGCAGTTGTTCGACAAGAACCAGTTCGTAGAGTCGTTCTTCTCCCGCAAATAAATTTTTGCTGTTGCCTGTATGGGAAAATTGCTGCTGATAGGGCTCTCGCTGTTACTGACCGTTTGTAACGGCACTCAAGGCACCTCAGGCCAAGAGGGCGAAGCGCAAAACACGCAGCAGGAGCTGAAAACGCAAACCGGGCAGCAGATGCAGATTAAACAAGGTATACGGGGGCAGATTCTCTGGGAAGCCGGCAACCAAATGCCTTCTCCGGACGCCCCGCCCAGCCAACCAGGCGGCGTAGAGCGCACCGTGTACATCTACGAGCTGACCAACAGTTCGCAAACCACATCTCAGGACGGTGTTTTTCACACCAACATTCAAACTAAACTCATTACGCAGGTGAAGACAGACGCCAACGGCAACTTTGCAGTTCGTCTGGAGCCTGGCAGGTATAGCCTCTTCACAAAAGAAGAACAAGGCCTGTACGCTAACCTTTTTGACGGCGAAATGAACATTTTTCCGGTAGAGGTAAAGGAGGGCGAAGTAACGACGGTGGAGTTTCTGGTTAACTACAACGCATTTTATTAGCTTGTTCCGCCGTCATTGACCGTTTAACAGTACATTTGCTACAAGATCATCCTTTAGCCTATTGTTGGGCAAAAACTAAACAATTGGCAGCACTACCTCTTATAAAGCTATAAACAACTTCACTTACAAAGATCCACTCTTAACCGAAGGTGCCCTTATGGCTGGAAGCGAAAACAGGATGATGGAATTGGTGTACGAAGCTGCCTCCAATACATTAAGCGTAAAGTGGTCAGATGACCTGAGTGTAGAGTCCGAACAATTCTATGAAAGCATCGTCACGCTGTTTGTCGCGATTCGGGAGAAGCAGGTTGCCAACCTGATCGTGGCCTCTGGCAAGCCCTCGGGTGGTGTGCTCACCGAAGACATCATCCACCATATCGTCCGTAATATTCCCGGAACACCCCTGAAGCGCGTCGCCCTACTGGAGTCTCCGGATTATCTTTGGGACTCAAACCTGTACCAGGTAATCAAATTGCTTATAACCAGCTACAATCTGCCAATAGCCTTGGAGGTGATGAAAAGCGAGTCTGCCGCCAGAAAATGGTTTTATCAGCCGCTTTGAGCCGAAATTTGAGCGCTGGGAAAAGCCAGGAACCTGTCAAATGTGTTGCTGAACAGGTATAGCACGGAAAGAACAACCTGCTATACCGGAAGCTGTTCTGTTATTACCCAAACATGTTGTACTTTTGCAGTTCATTTGCCCAATCGAACTAATGCGCAGCCGCAATGGTTTTGAGTAATTGGGAATTACCGTGCTAATACATAGATAAGTGAAAGTAAGAAGTTTAAAGAAAGACAAGGTAAACGTCATCACACTGGGTTGCTCTAAAAACCTCGTGGATTCGGAAGTGCTGATGGGGCAGCTGCGTGCCAACGAGATTGACGTGGCGCACGAGTCTGCAAACGACGATTCGAATATTATCATCGTGAACACCTGCGGCTTTATCGACAATGCCAAACAGGAGTCTATCGACACCATTCTGCGCTACGCCGATGCCAAGGAAGCAGGCCAGATTGATAAGCTATACGTAACCGGCTGTTTGTCGCAGCGCTACAAAGACTCGCTGGAAGCAGAGATTCCGCAGGTAGACGCCTACTTCGGAACGCTCGAAATGCCGCAGCTCCTCAAAAAGCTGGAGGCAGACTACAAGCACGAGCTGATTGGTGAACGATTGATTACTACACCTTCGCACTTCGCCTATTTTAAGATAGCCGAAGGCTGTAACCGTCCTTGTTCTTTCTGTGCTATACCTTTGATGCGTGGCAAACACGTGGACCGTCCGATTGAGGACCTGGTGAAGGAGGCGAAACGATTGGCCAGCATGGGTACCAAAGAACTTATTCTGATTGCCCAGGACCTGACTTACTACGGATTGCAGCACTATGGTGAGCGAAAGCTGGCCGACCTGCTGCGCAATCTGTCGGATGTGGAAGGTATAGACTGGATCAGAATGCAGTACGCTTATCCGTCGCAGTTCCCGATGGAGGTGTTTGACGTGATGAAAGAGCGCGAGAATATCTGCAAGTACCTAGATATGCCTTTGCAGCACATCTCCGACAATATGCTTAAGACCATGCGGCGTGGCATCAGCAAGCGCCGCACCATCGAGCTCGTAGACCAGATCCGTCAGCGCGTGCCAGACATCGCGCTGCGTACGACACTGATCGCCGGTCACCCGGGCGAAACCGACCAGGATTTTCAGGAACTTTACGACTGGGTGGAAGAAACCCGCTTTGAGCGTCTGGGTATTTTTACTTACTCGCACGAAGAAAACACCCATTCCCATACCTTAGAAGACAATGTGCCGGACGAAGTGAAGCAGGAGCGTGCCGATGCCATTATGGAATTGCAACAAGGTATATCGGTAGAGCTGAACGAAGAGAAAATAGGCAAGACCTACAAAGTGCTTTTCGACCGTAAAGAGAGCGGTTACTTCGTGGGCCGTACCCAATACGACTCGCCGGAGGTAGACAACGAAGTGCTCGTACCAGCCGACAACCAGTATGTGCGCATTGGCGACTTTGCCAACGTGAAAATCACCGACTCCTCGGACTTTGACCTGTATGGCGAAGTCATAATTTAATTTTGCTCAGATCTAAGCGTTTAACTCACGTATAGACAATAATTAAAAGAGGAATTCCTTGGATGCTTCGGCAAACGAGGAATTCCCTTTTTGATTTTAGGGCATAATTGCGTATTATGGTTCTTCGAACCCCTATACATTCAAAAAGCAGGCTTTTATCAGCTAGTCTGTCTCTCCCAAATGCGACACATTAAATTACTCACTACCGACTCGTTCACCCTCGAGTATAACGCTGTGGAAGATTACATTGCCGCCACCTGGCATGGCACCTTTACCAGCGAGGTAATTAAACAGGGCTACGAACAGATCCTGTTTTTCCTGCAGAAAGAGCGCTGCCATAAGCTGCTCGACAACCACTACGACGTGCAGGGCCTCTGGGTAGAACTGACTGATTGGCTGGCTTATGATTGGCACCCTCGGGCAGAGCAGGCAGGCCTGCAATACCACGCCGCCGTTTATTCACGCGATTACTTCAGCCGGCTCTCCACTGACAGAGCCATGAGCATGGTGCGGGATGGCATTGCCAAGGGCTTCGAAACGGCTGAAAATGCTGAAAACTGGCTCAATTCGCTCTAGCTTATTTGAGCACGTATTTGCTCAGCACCTTGTAGGCGTCGTTCACGTTGTCACCTTTGCGGAATTCCTGTTTAATAGTGGGCGTGGCCTCTCCTGTCAGCCAGATCTTTAGCTCGGCTTCAAAGTCCATCATACCGGCGCTTTCTTTTGAGAACATTTTGATGCTGGCGTAGGGTACGCTCTGATACTCGATCTTCGAACCTGTTAGACCTTGTTTGTTCACCACGATCAGCCGCTTGTTCGTGAACACAAGCATGTCGCGGATGAGTTTGAACGCCTTTTCGATCTGTTCGTCCTCGAGCAGGATCGGCTGGAATTCTTTGGTGAGTTTCTCGACAGGCACCGCCGAAGCATGGCCCATCAATCCGTTTAGTAATCCCATATGGTTGACTGGAAAAAAGAGTGTTTGACAAAAAGCCGATTCAGGTATAGTCTGAGGGCATAAACGCTGATTTTGGCAAATAGGTATACGTACCTACTCTCTATTCTGTCCGCCTATACCTGTTTTCTGTCGTAACAGCTGTATATCAGGAATAAAAAAACGAACTTTGTGGCGCAACCCGGGCAAAGGCACCTTGTTATACCGTGCAGGTATAGCCTTGCAATGCCAGACCAAAAGACAAAGCAGATGGAAGTAACTGATATGAAAATAACGAAGGTAGACTATGCCACTACAGGCGCCTTCTCCCAAACAATAGCCGATTACCTTGCCCAAAGCGAAAAGCTGCAGGGGTTCTATAACCGCTTCCCGACGCTGGAGGCGTTTGGTAAACAGATCGAGGAAAAGCAATTCACCGAAGCCCAGCGCCATACCTTGTACCAGGCGCTGCAGGAGCAGTATAGTTCAGTGGCTGACATCCATCCCGCAGTGCAGCAAAACCTGGCGCTGCTGCAGCAGCCCAGCACCTATACCGTTACTACAGGCCACCAGCTCAATATCTTCACAGGTCCGCTTTACTTTGTGTACAAGATTGTAACGGCCATCAACACCTGTCGCCAGCTGAAGGAGAAGTACCCGGATTACAACTTTGTGCCGGTTTACTGGATGGCCACTGAAGACCACGACTTCCCGGAAATCAACCATTTCAATCTGTTCGGCAAACGCTATACCTGGGAGTCGAATCAAACCGGTGCCGTAGGCCGCTTCGCTACAACTGGCCTGGAAAAAGTGCTGGAGGAACTGCCCGAAGCTTTCCCGGTTTTTGAAGAAGCCTACCGTAACAGCAACACCCTGGCCGACGCGACCCGCGCCATTACCCATGCCCTGTTCGGGGAGTATGGTCTGGTGAGCATCGACGGAGACGACAAAGAACTGAAGAAGGCGCTGCTACCAGTAGTGGAAAAAGAACTGACCGGGCAGCTGTCGAATAAGTTAGTAGAGGAAACGAACGCACAACTGGAGCAACTCGGGTATAAGCCGCAGGTGTTCTCCCGCGAGATCAATCTGTTTTACCTGCAGGATGGTATGCGCGAACGTATTGTGCAGGAAGGCGACAGGTATAAAGTGCTTAACACCGACCTTAGCTTTACGCAGCAGGAAATACTGCAGGAGGCGCAGCAGCACCCGGAGCGTTTTAGTCCGAACGTGATTTTGCGCCCGCTCTACGAAGAGATGGTACTGCCGAACCTGGCCTACATTGGCGGTGGCGCCGAAGTGGCGTACTGGTTCCAACTCGGCAAGGTGTTCGAGGCCCATCAGGTAACTTTCCCGATCATCATGCTGCGCAATTCGGCCCTGTACATCAGCAAACCCAACGCTACCCGCATGCACAAACTGGGTCTGCAGCCACTCGATCTTTTCCAGGATTACCAGGAACTCAAAAAGAAACTCTCTTCGCAGCTACACGAAGCGGAAATAAACCTGGAGGCGCAGCGCGATGCTTTAGCGCAGATTTTTAAACAGGTAGAAGAACTGGCCGCAGGTATAGACCCGACTTTGGTGAAAGCCGTAGCGGCCGAACAGCAGAAGGCCATCAACTCCCTGCAGATGCTCGAAAAGAAGCTTTCAAAAGCCCGCGACAGCAAACACGAGCAGACCTTCAAGCAACTCGAGAACCTGAAAGATAAACTCTTCCCGAACGGCAGCCTGCAGGAACGTCAGGATAATTTACTCTCGTACCAGACCAACCACCCAAACTTTATACCTGCGCTGGTAGAGGCCTTTGACCCGCTGGAGTTTAAATTCACGATACTGGAGGAAGAATAATGCACAAAGCCGAGCTGCGAAAGACCATGCTGCAACGCCGCCGGGCACTTTCAGTCGACGAGGTGGCCGTGCGCAGTCAGCGCATTGCCGATTTGTTTTTCCAGCACTTTGCGCTAAAAGCGGGGCAGACGGTGCACGTGTTTTTGCCCATCATCAAAAATAACGAAGTAAATACCTGGGCCATTATTGAGCGGCTGCGGCTGGAGCACCCCGATGTGCGGGTGGTGGTGCCCGTGACTGATGCTGCACAAAACGTGCTCACCCATCATCACCTCACCGAAGCATCCGTGCTGGTGGAAAACGCCTGGGGTATACCGGAGCCGCAAGACGCGCAGATCATACATGCCAACGAGGTGGACCTGGTGCTGCTTCCTTTGCTGGCTTTTGATAAGCAGGGCCACCGGGTAGGGTACGGCAAGGGCTTTTACGACCGCTTTCTGGCCGACTGCCGGCCAGATGTAGTGAAGGTGGGGCTGTCGCTGGAGCCGCCTGTGGAGCGCATCACAGACCCCAACGTGTACGACGTGCCACTCGATTATGCTATTACGCCCGAAGGCGTCTGGCCGGAGGCTATACCTTAATCATCTTCTTCCTGCGCCTCCTCTTTGCCCTCTTTTATGGTCTTGGCTGCTTCTTCAGCCGTGTCCTCATCGGGTTGCGGCTCTTTCTGCTCATATTTGTTCTCAGGCTCAAAACTTAGAGTAGCCATCATCGGAAAGTGATCGGAGTTGATGTCCGGCAGGCGTTCCAGTTTCACCAGCTTGAAGTGGTCCGAGTGAAAGACATGATCCAGGGGCCATCGCAGCAACTTATACCTGGCGTGGAAGGTGTTGTAAAAACCACGGCCTATGCGCGGGTCCAGCAGGCCGCTCACTTCCTGAAACAAGAGGGTGGTCTTCGACCAGGCCACATCGTTGAAATCTCCCGCCACAATCACGGGGTAGTTAGAGCGCTTCACTTCTTTGCCGACCAGTACAATCTCCGCATCACGCTTTTTGGAGTCATCATCTTCTGTGGGTACGGGCGGTTTGGGATGAACAGCATGCAGTTCCACCCATACGCCGTTTCGCAGTTGCACATAAGTTTTAATAGAAGGAATTTCCTTGTCGAGCAAATGCCGGACGCGTGTCTGGCGAAGGGGCAGTTTGCTGTACAGGTGCATGCCGTAGGTGTTCGACAGGGGGGTGGTGACACGCTCCGGGAAAGCGTCGGTGGCGGGGCGCAGGGCTTCCTGCCAAATGCTATCCGTCTCGAGCGTGAGCAGCAGATCGGGGTTGCGTTCCTTTATCAGGTTAACAAGCAACTGGTGCTCCACATTATGCTGGTACACATTGGAGACCAGGATACTCAATTGTCCATTCGCGGGGGCATCGGCAGGCGCCTGTTTCACTTCTACAGGGGAGAGGAAGGTATAGGGATAAATATTCACCGCCTCATAGGCAAGAGAGACGACCAGCCCCATCAGTAAGGTTTTGTCTAAGCCGAAGCGCCACAGACGCATACCCAGGAAAAAAAGCAGTGTCAGGGCGGCCATAACAAATAGCTGGGCTCTTGGAAAATCAAAGATGCGGATATACCAGTCCTTAAAAGGCAGTAGCGGCACAAAGGTCGCTAGGATGAGTATGGTAGCCACAGTTCTCAGCGCAATGACTGCAGCGTTTTTCATGGTCTTTCGGGGTGCGTTTGGCAGGGTCTGGGGTGGGAGGATGATTTTCCTATATAGTTGGTTTGCAGTATTACGCAAGCTCCACGCAGATGTTAGGGGGCTTAGCCAGATGGCACCGGAATGGCAACAAAAAGCCCCGCTGCAGGTCTGCAACGGGGCTTTGAGTAAGGGACGCCGATAGCGTTTATTTCTTCTTGCCATTCACTGCCTGGCGGAGCTGGGCGACAGGGCCGAATTCAGCCTGCTCAATTGTTTTGCCGCCGAGGTAAATTTTGCGCAGCTGCACTTCAACAGGTGCCATGGTGCGGGTCATGTCTGAGGTTACCACTTTGCTGTAAAATTCACGGGCCTCCAAAACTGCGCCGCGCTCAAACTGGTGTCTTGACTCGTTCTTGTTAACGGGCAGGCCAGGGATCACCTGGTAAGTTGTGCACACTACTTCATACTTCGCCTTGAATGGGGTTACCAAAGGCTTCACCACTTTCTGTAATAATTTCTTCATTTTGCTTCCTGTTGATTTGCTTTCAATGCTTTAAGACAATGCAAAATAAGACTTAATTCCAGAAATAAAACAATTTTTGTAGCAGAGTCCGAAAAAAAATCAGACGAGTGGAATTGTAAGTGTCTGTTTTATACTTTGTTAAGATGAAACATGGCTGTAAGGAGCTAAGATTAAGCAGCTTGGTATAAAATGAAGGTATAGACTAAACCTGCTATACCTGTTCAACCATATAATCAGTACCCTAAGTTGAGATTTGCAACTTGCTGATATACTATTTGTTAGCTTGTTCTACTCTATCTGGAGTTACCTGAGCCTTCTGTAGCAGGCGCTCTATATCCGGTGTTATTTTCTCGGGTTTGGTAATCGGAGCATAGCGTTTTACCGGCTTTCCATTGGCATCGATCAGGAATTTAGTGAAGTTCCATTTCACCCGGCTGCCCAGCAGACCACCCAGTTCCGACTTCAGATACTGAAATACCGGATGGGCATTGGGGCCATTTACGTCCACTTTCTCCATCATCGGGAAACTAACGCCATAATTGATCAAGCAGCCCTGCTCTATTTCTTCTTTGCCGCCCGGCTCCTGGTTGCCAAACTGGTTACAAGGGAAGCCAAGTATCACCAATCCATCGTCCTTGTATTTTTTATAGAGGTTTTCCAGGCCTTCGTACTGAGGCGTGAAACCGCAGTGGCTGGCCGTGTTCACTACCAGCACGACTTTTCCCTTTAAGTGATCCATGTCCACTTCCTTGCCCTGCAATGATGTGGCCGAGAGATTATAAAATGGACTATTATTATTTTGATTGTTCATCGTTCGTTTGGGTATGTTTTCTACTTCAGGTATACTATACCTCAACCGAAAACGAGAGAAAAAGTTTTACTCGACTGGTCGGAGGCCGCGCGTCATTTCACGCTTGCCCGGAGGGCCTGGCAGGGCCTCTACTTCGTAGCCGGCTGCTTTGAGGCTGCGCTTAAACGAGCCCTTCGCACAGTAGGTAACCAGTACACCACCAGGGCGAGTGGCCTGAAACAGCTTGGCAAACATCTCGTCAGACCACAGCTCGGGCTGCTTTTCGGGAGCGAAGGCGTCGAAGTAGATCAGGTCGTAGTAAGCGCGTGGCGGCACGAACTCTTCGAGTGTTTCGTGGATCTTTTGTAAAGTAAAGTAGGGGATCACATCGACCGGCTCGTTCCAGGGGGCTTTGTGCAAGTCCAGAAACGCATCGTGCAGTTCCGGATTCAGGATTACTTTATCAAACTGAAGTTGCTCTACTACGTCCATGGTCAGCGGAAACTTCTCCAGGGTATCGTATTGGATGAAGGCTTTTTGAGCCAACGCAAAAGGGTAGGTGAGGATGGCGTTGAGGCCGGTGCCAAATCCTACCTCCAGTATTTTGATGTCCTTGCGCAGATTAAGCACATACTCCAGGCCGTGCTTAATGAAGACATGCTGCGACTCCTGCAAAGCGCCATGCACCGAGTGGTAGTGCTCGTTCAGTTCGGGCACATACAGGGTGTTGGAGCCGTCTTTGGTCTGCCTGATTTCGAGATGCATGATTATTTGTTTACTTTACAAATGTAAGCAATGGTTGGAGAATAATGAGGAATGAATAATGATTAATGAATAGTGAGGAATAAGGAATGAATAATTAGGAATGACTATGGAGGGATGATGAACGTGCTATACTGTTCCGCGGCTTGATTTCCTAACTCACTACTTTTCTAACTCTAACTCTACTTATACGCAGTTAATTAGGACATTCTTTTTCAAGAGCGTTTTAGTTACCGTAGGGACAGGTCGCGACCTGCCCAATCATACACAACCAACTATTCAACAATTTAACCATTTAACAATTCACCCCATGCCCCGCATCAAAGTAGCTATACCTACGCACGTTTCTTTTGAGACCACTATACCTGTTCGCATCACCGACCTGAACTACGGCGCCCATCTCGGCAATGATGCCCTGCTCTCCATCCTGCACGAAGCCCGCCTGCAGTTGCTGAAACACTTCGGCTATAACGAGCTCGACCTGGGCGGGGCCAGCCTGATTATGGCCGATGTGGCGATCGAGTACAAGGGCGAAGGCTTCTATGGCGATGTGCTGACGCTGCGGCTGGCATTCGACGATGTGCACAAGTATGGCTTCGATATTACCTACCATGTGCTCAACCAAAACGGCAGGGAAGTAGCCCGTGCTAAAACAGGTATGCTGTGCTTTAACTACCAGGAACGAAAATTAATGGCCCTACCCGACGAAGTAAAAGCCCGGATTGAAACTAAAGCCTAAGTATTTTTGTAATTTTGTGGTATGAATTTGATTGCAGATATACCCGTTTTAACTAAAAAAGACATCCGTAAGCTGTCACTTGACGACTTAAAGGCCTGGCTCGTGGAGCAGGGCGAGAAAGCGTTTCGTGCCAAACAGGTCTATGAGTGGATCTGGAAGCACTCGGCGCAGTCGTTTGAGGAGATGAACAACGTGAGCCTGGCCCTGCGCGAAAAGCTGGACCAGCACTTTGCCATTAACGCGGTGCAGGTGGCTACCAAGCAGATCAGCAACGACGGCACTATCAAATCTGCTTTCAAACTATACGATAGCAACATCGTGGAAGGTGTGCTTATACCTCACGAAGAACGTAAAACGGCCTGTGTGAGTAGCCAGGTAGGTTGCTCGCTTACCTGCAAGTTCTGCGCTACCGGCTACATGGACCGCGTGCGTAACCTCGATGCCGCCGAGATTTATGACCAGGTAGTGCGCATCAACCAGCAAAGTCTGGAGCAGTATGGTCAGCCGCTTTCCAACATCGTGTACATGGGTATGGGTGAGCCGATGCTAAACTATGCCAACGTAATGAAGAGCATCGAGCGCATTACGGCACACGACGGCTTAGGTATGGCCGCACGCCGCATTACAGTAAGCACAGCAGGTATAGCCAAAATGATCAAAAAGATGGCTGACGATGGTGTGAAAGCCAACCTGGCCCTGTCGCTGCACGCCGCCAACGACGAGAAGCGCAACCAGATCATGCCGATCAATGAAACAAACTCACTAGAGGCACTGACGGATGCCCTGAAGCACTTCCATGAGGTGACGGGCCGCAAAGTGACTTATGAGTACATCGTATTCCAGAACTTCAACGACACCCTGCAGGATGCTGAAGAACTGTACCGTTTCTCTAAAGTGATCCCCTGCAAGATCAACCTGATCGAGTATAACCCGATCGAGAACGCCGACTTTAAAAATACTGACGAAGAGCGCTGGCAGAATTTCATTTACTACCTCGCCGATCGTGGCGTGCAGGTGAACGTGCGCCGCAGCCGCGGCAAAGACATCGACGCCGCCTGCGGACAGCTTGCCGTAAAGGAGAAACAGCCCGCTTAAGGTATACCTGTCACAAATACAAAAGGCCCCTGCTATACCTGTAGCAGGGGCCTTTTGCTATACCTAAGTTTACGATTAACTGGCTTTGTTGAACCTGCCTTCCGGCCTTGGTCTGCCACTGGAGATGTCGTGCGGGTTATCAGTGATTTCCTGCTCCCTGAACAGCACCGCATGGGCCTTCGGACGGATCTCCTGGCCAAACTCTGCAGCGTACTGCTGGGTAAACTCCGCCCCGAACAGTACAATGAGCGACGAGTAATAGATCCACACCAGAATCACGATGATGGAGCCTGCCGCTCCGTAAGCCGAACCCGGATCGCTGGTACTGATAAACCAGCTGATCAGAAATTTACCGATCGTGAACAGCAAAGCAGTGATCAAAGCGCCTACCCACACATCTTTCCATTTGATAAAGGCATCAGGCAGGTACTTGAAAATAAGTGAGAACAGAGCCGTGATGATGGCAACTGACAGGATGAAATCCATGGCCTTGATGAGAAAGTAGAGCACATCAGGCGATATAAAAGTCAGGTAGTTGTCGAAGATGGCCCGGAGGTAATCGCTCAGGATCGAGATGACAGCACTCAGCAGAAGCGACACCAGCATCAGTAGGGCGATGCTCAGCACGATGCCAAAAGAGAACATGCGCACTTTCAACATCTTCACGATCCCGTTTGTTGGCTTTGGCTTCACGTTCCATACCCGGTTCAGCGACTCCTGCAGGGTGGCAAAAAAAGTAGTGGAGGCAAAAATCAACGTACCTATACCTATCCAGAACGCTATACCACCTCCTTCGCTCAAAGCCGCATTCTGCACAATACTTTCGATGGATTCGGCTGCGCTTGGGCCGATAGCGGTGGAGATCTGTGTTGAAAGCTCACCGGAAACAGCTTGCTCGCCAAAAAAGAAACCGGCTGCCTGTATGATGATGACCAACAACGGAGGTATAGAGAAAATAGCGTTGAAGGCCAGCGCCGCCGCGAGCATCAGGGAGCCATTGTCCAGAAACCCGTTGAAGGTGTTCTTTGTGAGAGGGAATATAATGCTGGTTATGGATTTGGTCATATCGCTTGTCAGTATCAGGATAGCTTTTTGATACGGCAGCGATAAATGTTAGGTTGGCAACTAGAGCTTATCAATGGCGGCATCTTGCGCGGGTATAAATCCGTACACGGGAGCGAACGTAAAGTATAGCCCGATGTTGCTACGAAACCTCCTCCAACCACTGTTGCTGTTCCTGCTGCTGTCCGGCTGCGCCCAAAGCCCCGACGATAAAACCAAAAGTATAGCCCGGGAGGTGATGGAAAACATGGGCGGGGAGAAAGGCTGGAACGACACCCGCTACCTTGCCTGGACCTTCAACAACCAGTACCAGGTATGGGACAAACACCAGAACCGCTTCCGTTGGGAGCAGGACAGCCTCGTGGCCATTATCAACACCGACACCAAGGACGGCAAAGTATACGTAGAGGGCCAGGAGCTGCAGGACCCGGAGGAGAAACAGAAGCTGCTGGAGCGCGCCTATGCCCTCTGGATAAACAACTCCTATTGGCTCGTGATGCCCTTTAAGCTGCGGGACGAGGGCGTAACGCTCCGGCATGTGGGCGAGGAGCAAACCATGGATGGCGCCTCGGCCGATGTGCTGGAGATGACCTTTGCAAAGGTGGGCCTCACGCCGCAGAACAAGTATAGACTATGGGTGGATAAGGAGCAGGGACTGGTAACGCAGTGGGCCTTCTTCCGAAGCGCAGAGGATGCCGAGCCCTCCTTTACCCGGCGCTGGAGTGATTACGAAGACTACGGAAGTATAAAACTGGCCTCCGACCGCAGCAACTCTCAAGGTGAATTCAAGCTGACCGACATAGCCGCTCCAGCCGAGGTGCCGGATAGCGTGTTCAACAGCCCCACGCCAATCGAGAAACTTTAGTTGCTGGGATACAAGACACTGAATCATTTTATGCCGGCCCGGTATAGAAGAGAAGAAACGGGAAGGGCTGCCATACCTGGCAGCCCTTCCCGTTTTTAAAAAGTCTTATGTCTTAAGTCCTGCGGTCCGGAACTACAGCTTATCGATGGTGGCCGTGAGGGTGCCGCGGGCATTCACAACGGCCTGTATACCTGTTGGGCTCAGGTAGATGTTCTCGAGCGCCAATTCGCTGACGGCACCACGCAGCAGCACAGCTTCATGCAGGCGACCTGACTGGTTCAGCGTCTTCTGCAGCATATTTCGTACATCGGTCAGCTGGCTCTGCACCGGTATGTTCACCTGACTTTGGATCATCTCTTTGAACTTGTTTTTGGCGAGCCAGTTGGCTGTATTCAACAGCATGTCTTTGGTGTCGAAGTCGTAGTCTACGTCGCGGAGTTTGATGGAGGCGGTTTGCGGATCGTAGTAGGGCGTACCGCGTAGGTATAGCTTGCCCACCAGCTTTTTAGTGAAAAGACCTGCTTTGGTTTTTCCGTCTACGTCCAGCATCAGGATCAACTGCTCGCCACTTGGGGTGATGGCGGCATCGTTCACTGTGAGCTGACTTTTACCGTCGTCGAAGGTATAGGTTTGGTTGGCTACCTGTTGCTGCATCAGGCTGCTGGCGTGGGTATAGGGCACGGTCGCGGTCAGACCGATCTGGATATCGTCGCTCAGGCGGCTGTCGATGATCAGGCGTGGCAGGTTCTTGTTTACCTGTGTCTGTGGCTTGCCGTCGGTGCTCACCCGTATAAATGAGCTGATGCCAAGGCGGGTGTGCAGACTGCCATTCTCAGCGTATAAGGGCGCCATACGCACTTCCTGCGGACTCACAGTCAGCCAGGCATTCAGGTTGTTGTCCAGCTTCACGGGCTGCTGCATTTGCACCCAGGTATCGGCTACGTACTGGCGCAGGTTCAGGCGGCTCTGTATCTCTTTGTCCAGCTGGCGGGCGATCGTGTTCATCTGCTGCTTCATAGCAGGCTCTATAAAGCGCGACAGTCCGATCTTGAGCGGACCCAGATGAATGAAAGGCTTGGTGTTGCCCCACTCAAAATTGCTGCTTGTGATGGTGTTTACTTTGTAATCGTCAGTCAGGCCAAAGCGGCTTTCGGTTTGCACGACCATATCAAAAGAAGTAGCCTCGGTTTTGCTGAACGAAGGGCAAGCCTTGCAGGGATTCCAGTTCCAGCGTCCTTTGGCGTATACCTGCAGCGGCACACTGAAGTAGAGTTTATCCTTCTCGGCCCGGATGGTCATGCGGCCCTTTTTGAGCACGGTCACCGTCAGGTCGTCATCGTTCAGGTTATCATCTTTGTAAAGCGTGCCCTGTATTTCCTGGTTAAGCTTGTCTTCGATGGCAGACAGCGGAATGGAAACAGGTATGCTGATAGAAGAGAGCTTCGGTTGGTACACGGGCGCATTTGCCACCGTAGCTGGTGGGGCAATAGCATCAAGGCGGGCAGTACTGGAGCAAGCCTGAAAAGTGAGCAGGCCGCCTAATACGAATAAAATAAAAACCAGCTGTAGGGTAGTGAGTCGGAACACGCGGTATAGCTTTCTAGATAATGGCGCAATTTACGGTTTTTGCGCCTGCGCTATACCTATGCAAGGTATAGCAAATCAGGATTCCTGACCAGCAGGTTGCAGGAGCCGGGTCAGCATAGCGCGGATGCCTTCTTCGGTGTCAACAATACCACACTCCTGAATTGTTCCTTTCAGGTAGGAAGCAAAAAAGGGCGTACCAGATAGTTTGACTTCCTGGCTGGACACAGGGTTTTCGCTGGCACTCATGCGCGTGAAGGTGATGCTGTCGTATTGAGGCTCCGTGGAAAGCTTCCGAAAAGAAGGAGAAAGCTGTTTGCATACCGGGCAAGCCGGGTCCGTGAACTTTACGATCACTCTTTCTTTTTCAAATATCAGCTGGCGCAGCTTGTCGTCATTTATATCAGTTACAGTCATGATCTCGTGTTTTGTAGTCGCATACCTGCTGAGGTCCTGCGATAGTACTTCTGTAACTTGTAGACGTTTTGTGCAAAATATAGGTTAACTGCTGAATAAGAAAACAGCCGGCAACAAGATGCTGGCGGCTGTTTGTGCAAGTGTAGCTAATCTTTAATCTTTATTAAAATACAAATCCAAGGCGGAGGCCTCCATTGGCAAACGAAAAGCAAAGGATA
Source organism: Pontibacter sp. YIM B11418 (assembly GCF_059278805.1). NCBI lineage: Bacteria > Pseudomonadati > Bacteroidota > Cytophagia > Cytophagales > Hymenobacteraceae > Pontibacter > Pontibacter sp. YIM B11418. Next base: position 834,748 of record NZ_JCAEMH010000001.1, on the reverse strand, counting down.
TAATCGTTTCAACTCCTTTTTATATTTGTAATAATATATAGTGAGAAGCAAATGTTATGCCTGATTATTACAGAAGGGGGCTGGGGATGAAAATATAGTTTGTTGAGCAAAAAAAGCGGGTGATACTTTCGCACCACCCGCGGTTATTCTTTGAAACGCTATACCTACGCCAGCGTCTGCTCTTCCTTCATTTTCTTCAGGTTCAGGAGCATATCCTCCGTCATCGCGTCCAGGTCGTAAGCCGGTTTCCAGCCCCAGTCCTGTTGGGCAGTGCTGTCGTCGATGCTCTGCGGCCACGAGTCGGCTATTTGCTGACGGTAGTCGGGCTTGTAGGTAATCTTGAAGTCAGGTATAAACTTGCGGATAGATTCGGTGATTTCCTTTGGCGAGAAGCTCATCGCGCTTAGGTTGTAAGAGTCACGGATCTTCACCTGCTCAGCCGGAGCATGCATCAGGTCCAGTGTTGACTTAAGCGCATCGGGCATGTACATCATTGGCAGGTACGTGTTTTCGCTCAGGAAACACTCGTATGTTTCGCCTTCCAAGGCTTTATGATAGATATCCACGGCGTAATCGGTGGTGCCGCCGCCTGGCAGGGCCTTGTAACCGATCAGCCCAGGATAGCGGAGGCTGCGCACATCAAGGCCATACTTCTGGAAGTAATATTCGCACCAACGCTCACCAGCTTGTTTACTGATGCCATACACTGTGTTGGGGTCCATGATAGTATGCTGCGGTGTGTTCTGGCGCGGCGTGTTCGGGCCGAATACGGCGATAGAACTTGGCCAGTATACCTTCTGCACCTTATGCTCCAGCGACAGGTCCAGCACATTGAAAAGGCCTTCCATGTTCAGCTTCCAGGCGAACTTCGGATTCTTCTCGCCGGTGGCCGACAGCACTGCTGCCAGGTGATAGATCTGCTTGAATTTATATTTGGAGGCCAGTTCGGCCAGTACGTTTGTGTCCAGCACATCCACTTTCTCAAATGGGCCTGAGTCGCGGAGGTCAGCCTGCTTGGGAGCCGCAATATCGGCTGCCACTACATTAGACCCGCCATACATGTTGCGGAGCTCCAGGGTGAGTTCAGAGCCAAGTTGTCCGCAGGCACCAATCACCAATACCGTGTCACTTGTGTTTGCCATAGTCAGATAAATTATTTGCACAAAGTAACCGATTTCAGGGCAATCCTGAAAGTATAAGCGCAAGAATCCCAGGGGCTCTGAAATAGAAAACGCCTGCCAAAGGCAAGCGCTTCAAGCTCACTAATTAAATCTTAACCTATTATTTTCACCACAGACCAAAGGTATGGCGGCTGATCGGGTCCTGAAATAGCTGCAAGCAGATTTAATGATTAAGTAACGCAATGTTAAAATAGAAATAATGCCATCCTGTTTCAGGAGAGCGATTTTCTTATATTTGTTGAGCAAAAGGCCGGTTTAGGTAGTATAAAAGGCCGATTGAGCGAATATAAAACACGATTCAGGCCTGTTTCCGTACCTTTGCAGGTATAGCACACGGTCAGCGCACTATGACGTTTGAAGAGTACCTCATAAAGAAGCGGATAAACAGGAATGCCTTTGCGGCAGAAGACCCGGCCCGGTACCAGGCCTGGGAGAGCATGTATGCGCAAATGCACCCCAATAGCTTTTATGTGGCCGTGAAAATGGTGCTCAACAACGTGCGCCTGCGCTACCACCTGCGCGAAGAAGATGTGCCGAGACTAGCCACTACAGCCGCTCCACGACCAGCCGCCCGACGCGCTGCAGCTCCTGCCAGCAGAACGGAAGCAGTACCTCCAGTGGCCATACCTGAAGCGCCGGTTTCTATACTTGTAGCAAGTGATGTTCCACAGGAAACAACTGAGGAAAAGCCGGTTATACCTGCCGCAGCGCCTAAACCAAGGCCTGTAGTACGGCGACCAGCTGCTTTGAAACCACCAGTGGAAGGGGAGGAAACCGCAGCAGCAGCTAAACCGACTGAAGCAGCCGATAAGTCTGCAGTGCCACGCGCCAGACCAGTAATTAAACGCCCGGACGCCCTTGCAAAACCAGAAGATCAGCCAGCCAGCGAAGAGCAAGATGCCAAAGCTATACCTGATCAGGCTGCTACTACAGAAACTTCAGATGAACCTGCTAAACCCGCTCGTCCGAGACCCGTGATCAAACGGCCTGCTGCGTTGCAGAAGCCGCCTCAAGGAGAAGTGATGCCTACTCCGGAAAAGCCCGCCACAGGTATAACACCAGCAAGCGAGAAAGCCGCAGAAGCTCCAAAGCCACCGCGCCCAAGGCCGGTGATCAAAAGACCAGCTGCTCTGCAGAAACCTACGGAGGAAAAGCAGGCGACTCCAGGTATAGAAGACCAGCCAGCTGTGACGGAAGCAGCGCCAACAGGTATAGACAGCCCAACGCAGCCCGCTGCCGAAGACGCACCAAAACCGCCAAGACCACGTTCTGTGATCAAGCGACCGGCTGCTTTGGCCAAACCAGCAGCTTCGGAAGCGAAACCAGAAGAGGCAAAACCTGCATCGGAGGACGTTGCTATACCTGAAGCTACTACAAACGTATCCCCGGAAGAAGAATCATCAGTGAAAGTATCTGCTACAGAAGCAGCACCATTGGCACCAACTTCAGGAGCGGAGCAGGGTGGAGAAATGCCAACTGAAAATTCACCGGAAGCCGAGCCAAATGCTGTACCGCTAGCTAAGCCGCCTCGTCCGCGTCCGATCATCAAGCGACCGGCACTACCCGCAGCAGCTGCACCAGAGGCAAAGCCGAAAGCTGAAGAGCAGCAGGAGGGGAGTTTGCCAGTAGCAGACAAACCCGAGGAGGCATCAACCGAAGAACCACCTATAACTGAGAACCAGGCGGAAAAATCGAAACCACCACGGCCCCGTCCCATCATGCGTCGGCCTCCGCCCAAAACAGAAGAATAACAAAAGGCAGGTGCTATACCTGACCAATCAACATAAAACAAGTAACCGCTAAACGAAGATAACCCATGTACGAAACCTTAAAACCAGATTTGGAAAAACAGCTTGCCGAGATCAAGGAAGCTGGTTTGTATAAGCAGGAGCGTATTATCACTACGCCGCAGGGAGCCGATATCGATACCACGCAGATGCAGCACGTGCTCAACTTCTGTGCTAACAACTACCTGGGCCTGTCGGCTCACCCGAAAGTGATCGAGGCAGCCAAGCACGCCATCGACACGCACGGGTATGGCATGAGCTCCGTGCGCTTTATCTGCGGCACCCAGGACATCCACAAAGAACTGGAGCGCAAGCTGTCGGAGTTTCTGGGCACGGAAGACACGATCCTGTACGCAGCAGCTTTCGATGCGAACGGTGGTGTGTTCGAGCCACTTTTCGATGCGGAGTCAGCCATCATTTCGGATGCTTTGAATCACGCTTCCATCATCGACGGCATCCGTCTGTGTAAGGCGCAACGCTTCCGTTATGAGCACAACAACATGGAAGACCTGGAGGCCAAGCTGCAGGAAGCCGTAAATGCCGGGACCAAGCACCGCGTCATCGTAACCGACGGCGCCTTCTCCATGGACGGCACGGTGGCGCAGCTCGACAAGATCGTAGAGTTGGCCGACAAGTATAAGGCCCTGATCCTGGTGGACGATTCGCACGCGACTGGCTTTATGGGCAAGACCGGCCGTGGCGTGCACGAGTACCACAACGTGATGGACAAAGTAGACATCATCACGGGCACGCTGGGCAAAGCCCTGGGCGGCGCCATGGGCGGTTTCACGTCTGGCAAAAAAGAGATCATCGACATGCTGCGCCAGCGTTCGCGTCCATACCTGTTCTCCAACTCACTAGCGCCGTCTATCGTGGGCGCCTCCATTGCCGTACTCGACATGCTGCGCTCTACTACCGAGCTGCGCGATAAGCTGGAATGGAACACAAAGTATTTCCGTGAGCAGATCACAGCCGCTGGTTTCGACATCAAGCCCGGCGATCACCCGATCGTGCCGGTGATGCTCTACGATGCCCCGTTGGCGCAGGAGTTTGCCACCCGCATGCTCGACAAAGGCATTTATGTGATCGGCTTCTACTACCCAGTGGTTCCAAAAGGACAGGCCCGTATCCGGGTGCAACTCTCTGCCGTGCACGACCGCGTACACATCGACAAGTGTATCACCGCCTTCATAGAAGTAGGTCGCGAGCTGGGTGTGATCAAGTAGAATTGCAAAACTATCGAGGTATAGAAACAGCCGCTTCCATTGGGGGAGCGGCTGTTTTTTTTATTACCTTGTCAGGCACGGTTTTCATCTATACCCGCTATACCTATGAACAACGTCAAAATAAAGGCTGGACAGTTGCTGCTCGGCACGGTGCTGGCCTGGCTGGTGATTTCGTTTCTGGCCTACGCCACAGCCGACATGCGGGGAGAGGTTAATCTGACGGGTACGCTGCTTCAAATCACCTTTTACTTCTCAATCCTACTTTCAGCGGAGGCTTATCTTAGTATTATGCTCAACCCACAGTGGGTGCGGGTGAACCTGGGGATAATACTTCTGCTTTGTGCCCCGGCACTAGCCTACCTGGCGTGGTTTGTCAGTCAGATTATTTTTGGGTAGTTACCTGATGAAATACCGATTTATTATTAGTGTACTTTTATCTTTTTTAGTAGTCGCGACAGCTTGCGGTCAATCCCAAAAAGAGCATTTGATAGAAGAGATATTGAAAGAAGTTTCAACTATTAATGCCGATACTAATATTACCGAAGTTGTACTGGATGCAGAAGCTTTTTTGGAGAATCAACCGGATGGAGGAGGTGAATTAAAAGGTCTGTACGGAGGAGGCTCTATCAGAAAAATTAGTTTGTGGGTAGGGCTTTCAAACGGCTTCGAAACCAAAGATTACTATTTCCAGGATGATGGGCTGATTTTCGTACATGAACAGTTCAACAACTTTGTGTATGACACAGAGAAAGGTTCATTTAACCTGGACAAAACTGAGAAGACCTTTGATGGCCGCTATTACTTCGTCAACGGAAAACTGCTGCACTACGAAACAACTGGTCACAATCGCTTTGAAGATGATTCAATAGACCCAGAAAATACGCTACTTACTGAAGCGAAGGAATATTCAAGGCTTTTAAGCGGTAAACTCTAAGAATCTTTTCATCCATAAGCTAATCCTATGCTCTTCTGCTTTATCCAAAACGATCCTTTCTTTGGCTCTATTGTGCTACTGGTGGTGGCCCACTACCTACTGGTGGTGTTTTCGCTGTTGCACCTGATCTTCAAAACAGATTATACCCTGACGGAGCGCCTGCTCTGGATGGTGGTGCTGTGGGTGGTGCCCGTTTTTGGGTTGCTGGCCTATTGGGTATTCTGGAAAAGAAGGGCTTAAGGTATAAACGCAAAAAAGCCTCCGCTAAGCGGAGGCCCTTTCCATAGTTAGTTCTAAGTATTATCGTAAATGCGCTGAGGCTAGTCTTCTTTAGAAGCGTCTTTGCCTTGTTCGTCAAGAGTGATTGTACCAGACTGACCTTCTTTGTTGGTCAGGTTGATCTCGTAAACAACTTTCGCGTCGGCAGCACCTTCAGCTGGCTTCACTTTGTAGATGTCGCCTACCGTCCACTCTTTATAAGTTTCGTGATCCAATACCGCCTTTACAGGGGCTGGAAGCTGATCTTTGGTAACTTTCTCTTTATTGTCGTTCTGAGTTTGCGTCTGGGCTTGCTCAGCAGCCTGGGTAGCTTGTGCGTTTGCATCGATTGATGTAAATCCAAGAAGGGCGATGGCGGCTGCTAAAAAAGTTACTTTTTTCATATTGTGTTAGTTTAGTTCTGATTAACATTTGATTTCGGATAGCCCTATTGGCATAACCGTGCCACAAGTTTGTTTTAGAATCAAACCAATGATTATCAGGCTGTTAGTTGTAAATGGTGTTTTGTCCAGATTGTGGAAGCGCGTAGGAAGGTGGGGAACAACTTCTACACATTGTGGTCTGAGCCCTCAATGAAGTGTTGCCTAAAAGCAGGTATAGTTACCAGGAAACCTTTGCTTCGGCAAATAAAAAAAGCCAGCCCCGAGAGGCTGGCTTCGCTATTAGCTTATGGCTTATACCTTATGCCGCGCTCACCGGCTTTTCGGCAGGGGCCGGAGCAGCGACCGGTCTCTGGTCTGTATCGAACAGGAACTGGTTGAGCTTCACGCGCAGGTCAGCAGAGGAGAGGTTGCGGTATACCTCGGCATTGCGCACGAGCGCGATCTGGCCTGTCTCTTCAGATACCACCAGCACCACACTGTCCGTCACCTCACTCAGGCCGATGGCGGCGCGGTGGCGCAGTCCCATCGAAGCAGGTATGTCGTTGTTCTCAGTTACGGGCAAAATGCAGCGGGCCGCTTTGATGCGATTGCCCGAAATGATCACGGCGCCGTCGTGCAGCGGACTCGTCTTGTTGAAGATCGACATCAGCAACCGCTTCGAGATCACGGCATCGATGAGGTCACCGGACTCAGCGTAATATTTCAGTTCAGAGCTCTTGGCAAAAACGATCAACGCACCTGTGTTTTTAGCGGCCAGCGATTTAGCGGCTTCAATAAAAGGAGTGAGGCTGAGTTTCTCGACTTGATCGCGGCGCCATGGGAAACCACGGAACAGGCGGTCGTTGTTGAAGGCAGTGGTCTTGCCGATCAGCAAAAGGAAGCGCCGGATCTCAGGCTGGAAAACGATGATGGCCGCCAGCACGCCTACACCCATAAATTGGCCGAGGATAATGCTGAGCAACTCCATGCCAGCCGCTCTTACTACTAGGTATAGCAGGTATACGGAGAGCAGCCCCAGGAAAATTTTGAGGGCTACGCTACCGGTCAGGAGCTTGTAGAGTTGGTAGAGCAATACCGTGACGAGCAGGATGTCAAGCACATCCAGCAACTCAATCTCCAAAAAACCCAGTGTAAATAAAGGAATCAATGCGCTACTTTCGTGTATAGTTGGATAGTCTGTTTAGTTTCTTTTACGTCGTGCGCCCGCAAAATGTCGGCGCCCTTTGTTAACGCGATGGTGTTAAGGGCTATTGTGCCAGCCAGTGCTTCAGATTGGTCGATGCCCAGGTACTTGTAGGTCATGGACTTGCGGGATACTCCCACTAGTAACGGTAGCTCGAGTATGCGAAGTTCCTCAAGGCGACGCATTAGCTCAAAGTTCTGGTCCACGGTTTTGGCAAAACCGAACCCCGGGTCCAGTATGATGTCGTTCACACCCAGGTTCTTCAGCTGCGCCACTTTAGCCTGCAACTCCTCAATCACCTCCAGCACCAGGTCGTTGTAGTCCGTCAGGCTGTTCATGGTCTGCGGTGTGCCGCGCATGTGCATCAGGATGTACGGTACCTGCAGTCGCGCCACGGTTTCGAACATGGCCTCGTCGAGGTTGCCGCCCGCAATGTCGTTGATGATGGAAGCGCCCGCCTCTATACTGGCCTCAGCTACTTTGGCACGGAAGGTATCCACGGAGATAATGGCCTCCGGAAAGCGCTGCATGATGGCCTTCACGGCAGGTATAACACGATCCAATTCCTCGGCCTCCGAGACTTCCACAGCTCCCGGTCGGGACGAATAACCCCCGAGGTCGAGGATGTCGGCGCCGTCGCGCAGCATGGCTTCGGTGCGGTGCAACACATCGTCGAGAGAGCTCAGGCGACTGCCTGCATAAAAGGAGTCAGGCGTAACGTTGAGGATGCCCATGACTAGCGGCGTGTCCAGCGAAAGGATTTTTCCGCGGCAGTTAAGTGTGCTTTTCCTTCGAAAAAACTTATCTTTCGATTCCAATGTTGGCGTATCTGTCAATCGTTTAAAATTAAAGCTAAAAAGTTGATTAGTCAAACACTCCAGGAATATAATCAGGTAGTAAACCGCTGCAAAGATACCTTCGTCAAGAAGACCAAAGATTACGGCACCGCCTGGCGCGTGCTCCGATTGCCGTCCATCACCGATCAGATTTTTATCAAGGCACAGCGCATCCGCTCTATTCAGGAGAAGGGCAAGCAAATGGTGGAAGACGACATCCGCGACGAGTTTGTGGGCATCATCAACTACTGCGTGATCGCGCTGATGCAGCTTGGTTTGCAGGAGAGCGACGAACTGACGCTTTCGGCAGAGGAGGTGGAGCGCATGTATACCGCCCAGATCGAGGAGAACATCAAACTGCTCAACGCCAAGAATCACGACTACGGCGAGGCCTGGCGCGACATGCGCGTGAGCTCCATCACCGACATCATCCTGATGAAGCTCTACCGCACCAAGCAGATAGAAGACAACGAAGGCCATACTCTGATCTCGGAAGGCGTAGAAGCCAATTATCGTGACATGATCAACTACGCGGTGTTCGCGCTGATCAAGTCGGGCTTTGCGGAGACGGTGAAGTAAGGTATAAGCAAGACGCAATTATGTCATCTCGACGATAGGAGAGATCTGGAGGCTTGTAAACCGAAACAGTTTCAGATTTCTCACTAATCCCTTGCCCTCTATTAGAAATGACAGTTTAGGTTAAAATTTAAGATCAACAGATGAAAAGCGATAAACTTGCCTACGGTTCACTTAAATACGGTCTATTGTTCTTTGGTCTTTTATTTATAGCAATACCTGCCCTAAATGTTATAGATCCTGAACTGGCAACATTCAATGGCGAGCACAAAGCGATGGATTGGTTTACTTTCTTAATTTTCATTCTGGTTGGTTTACTAGCGATACTTATGTTTCTGCTATTTCAGGACAAGTTTGCGATGGTTGAATTAGGTAACCAGAAGATAAAAGTGAACAGAGGCAGTGAAGAGATAGAAGTAAGCTGGTTAGAGGTAGAGTCAATAGATTTACTACAGTTTATTTTTCCACCTTTATATAAACTAAAAATCAAGGGGCGCGAAGATTATATTCTTTTTGCAACTAACCGCAGCGGACTAAGTGTAGGAGGTTTCACTAAAGATTTAAGTGAGATGGGTGGCTTAGTAAATAAGAAAAAAAGAGAGCTTGGCATTTAGTTACAACTTTAAAACACAAACATAATTCCCACCCTCTCCTGTTTTTAGGAGGGGGCAGGGGGGAGGTAAACCATGAAATACATCACCAAATTTTTCTGGCTCTTTGTGGGCGTGCTGTTCATCTTCTCGGGCCTGATCAAGATCAACGACCCGGTAGGCACGGCTATTAAACTGGAAGAGTATTTTGAAGTGTTCGCCCACGATATTTCGCCTGTGTTCCTGTCGCTGGTGCCGGCGGCGCTGTTTCTGTCCATCTTTCTGAGTGCGGCCGAAATCGTGCTGGGCGTGGCGCTGCTGCTCCGCTGGAAGCTCAAGGAAGTGCTGTGGCTGCTGCTAGCCATGATCGTGTTCTTCACCTTCCTGACCTTCTACTCGGCCTACTTCAACAAAGTGACGGACTGCGGCTGCTTCGGCGATGCCATCAAACTCACGCCTTGGGAGTCGTTTACCAAAGACATCGTGCTGCTGGTGATGATCGTCTGGCTGCTTCTTAATAAGCGCTACCTGCAGCCGCTGGTACAGCCTAAAGTAGGAGCGACCGTAACAGCACTCACCGCCTTGGTTTCGGTAGGCATTGGCTGGTATGCTTATGAGCACCTGCCTTATGTCGACTTCCGAGCTTATAAAATAGGCAACAACATTCCGGCCCTGATGAAGCCCTCGGCGCCACTGCGCTACAAATACGTGATGGTGAAAGACGGACAGGAGCAGGAGTTTGAGGACTACCCGATGGACGATGCCTATACCTTCAAAGAGATGGTTGCCGTGAATCCGGAGGACGGTCCGAAGATCACGGACTTCAACGTATGGAACGATCAGGGCGACTTCACGCAGGAGATCCTGAGCGGTAAAAAGCTGTTGGTGATCGTGCATAGTATAGAGAAAGCCAACCGAAGCGACATCGATAAGATAAGCAAGCTGGTGCAGGAAGCCGAACAGCAAGGTATAACACCGGTGATCATCACCTCGTCTGGCCGACAGGAGTTTGAGGCTTTCCGCCACGAGGTTGGTTTGGCTGCCCCTTACTATTTCGGCGACGGCACCGTGCTCAAGACCATGATGCGCTCCAACCCCGGCACTATGCTGCTGGAGGACGGCACCGTGAAAGGCTTATGGCACCACAACGATACGCCCGAAGTGTCGGAACTGGTGAGTTTACTGTAAGCGAAACGCTTTACCTTGGCTTTGAACACGCAGCGCATTTTCCTGATCGGCATGATGGGTGCCGGCAAGACCACGCTGGGACGTGAGCTGGCCGGGCGGCTCGGCTATACCTTCGTGGACCTCGACGAGTACATCGAGCAACGGGAAGGCAGTAGCATTGCGCAACTGTTTGAGGCAGGAGGACAGGAGTTATTCCGGCAAAAGGAACGGCAGGCGCTAGAGGCAGTGTTGCGTGAATTTGAACTGGTTGTTGTTGCTACAGGCGGCGGCACCCCCTGCTTCTTCGACAACATGAATTTTATCAACCAGCACGGCACCAGCATCTTTCTGGATGTGCCGGCTGAGGAACTCACCCAACGCCTACTTGCGACAGATCTACGTCAGCGCCCCCTGCTGGCTCAAAAAAATGAAGTGGAGCTGAAGGATTTCATAGTCAAAACATTAGCTGCACGACGGGTATTCTACAAACAGGCCAGGTATACGGTATCGGGAAAAAGGTATAACATTGAACGATTAGAATCGTTAGTTAAACCATAATAAAAACTCCGCGTTACCGCTTATGTATTGCAGCGGATAAATACATACGGTATACCTAATATTTGACTAATTTTGCAGTTAAAATCCGTTTTTAGCAAAACCTGACTATGAAACCCAATCACAAAGGACAAGCCCAGATATTCCAGAACCCTGTGCTGGAAAGACTGACCCGTACACACATCGCACTGCCTATTTCCATCTTCATTGTTATTGCCATCGGGCTGATCTACTATGGGATCACCTACAGTTTTATCAATGTGCTGGAGGCGATCAGCTTCTTTCTGATGGGCTGGCTTATCTTCTCGCTAATAGAGTACTGCGCGCACCGTTTTGTGTTCCACATGGACACAGACACGCCGATGAAGGAACGNGAACCCTGTGCTGGAAAGACTGACCCGTACACACATCGCACTGCCTATTTCCATCTTCATTGTTATTGCCATCGGGCTGATCTACTATGGGATCACCTACAGTTTTATCAATGTGCTGGAGGCGATCAGCTTCTTTCTGATGGGCTGGCTTATCTTCTCGCTAATAGAGTACTGCGCGCACCGTTTTGTGTTCCACATGGACACAGACACGCCGATGAAGGAACGCATCCAGTATACTTTTCATGGCAACCACCACGAGTACCCGAAAGACAAAGAGCGCCTGGCCATGCCGCCGATCGTGAGTTTGTTCATCGCTTCGTTCTTTTTCTTTGTGTTTAAGCTGATCTTCGGGCAGTTTGTGTTTGGCGTGGTAGCCGGTATGCTGTTTGGCTATGCACTATACCTGTTCGTGCACTACGCCGTGCACGCCTATGCACCGCCTAAAAACTTCCTGAAGCAACTCTGGATCCACCACAGCATTCACCACTACAAAGACCCCAACGTGGCCTATGGGGTGTCGTCTCCGCTCTGGGACTACATACTGGGCACCATGCCGAAGCGCACAAACGCAAAGTAGTTTATTAAGGTATACGGAAATCAAAAAGGGAGCCATTTGGCTCCCTTTTCTTTTGTTAGGTATTAAGCTTATCGTCTGAATCGGCTGAACAGCCAGCCCACCAGGGCCACGATCAGAACGATGATGATGAGGGCGGTCCACATGCCCGCCTCGAAGATGTCTCCTATTAATTCGCAGCTGCTTAGCGTAACTGCCATCAGCACGAATAGTACGGATAAGTATGCTCTTATATTGTTCATAGTCTTAGTTAGTTTAAGTGATAGCACGGCACCATATGCTCTACTCAAATACGAGGCCGCGGTTAATATGACGAAATTGTCATATATATATCAGATACTTACTTTTTTGGGAAAAGGTTGGCTTTTAAGCAGTGGCAAGCTGTAAAGGAATGCTTAACCGAAAGGGTATAAAACAAAAAAAGCCACTCAGTTGAGTGGCTTTTTGCTCTCCCTCCTGGGCTCGAACCAGGGACCCTCTGATTAACAGTCAGATGCTCTAACCGACTGAGCTAAGGAAGAGTGTTTCGGTTATTTCGCCGGCGGTGTGCCGTTGAATTATGATGCAATATTACGGCTCTTTTTGAGATTATGCAAGTCCTGTCCTAAAAAAATCTTCTCTGGAAGCGTAAATTTCTGGGAATCAATCTGAAAATTTTAATTGAAAATGGAGAGCAGGGAGCCATTCAGCGCAGTTCGGTATTGCCGGAGGCCGTACACGGCGGGACCCGCCATTACGCCACCCTGAAAATTGAACTGCGAACCACAGCAAGCGTCTACCATAAACAGGTTGGATTGGTCTGCCTCCACCTGTCCGCAAGGTGCGCCGGCAGTAGGGTCGTAAGGGCATGCGCGTTCGAAAGCCAGGTATAGGTTTGCGTTCTGTCGGATCACGATAATGCCTTTGTAACCGGAGTTCAGGTATACGTAGCCACCGTCCTGCCGCAGGCGTGTGTACAGTTGGCTGTTCACGTTGATCTGCTCGCTCACCGGCACGTTGGGAATGCCGGGCCCCTGGTTGTCACTGCCGCATGAGGCCAGCAGCACCAAGGCAAGCAGGTAGAAAAACCTACTGATAATCGTAAAAGCCTTTGCCAGACTTGCGGCCGTGGTGGCCGGCGTCCACTTTCTGCTGCTGTATGCGGCTCGGTCTGAATTTCGGGTCATAATGGAAAGCCTCAAACATGGAGGAGGTAACAGAGAAATTGGTGTCTACGCCGATCAGGTCCATCAGTTCGAAGGGCCCCATCTTAAAGCCGCTGGCCTGCATGAGGCGATCTATACCTTTGGCATCGGCTACGCCTTCTTCGAGCAGCTTGAGCCCCTCTACATAAAAGTGGCGCGCCACCCGGTTCACAATAAAGCCTGGGGCGTCTTTTGCCATCACCGGTTTTTTGTCCAGCTTCAGAGCCAATTGTCGGATGGTTTCAGCTACTTCCGGTGAAGTGGCCGCTCCTGAGATCACTTCCACCAACTTCATGATATGGGCTGGATTGAAAAAGTGCATGCCTACTACGCGCTCCGGATGCGGTATACCTGCCGCAATGCGCGTGATAGGTATAGACGATGTGTTGGAGGCAAAAATAGTATCCGGTGTGTTGACCGCATCCAGGTCCTTGAAAATACTTTGCTTCACCTCCAGGCGCTCTACCACGGCTTCTATGATAACGTTGCAGTTCAACTGAAGCGTATCGCCGGTATAGGTAAGATTTGCCAAGGCAGCTTGTTTCTCAGCTTCGGTCAGTTTGCCGCGCTCTATACCTTTGTCGAGGTTCATCACGGTCGTGGCTTCAGCTTTTTTGAGCACCTGCGCATTGATATCGAACAGGATGGTTTTATACCCAGCCTGCGCACAGATTTGCGCAATGCCTTGCCCCATGGTGCCGGCACCCACTATACCTATGGTTTTGATGTCCTCGAAAGTCATGATTGAGTGATTTAGTGATTGAGTGATTTAGCGATTGAGTGGTTGAGTGATTAGGTATAAGTTAGTGAATTCTGATTTAATGATTCAAGTAGTGATCGATTTACGATTTATGCCAGTCATTTGGACTAATAGGCCACATCATCAAACCAATGAATAACTCCTCAATCAAAAAATAAACAATCACTCATTCACTCAACCACTCATTCAAAAATCAAAAATTAAATCACCCCTTTAAACTGCCGTAGGAAACGTACATCGTTTTCGGTAAACAGGCGCAGGTCTTTGATCTGGTAACGGAGCATGGTGATGCGCTCGATACCCATCCCGAAAGCGAAACCAGAGTATACAGTGGAGTCGATGTTGCAGTTATCCAATACGTTGGGGTCCACCATACCGGCACCGCCGATCTCTACCCAGCCCGACTGCTTGCAGATGTTGCAGCCTTCGCCTTTACAGATGAGGCACGAAATGTCGATCTCGGCGCTCGGCTCGGTGAAAGGGAAGAACGACGGGCGGAAACGCACTTTGGTGTCTTGGCCGAACATCTCCTTGGCAAAGTAATAGACGGTTTCCTTCAGGTCTTTGAAACTTACGCCTTTATTCACGTAGAGGCCTTCCACTTGCTGGAACACCATGTGGGCACGGGCCGAAATGGCTTCGTTACGGTATACGCGGCCCGGCATGATGCTGCGTAGCGGCGGCTGGTTGTTCTCCATCAGGCGCACCTGTACGTTAGAGGTATGCGTACGGAGCAGCTTGTCGCGGTCTTCGCTCAAAAAGAAAGTGTCCTGCATTTCGCGGGCTGGGTGGTTCTCCGGGAAATTGAGGGCCGTGAAGTTGTGCCAGTCGTCCTCGATCTCCGGACCGTCGGACACATTGAAGCCGATGCGCTCGAAAATGCGCACGATCTCGGCACGCACCAGCGAAAGCGGGTGACGGGTACCCAATGTATTAGGTATAGGAGGTAGCGTAAAATCAAAAGCGTTCTCGGCTTCCGCGCCAGCAGATGCACTGGCCAGTTGCTCCTGCGCCTCGTCGAAACGGGCCTGCGCGCGGTTTTTGAGCTGGTTCAGCTCCTGGCCCACCTGGCGGCGCTGCTCCGGTGCCACTGATTTCAGGTCATCGAAAAGTGCGGCGATGGCGCCTTTGCGGCCGATGTAAGTGATGCGAAACTGTTCCAGCTCGGCAGCGCTCGTCAGCTGCGCGGCCTCTATCTCTTGTGCTACTCTCTGTATATTCTCAACCATAGTATGCAAAGATAATAATTTGCGAAATTTAGCGGTTGTTTTGACTTTATAAATAAGGTCATCCCCCTGCCCCCTTCAAAAGGGGAGTTTTCAAATAACGTTTATTTTTAATAACTGCACGCATATTGAGCGTCCCCCTTTGAAGGGGGCGGGGGATGATATTACTGTAGGTGAATAATACAGATTAAAAAACTAACTTGGTTTACCGACGCCAACCGGCCGTTTACCGACTTCTGTCCAAAGGTAGCCTAATTACCATTGAGCTGAGCCAATGCATCTTATACCTTTGGAACAGATCTTAAAACGAAACGAAATAAAGCCATGAAAAATCAAGATTATAAAAGCGGCGGTTCCGGCAAGATGGCCGGTGTTTTCCTGTTGATGGTGGGCGTGCTGCTGCTCACCGCCAAAATGGGTATTTTCTTCTTGCCAGACTGGGTGTTCTCCTGGCCAATGTTCCTGATCGCGCTGGGCGTATATCTGGGCTTCAAGCACTCATTCCAGAAACCAAGCTGGCTGGTGCTGGTTGTGATCGGTGGCGTTTTCCTGCTCGACAGACACTTCTTCCTCGACATCAACCTGAAACTTTACTTCTGGCCTATTCTGATCATCGGATTGGGGTTGTGGCTGATCCTCAAGCCCAAGAAGCGCAACCCTTGGGAAAACCAGGTGAATGCCACAGCAAGTCCAAGACCGGAAGACACACCCGGCTACTACACCGACCCGGTGAACGGTGCTTATCCCGGTGCCTATACCGACTATACGGGTGAGGAGGCCTATACCTCCAGTGCCTATACCGGGACAACTGACCAGGCGGCTTACGGACCCGAAGACCACATCGACAGTGCGGCCATACTGGGAGGTATTAAAAAAAACATCGTCTCTAAGAACTTCAAGGGAGGCGAAGTGGTGAGTGTGTTTGGGGGCACGGAGCTGAACCTGATGCAGGCTGACATACAGCACCCGATCGTGCTGGAGGCCACCCAGATCTTCGGGGGTACTACCCTGATCATCCCACCGCACTGGCAAGTGAAATCCGATGAGATGGTGGCCATCCTGGGAGGGATAGACGACAAGCGCCCGGCCATGCCACAACAGGGCTACGATCCCAACAAAGTGCTGATCCTAAAAGGCGCTACTATCTTTGGCGGGCTAAGCATCAAAAGTTACTAATGGAAGGGGTGGCTTCGCAGGTGCGCCTGGTGCTGCTATACCTTGGCTGGGGGTTGCTCTGGTCGCTGGTGCAGGTGCTGGTACTCTGGCCGTCGGGCTTTGAGAGGCACATCTTGGTGACGGATGCGTTGCTTACCAATCTGCTGCTTGCCATTGGTGGCTTTGCGATGGGCACGGGTCTGCGCTACTACCAGCCCAGTTTGCGGCAGGCAGGCTACCTGCTGGGCTGGAGCCTGGGGCTGGCAGGTATAAGCGCGACCATCTTTTACTGGAGCACTCATACCTTGTTCGAGGGTAACGCGCTATACCTGCGTTTTGTGGACAGCACCCTGGCCGTTCGGGTGGCTTTTAACTGGCTGATGCTGCTACTGATGCTGCTCCTGACCTGGCTTTGGTTTTATACCCGCGAGTTGCAGGAGGCCGAGAAGCGCAAAGCCGCTACCGAGAAGCTGGCCCGCGAAGCCGAACTCTATAACCTGCGCCAGCAACTGCAGCCGCATTTTTTGTTCAACAGCCTTAACTCCATCAGCGCCCTGGCGGTGAGCCGGCCGGAGCAGGCCCGCAGCATGGTGCAGCAGCTTTCCGATTTTCTGCGCGGCACCCTGCGTAAGGACAACAACCAGCTGGTGCCGCTGGCCGAAGAACTGAAGCAGCTGCAGCTATACCTGGATATTGAGAAAGTTCGCTTCGGGCACCGGCTGCAGGTGGAGGTAGAGGCGACTGAAGAAAGTCAAAGCCTGAAGCTGCCCGCCCTGCTCTTGCAGCCAGTCGTTGAAAACGCCATCAAGTTTGGTCTCTACGACACAGTGGGGGAAACAGCCATTAAGGTAAATGCCACTACAGCAGACGGCTACCTGACCATCACCACCCAAAACCCCTACGACCCCGCCACGAGCCAGCCCCGCGAAGGCACCGGCTTCGGATTAGACTCCATCCGGCGCAGACTATACCTGCTTTATGCCCGGCAGGATCTGCTCAGTATTTCGCAGCATGATCATCAGTTCACAACCACCATTAAGATACCCCAGCACTATGAAAAAATGCCTGATAATAGATGACGAACCGCTGGCCCGCAGCATCGTGGCCGAATACCTGCAGGCGTATCCCGAGTTGGAAGTAGTGCAGGAGTGCTGCGATGGCTTTGAAGGTGTGAAGGCGATTATGCAGCACCAACCCGACCTGATCTTCCTGGATATTCAGATGCCCAAGATCAACGGTTTTGAGATGCTGGAGCTGGTAGAACAGGCGCCCGGCGTCATCTTCACCACTGCTTTCGACGAGTATGCCATCAAAGCCTTTGAGGCCAATGCCGTGGATTATTTACTCAAGCCTTTCAGCAAGGAGCGCTTCGATGCGGCTATACGGAAGTGGCTGCAGAGCCAGGCTGCCGCACAGGCTATACCTGCCACCGCTGCGTTGGAGGAAGCTACCGGCAAACAGCCAGAGGAACAACACCGCATTGTGGTGCGGGCCGGCAACAACATCCGCATTATACCTGTGGGAGAGGTGCTATACCTGGAGGCCTACGACGACTATGTGAAGATCCATACCCGCGACGGCGCGTTCCTCAAGAAAAAAACCATGGGCTACTACGAAAAAGCCCTGAACCCGGCGCAGTTCGTTCGCGTGCACCGTTCCTACATCATGGCCCTGTCGCAACTCACCCGCATTGAGCCTTTCGAGAAAGACAGCCATGTGGCCTTGCTGCGAAACGGCGAGCGTATACCTTTGAGCAAAAGCGGCTATACCCGGTTGCGGACCGTGCTGGGTATATAGCCGTACTACTCCTCGCATATTATTGTATCTAGCTGATTGTAAAGATGCTTTTAGCCGTTGGAAGACAAAATGTTAACGTCTGAATCAGCTTTTGCACTGTTCGTCTAAATCGTTTTCTCCCTTCATAAAAACCTGACACATTTGTCTCGCCTAAGACAGATTTCTTTTCATCCTAAAAGGCTAAACATTTACCAAATAATTCTGTTAATTACTGGTGGAAACTTTCGGGATAAAAAACGTTTCCGTAGTTTTGCCCCAGAATTATGAAAATGGAAACGTCTGAACAACCACCGGTAAAAGAAAAGATAGCAGTAGAGGCTTTTAAGCTTTTCTGTCGGCGTGGCATCAAGGGCACTTCAGTCGATGACATAGCCCAGCACCTTTCGATGTCGAAGAAGACCATCTACAAGTGGTTCAGCAATAAAGACGAGATCGTGTTTTGGGCCATTAACTCATACCTGACCTCGGTGGACACGGACTGCGAGTGTTGCAGACAGGAAGCACCCAATGCCATCGAAGAACTTTTTAACATCATGAAGACCACCCGCCAGGTCTTCGCCAGCATTCACCCCAGCATATTCTACGACCTGCAAAAGTACCACGCCAATGCCTGGCAGAAGTGGCAGGAGTACAAAAACCACGACTTCCTGAACCGGATAAAGGAGAATCTGGAGCGGGGAATGTCGGAGGGTTTGTTTCGCAAGGACCTGGACATTGAGGTGATCGCCCGCCTTCGCCTCTCCCAGATCGAAGTGCCCTTTGACGAAACAATCTTCCCACGCTTCCAATTTGAGCTACTGCATGTGCAGACGGCCAGTCTTGAGCACTTTATGCTTGGCATTGCCACGCTCAAAGGCCATAAGATGATCAACGACTACAAGCAAATCACTGAAGAAGAATAATCGCATATACCTCCCCACTATGAAAAAACACCGCAGCCTGTTATTGACAATGTTTGTCCTCCTGAGTCCGCTTGGGGTGCTTGCGCAAGGGTCGCCGCAGGCTTTTAGTCTGCAACAGAGTATAGACTATGCCCTGCAGAACCGTATGAGCCTGAAAATAGTCCGCAATCAGCAGGACATCGACAAAGCCAAAGTAGGGGAGATCCGGGCGATGGGCCTGCCGCAGATTAATGCGAATGCAGAGGTCGGCAACAACTTCATCCAGCAAAAGACTTTGTTTGATCCGAGTAGTTTTGGCGGAGCCCCTTCTGAGTTAGATCCATTTATAATCACTCCTGAGCAGGTTGCCTCCGGACAGCCTATCGTCCTTAATCCGACTTACTCCCAACCAGAACCTCAGCCATCCACCGGACTTCAGGCAATTTCCTTCGTGCAGCCTTATAATGGAAGTCTCACCATTACAGGTAGTCAACTATTGTTCGACGGCTCTTACCTGATCGGGTTGAAGGCCGCCAAAACCTATACCGAGCTCTCGCGCAAAACCACCGAACAAAACGAGATCGATGTGGTGGAGCAAGTGACAAAGGCCTACTACAGCGTGCTGGTGAGCCGCGAGCGCATGGAACTCCTCAATCAGAATCTCAACCGCCTCGACACACTTTTAAAACAGACACAAGTGATGTTTGACAATGGCGTGGCCGAAAAGTTGGATGTGGATCGTCTGCGGGTAACCTATAATAACCTGAAAGTAGAAAAGCAGAAGACCGAGCGCCTGCTCATTTTAGGCGAAGACTTGCTCAAGTTCCAGATGGGGATGCCCCAGAAAGAGCAGATCACCTTAACGGACAGCCTGAGCGAAGTGCAGGTGGATATGGCAAAGGCCGATCGGAATGGCTTTAACTACAGCAACCGCATCGAATATTCTGTACTGGAGACGCAGCGTGACCTCGCACTGCTGAACCTGCGCAACATCCGCTCCGGTTACCTGCCGAAGCTATACCTGAATGCACGCTATGGTTATATTGGAGTAGGGTCTACTTTTTCAGATGTAATGAACATCAGGGCCGGCCAGGATAACACGACAGACAGGAACTACTTTGACTTTGGCTATGTGGGGCTGCAGCTGCAGGTGCCGATTTTCGACGGACTGCGCAAGCACTACCAAATACAGCAATCGCGCCTGACGCTGGAGAACGCTAAACTCGGTTTTGAGAGCCTGCAGCAAGGTATAGACCTGGAACTGGAGCAGGCCTCCACTGACCTGACCAACTCGCTCGACGTGCTGGCCTCGCAGCGCGAGAACCTGGAACTGGCCGAAGAGATTGCCCGCGTGTCCAAGATCAAGTTTCAGGAGGGCGTGGGCTCTAACCTGGAAGTGGTAACCGCCGAAACCGATCTGCGCCAGGCACAAACCAACTACTACGCCGCCATGTACGACGCACTCATCGCAAAAGTGAACCTCGACAAAGCCACCGGCACCCTTCTGACAAAATAAAACACCCAAAAGCTTTACACCCGACTTACTATGAAAAAGATATTTGGAGTTTCATCGCTGGCCCTGTTCCTAAGCCTGGCCGCCTGCAACCAGGGCAACGACAAAGAGGCACAACTGGCCGAGCTGAAGCAGCAGCAGACCGAGCTGCAGGAGCAAATCGCGCAACTGGAGGCAGAGCTGAAAGCAGAGGGCAAGGGCGGACCGGTTGAGAAGAAGACCGTGCCGGTAACCGTGGCACAGGTGCAGCAGGATACATTCCGCCATTACCTGGAAGTGCAGGGCCGTGTGGACTTCGACCAGAACGTGTTTGTAAGCGCCAAAGTGCCGGGTGTACTCACAAGCGTGCGCGTGAAGCGTGGCGACAAGGTAAACAAAGGCCAGACCATGGCAACCATAGACGCGCAGGTGCTGGAGCAGAACATTGCCGAGGTACGCACCCGTCTGGAACTGGCCAACGTGGCATACGAGCGCCAGAAAAACCTTTGGGACCAGAAAATCGGCACCGAGATGCAGTTCCTGACGGCCAAAAATAACAAAGAAGCCCTGGAGCGTAGCCTGGCTACCCTGCAGCAGCAGCGTGACCAGTACAACGTCAAAGCTCCTGTAAGCGGTGTGGTGGATAACGTGATTCCCAACGCCGGAGAGGCCGTAGCGCCGGGCGTGGGCATCATCCGGGTTGTTAACACAAGTGGCTCTAAGATTGTGGCAGAGGTGTCGGAGGCCTACCTGACCAGGATCAGCAAAGGAGACGAGGCCTTAGTGCGCTTCCCGGATCTGAATCAGGAAATAACAGCGACTGTGGATGTGGTGAGCAGCTTTATCAACCCCGGCAGCCGCACTTTCACCATTGAGCTCCGGCCTAAAAACGTCGATGTAGAGTTGCGGCCGAATCTGGTGGCCGTGGTGCGCATACAGGACTACCGAAAAGAGGACGCCATCATTATACCTGTCAACCTGGTGCAACGTGACGAGAAATCGCAGTATGTGTATGTGGCCCAGAAACAAGACGAGCGCTACGTGGCTACCCGCAAAGAAGTGGAGACAGGCGTGAATTACCAGGGACAAGTAGAGGTGCTGAAAGGGCTGAAGGCGCAGGACTACATTATTACAGCAGGATACCAGAGCGTGAATGAGGGGCAGCCGGTTGTTTTCAACCAGGAAAGTATCGCGCAGCAATAACCTTTTAAGCCGAAGACTATGAAATATTTCAAGCCGACCAATTGGTCCATTGATAATAGGACGAGCATTTACATCATTACCCTGATCATCGCGGTATGGGGTATATTCTCGTACATCACGCTTCAAAAAGAAAATTTCCCGGACATCGTAATCCCGACGGTGTTTGTGGGGACCGTATACCCGGGCACATCGCCGGCCGATATCGAAAACCTGGTGACCCGCCCCATCGAGAAGCAGCTGAAATCCATTTCGGGAGTGAAGGAGGTGTCCTCAAATTCCATTCAGGACTTCTCCATGATCACAGTGGAGTTTAATACCGACGTGGATGTAGTAGAGGCGAAGCAACTTGTAAAAGATGCCGTCGACAAAGCCCGCACCGACCTGCCTACCGACCTTGACCAGGACCCGGACGTGCAGGAGGTGAACTTCTCTGAGTTTCCGATCATGTACCTCAATGTATCGGGCAACTACAGCCTCGACCGTCTGAAGAAGTACGCTGAAGATATTCAGGACCAGATTGAGGCACAGCCGGAGATTACCCGTGTGGACATGGTAGGCGCTCTTGACAGAGAGGTGCAGGTAAACGTGGACCTTTACAAGATGCAGGTCGCGCAGGTGACCTTTGCCGACATCAGCCGGGCTATTGCATCCGAAAACGTGACGGTGTCTGGTGGTAATATTTCGGTAGGCGAAACTAAACGCTCCGTGCGTGTGGTAGGCCAGTATACCGACCCGAATAAGATCGGTGATATTGTCGTGAAATCGCTGTCTGGTGCTAACATACAGCTGAAAGAGATAGCCGAGGTAAAAGAAGGTTTTGAAGAGCAGGAAAGCTTTGCCCGTCTTGATAATTCACCTGTTATCACGCTCAACGTGATCAAGCGAAGCGGCGAAAACCTGATTGAGGCGTCTGATAATATCCATACCCTGGTGGAGAACATGCAGGAAACCGTGTTACCAGGAGACCTGAAAGTGACAATCACCGGCGACCAGTCCACGCAGACGCGCCATACCCTCAACGACCTGGTCAACACGATTATCATAGGCTTTGTGCTGGTGACTCTGATCCTGATGTTCTTCATGGGCACGACCAATGCCATTTTCGTGGGGCTGTCGGTGCCGATCTCCATGTTCATCGCTTTTATGCTGATGCCGGTGCTGGGCTTTTCGCTTAACATGATCGTGCTTTTCTCGTTTCTGCTGGCCCTGGGTATTGTTGTGGACGATGCCATTGTGGTGATCGAGAACACGCACCGCATTCTGCACCAGTCCAATCTGGGCGTAATGAAGTCAGCTAAGCTTGCGGCCGGTGAGGTGTTTGTGCCTGTGTTGGCGGGTACGCTTACTACGGTGGCGCCTTTTCTGCCGCTGGCTTTCTGGCCAGGCATCGTGGGTAAGTTCATGTTCTTTTTGCCCATCACGCTCATTGTAACGCTGATGGCCTCGTTGCTGGTGGCTTTTATCATCAACCCGGTGTTTGCGGTTTCTTTCATGAAGAGAGAGCACGAGCAGGAAGCTGACATTGCCCCGCGTGCCCGCCGTAACTTCTGGTTGCTGATAGGGGGTGCCGCGCTGGTGGCTATAGTAGGCTATCTGGCTGGCTGGTACGGCACGGCCAACCTGATCATGCTGGCTGTGGCATTGGTGCTGCTCAATCGCTTTGTGTTCCGCCGTATGATTCACGGTTTTCAAAACAAGACGCTGCCGCGTTTCATGCGGGGCTACGAGCGCCTCCTGCGCTGGATGCTGGTAGGCAGACGTCCTGTCTGGATGCTGGTAGGCATGTTCGGACTACTTATTTTTTCAATTTTCCTGACAGGTCTGCGCGCTCCTAAAGTAGTATTCTTCCCGGATTCTGATCCAAACTTCGTGTATACCTACATCAGCATGCCGGTCGGTACCGATCAGCTTGTGACAGACTCAGTTACACGTGAAGTAGAGAAGCGCATCTATGGGGTAATAGGAGAAGATAATGCCGATGTGGAATCGGTTATTTCCAATGTGGCGATCGGGGCCGGCGACCAGAATGACCGCAGCGTGACTGCACAATCTCACTTAGGAAAGGTTACCGTAGCCTTTGTTGAGTATCAATACCGGACCGGCGAGCGCAGCACGCAGGCGTACATGAACGAAATACGCGATGCGGTACGCGGTATACCTGGCACTAACATCACGGTAGATAAAGAGCAGAACGGCCCGCCGGTGGGTAAGCCGATCAGCATTGAAATAGCTGGCGAAGACTTTGATGGCTTGGTGGCACTGTCGAAACAGGTGCAGACTTATATAGAGCAGCAGCAAATCGGAGGTATAGAAGAGCTCCGCAGCGACCTGGAAGATAGCAAGCCGGAGATCATCATCAACATCGACCGGGAGCGCGCCAACCGCGAAGGCATAACCACCGGGCAGATAGGTATGGAACTGCGCACGGCCATCTTCGGCGACGAGGCCTCCAAGTTTAAACTGGACGAAGAGGAGTACCCGATACAGGTGCGCTATGCAGAGCCTTACCGCGAGAACATCGATGCCCTGCTGGACATGCGCATCACCTACCGCGACATGAACAGCGGCTTGGTGCGGCAAATTCCGCTTTCATCGCTGGCGACAATAGAATATGGTACGTCATACGGAGGTATCAAGCGCAAGGACCTGAAGAGGGTGGTAACGCTGGAGTCGAATGTGCTGGACGGGTATAACGCCAATGAGGTAGTACAGAGCATCGGAAGCGCGCTGCAGAACTTTGAGACGCCGGAAGGCTTCGAGATAAGCATGGGCGGCCAGCAGGAGGAACAGGAGGAAACAGCCAACTTCCTGATGATTGCCCTGGTGGCGGCTTTCCTGATCATCTTCCTGGTGCTGGTGACGCAGTTCAACTCCATCTCTAAGCCGTTCATCATTCTGTCGGAGGTGCTCTTTAGCATCATTGGCGTGCTGCTGGGCTTCTCCATCTTCGGGATGGATGTGTCGGTAGTGATGACGGGCGTGGGCATTGTGGCGCTGGCTGGTATCGTAGTGAAAAACGGTATCCTGATTGTGGAATTTACGGACTTGCTGCTAGAAGAAGGACGCGACCTGAAAGAAGCAATTGTCGAAGCAGGCAAGACGCGTCTGAACCCGGTGTTATTAACGGCAACGGCAACTATACTAGGCCTGATACCCTTAGCGTTAGGTATAAACCTGAACTTTTACACCCTGTTCACGGAGTTCAAAGCGAACTTATTTATGGGGGGCGATAGTGCTGCCTTCTGGGGGCCGCTGGCATGGACCATCATTTTTGGCCTGGGATTTGCGACCATTATCACGCTGCTTATTGTGCCAGTCATGTACCTGCTCAACGAGCGGCTGAAAGCGAAAATAAAAGGAAATAAAAAGCCCGCAGGCGGCGTGAAAATCATACCTCAGGATGAAGCCGGGGTGCCTGTAAATGGAAAAGTAGTTAGAGAATACACCCAATAATATATGATTGCAACAACAGACAAGACTATTGAACGCGAGGTGATCCGTATCATTAGCAAAACCAAGGAAATTAGGCCTGCCCGTCTGCAGGCAAATGCCCGTCTGGAAAAGGATTTCGGCTTTGATGTGGTGGATGTAGTGGATATCATCCTGGAGTTGGAAAAAAATTTCCAGATCACCATTCCGGACGAAGTTCCGATCAACACGGTGGGCGACTTCGTGGACTTTGTGGCATCACATACGATGCAGAAAGCCAGCTGATCGAATTTGTAACGTTATAAACAGGAGCGGCCGGGGTGCAAACCCCGGCCGCTTTTTATTTGGTGAAACAACAGCACGAAGGGTAGTGTGAGTTCCTGTGCGACTGCTGTTATGCGTATGTTTTCAAATAGTAAGGTATAGTAAGCGTTCTTTCGATAAGCAATTATTTTAGTAGATGGAAATACGGTAAGCCTTCAGCTTTTGGTCGAGTACCTTTGAGTTAGGGCAAACCTTGTCGAGCAGCGACCAGAAGCCTGAGCCGTGGTTCTTCTCGATGGTGTGTGCCAGTTCATGTAGGATCACATAGTCGCAGAGCGAGTCGGGCAGGCGCATCAGGTGCAGGTTCAGGTTAATGTTGTTGGTGTGTGAGCAGCTTCCCCAACGCGATTTGGCATTCTTGATGAACACATTCTGGTAGTCGAAGCCAAACTTGTCGGCAAAGAACTTAACACGTTCCGGCAAATACCCCTTGGCCTCTTTGCGGTAAGCTTCTTCAATCGACTTGCGGATGAACTTCTGCACGTCGCTGTCGCGCACGTCTTTGTAGGCCGGGTAGAACACGTTGATGTAACCGTTCTCGATCACACAGCGCATGGTGTACTGGGCGTGCGTGAGCAGGCGCAGGGTATGGTTGCGGGTCCTGAAGTCGGTGTTGCCATCGTACATGGTCACGCGGGCCTCCTGCTGCTTCATGCGGGCCTGATGCTCTTTTATCCAATCGCTTTTGGTATAAATAAGCTGCTCGGCTTTCTCAAAGCTGATATGGGGAGGCACTGCCACGCGTATACCTTTGATAGGGCGCACACTGATGCTAAGACGCTTGGCCTTGTCGCTTCGTTCGATCAGAACCTTCCCGATTCCGTCGATGTGAAGATTAACGGATGTTAGTCGTAGAAATGATGAAGACACCTTGGCTAAAAGTTAAAAATACACAATCATCAGTCCAAATATAGAAAATTAATTCCTTAGGAAACTAATAGCCAAGTGGCTTTTTTCTAAATTATTTCAAATTTCAGTATTTGAATAGTACTATATTGTGCAGTCAGAATGTATTTTTTTAAGCTGTGTTACACGGTTACCTGGCTTGCGTAAACACTCCTGCGAGCCGGTAAAAAGGCATAAAAAAAGCCGCCTTTATGGGCAGCTTTTTATGTAATTCTACTTTAGATTGGGTTTAGCGGATGTTTCCGCCGTCCGGAACATCGTCATGTGGGTCTTTGGGTACACGGCTGCTGTCGGTCGTGGAGGCGCGCACGATCGGCTCGTGGTGGCCCAGGTTTTCGGTGTCGTGCCCCTGCGAAGCGGGCGCCGTGCCTTCGTGACGAACTTCGGTGGTGCCGGCAGGCTGGTCGCTGTACTTTGGCGTGCCAAAGGAGCTGTCGGCGTGGTGTGGCTCCATGTAGTGCACGGTTTTCTGTTGTGCCTGTCGTTCGCTGTCCCACTCCTTAAAGCGGTCCAGCTCAGACTTGATGCTGGCCATAAACCAGGCCAATAGGGCGGCATCGTCCAAAAGGCCGATCACCGGTATAAAGTCCGGAATCAGGTCAAGCGGCATCAAAAAGTACAGGATAACGGCTACCCCACCCACAAGGGTCGTGTTCGGTATACCTTTGTACTCCCCGTTCACGGCCGCCCTGATCATGTGCGAAAGC
Source organism: Pontibacter sp. YIM B11418 (assembly GCF_059278805.1). NCBI lineage: Bacteria > Pseudomonadati > Bacteroidota > Cytophagia > Cytophagales > Hymenobacteraceae > Pontibacter > Pontibacter sp. YIM B11418. Next base: position 808,039 of record NZ_JCAEMH010000001.1, on the reverse strand, counting down.
ACCTGGAAACTTTCCCACACTTCGGAGGCTATCGTGCCGAGGCTTTTCTTGGCGGTGGCTTTCTTAAAGGCATCGTTCAGAAGCTTCACCACCTGCGAAGGGTGCTCCAGGTACTTCTCGGCCTTTTTGAGGATGTTTTTAAAGAGCGGGCTCTGGGAGATGGTGCTTCCGTCCGGGCGCTGTTGTTGCTGGTTTTGCGTATTTTGCTCTGTCATAAAGTGTCTGTGATTTTGTATGGCCCTTGTGCAGGGGTTATGCGAATCGGGCGCAAGTTGCTCAACTCCTAACAAGCTTCCTATACCTTGCCACAAGTAATTTTGTTGTATCCTGTAAACGAAAAAAGGGATGCTTTATGCTGCAGCCCTTTCTCGAAATCTGTCAGGAAGGTATGGGATTAGTCCACGCGGCCGGCCGCATAGTAGTAGTTGCGGTAATAGGGCTCTTTCAGTGAACTGACCATCACCCCGCCGCTGGTGGCAGAGTGCACAAACTTATTGTCTTTGAGGTAGATGCCCACATGGAAGATCGGTTGTTTGGGGCCGCGGCGGAAGAACACCAGATCGCCGGTGCGCACGCTGTCTTTGCGGATGCGGGTCACGTCGTCGAACATGGAGCGGGAACTCCTACTCAGGTCGATGCCGTATACGTCGCTGTAGATGCGGGTTACAAAGCCAGAGCAATCAGTGCCTCTTTTAGAGCTGCTTCCATAGCTGTAGGGCGTGCCCAGCCAGCTGGAAACAGTTTTGAGCAGGTCCTTGTCTTCGCTGTAGTCGAGCTTGAGGCCCAGTTTGCGGGAGTAGCGCTGGTAAAACGAGGAATCAATTGGCTCGCTGAGGTCCAGCGGCACTGAGAGTTCCAGGACTCTGGCGATGTCCTCACCGGTCTGCACCGGGTGCAGCAGGAGGGCGGCAGTTTCCGGTTCGGCTGGCGTCGACTCGGGCGCTTTTACATCGTAAAAGAAAGAAAGAGCGATGGAAATAAGGGCCAGTACGCTCAGTATGATCGTTTTTGTCATAGGGTTTAGCATGTTTCGCACTGCTGTAGCAGCGAACTTTTTCACCTTATGGTTGTAGCATGGTATAGGTCTTGCATTGACTTTTATACCCTACAACCTGTCCGACAGATAGAATAACTTACGAACGAAGTGACAAAAATAGCTACAATTTTCTAAACTGACAATATAGTAAATCGCTGATGCTCACGGGTAAAAGGTAGAAGGTTCACCCTTCAAGACAGTATTTTCACCCGTTAGAGCATTTTGGGGCCTAATCCGTAAAGACCATGATGCAGGTATAACATTACAAAAATGAAGTACAAAATTGTTGAAAACTCTCCCTTCGCGCGCATTGCCCGCATGGTGCTCAGGAGCAGCAATGTGGCCATGGTATTAGGCAAAACCATACACCTGAGCGGTGTGAAACGTGACGGATTTCTGAAAGACAGTGGCTGGGTGGCGCATGAGCTTTGCCACATCCGGCAGTTTCAGGAGCACGGCTACCTGCGCTTCCTGTGGCTATACCTGCGCGAGTCGATGCGGGTGGGCTACTGGAACAACAAATATGAAGTAGAGGCCCGTATTGCTGGCCTGAAAGGTGCGCGCGATATGCATATCGCTGAAAAAGCAGACAGCTCGATCAATCCGACCGAGCTGCCTATACCTGCTGATGTGAAAAAAGAAGTCTAGTCTAAGCTTCGCGCCACTTAATGGTGCAGCCAATCGCTTTGGTGTTGGGCTGGCTTACGGCTTTGCCCGCTACTAGTTCGTCAAGGGCGGCTTCGGCGTATTTCTTCTGCACTTTCTCCGGCTCGCGTGAATTGTCGTCTATGGTGCCGATGTAGGCTACCTTAAAAGTACCGTCCTTCTGTTTCTGCACTACATAGAGGTGCGGCGTGCGCGTGGCTCCGTAGGCTTTGGTGATTTCCTGTGTTTCGTCATACACGTACGGGAACGGGAAGTTCTTCTCTTTGGCGCGCACCTGCATGTGTTTGTAAGAGTCCTTCGGCGATGCCTTCACATCGTTAGGGTTAATGGCGATAACCGGATAGCCTTGCGGCGCATACTTGTTGTGCAGGTCGATGATACGGTCTTCGTAGGCCACGGAGTAGGGGCAGGTGTTGCAGGTAAAGGTCACGATAAAGCCTTTGGCATCTTTGTAGTCGACCATCGAGATCATCTTTCCATCCACGTTCTTCAGTTTGAAGTCACGGGCTGTGTCGCCTACCTGGTAACCAGTGTTTTCGGAGGCAGGTATAGCTGCCATCAGCACACCCACCAGCAGCAGGCAGGCCATGTAAAGGAACGGTATTCGGTTATTCTTCATAGTGTCAGGTTATGGTTTATACTTGGTGATCAGTTCATTTAACTCCTGCTGGGAGATTTCGCGCTCAATAAACTCGTACTGCCCGCGCTTGTTGTTAAAAAACATAGTGGCAGGTATAGCACCCGACCACTTCGGCTCGATACGGTCTATCCACGTGTTGCCATCGGGCTCGTCGAGCAGGTATAGCCGCGACTGTAAATTGCGTTTTTCCACAAAAGGCAGCACACGCTTCTCCTTGTCCTGCACGGCATCCATACTCACCAGAATTACGCGAACGGGCTGGTCTTTGTATTGGGCATGAGCGGCTTCAAAATAAGGCATCTCTTTGATGCAGGGCTTGCACCACGTGGCCCAGAAATTCACCACATACAGCGTGTCGTGCGGTGCCTAGCGCAGCTCCTGCAGCTGGTCGAACTTGATGGTGGTGACGGTCTGGGCATGTGCAGCCGTGCCGGTGATAAAGCCCAGGGCCAGTAGTAAGATAAGTTGCTTCAGGTATACGGTCATGGTGCTATAACGAAATGGGGAACAGCCCTATTGCTGTTGCTGCTTTCTAACAATTTGCCTTCTAAATCGTTGTGAATAGACGATATCAATTGTTAAACTATAAAAACGAACTTAGAATGGCTAATAATCTGGAAGGAAAAAAGATAGCGATAGTAGTTACCGATGGCTTTGAGCAGGTAGAACTGACCGAGCCGAAAAAAGCCCTGGAAGAGGCAGGCGCCGAAACCCACCTCATTGCCCTGAAAGAAGGCGAAGTGAAAGGCTGGAACCACACCGATTGGGGTGACAAATTTAAGGTTGATAAGACGATAGACAAGGTAAACGCCGACGACTACAGTGCTCTCCTGCTGCCTGGTGGCGTGATGAGCCCCGACAAGCTGCGTGTGAACGAGCAGGTAGTGCGCTTTGTGAGCAAGTTTATGGAGAGCGGCAAGCCCGTAGCCGCCATCTGCCATGGCCCCTGGACGCTGATTGAGACCGGCAAACTGAAGGGCAAAAAAATGACCAGCTACCATACCCTAAAAACTGACCTGAAAAACGCCGGCGTCGAGTGGGTGGATCAGGAAGTGGTAGTAGACAATGGTTTGATCACCAGTCGAAAGCCGGACGATATACCTGCCTTTAACAAAAAGATAGTGGAAGAATTTGCCGAAGGCCGCCACGAGCCGCGCTAAACAAGCATAACCGGAAAACAGAAACCGCCGCGTTATACCGAAACAGGTATAGCACGGCGGTTTTTTATCATACCTATACCTTAGTAAGGTATGAGGAGTAAAGTCGGGTTCCAACTTGAATTCTCCCCTCAGGGAAAGAATCTGGATATCGCTCTATCTTATGGTCTTGTCAAGGGCTGACAATGATATTTAGAGCTTAACGGCCCTACTGCAGCAGGCGCAGCAACTGTTCAGAGTGACCTTCCAGTAGTACGACCAGTACGATATCCAGCAACAGTAGAAACAGCGCCTGCAGCGTAATGGATTGCCCATAGCCCAGGTACTGCTCTGCCCTTGGCGAACTCAGGGATTTTTCTTTCATGTAGGCAGCCAGCATCAGAAAAGCCAGGTCCAGACCAATGCTCAGGTATAGCAACTTCAAAACCCATTGGTGGTAGTCCACGGTTTCGGGCAACGTGCGTGCGCCAGCGTCTACCGACAGAGTATAATAGAGCGAGCCACCCGCGATGATCAGGTTGACAATGTTCCAGTAGATGTTCATCTGGAAAAAGTAGCGCCTGTTGCGCGACGACTTGGTGAGTTTGATGCTACTGATCAGGATATTGATCAGTGCCCAGACTCCCAGTGCCAGCATCCCGAACTTCAGCGTCTCTGCCTGTTTTAAGTTAATTGCCGCTGCGGCGCTGCCCTGGGCGTTGGCCGTGAGGCAAAGTAGCAAAAGAGGCAACAGGCAAAGGTATTTTCTCATCATATGCGCACAAATGGTTTGTGTAGGAACGAACTACGGGTGAGTTTAGCATATTCGGGCTGGAATAAATGCAGGAACAATACAATTGCTGTAACGCAACTATGCCTGTAAGTGTTTGCTGGATAGCTTATTGGCGATGTGCTACTATGTCCAGTCCAATATTTACGGCCGGATAAATTGTCCTGTTCCCGAGCGATTTGTCAGAGCCATAGTTTAGCTTCCAGTGCGTACGGTCGATGTTGAAATTGGCCTTGGCGCGTAGCACCGAGTCTTCCTGCTCAATGCGGGCCGGGAAGCTGATGCTCTTGGTGATATCCTTAATGGTGAGGTTGCCTGTTATCCTGTAATTTGGATCTTTGACGCGCATTCGTTTTGCGTGCCCTGCGGGGGCAGGCGTTTCCTGACGCTCCGTACTGTCAAACGGGGCAATGGTGGTGATTACAAAGGAGGCGGTGGGATGCTGCTCCACAGCAAAAAAATCGGCAGAGCGCAGTTGGTTTGTCAGCTTCATGTTACCTGCCTGGTCAATGGCCTTGTCCTCCGATCGCACATGCGCCATGTCAAAGACCGTTTTCCCGCCGCGCAGTTCGCCGTTGTGCAACGTGATGGTGCCTTCCCTGATGGGGATAAGGCCGTTGTGGCGGCCCGTCACTTTAGCGCCTATCCATGTGACGGTGCTCCTGGACGTGTCGATCTGAAAGGTTTGGTCGGGGTTAACCGGAGCCAGGAAGTTCGCGGCTGCACCTATCTCCGCTTCGTCCGTTTTAACAGTGGTGTCGCAGGCCATGCCGGCAATAGCGAGCAGGGTCCAAAGCAGGGTATAGAACGGTCGCAATCTGTACGTGTTCATAAGTATGGGCGCTGTGTCTGTCGATACAAGGGTGATTTCTTCGCATTATCCCGTTATTATAAAATACGATAGGCAAAGTCAAAGGTCTGAAACAGAACGCTCTATATTTGTGCTAAAACAAAGCAGGGACCTGTTGCCAAGTCCCTGCGTCGGGTTGATCGGAGGTGATTAATTCCTTAAAAGCCGACACCCAGGTATACCTGGAAAACGCCGTGCTTCAAATCCTGAGTGATTTTCTGCCCCTCGTTATTTTCTTTGCGAAGGTCCTCCAACCCCAGATTGTAGCGGGCTCCCAGCCTGAAGATACTCAAACGCGCCTCGGCTCCAGCCGCCACGCCATAAGCAAAGGTGTTCAGCGGCTCTATGCTCACTTCTGTGTCTTCTTCTTTGGCTGACATCAGCACGCCTACCTGCGGACCAAAATGCACACTTACGGTCTCGGTGATATTGAACACGGCCAGAATCGGTACCTCCAGGTAGTCGAAACGGAAAGTGGAGTCGTTGCGCTCGATGCCTTTGCGAGAGTAAAGCGCCTCCGGCTGTATGGAGAAGGTATTGCCCAGCGAAAACTGGGTATAGACGCCAGCATGAAAAGTAGTGAGGCCACTGAAATTGCCCAGCACCTCTTTGTCGCTGCCGCGGAGTGTGGCGAAGTTCACGCCACCTTTAATGCCGAAGCCCGCATTTCTTCCGGAGTCGCTAAACAGGTTATGATTCTGCTGCCCCGTCGAAGGACCGTATTCAGTTTGAGCAAAAGCAACGGCTGAGATCAGGAAGGCAATGAAGAGTAGTATCGGTTTTTTCATGGTGTTGGCTGGTTTAAATAGAAGTTTGCGGTAGCACAACTTACATATTATTAATTTATAAAGTTATATATAGCGTTTTATATTTACTAAGGTTGCATGAGGCTTTCGCATAGACTTGCAGGTATAGCTTTTGTCTTGCCGGAATCGATAGGGAATCATCACTTTTTTGGATTACGCTGGGTATAGGTGGTGCCGAAAGGACTGCCCAATGGGAGGGAAGGTGATGAAAATTTACCTGAAATTAACATAGAGTTAACACGAAATGGTGGATAATTCACCCTAATCAACATAGTTATCCACATTTTTCCACATTCTGAATGGGCATTTGTGGGCAATTATATAGGGTTTCAAGAATTTATGCACCGGTGTGCAAAGGGTGTTTTACATAATGTTGTGCGTTTGTAATTGCACTGAAAATCAGGTATAAGTGAGGTGAAATTTATTAGAGCAGAAGCCTGAATATGCATCCGGAGTACAGGTATGAGTGCCTTTTAAAAAGCAAAAATGCACTCGTGGATAAACCAGTCAAGGGGTTTAAATGTTAATTTTACGTTATGTTGAAAATTGCCTGGACCGAGATATTTGCCCATTCCCTGCCCGAAGGCCATCGCTTCCCGATGGCCAAGTACGACCTGCTGCCCGAGCAGTTGCTTTACGAAGGTACCATCACCCAAGACAATCTCTTCGCTCCCAAGCCAATCAAGGAACAGTACATCCTCGACACCCACGACGCCACCTACTGGCAGCGCCTGCGCAACCTGGAGCTGAGTCCGTCAGAGATCCGCAAAACAGGCTTTCCGTTATCAGAGCAGCTGGTGCAGCGGGAGGTGGTGATCATGAATGGCACGCTGCAGGCGGCCTTGTTTGCGCTGGAGTTCGGCATTGGCATGAATATCGCCGGTGGCACGCACCATGCCTTTACGGATAGGGGCGAGGGCTTCTGCCTGCTCAACGACATAGCCATCGCCGCCAATCACCTGCTCAGGTATAAGGGTATCAAAAAAGTGCTGGTAGTGGATCTGGACGTGCACCAGGGCAACGGTACGGCGCAGATTTTCCGGGATGAGCCGCGGGTATTTACCTTCAGCATGCACGGCGGGCACAACTATCCTTTTCACAAAGAGCAGTCGGACCTGGATGTGCCGTTGGCGGAGGGCACGGATGACAAAACTTACCTGAAACTACTGGGAGAGCACCTGCCACGGCTGCTGGACGAGCAGCAACCGGAGTTTGTGTTTTTTCAGTCGGGGGTGGATGTGCTAGCAACCGATAAGCTCGGGAAACTGGGCATGAGCATAGCCGGTTGCAAAGCCCGCGACCGCATGGTGCTGGAAGCCTGCGCACGCCACCGTATACCTGTCACGGTTAGTATGGGTGGCGGCTACTCCAAACAGATCGCGCATATTATAGAGGCGCACGCCAACACTTTCCGGCTGGCGCAGCAGCTCTTTTTCTAAACTTAAGGTCTGGATTTCAGCTTGTCGTCCTCGCTCTTGCCTCTTGCTCCCGGGAGCAGCAGCTTGAGCACAATGTAAACGATCGGAGCCAGTACAAGCACCAGGATCACAAACAGCGCAATCTTGATCACCTTTACAAAAACAGAGATAATCAGGACTGAGATAATGATGGAAACTATGAAAAGGATCCAGAAGTTGAGCGTGCTTTTGTTCATGTCAAAAGGGTTAAGTGAGCGATTCAGCCATACCTGTTGCGGGCGTGCCGCAGCACCAGGTAGATAGCCGGTAGCAGCGTTGCAATAAGGGCCAGTGCCAGCCATACATTCGTCACAAACTCACGGGACCAGGCGAAATAAAACGCCACGGCAGCCAGCAGTACCGAAAGCAGGTAAGGCACGTTGATCCGTCGCATCATAAGGGAGTTGGTTTGTATACCTTGTTAAGGTACTAATTGTTAAGCTTTTTTCAAAAGGAGCTGCCACCTGAAAGCCCACATCCAGCGCAGGTTATACCTGTCTATACCTGCCTCCTGTACCAGTTGCTGTAACTCATCTTTTCGAAATGCCCGCCAAACTGAGAGCGGTGCGTCGTTTTTAACCAGGTGAGATTCTGAAAAAAAGCGGGTTAGTATTTTAATGGAATGATAAGCCAGCCAGTGCCGGTGCAGGTCATTGACGATAACGGCTATACCTGACTGCCGGTGCAGCTGCCGGAACATGCTCACGAGTTGCTCGTCGGTGAAGTGGTGGCAGAACAGGCTGCAAACGATTATGTCATACTGTTGCTGCTGAAAACTCTCCGAAAACACATTATGCTGCACCAGATCTATCTCAGGGAAGCCACCGCAGCGCTGCCGGGCGTAACGCACCATAAAGTCGTTGGCGTCTATACCTGTGAGTTGCATCGGGATGTTTTTGCGGCGGGCCCACTTGGCAATATGGCGCAATGTGTCGCCGCCACCGCAGCCGATGTCAGCCAGGCGCAGAGGAGGGCCCGTATACCCGGCTAACAGCCTTTCCAGCGCATCGAGCACTACTTTATAGCCGCCCAGCCAAGTATTGATGGTTTCCAGTTCTTCGAGGTTGCGCCGTAGCTCGTCGCCAGACAAGTTGAGGTCGTCCATCAGTTCGGCTTGGTTAGACCTTTGCTTCAGCATAGTGCACTTTCAATAGCATCGATTCCAATGTGAGGCCGGGGCCAAAGGCAAAGCTCAGCACCGGTTCGTCTTTTTCCTGCGTGGTCAGGCTCGCCATCAACTCTTTCAGCACAAAGAGCACCGTCGCCGACGACATATTACCAAACTCATGCAGCACCCGGTAAGCAAAGCGGTTGTCGTCGCGGGTCATGCCCAGTTCCTGTTCTATCACTTCCAGAATGCGGCGCCCGCCGGGGTGTATGGCGAAAAGTTTAATTTCCGAAACGGTGGTACGAAGCCCTTGCAGCAGGCGATCAGTCAGTTGTTTGATGCCGTTTTTGATCAGATCGGGCACGTAGGAGGAGAGCGTCATTTCAAAGCCGGTGTCGCCGATGTGCCAAGCCATTTCGCGCTTGCCTGCTGGAGCCAGATCGCAGTGGAAAGACTGTAGCTCGAGGCTCACTTCCTGACAAGGTTGGCCCTGCATGAGCACCGCCGCCGCGCCGTCGCCAAAGAGCGCATTGGATACCAGGTGGTCCTGCTCCGGGTTCTTCTGGAAATGGATAGTGCAGATCTCGGTACACACCAGCATTACTCGGGCACTCGGATCAGCTTTGCAGATGGCGTCGGCCAGTTTGATGGCGTTGAAGGCCGCGTAGCAGCCCATGAAATTAACGGCCGTGCGCTGCACACTGTAGTTCAGCTCCAGCCGTTCCACGAGCTCAATGTCGAGGCCGGGTGCGTACATGCCGGTGCAGCTCACGGTGATCAGGTGCGTCAGACTCTGCAGGGAAGTGCCGCTGACCTGGTCCAGGCAGTTGCGCACCGCTTGCTCCGAGAGATCGAGGGCGTGCTTGCGGTATACCTCCATGCGTTGCTGCACGGTGGGGAAAGGCTCCAGGTCAGGGGTGTTGGGGAAGAAGGTATAGTCGCCGTTGCGGCGGGTAAAATCCGTGAGCACACTGTAGCGCTGGCCTATACCTGACACACGGTAAAGTGCCTTGAGTTTGCGGCTTCCCTCTTCATCCAACTGGTGGGCCGCGGCCATAAAGTCGACTACCTGCATTTGCGGCATTTTGTTGGGAGGGTTAGCTGTGCCTATACCGCATATATAGCTTTTCATAAGCTGGTGTGTGTTCTAAGAATTTGTTTCAGAGCAATAGGGCCTTATACCTGCATCCTGTCAGTGTGTCTTAAGGTATAGCAGCAACAGCCAAGTAATTATCATGTTCAGGCTTTCCTCCTAAAAGTGGCTACAGGTTTGGATAAGTACGAAAGCGGGCGTTTTAAGATGTACGGGGTTAGAAGGGCTGCCCATGGGTTTGGCGCATGATCAGGTGCACGGCTGCCGGCAGGTAGCGCAGCGTGCCCACCGCCACTTCCGAGAGCAATGGGTTGCCAAACAGCCGCTGCACCGCGCGGCCCAGCTGCAAGCGCTGCTTGAACTGCCGTTCCCAAGCTAGGGTATAGCCTGCCTCCAGGGCCTGGCGGTTGCGACCGTTTTCGAAGTATTGCACCACCTGCTCTGACGCCAGCTTGCCTGCATGGATAGCCATGGCCATGCCGTTGCCGCAAAGCGGGGTGATCATGCCGGCCGCATCGCCGCACATGAGCATATGGTTTTCCACGCAGGTTTTGGTGGCAAAGGAAATTTCGTTGATGACCTCCGGCTGCTCATACAGAAATTCCGCCTCTGAAAAAATGCGGCGCAGGTGCGGGTTTTGATAAAGGATAGCCTGCTCCATGTCAGGTATAGACCCGTGTCGGCGCACGTTCTCACGAGTAGTCAGGTAGCAGAAGCAGTAGCGCCCGTCCTCAATGGCCGATATGCCGGCATAGCCATCCTCAAAATTATGCAGAGCGATGAGATCGGCTGGCATGTCGAGGCGCAGGTGGTATTTGACGCCAATGTAAGGGGAGCGTTTTGCAAAAAAGGAGCGGTTGAGTTGCCGGTCGAGGGTGCTGCGCTTGCCATAGGCCCCCAGTGCTACTTCAGCTCGAAGTGTGTCGCCGTTGGATAATTTTAGCGAAAACTGATTGTCTGCGAATTGCACGTCCTGCACCACCGTCTGCAGCTGTACCTGCACCCCTTTCGCCAGCGCCACCTGGTAAAGGAAGTGATCAAGGGTATAGCGACTCACGCCAAAGCCTCCCAGGTCGAGGGGTGATTCCAGTATAACGCCTTTGGGGGAGGTGAGCATAAAACGCGAAATTGAAGCAGGCTGAAGCCCTGCCGGGTCGGCTCCGATGGCACGCAAATAAGGCAGTACTTCGTTCGAGACGTATTCGCCACATACCTTATGCAAGGGGTAGGACTTTTTTTCGATCAGCGTCACAGAAAGTCCTTGGTTGGCCAGTGCGATTGCACTGGTCAGCCCGGCAAGGCCCCCTCCGATAACGGCTATCTGCATAATTGACAGGCAATATGTTTTAAGTCCAAAAAAACTTTCTGTTATTTGGTGAAAGCATCTGATTTGGTGCGTAAAATGCAAGAACAAATTGTTGCTCCAAACGTTAACAATATGGAACAACTTTTGTATATAATCAGAAGGACAAAATCTTAATTTTCAATATGAAGCAAATTATACTTACTTTCTTTTTCTCTATGACAGTCTTACTGGCAGATGCCCAGGTACGCGATCCTGTTCCCGTGCAAGCTGATACGAAGAGTAAGAGCCTGGAGCAACAGGAAAAGGAAGTTGCTATTTATCCTAACCCCAACAACGGGGTTTTTACGATTTCGTTTGCCCAGCTTAATACCCAGCAGGTGGAGTTGCGCATTTTAAATGTGATTGGAAACGAGGTGTATCATGAAGTGATCAGCCGCCCTGACATTCATGCAACCAAGACCGTAGACCTGACCCGGCTTGCCAAGGGGCTATACTATGTCAAGATCGAAGCTGACGGCTACAGTTCTGTCAGACGGGTAGTCGTTAAATAAAGCAGCATTGATAAAAACAAGAAAGGCCGCTCTGCAAACAGAGCGGCCTTTCTTGTTTTACGCTTAAGCCAATTATTCCGGCAGGATAGCTTTGGATACAAACCCGGTATATGCGGTGGTGTCTCGGTGCACGCGGGCTTTCACAAACATCACATCGGATGTGTCGAGCACCTGGATGACCTGCGTGGTGTCGAAGTGAAGCAGGCTGGCCGCCTGAAAGCTGGCTGTTTTGTATACTTCCCCGCCCATCAGGGGCCTGGTGGCATACAGCACATCTATGGGGAGTTCCCCGGTCTCACTGGCTACGGTAGCTTCAGAACCGTCCACTTCCATGCTTCTCTGTTCGCTGTTGCAGGCAGCAAGGCTGGCAAAAAGGGCCAGCAAGCATACTGTTAAAGTTGTTTTCATGGTGTTAGAGAGTGGCTTCAGCTCCAATATAGCAAAGAAAATATAAATTCGAAAATATAGTGAATTAGCAAAGTATCTCAGGCTCTTACTATTAAGACGAGCCGCTGGGTTTTAGTTCCCTGATCACGCTGAAAAACAACTCTTAAAATGGTGGCCCTGAGCAGAATCGAACTGCTATCTAAAGTTTAGGAAACTCCTATTCTATCCATTGAACTACAGGGCCTTATGGACTTTATACCTGGCTGGTTCATTTCAGCCTACTCATACCTTTGTCTGTAAAAATGCGCTACGCTTTGTGTTACACGTTTTCCTGAACTTCAGCTAAACAGCACAAAGTATAATTACTGAGTGTGCAAAGATAACTTTTCTGGTTACATCATAAAAGGCGTATAACGTTTAAATAAAGTATGATTTTATGCTTGTAAGATGCCGCGTGTCATTAACAGCATGCTTTGCTGAGGATTTACTTAAATTAGTGGCATTCTTTATACTCTTTTCATCGCATCAGGTATAAAGGCAGGTAATTCATCTTTCTCACTACCCGACACCTTTATGGAAATTGTCATTTTAATACTCCTGACCCTGTTAAACGGCTTCTTCGCCTTGTCAGAACTGTCCATCATCTCCGTTAACAGAAACAGGATTATGAACAAAGCAAAGCAGGGAAGCAAAAATGCGGAGACGGTTTTGAAATTACTCGAATCGCCGGAGAATTTCCTGTCAGCCATACAGGTCGGTATCACGCTTATCGGTATTGTGTCTGGTGCCTATGGCGGGGCCGCGCTGTCCGACGATATGAGGCAGTGGCTAGTAGGTATAGATTTCCTGGCGCCATACGCCGATACGCTCTCCATTGTGCTGGTGATTGGACTTATCACTTACTTCACCATCGTGATCGGGGAGCTGATACCCAAAACCATAGCGCTTGGCAATGCCGACAACATCGCCCTTTTTGTAGCGCCCATCATCAGGGTATTCACCACCCTTACCCTACCGCTGGTGAAGCTACTCTCCGGCTCCACTAATCTGGTCATTAAAGTGCTCGGCATCAAGGAACCCTCAGAAGAGAAGATGTCAGAGGAAGAGCTCCGGCAGATTATAAAGACAGCAGGCAAGCAGGGCATTCTGGCCAAAGAAGAAATTCAGCTGCACCAGAACATTTTCACTTACTCCGAGCAGCGCGCCAAAAACCTGCGCACCCACCGCATGGATGTGGAGTACATCGACATCAATCAACCCATCGAAGCCATCCGGGATATGATTCAGCACAGCGCACACTCTAAATTTCCGGTGGGCGATGGCAGCTTCGATAAGATCATCGGGATACTGACGGCAAAGCGCTTCTACGAGTATCTGGCGGAGAATAACGGGGAACCGCTACAAAGTGTCCTGCAGCCGCCCATTTACATCCCCGAAACGATGATGGTAAGCGTAGTGTTGAACATTTTCAAAAAGCAGAAGCAGTACCTGGGCATTGTAGTGGATGAATACGGTTCGAGTGAAGGTATCATCACGCTGCATGACATCCTGGAAGCCATTGTGGGAGACATTCCGGACGTGGACGAGCATGATGAACCGGATGTTGTGAAAAGAGATGATGGGTCGCTTCTCGTGAACGGCTCTATGGAGATATATGACCTCAACCGGGAACTGAGGCGGGAAGTTATACCTAAGGATGCCGACAACTACGTAACGCTAGCCGGATTCATTTCCTATGAACTGGACAAGCTGCCGGTCGCCGGCGACAAGTTTCAGGTCAGCGGCTACGAGTTCGAGATAGTGGACATGGATGGTTTCAGGGTGGACAAGGTTATTTTAAAGTCCATTGAAAGCGAAGAAGCATCTTAGCCTGAATCAGTAGACCAATCTAATCTCCAAAAAAAGAGAGCCTGGCAGCAGTAGCTAGGCTCTCTTCCTGTTTTGTACTTTTCGGTCTGGTAGCGTGCTTTCGCCAACTTGCACAGGCCTTAGCTTATACCCACTATTTACTGGTTGGTCCGTTGCTGTGGGTTCTGTTCTTGCGGAGTTTGTTGACCCTGCGTGGTCTGCTCCTGTGGGGTCGGTTCCAGCATAGGTTCGTCGTACAGGGCGATGGAAATGCCGAAGGCGATCACGGTCAAGATTAACCCCACCATAAAAATAGAGTAAGAAATACGCAGGATCTTATACTTGCGGCTCAGCACCTCACCCAGATAATAGATGTCGGTGATCATGTTCGTATAAAGCGATTGCTTGTCGCGCATGATCTCGTGCATACCGTTTTGGAAATCCTCCAGCGGGATGTTGGTGAAGTTGCCGAAGAAGAGCAGGTTCACTTTTTTGCTGTCGATCTTCTTTCGGTTGAAAGAGAAACTTGTCACCTCCGGCTGCGCTGAAATAATGGCGAAGATCACCGAGCCGAGCGTGGTGAGCAACAGCGTGCCCACCGGTATAAGCAGCGAACGGTGCTGGGCAAACTCAGCCCCCGTAATGGAGGTCTTGGTGCTCAGGTAGGTGATGATTACGGACATGATGATGGCGTTGAGGCTGATCATCATGTTGGCCTTGTTGTCGGCGATGGCGCTCAGGTTCAGGTGCGTGCGGTAGGTGTTGCGAAACATGGTTTCGATGCCGCGCTTGGGCTGGGCCAGTGTCTCGCGCTGCTCTTTCTCTTCCTTCTTCAGCTTCTTCGACTCTTTCTGCAGCTGGTTGCGCTGCTCCTGTATGTTCAGGCCGAGCTGCTCGGCATATTTGTGCTGGGCCTTCGCGGTGTAAAAAGTGGTGGAGAGCAGAAACTCCATCTGAAACTGTGCCCACTCCTGATCTGTGAAAAACTTGTCTTTGAATATTTCCCACTCCACACGCAGCAGTTCGGCTGTGGCGAAAAAGGTTTCTTTGCCGATATTGGCCATGTCCGCATCCACGATCACCTCCTGCAGCAGGGACTGGGGTTTGATACCGTGCCTGGTGGCCATGATGCAGTCAGTCACACGGGCGATGCGCTCAGGTGGGTAGTTCATCTTCTGCAGCCAGGAAGTAGCATAACCTACGCTTTCTTCCTCGTGCCCGTCGTAGGTTTTAATATAACCCGTATCATGAAACCAGGCGGCCAGCTCCAGGTCCTGCAGTTCCTCAGGGCTAAAACCGTACAGTTCGCCCAGTTGCCGGGCTTCATTGGCAGTCTCGAAAGTGTGTTTGTAATTGTGATAGACAAGCTTCTTGGACAGCTGTTCCTTAAAAAGCCTGAAAACGTACTCACTGGCTTGCTTGACGATATCTTGTTCTTCCATAATGGTATCTGCCGCCATGGTCAGGGAGCTCTGCAAGTGGTGCATAGTTGTGAGCGGCGGTTATAGGGTGGTGCTTGTATTCTTTTGCCGTTACGGTGAATACCGGTTTTTGTTGAAAGGACCGACCACGATGCACACAATGCCCTATATAGTAAAGCAAAAACTTAATGCAGCTGCCCTACGTTATTTATCTCAGCCCGGACGTAACCCCGATGTTACCTTCAGGCGCTGACACCAACCATGCACTACCGAAACCAACCATCGCTTTTAGTCCTTGCCGAACGACAGCAAGCACATCTCCAAACGAAGTGTTGTTGCCGCCACGCTTGCTTTCGCTAGACAGGACACCCCGTACACACAGAATCTTATGAAAAACCGTCTTCACCTTATACCTCTTATCCTGCGTCCTCTGGCTGTGGGCTTTTTTTTGGTGCTTTTGCAAGCCTGCGCCACCAAAAAACCTTACTACAGCCGCGATGTGCTCAACTGGCAGCAAACCGAGCCCAAAGCTGACAACAAAGTAAATTATACCGTGTTTCTGATTGGCGACGTGGGCGCACCCGACCTGAAGCAGCAGGAGCCCTCGCTCAAGCTTATGCAAAAGCAGATGAACGAAGCCGGCGCGCAAAGCACAACCGTTTTTCTGGGAGACAACGTGTACCACAACGGTCTGCCTGAGCCAGGGCGTTACGACCGGGAAGTATCAGAACAGCGCCTGAACGCCCAGCTGGATGTGCTGCGGGGCTACCAGGGAGAGAAATACATGATTCCGGGCAACCACGACTGGAACCACAGCGGCCGCGGTGGGCTCGAGTTTGTGGTGCGCCAACAGAACTACGTGAATGAGTACCTGACGGAAGAGGGCATTGTGGTGGGCGGTGACTTCTATGTGCCGGGCGATGGCTGTCCTGGTCCTTATGAAGTGAAGATAAGCGATGATGTTGTATTAATTGCGCTGGACTCGGAGTGGTGGCTGCACCCCTGGGAGCGCCCTTACGGAGCGGGCAGCAACTGCTGGGCGTCTACAGAGGCTGACTTCCTGGTAAAACTGGAGGATATCATAGAAAAGCATCAGGGCTCCAACATCGTGGTAGTGGCGCACCACCCCTTGTTCACGCGCGGTAATCACGGTGGATTCTTCACCTTGAAAGACCACATTTTTCCGCTCACCATGCTGCGCGACTGGATCTACCTGCCGCTGCCTGTCATCGGGTCCATCTATCCGTTTGCCCGCAAGTACGGCGGCATCCTGCAGGACATTCCGCACCCGCGCTACAACGCTTACATCGAGGGGCTGCTCAACATCTTTGATAAGTATGATAACATTGTGTATGCTGCCGGTCACGAGCACTCCCTGCAGCATTTCAAGCACAACAAACTGGCTCACATTGTTAGTGGATCGGGTTGTAAGATACAGCACGTAAAGCCAGGCGGCAACGCCATGTACACCCACCAGGTGAAAGGTTTTGCCAAGCTGATGTATTACGAAAACGGGGAGGCCTGGGTGGAATACTGGACGCCGGAGGGCGACGGATCGGAGGGCACCATGACCTTCCGGACGCCGCTCTATGCCAAGGAGCCGCGCCGCAAGCGGTCAGCCATAGTAGACGAAACCAACTACGCGGACAGTACTATTGTGGTGGCTGCTAACGATAACTACACTGCCAAAGGGCTGCGCCGCACCATGCTGGGCGACCACTACCGCCGCGAGTGGGCCACCCCGGTAGAAGTGCCCTTGCTGGACATGCGCAACGAGTTGGGCGGGCTCACACCCTACCAGAAGGGGGGCGGTAAGCAAACGGCTTCGCTGAAAGTGCGTAACCCTGATGCCCGCGAGTATACCTTACGCACCGTCGATAAGGACCCGACGATGGCATTGCCGGAGTATCTGCGCCAAACCGCTGCCAAAGCCTTGCTGCAGGACCAGATTTCAGCCCAGCACCCTTATGGTGCGCTGGCTATACCTAGGCTGGCAGATGGGGCCGGTGTGTTCCATACCAATCCGAAACTGGTGTACATTCCCCAAACGCCATACCTGCGCCAGTATATGGATGAATTCAGCAACACGCTGGCTTTTCTGGAGGAGGATGCCGACGAGAACCACGAGGACGTGGAGAGCTTGGGCTTTGCCGAGAACCTGGTAGGTACAGATAAAGTGCTGAAGGAGCTGCGGCAGGACAACGACAACAAAGTGAACCAGCAGGAGTTTGTGCGTGCCAGACTGTTCGATATGCTCGTAGGCGACTGGGACCGACACGAGGGGCAGTGGCGCTGGAAAGAAGAGAAGACCGACAGTGGCAAGGTATACATCCCGGTGCCCGAAGACCGTGACCAGGTGTTCTTCAAAGCGGATGGCATTATACCCTGGCTGGCCACCCGGAAGTGGGGCGTGCGCAACGTTCAGAACTTCGGCCACGACTTCCCTGACATCGTGGGACTCAACCTGAGTGCACTTACCATCGACCGCACTTTTACCTCATCCATCACCCGGCAGGACTGGATCCGCATTGCCGAAGAGATAAAGGCAGGTGTAACGGATCAGGTAATTGAAGAGGCCATCAACCAGTGGCCGGAAGAGGTGCGGACTATATCTGGGGAGGACATCAAAGCCAAACTGCGCTCACGACGCGATAAGCTGCCGCAGGCGGCCGAGGCCTATTACGAACACCTCGCTGAAATGGTAGACGTAGCCGGGAGCGACAAGCACGAGCACTTTGTAGTGAACCGCCTCAATGACGAGGAAACCCACCTGACGGTATACAAGATCAACAAAGAGGGTGTGCTGCGCGACACTCTTTACAAGCGCACCTTCTATACCCCTGAAACCGAAGAGCTGCGCCTGTACGGGCAACGCGGCAAAGATATTTTTGAAGTGAAGGGAGATGTGAACAAAGGCATCGTGGTGCGCATCATTGGGGGAAATGACGAGGATGTGATCACTGATAACTCGCGTGTGGCCGGTATTAAACGACACACGATTGTGTATGATACGGAAGAAGGCAACGTGTTCAACTTCGGACCTGAAACAAAAGTCCGTACCAGCATTAGCCCGGATGTGAATTTTTATGACCGGGACAATTACAAACTACCCTACCTGGGGCCGCGTCTGTCGCTGGAGTACAACGTGGACGACGGGCTGTTTTTAGGAGCCGGTATACTGGCCCGCACGCATAAGTTCCGCAAATCGCCCTATGCTTCGGAGCACCTGCTGGAGGGCAATTATGCCTTTCACACAAACTCATTTAACGTGCGCTATACCGGCGATGTCCGGCAGGTGTTCGGTAACTGGAACATCGGTGTGAATGCTGCCATACAGGGGCCGCAATACCAGCGTAACTTCTACGGCTACGGCAACGACACGCACCAGCAGGATGGGGCGGATGACTCCTTCTACCGTGTTCGGTTCAAGCGGGTGAACGTGGGCGCAACGCTCAACAACAACCTGGCACCTTTCTTCAAAGTAGGTATAGGCCCTACTTACGATCGCTTCCGGGTAGTGAACTCCGAGCATGACACCTACCTGGTAAACGAGGCACTGAGCGGCCGGATGGAGCCAGGCACCTACGACTTTGAGCAGGACCGCTTCGAATCGCAGCACTACGTGGGTGTGATGGCTTTTGCCGACATGGATGTGCTGGGAGAGGGCAATCAGAAGAACCCGCGCATCGGCATGCGCCTGCATAACCGCGTGAGTTACAACAAGCAGACCGACGGTGAGGGGCTGAGCTATACCCACGTAAGCTCTGAGTTCGCCTTCTACCTGACGCCTGGCTTCCCGTTCCAACTCACCTGGGCGGGCCGTCTGGGGGCAGCGCATAACTTCGGTGACTTTCGCTTCTACCAGGCCAACACGCTGGGCGGCATGGACAACATGCGTGGCTACCGCCGTACCCGGTTTGCCGGCCGCAGTGCCATCTATGCCAACGCCGAAGCCCGCCTCTCGCTCCTTGACTTTAACCTATACCTGACGCCGGGGAGGCTCGGAGTACTGGGCTTGTACGATGTGGGTCGCGTGTACCAGGATGGCGAGCGCGATTCTGCCTTCTTCCGCAGCCTGCATACAGGTATAGGCGGTGGTGTATGGGCCGATATTATGCAGAAAAACGTTATCGTGCTGACCTACGCCAAAGGCGATGTGGAAAGGCTGTGGACATTAAGCTTCGGCTTTTTATTCTAAAAATATCTAAAGACGTATAGCAAAAAGTGCCTCTGTTTTGGCACTTTTTGCATTTACCGCCATGTAATTTAGCTACTAACTATGAAATTAACCTTACCTAAACTACTCCTTATACCTTTGCTCCTGCTAGGAGAACGCGCACTGGCCCAGGAAACCGAACAGGATCTGAGCGATGTCCAAAAACAGACCAAAGAATACGCCAGCCCGGGCGTAAGGGGCATGGGCAAAAGCCGGGGCATTGTGATTGGCTACGAGCGCCTGCCGCAGTTCGACATGGAATCGGAGTCGGACAACCCGGAAGTGGGCAACGGACAGGCGCGGGTGCGGCGACACAACAAGTTTTCTGTGCGGGCGCTGGCCCCTGTCATGAACAAGCCGCAAACCAAGCTGATCCTGGGCATAGACCACAGCTTCGAGGAGTTTAATTTCGAGAGTGTATCGCCAGCCTCATACAGCCTGTACCGCAACCTGGAAGACAAAAACCTGAAGAGCCTGGGCCTGCAGCTGGCTTTCCTGCACTCTTTTGACGAGGTGCGCTTCCTGCTGGTGCGCGCCAAGGGCGAGCTCAACGGCGATTATACCCGCGACAACATCAGCGTGTCGGATTACCTGAAAACCACTATAGACGTGGGCTATGGCTGGAAGCGCAGCCCTGACTTTGCCTGGGGTGTCGGCTTCCAATTGGGCTATACCTTCGGGCGGCAGCGCCTCTACCCGGGCATCATCTACAACCGCACCTTCAACGACCGCTGGGGCGTGGAGTCCATCTTCCCGGCCAACCTGCGGGTGCGCTACAACGTGTCCGAAAAGACGCTCCTCTATACCGGCTACCGCATTGAGGGGGCCAGCTACAACCTTTACGCCAGCGAACCACCGCTCTCGCAGTTCAACGACATCGAACTCCGGCGCACCGACATCAAAGGCTTGCTGCGGCTGGAGCAGGAGATCTATGACTTTTTGTGGTTTGCCGTGGAAGGGGGCTTCAGGCAGTATTACCGTCACCGGGCTTTCGATGATGTGGGCTCACGCGATGTGCTGATCAAAAACACGCTGAAAGGAGCAGGCTACGTTGGGATAGAGCTTTACGCAGTGCCACCCCGCAAGCTGTTGGAACGCAGCCAGAACCGATAAGAAACACAGGTATAGAAATGACAAAGCCCGACTTGCAGGTATAGCGAGTCGGGCTTTGCTCTTTATATGAGGTACAGTTACTTCGATTTCCGGGTCGGTTCCATCCCCTCGGGTATCAGCTTGCGCAAATACTCGTACGTGGCGTACTGCGACCGGATGTGGGTGGGGCTGGGCTGCTCCACATAGTTGTTGTCTATGTCGCGGGCCTTGGTGTCGTCGGCGAGCTGCAGATCAATGATCGCACGCAGCTGCTCCACAAGGTCCTTTTGCAGAATCGGGAAAGCCACTTCTACACGGCGGCTCAGGTTGCGCGTCATCCAGTCGGCGGAGGCCACGTAGTATTCTTCTTTGCCGTCGTTGTGAAAGATATATACCCGCGCATGCTCCAGGTAGCGGTCCACGATGCTGCGCACCCGGATGTTTTCACTCAACCCTTCCACGCCCGGCACCAGGCAGCAAATGCCGCGCACCAGCAGTTCTATCTTCACACCAGCCTGACTGGCAGCGTACAGTTTCCTGATCATGCGCTCGTCCTGCAGGGCGTTCATCTTGAGGATCATGGAGGCAGGCTTGCCTTTGCTGGCATTTTTTATTTCCCGGTTGATCAGATCCACGAAGCGATCCCGCATGTTGATCGGGGCCATCAGCAGCTTCTTGAATTTCTTGTCGTGCTGGCGATCGATGAAGAAGTTGAACACCTGCTCCACATCCTGTGTGATGACTTTGTTGGAGGTGAACAGGGCGTGGTCAGCGTAGATTTTGGAAGTATCTTCGTTGTAGTTGCCTGTGCTCAGGTAGGCATAGTTTACCAGTTGGCCGTCTTCGTTGCGGGTGATCAGGCCCAGCTTGGTATGCACCTTCAGGTCAGGAAGGCCCAGGATGACGTTGGCGCCGGCTTTCTGCAGCTTGCCTGCCCAGAAGATGTTCGATTCTTCATCGAAGCGGGCTTTGAGCTCCACCACCACCGTTACCAACTTTCCGCTCTTGGCAGCCTTCACCAGCGATTTGGCAATGGCGGAGTCCTCGGCTACGCGGTACAGGGTGGCGCTCATTGCGGTTACTTTGGGGTCGTTGGCGGCTTCATCGAACAAGCGCAGCACGTAGTCGAAGGACTGGTAAGGGTAGTGCGCCAGGTAGTCCTGCTTTTTCATGGCCTCAATCAGGCTTGCTTCCTTCTCCAGAAGCGGGTGCACTAACGTCGGCTGCGGCGAGTACTTCAGGTCCGGCAGGTCAAAGTCGGGGAACCCAAAGAAGTCGCGGAAGTTGTGGTACTTGCTGCCCTCCACCAGTTCATCTTCCGATATGCCGGTATGCGCCATAATCGCCTCCAGCATCGGTCTGGGCGTAACGGGGTCGTAGAGCAGGCGGGCCGGATAGCCGGTTTCACGCTTCTGCAGGCTCTTCTGGATCTTGGCCATCAAACTGCCTGATACTTCCTCTTCAATATCCAGCTCGGCGTCGCGCGACACCTTCACGGCATGCGCCTCGAAGCGACTGTAATTCGGGTACAGGGCGGGCAGGCAAAAGCGAATCGCATCGTCGAGGAACATGACATAGCGCTGTTCGCCCACCGTTGGCAGTTTCACGAAGCGGCCGCCGTGCTTTTTGGTAGGTATCTCGAGCATGGAAAAGCGCTCCGGCTTCAAGTTCTTCTCTTTCGGTTCGAAGAGTTGCACACCCAGGTATACGGTCTGGTCTTTCAGGAAAAAGTGCGTCTCGGTAGCATCGAGCAAAAGCGGCAGGATGTGAGGTTGAATGTGCTCGGCAAAGTAGGTTTGCACCCACTTTTGCTGCTCCTCGTTCAGGTCGTTTTCGGTGAGCAGGTGGATATTTTGTTGGCGAAGGTCGGCGAGGATGCCTTCCCTGAAAACTTCTCCGAACTCTTCCTGCTGGCGTTTTACCTCCTGCATTACCTGCTCAAAGGTATCGGCGGGGTCTTCGGACAGCTTTTCGCGGGTCTTCTTTTTGAGTTTGATAAGGCGCTTGAGCGTGGCCACGCGCACTTTGAAGTACTCGTCGAGGTTCGACGAGAAGATGGCCATAAACTTGATGCGTTCCAGTAGCGGCACCCTACGGTCTTTCGCCTCCTGCAGCACGCGGTAGTTAAATGCCAGCCAGCTGAGCTCACGGTTGATCAGCGGCGTGGTGGTTGGTTTTTTATCTTGGGTATCAGTTTCCATGGTCTGGTTTGTTGCCCGGTGAGGCAATGGTGTAAAGGTATAGGCGGCGTGGGCAGGTATGGGGTTATACCTGCCCACGCCGCTGTGCTGTGTTATTTATAATTTTTTGGGCACTTCGTAAAACAAAAGCCCGGCATTGCTGCGGTTGATGTCGTGCCAGCTATTGCAGTCGAAGCGTAGCGCAACCACCCCGGCAGTCGGCATGCTGGTGAGAGGCTTGGGTGAGAGCGTGTTGGCAAACTCCGAGATGGCATCATTGTGACCTACCATCAGCATACAATCCACATCAGCGGGTGCCTCGTGGACTATCTCGAGTAATTCTGCAGCGCTGGCGCCATAGATGCGGTCATCTATCGCAATGTCATCGGCATCATAATCGAGCTCGCGGGCCACCAGCGTGGCTGTCGTAATTGCCCGCACCGCAGGGCTTGACAGGATAAGCTGAATTTTGGCGTTGTTGGCCACCAGTTCCTGCCCCATAAGCGGAGCATCCGTACGGCCGCGTTTGTTAAGAGGTCGGTCATGGTCGCTCAGCTCCTCGAACTTCCAGCTGGACTTGGCATGACGCATGATATATAAGGTTTTCATAAGATGATTCACATTCAGAAAGGTATAACAGCACGCCTGTTACATAGCGCGTCTGCTATACCTGCTGTTTACTGAAAGCAAGGGAAAATAGTTGTGACGGGGGAGGGGAGTGTGATGGCTTGGCTGGCTAGGGGAAATTTGCTGTTGAAATAGTTGGTTGTAGGGATAGCTTTGGCGGGTGCAGGTAAAGCAGGTATGGCGCGAGCGTCCTCGCTTGTGACTAGTATAGAGGGGTCTCTGGCCCAGGTATAAGGTATAGCTGATAGTCTCGCAAGGTATAGCAATCTACAGGTAGTCTCTTTCGGATCTCCAGATCCGAAAGCAAACTGTTGGGGATGTCCACATTCCCGTGGGCAGGTATAGGTATAGCTACTGCTGCTGTTGCAGAGTATGCCTTGGCCAGGCGGGCGGCTGTTTCGCCTGTGCGGCGGGCACTCACTTTTTTCCTTGATGAAAGGAAAGAGGGCCCCTTCCCCCAACACAAAATCGTCAAAAGTGCACATGGCTAAAGTTGTTTCTTTCATAGTTCAAGGGCCAAGGATGTCTTTCGATGCGTGTCAGTGGTATGTGTGGTCTGTGACTGAAATAACAGGACTATATCTACGATGGCTAGTTGCTACAGCGCCTATACGCTAGAATGGCAGTGGCCAAAAGCTCCCCTCCTTGGACAAGGAGGGGCAGGGGTGGTTTGACCCGGCAACTATGAAACAGTAACTACGAAGCTATACCTGTTGAATGGCAGCTAGAGAAAGTCCCCCTTCGAAGGGGGCAGGGGGATGTCAATCGTGCACCGCTCCTTCCCCTGTTTTGAGGGTAGGGGCCCTCGATAAAAGGGAAGGTCCGGGGTGGGGTTACAAACGTGCACGAGCATCCTGTAAATCCTTTAATCCTGAAAATTCTGATCCAGACAAGCTATACCCACCAGACACTCACAGGTATAAAAGCCATTGCAAGATTTGAACATCACATAGCAATCACAAAAAAGGGAACAACCCTTACCGGGTTGTTCCCTTTTCTGGTGCTTCCAGGAGCTGCGTTATACGTTATTTGGATACCTCTCGAAGTGGATTTCCGCCACACGGCGCTGCAACTCGGCACGCAGCTCGTCGATGTTAATGCGGTTGGTTGCTGAAATAAACAGGGCAGGGGCGTGTACCTTGGCCATGTAGGTGGCTTTGAGATCTTCGATGGAAGGGCGCACTTCGTGACCCTCTTCATTATTCGCACTTTCTTCCTGCATCTCCTGCTCCCGCTGCTCCAGGTATTGGTCTATCTTATTGAACACCAGCAACACGGGTTTGTCAGCAGAGTTGATGTCAAGCAACGTGTTGTTTACCACCGCAATCTGGTCTTCAAACGAAGAATGCGACACGTCAACCACGTGCACCAGCAGGTCGGCTTCGCGGATCTCGTCGAGCGTAGATTTAAAGGCCTCGATCAACTTGGTAGGCAACTTGCGGATGAACCCTACCGTGTCGGAGAGCAGGAACGGAATGTTGTCGAGCACGACCTTGCGCACCGTGGCATCCACTGTCGCGAAGAGTTTGTTTTCGGCAAACACGTCGGATTTGGAGAGCAGGTTCATGAGCGTAGATTTGCCCACGTTGGTATACCCTACCAGTGCCACACGCACCATACCGGCCCGTGATTTGCGCTGCTCAAAATTCTGCTTCTCGAACTTCTCCAGTCGGTCGCGCAACAACGAGATTTTGTCGCGCACGATACGACGGTCCGTCTCAATCTCGGTTTCACCCGGACCCTTCATGCCGATACCACCCTTTTGTTTGGAAAGGTGAGTCCAGAGGTTAGTCAGGCGGGGCAGCAGGTACTGGTATTGGGCCAGTTCCACTTGTGTATGGGCCTGCGCCGTTTTGGCACGAAGCGCGAAGATGTCGAGAATCAGTAAGCTTCTATCCACAATCTTCACCTGCAGTTCGCGCTCAATGTTGCGCACCTGCGAGGGGGTGAGGTCATCGTCAAAGATTACCATGTCCACTTTATGCTCCGTTACATAGGCTTTGATCTCTTCCAGTTTGCCGCTTCCCACAAAGGTTCGGATGTCGGGTTTGTCGAGTTTCTGGATGAAGCGCTTCAGGGTCACGGCACCGGCTGTTTCGGTCAGGAAGGCCAGTTCGTCGAGGTATTCGTTGGTTTGTTCGTCGGTTTGCTTGTAGGCAGGCACCGCTACCAGCACGGCAGTTTCCTGCGGCTTGGCGGTTTCGTAGTATTTTTGTTTACCCATTTTCAGATGTTAAGCGTAGCGGTTAGTCAGCCTTTTTTCGGCGTGCATCATTGTACGTAATTGTTCCCGGCCCCGGTCAAAATTAGCAGGTATAGCGCCGTGGAAGCAGGCAGGATGGGTGCAAGTTAGTTGAAAAATTTCAGAAGAAAGGGGAAAAAACCTAACTTGCCACCCTTCTAAAAGAACCAAAGCAGATCCATTTACACCAGCTATGCAGCATAAGACCTATCACATTGAAGGCCTGATCGAATTTATACCACGCGTGTTCCGCGACGAGCGTGGCTGGTTCATGGAAACCTACAATGCCGGCATGTTTGCGCCCTACGGCATTAACCCGGTGTTTGTGCAGGACAACGAATCGGTGTCGAAAAAAGGTGTGCTGCGCGGACTGCATTTTCAGAAGCCGCCCTACGCGCAGGGCAAGCTGGTGCGGGTTGCTTCGGGCCGTGTGTTAGATGTGGCGCTCGACCTTCGCAAAAACTCCCCTACCTACGGACAGCATGCCACCTGCATACTTGATGCCGGGCAGCACAACATGCTCTACATACCGGAAGGCTTCGCACACGGCTTTGTAGCGCTGGAGGACAACACCAGTTTCCTGTATAAATGCACCAACCTCTACCACCAGGCATCCGAAGGCGGCATCCTCTGGAACGACCCTGCTCTGGGTATAAACTGGGGTATAGCCGAGCCGCTGGTATCGCCGAAGGATGAGGTGCTGCCGCTGTTGCAGGACTTTGACTCGCCGTTTTAAAGAAGTTTCAGTAAATGGAGTATAGAGCGTCTGAATAAAACCAAAAGAGCAAGGCCCACGATTGTCTAAATCGCGGGCCTTGTTATTAGGTATAGGAGTGGCTAGAACCAGCGCACTCTCAAATCTACAGTACTTCCACCAGCGTTTCCAGTCCCATACCGCGTGAGCCCTTCACGAGCACATAACTTTCCGAAACAGGATTGGCCTCTAGCCATTTTTGAAGCTCAGCCTTGGTAGCGAAGTAGTGGAAGCGGCTGTCTGCATTTGCCGCATGCTTCATCTCAGGTCCGCATAGCAATACGGTTTCAAAATTCTGTTCTGCGATGACCTCGCCGATGGCTTTGTGCTCGGAGGCACTCTCACTACCCATCTCCAGCATATCACCCACGATCACAACCTTGCGCGGGGCGTTCATGCCGCCGAAGTTGCGGATAGCCGCCGCCATCGAAGTCGGGTTGGCATTGTAGGCGTCGAGGATGAGGGTGTTAGAGCCTTTCTGCATCACCTGCGAGCGGTTGTTTACCGGGCTGTAGTTAGCGATGGCTGTGTTGGCTTTCTCCAGCGGTACCCCGAAGTACTTGCCGATACAGGCTGCCGCAGCCATGTTCTCGTAATTGTAGCTGCCTACCAGTTGCGTATGCACCACGTTACCTTCTTCGTCCTTATACACTACATAAGGCGAGGCCTCCAGTAACGCACTTTGGTAAAAGTCGCCTTGGGCCGGGTAGGTTACTTTGTGCTCAATGCGGCGACTCATGCGCAGCAGATGCTCGTTGCCGGTGTTCACGAACACAGTGCCGCCATGCTCCAGCAGATGCATGTACAGTTCGCTCTTACCACGGGCCACACCCTCCAGACTGCCGAAACCTTCCAGATGCGCTTTGCCGATGTTCGTAATCATGCCGTGGGTGGGCATTGCGATGCTGCTTAGCAAAGCAATCTCCCCAATGTGGTTGGCGCCCATCTCGATGATCGCCATTTCGTGCTCCGGCTTGAGGCGCAGCAAGGTGAGCGGCACCCCGATGTGGTTGTTGAGGTTGCCTTGAGTATAGAGGGTGTTGAACTTCTGGCTCAGCACCGCATAGATCAGTTCTTTGGTCGTAGTTTTGCCGTTGCTGCCCGTAATGCCGATCACCGGTATGCTCAATAGTTGACGATGGTGACGGGCCAGGTCCTGTAGCGCCTGCAGCGTGTCTTCTACCACAAACACGGTGTCAGAAGCCAATGCCGGGTCGTCTACCACGGCGTATCTGGCACCTTTCTCCAAGGCGCCTTGTGCGAACTTGGCACCCTTGAAATTAGGTCCGTTCAGGGAAAAGAACAGGCTCTGGTCCTGCGGGGCACGGGAGTCGGTGCTGACGTGGCGGCACTCCAGGTATTTTTGGTAAAGAAAGTCGATGCTGTTCGGCATGAAATGCGTATTTTTAGTCTGAAAATTGGCGCAGCTGCCCGTGGTAAGGTATAGCACGCAGTCGCCATGGCAATATACACTCAAAACGGCAAAAGCAACAGCCCGATTGCCTAACAAACTGTCTATGCGCTACCTGTTATCACCTCTCCTTTTCCTGTTACTTATTGATGCGTCTGCTCAGGAGCCTTTGCGGTTCCAGCAACGCACGGATGTGCCTGTAAAGATGGGTGAAACCGAATTGCGCAACCCCTGGGGTGGCGGACTCAATACACCGCAGTACTCCACCATCGACCTGAACAGAGACGGGCGCGACGACCTGTTCGTCTTCGACCGCATGCTGCGCAAAGTCTATACCTACATGGCCGTGCAGGAAGAAGGGCAGTGGCGCTATACCTACGCTCCTGAGTACGAGGTCTTGTTTCCGGCCGAACTCGAAAACTGGGTGCTGCTGCGCGACTATAATTGCGACGGCCTGAAAGATATCTTCACCAGCACACCGCTTGGTATACGGGTATACCAGCAGGAGGCGAGCAGCAACAAATACCCCACCTTTGAACTGACAGAAGATGCTCTCTTTTACCGGAGCCGCAATGGCGTGAACAGCATCAACATGCAGATGAACATCTCTGACATACCTGCCATCGTGGACATGGACGGCGACGGCGACCTGGATATCCTGCTTTCAGAATTTTCGGGAGGCTATACCCTGGAGTATTACCAGAACATGCAGGTGGAAGAAGGAAAAACCTGCGGATCGCTGGAGTTCGCGCTTGCCTCTGACTGGTGGGGACAGATCACAGAGTGCCATGGCTGTAATAATTTTGGCTTCGGCATCCAGTGCCGTATGGCAGGTCCCCTGCACTCGGGCCACGACGGTTCCGCGCTGCTGGCCATCGACCTGGATGGCGACGGCGACAAAGATCTGCTGATGGGCAGTGTGGAGTGCGAAAGCCTGGTGAAGATGGAGAATGTGGGCACGAAGACGCAGGCGCGCATGGAGAGCTTTGAGACGGTTTTTCCGGCAGGTAGTCGTGCTGCCAGTTTCAATCGTTTCCCGGCAGCCTATTACGAGGATGTGACATTTGATGGTATACCTGACCTGCTGGTGGCGCCTAACAGCAACGAAAACGCAGGAGACCTGGAACTGCAGCGCTCGTCATGGCTTTACCAAAACAAGGGCACTGCCAGCCAGCCTAACTTTGACTTTGTACAAGATAACTTTCTGCAGAGTCAGATGATCGACCTGGGTGAAAATGCCCACCCTGCTTTTGCCGACATTGATGGCGACGGCCTGCTCGACCTAGTAGTCGGTAACGGACGGGCAAACCGCAACGGCAAGTTTGTGGCAACGCTGAGTCTCTATCGCAACACGGGCACCCTGGCTGAACCCGCTTTTACTTTTATCACCGACGATTACCTGGCGCTGTCCACCCAGAACATGCTTTCGCTGAAACCGTCGTTCTTCGACATCAACCAGGACGACGTGCCGGATCTTGTCCTGACTTACAGAGCGCAGTTTGGCTCTGATCATGCCACAGCAGGCACCACACACATCGATTATTACATAAACAACGGCAAAGCCGGTCAGCCTTCTGCTTTTAACACGGCCCGCCTGTTTCACTTGCATACCCTGGCCAATGGCGATACACCACACCTGTTCCGGGTGGATGGGCAGCGCGTGGAAATGCTGGTCGGCAAAGCCGGTGGTACGCTGGACTACTACCGCTCTTCCGGAAATGAATTTGTGCTGGAGAAGCAAAGCATAGGCGGAATCAAATTTGACTTCTTTCGCCGCAACCTGGCGCCCGTAGTAGTGGACATAGATGGCAATGCCAAGCTCGACCTGCTTACCACAGACGACAGCGGAGCCCTGCGCATATACCCTGATTTCCTCGGCAAACTGGATGGCGACTTCACTGAAACAACTGAGGTGCTGGAAAACGAGCTGACAGGGAAGGCGCAAACCACCCGTTTTGGTCGCGGACTTGGGTTGGCTGTGGCTGAGCTGGGCGGGCCCAATAACACCTACCTGGCCATCGGCACGCAGGGGGGCGGCCTATACCTGTTGGAGCAAACCGGTGGCAATTATGGCAACCCGGATGATAAAACGAGCGGCTTGGAACTGAAGGTATACCCGAATCCGGTGGCAGGCGCTCAGGAGCCTGTGCAAGTACAGGCAAGCGAGTCCGTTTCCATCGTGCTGCACGACATGATCGGGCGCAAGGTATACGATGGAACCGAAAGCTTCAATCGCCGCCATACCTTGCATGTGAGCCACCTAAAGGCGGGCGTATACCTGCTGCGTGCCACCTCACGCAACGGCCGCCACGAAACTTGCAGACTGGTCATACACTGATGCAAGCCTTTCTGTTCATTGATCTTTCGGAAGAAACGGCTTTTGACAAACCCATCCTCAAAATGGTGCGACAATACGCTCCGGCTATACCTGTCTTTGATGTAGACGCCAAATCAGATGCCACCTTGCAACAATACGCGGTGCGGCTTCTCCAGGAAAATCCGGAAACAGTTGTGTGTATAAAGGGTGGGGCAGGAGACTTAAACCGGTTGATGCCCTTACTCGAGGAGTTGCTTTTGCCACATGCACAGCGACACATTGTCCTTGTCGGTCAGCAGCCTCGCTTGTTGCGCATGCTGCAGGCCCGGTCAGGTATAGCCTATACCTTGCTGGCCAATGAAGAGGCGCTGCGCCAGTTTCTGACAAAATCAGTTTAACGTAAAATCATCTGCATCGAGGTGCGCCGGGAAAGCCTCCCGAAAATCGGTCAACTCCTGTTTGCTCAAGGTGATGGTATGTATACCTTCCGCCTCGGAAGTTTCAAGCAGCTTATGTCCTTTAGGGTGGATGATGGCTGAGTCGCCGGTGTAAGGGTGGCCGTTGCCGTCAGTTCCGACGCGGTTCACACCCACCACATAGCTCAGGTTTTCGATGGCACGTGCCTGCAACAGCGTGCTCCAGGCATTGGCCCGGGGCTTTGGCCAGTTGGCTACGTAGAGGAGCAAATCGTATTGGCTATTCGTGTTGCGGCTCCAAACCGGGAAGCGCAGGTCGTAGCACACCAGCGGGTAAATGTTCCAGCCTTTTAATTCTACCAACAGCTTTTCTTTGCCCGAGGTATAGCTGTGGTGCTCCTTCGCCATCCGGAACAGGTGGCGCTTGTTGTAATGCTCGTACGTGCCGTCGGGGCGTACCCAATAGAGCCGGTTGTAATAGTTATCCCCTTCCTTCACCATCACGCTGCCGGTCAGCACGGCGCTATACCTGGCTGCTTCCTTCTGCATCCACTGCAGGGTTGGTCCCTCCGCGTCTTCTGCCAGCCCGGCCGCGTCCATGCTAAAACCGGTCGTGAACATCTCCGGAAGTACAATCAGATCAGTCGTGGGCGCTGCAGCGGCCATTTTTTCCGAGAACATGTTTCGGTTGGCTGTAGCGTCCTGCCAGTGCAGTGTGGTTTGGATGATGGTGATGCGTAAGTCTTGCATGGGTGATAGGTATAAGGAATAACGTTTTACGGTTGTACTGACATTTTATCCCAAGCTAACCCTTTTGTCATTCTGAAAGAATCTTGGGTAAAAGGTAGGTAAGCTCCTGCTTCGAATCTTCTACTGTTGCTTCGCTTAACTTGGCGTTGTTTTATAGCTTGCCCTGGCCGGGCGGGCCCTACTTTTTTCCTTGATGAAAAGAAAGAGGGCCCCTACCCCCAGTAAGCAAAAAAATCAAGACGCTCCAAACTCGCTGAACGCTCAGACAGTGGAGCGCCAATTGGTGCACCTGGCTAAGGGGATCCGCTTCGTAGCTCAAGGGGCAAGTTAGTCTGGCTATACCTGCTAGTGGTTGTGTAATATCAGACTTATACCTAAACCGCTTACCCCTTCAGCAATTTAACCATTTAACAATTTAACAATTCATCCAATCACAACTTCACTAGCCGCTCCGCTGCCTGTCTCAAGGTTTCCTCACTTTTGGCGAAGCAGAAGCGTAGGTAGTGGTGGTCGGTTTTGTTGTGGTAGAAGGCCGAGACAGGCACAGAGGCTACGCCGATTTCCTGTGTGAGGCGCTTGGCAAATTCCAGGTCGTGCTCTTGAGAAATAGCGTCATACTTCAGTAACTGAAAATAAGTGCCGGCCGAAGGGACAAGCTCGAAACGCGATGGCTGCACCAACTCGCAGAACAGGTCACGCTTGGCCTGGTAGAAGTCGGGGAGGGAGCGGTAGTGGGCTTCGTTGTCCATGTAGTCGGCAATGGCCAGCTGCAGCGGCGTAACCGTGCTGAAGGTGATGAACTGGTGCATCTTGCGCAGCTCTGCCGTAAGCGCAGGTGGTGCTACCACATAGCCTATCTTCCAGCCGGTGGTATGGTAGGTTTTCCCGAAGGACGAGACTACAAAGGCCCGCTGCCGCAGCGACTCTACCTGCAGGGCACTCACGTGCTCCTTCCCGTCAAACACCATGTGCTCGTATACCTCATCGCTCAGGATCAGGATGTCGGAGCCGTCGGTCAGGTTGGCCAGCTTTTCCAGGTCCTCGCGCGGAATCACGGCACCGGTCGGGTTGTGCGGCGTGTTGATGATGATCAGGCGGGTGCGGCTTGAGATGTTCTTCTTCAGCAAATCCCAGTCGATGCTGAAGTCAGGTATAGCTAGGGGCACGTAAATAGGGATGCCGCCCGCCAGGCGGATGGCAGGAGCGTAGCTGTCGTAGCAGGGCTCCAGCACCACAACCTCATCACCGGGTTTTACTACCGCCGTGATGGCTGCAAACAGCGCCTCTGTCGCGCCGGATGTGACCGTTACTTCCTGGTCCGGGTCTGGGCGGTAGCCGTATACTTTCTCTGTTTTTTCGCTGATCTTGTGGCGCAAAGCCGGCATGCCAGGCATCGGGGCATATTGGTTGTAGCCCTCCTGCATATACCTGGTCACAAGTGCTATCAGCTCGTCGGGACAGTTAAAATCCGGGAAGCCCTGCGACAGGTTAATTGCTCCGTGCTCATTAGCCATCGCCGACATCACAGCGAAAATACTGGTGCCGACATCAGGTAGTTTGCTGCTTGGGTAGTTGATCATAGGGTAGGTTTTGTGCTGATGAACGAAGATAGAAGTTAAAGGGAATATTCCAAGTAAAAATTAGCCAAGGGCCTCTGCCACGAGCTGCTGCAGCACAGGTATAGCCTCCTGCTCAAACCAGGGGTTGCGCCGCAGCCAAAACTGGTTGCGTGGCGAAGGGTGGGGCAGGGGCATGTACGCAGGCAGATAGTCGGCCCAGTTTGTTACGGTTTCGGTTAAGGAAGGTCTGGCCCTCTCGCCCAGAAAGTAGTCCTGCGCATACTTGCCGACCAGCAGCGTGAGTTGTACGTCGGGCAGCAGGGGCAGTAGCTGCTGGTGCCAATGCCGGGCGCATTCGGGGCGGGGCGGCAGGTCGCCACTTTTCCCTTTTCCGGGGTAGCAGAAGCCCATCGGGATGATGGCCACCTGTTGCCCATCATAAAACACCTCCGGTGCTATACCCATCCACTGCCTGAGGCGCTTGCCGCTCTGGTCGTCCCAAGGTATACCGCTGGCGTGTACCCGGGTGCCTGGCGCCTGCCCCACAATCAGCAGTCGTGCAGAGGGAGAGGCCCGGAGCACAGGGCGGGGCCCATGTGGCAGGTGTTCGGCACAAAGGCGGCAGGCACGTACCTGCTCAAGTAAAATGTCCAGGGTATCGTTCATACGGAGTGCAAAGGTATAGCGATCTGCTAACAAAATGCGCTTTATCCTGTATAATCAGGTTGTATGCAGCATTTTATACGTTTTATACTTCTTCTTTTTTTGTGCTGTCAGGGTATACCGTCGGGCTGGGCGCAGTCGCCCATAGCTTATAAAAATGCCTTTACCGTGAAGTACTTTGGTTTGTCGATGCACCTGCGCCAAACGCCCTACCCGGAGCTTTTCAAAAACAGGCTTGACGGGAAAGGTATAGCCGTACTCAATTTTGGAGGTATAGTAGGCTACGACCGGTTTGTGGTGCGCGACGTCATTAGTGTGCGGGTAGAGCAGGGGCTGTACTCCGACTGCGCCTCGTCAATGGCCGGCTTTACGCACCTGGGCTGGCGCGGGCAGATTTTTAAGGCGGGTCGACACTCACTTAATGGCGGCTTCGGCCCCACTCTGGTCTACCGCCGCGACTGGAACCGACTGCCGGGTTACGAAGACGACGGCTACTTTGACCGCAGCGGCGACTGGCAGTATAAGTTTTACTGGTACGGCGGCGAGTTCGAGTACAACTATCAGCTGAAAGGTCAGTATGACCTGTCGCTTAACCTGGTACCCGGCATACCGGAACTGGTATCGTTCGGGGCCGGGTTCAGGAAGCGTTTCTAAACGATGGGGCTCAATTACCAGCCCCGTTCATCCCAGTCCTCATCACGACGGCTCTGTTGCCGGCGGCGCTGTTCGCGTAGCGGGGGGAGCTGCTCCTGCTGCTGCCATCTGTCGCGGGCATGCTGGTTCTCGGCGCTAAACTGCCCGCCGTCATCCCGCCAGTTACGGTGCTCGCCTCTTATATGGTGGACATGGTGGTCATCTGAAAAACCGTGCAGATGTCTGTCTATGTTCTCATGTTGCTGGCGGTCGCTTTGCTGCTGGCGGTAGGCATGCCGCTCCCGCTCTTCCCGCGCACGCATTTCTTCTTCGTAATGTCTTCTATCCCGGTCATGCATAAAAGGTCTGGGTTCTTCCCAGCGGCTGCGAAAATTCTGCTGCTCGCTCTCGTGGCGTGGGTGCGGACGACCTGGGCGTTCGTGCCGCTCATGATGTCTGTTTTCTTCCTCGTGGTGCATATCTTTTCTTTTTAAATACTGAGATGCCTCTAAATAGAGTGTCGAGTTTTATGTACGGGCACCTGAGCCTGATGTTTATCAGCGTTCGGAATCAGCAAAAAAAAGGCAGCTCGCCGATGCCGGTGAGCTGCCTTTTTTACTAATCTACTACCAAAGTAACCTAATCTGTCTGCTATACGCATTAGCGGCGGTTGCGTTGGTTTCTGCCAGCATCTTTGTAATAATTGTCGTTGCCGGAGTCAGTTTCATCGGCCCAGCGCGGTCCGCCCTCGTAGCCACGGTCAAATTTGCGGTCGCGGAATGACTCCCCGCCGTAACGCTGGCGGGTGCTCAGCTGCTCGGCGCGGCGCTCCGGGTCGTATCTGTTGTGTGGCTCGTAGTCCGGGTTGTCGGACTGCATAATGTCATCCCAAGTGTCGCGCATGCGCTTAAAAAATCCGCGCTTGTCCTGGTTCTCCGGCTCCACGTCCGGGGAGTAGCGGCCCTCGTTGTACCAGTTGTGCGTGCCGCTTCCATAACGGTAGTCGTCCTCTTTATAACGGCTGCGGGTGCCTGGTCCCTCACGCCACAGGCTGTCCTGCGAGGTTGGGGGTTCGTTGTAGTTGCCCGGCTGGGATCCACTGCCCATCTGC
The DNA here is from genome assembly GCF_059278805.1 of Pontibacter sp. YIM B11418. Lineage (NCBI taxonomy): Bacteria > Pseudomonadati > Bacteroidota > Cytophagia > Cytophagales > Hymenobacteraceae > Pontibacter > Pontibacter sp. YIM B11418. The sequence goes on along the minus strand of NZ_JCAEMH010000001.1, from coordinate 772,973 downwards.
GAACGATAAGGCTGCTGACCGGCACTTCCCGGGCCTCTGTAGCCATGGTTCAGGTATTGACTTTCGTTACGGTAAGGGCTTTCGCTGCGGCTGCCATAGTGGCCGGTCTGGTAAGTGCCCCGGTCGCTTTGGTAGGGCCCCGGTCTATTACCTGTGTAATGATGTCCGCTTTCAGCTTCCCGGTTGCGGTCCTGCGCGCCACGCGGACTAGGGCCGGTATGGAAGTAGTTGCCTTCATCCCACTTCTTTTGATTCTGACCCTGACCTCTATAGCTGTAGCGCTGTGGGTGTTCCTGTCCTTTGTCCTTATTGTATAGCTCACGGCCGATGCGCTGGTTGTAGTCGCCCGGTTGGTCGTGATGTTCTGCGTCGTTTCTCATAGTTGTTTTATTTTTGAATAATAGATGCCTTGATCTTATGTCACATAATGGTGGCATTATTTTTTACGGTTTATGGGGGCTATTGTTGGCGCAGGCACAGGTATAAAAAAAGAGGCGCCCTTTGTGAAGGCGCCTCTTAAACAATAAAATGGGGTTCGATTAAAAATAGGTTTCCATGATCTCGCGCACATCGGCTTCGGCAAGGGGCTTGGAGTAATGCCTGCGTACCTCCGGGTATTTTTTAAGTCGCTCCAGATCGTAAAAACTGGCCGAAGAAGTAAGCATGAGCATTACTGTGCGTAGCTTTTTATCCTCCTCAAATCGCTGGTACTCATCCAAAAACTCAAAACCATCCATTACTGACATCTTGATGTCAACAAAAATAAGGTCCGGCTTCGGATAGTTCTCCTCGCCGTTGAAAGCTTTGTTCAGGTAGTCGAGAGCCTCTTCACCATTTGTCACTACCCTGATGTCCGATGCCGCCTCCATACGGGAGAGCAGGCGCTGGTTCAGGTAATTGGTTGTATCGTCGTCGTCTATCAGCAGGATAGTCTTTACAGATTTCATAGCTTGTATTTTGAGTTCTTTTACAAATTATGGCCTTTTTTGTTTTAAACAAAGTTAAAAAATTAAGATCCGGATTCTCCCCTTGCCAGTGCCTCCGCTCTTTGCCTGGCTATTACCAGGTTGGTTACTTCTATGGCCGAAATCATAATGCCCTCTACAGTAGAGGTGCTGTCGAACAAAGGCTGGTATTTAAAGTTAAAAAAGGCATCGCGCGGGTTGCCATTGAAGTCGTCGTCAATTTGTGTGCGGAACTCGTTGATGTACACGGTGCGCCCTTTGGCGTATACCTCATGCAGCAGATCAAAAAAACCGATCGGCTCGAGCTCCGGCCAAATCTCACGGGCAGTGTGACCAACGTAGCTGCGGTTGCCATATAGCTTGTATACGCCGGGGGTTACATACTGGCACACATGGTTAGGACCATGCAACAGGCACAGGTGCACCGGCGAAAGACGGAGCAGGTTCTCCAGGTGGTCGTCTTTGTGCTCCTCCACCTGATTCTTCTGGTCATCTATATCCGTGTAAGTGCCGATCCAGAGAGTAATGTTTCCATTGGCGTCGCGCATCGGCAGGCCACGTTCCAGAAACCAGCGGTAGCTGCCGTCCAGGTGGTGGCGAATACGATACTCCAGTTCAAAGCTGCTGCCTGTGGCCACGGCGTTGTGCCAGCTGGTGAGTATGAAGGCTGAGTCCTCCGGATGGACCGCGTTGATCCAGCCATCTGTCTGGCCCCGGAGCATGCCGGTATAGCTGTACCAGTTCTTGTTGAAGAAGAGCACCTTGCCTTTTGGTGAGGCCGTCCAGGCCATGTGCGGCAGCGTCTCCAGCAGGTGATGGAAGCGGGCGTCGCTTTCTTTGAGTGCCTCCTTCGTATCATGGTTCTGGGTGATGTCGATAATGGAGCCGGTGGTGCGGATGGGTTCACCCTCAGCATCGTATGTTGTATAGCCCTGGTCCAGGATGTAAGCGTAGCTGCCATCTGCTTTCCGAAAACGGTACTCGCCCGTCCATGTGCTCTGCTTATTGGCCAGCGCCTCTTGTATACTGCGTTGCACCTTCTCAAAATCATCCGGATGCACCCGCGAATCCCAGGATTCTCCACTTGGTCCTATTTCCTCGGGTGTGTAGCCAAACAGTTCCTTGAGCCCTTTCCCCCAGTGCATGCGGTCATTGGCGATGTCGTACTCCCAGGCAATGGCTTTGGTGGCGTTGCTGATCAGGTTCAGTTGTTCCTGACTTTGCTGGTGCAGGCGTTCGACCTGGATCTTGTCGGTCACCTCGATAACCTCGTGTATGAGGTACTGCACTTCCCCGACGTCGTTCAGCACAGGTACAGTGGTTGCACTCCAGTAGCGCTCCTCGTACTCTGAGCCACATTGAATGTCGTAACGGAGCATGCCATTATGAAAAGGCTCTTTGTGTATTAGGGCATGCTGCAGGCATTGCATCACAGCCGCCCGGGATTCAGGTTGGTTGGGATCGTTTGGGAACAGATCGAACAGGGAGTGCCCTAAGATCTGCTCGCGTGTCAGGTGCAGCCCTTTCAGCAGTAAATCGGTCACCTCAACGATGACAAGATCCGGGGTCAGGACAGCGTATAGCCTGGGCAGGGCCCTGAAGATGGGCTCTAGCGTGGGCAGTGATATCGCAGTTGTGTGGGGCACAGCAATAAATATTAGATTAAGTTCGGTTTTCGTAGCTTATAAGTTTCCAAAATAGCAAAATTTAATCTAAATATTACCCTGAATCGCGCGGTCGTAAGAAAAATGTTCAGCTGCACACACCTTGTAGTTTCATAGCGTGTGCAGCTGTTACAGTTCTGCCTACTTTTAAGGACTCGCGCTATATGTGTTTATCCTTTCACAGTGGCTTTTACATCGAGACTGTCGAATACTTCGCGGGCATCGGCAATGTTCCGGATGTCTTCCACGATCACAATCAGTTTGTCTTTGGCCTCCTTCAGGCGGGAGCGGCGTGAGTGCTGCTGCACGTACTTGAGGATGTTGCCAAAGGTATCGGACTGGAAATAGGCGTCGTTGTTCTCGCTCGGCAGGTAGCCTTTCATCACTTCCTTTTTGATAGTAAGCTTCTCGAAACCCAATTGCTGTGCCTGCCAGCGCAGTTTCACGATCTCGATCAGTTTCTGTACCTCCTGCGGCAGCGGGCCAAAGCGGTCTACGATACTGGCTTGTAATTTCTCCAGGTCCTGCAGGTCTTTGGTGCTGTCGAGTTTGCTGTAGAGGCTGAGGCGCTCCGAGATGTTGCCCACATACCAATCAGGTATAAGCACTTCCATGTCCGTCTCGATGTTACAGTCGCGCACCGGCTCCACAAACTCCGCCAGGTTGTCCTTCAGGAAGAGGTCGCGGAACTCCGTTTCCTTCAGCTCTTTGATGGCATCGTCGAGCACCTGGTGGTACATCTCGAATCCCAGGTCGTTGATGAAGCCGCTTTGCTCGCCTCCCAGCAGGTTACCAGCCCCGCGTATATCCAGGTCACGCATCGCGATTTTGAATCCTTCGCCCAGATCGGAGAATTCTTCGAGCACGCTCAGGCGTTTGCGGGCATCGGTTGGCAAACCGGCCACTGGTGGCGTGAGCAAGTAGCAATAGGCTTTCTTGTTGGAGCGGCCTACGCGGCCCCGCATCTGGTGCAGGTCCGACAAACCGAACATGTGTGCCCGGTTGATGATGATGGTGTTGGCGTTCGGTATATCGAGGCCCGATTCAATGATGTTGGTCGACACGAGCACGTCGTATTCGCCATCCACGAACTTCATCATGCGCTTTTCCAGTGTCTCGCCGTCCATCTGCCCATGGGCGAAGGTAATGCGGGCATCCGGCACCAGCTTCAGGATCATGTTGGCCATCTCCTCGATATCCTTCACGCGGTTGTGCACAAAAAACACCTGCCCGCCCCGCTTCAGTTCGGTCGCCACGGCATCCCGGATCAGTACTTCATCGAACACATGCAATTCCGTTTTTACTGGCTGACGGTTCGGTGGTGGTGTAGCGATCACGCTCAGGTCGCGGGCACCCATGAGCGAAAAGTGCAGTGTTCTAGGTATAGGCGTAGCTGTGAGCGTAAGGGTATCCACGTTCACGCGCATCTCCTTGAGCTTCTCTTTGGTCTTCACACCAAACTTCTGTTCCTCGTCAATCACGAGCAAGCCAAGATCCTTGAACTTGACGTCCTTGCTGGCAATGCGGTGCGTTCCGATCAGGATGTCCACTTTGCCCTCGGCAACACGTTGCAGTGTGTTCTTGATATCCTTGGCCGTTTTGAAGCGGTTGATGTAGTCCACTGTAATCGGGAATTGCTCCAGCCGGTCGCGGAAGGTTTTGAAGTGCTGCATGGCCAGTACCGTAGTCGGTACCAGCACGGCCACCTGCTTGCCGTCGCAGGCTGCTTTGAAGGCAGCACGCATGGCCACTTCTGTTTTGCCAAAACCTACGTCGCCGCACACGAGGCGGTCCATCGGATGCGGCTGTTCCATGTCGGCTTTCACATCTTCAGTGGCTTTGCCCTGGTCGGGGGTGTCTTCGTAAATGAACGACGACTCCAGCTCGGCCTGCAGGAAGCCATCGCGGGTATAGGCGTAACCTGGCGCGGCTTTGCGCTTGGCGTATAGCTGTATGAGTTCGGCAGCAATGTCCTTTACCTTGCTCTTTACTTTCTTTTTCTTGTTTTCCCACTCCGGCGAGCCTAGCTTGCTCATGGTCGGCGGACCGCCTTCCTTGCCGCTATACTTGCTGATTTTGTGCAGCGAATGGATGGAAACGTACAGCAAATCGTCGTCGCGGTATACCAGTCGGATGGCCTCCTGCAGACGGCCGCCAACCTCCACTTTCTCCAGTCCGGCGAACCGGCCCACGCCGTAGTCCATGTGCGTGATGTAGTCGCCGGGCTGCAGCGTGCGCAGCTCTTTCAGCGTCATCGCCTTAGTCTTGGAGCGGCCCTCTTTGGCTTTGTGCTGATAAAAACGATCGAACAACTGGTGATCGGTATAGCAGGTGATCTTAAGCTGCTCGTCAATAAATCCTTCGCGCAACGACACGGCCAAATGCTGGAAACGCATGTCGTGGTCCAGCTCGTCGAAAATGGTGGTGAGACGGTTGATCTGGCGCGGGGACTCTGTAGCAATGACGTTTACAAAGCCCTTGGTCTGTTGCTCGTGCAGGTCTTTTACCAGTCGGTTGAAGTCTTTGTTGAACGAGGGCTGCGGCTTGGACTGGAACTGCAGCACCTCCGTGTCTTTGTAGTTAAAGCGTTTGCCAAACTCCACGATGCTGAATTTCTCAAGCAGCTTTTTGAACTGCTTCTGCGTCTGGAACAGCTGCTCCGGGTCGGACACAATCTGGGTGCCGCCGCTTCCGGCCATCAGCTTCTCGAAGGCGTGGGAAGCCTTGTCGAAGTACTCGTCAATCACGTCCAGTGTCTGGCGCACATCCTTGAACCAGATGGCAGTGTTCTTTGGCACGAAATCAAGGAAAGCCTCACGTGTCTCCTGTAGCAATTTGGTCTGCACGTTAGGTATAATCGAGATGCTTTTTTTCGTCTCTACAGACAGCTGCGTGTCCGGGTCGAAGGAGCGTATACTCTCGATCTCGTCGCCGAAAAGCTCGATGCGGTAGGGCAGGTCGTTGGCGTAAGAAAACACGTCCACAATACCACCGCGCACGGCGTACTGGCCGGCCTCATACACAAACTCCGTCCGCTCAAAGCCATACTCAGCCAGCATCTCGCTCAGGAAGTTCACGTCCAGCTTTTCGCCTACCTTGGCACCCAGCGTATTCTCCACCAGCGATTTTTTGTTGATCACTTTTTCGGTGAGCGCTTCCGGGTAGGTCACGATCAGCTCGCCTTTGTCGGATTTGGTGTTGAGGCGGTTGAGCACCTCGGCCCGCATGAGGATGTTGGCGTTCTCGGTATCGTCGAAGCTGTAGGGCCGCTTGTAGGAAGTCGGGAACAGCATGACCTCCTTCTCGTCGCCAAGCAGATTTTTGAGATCGGTATAGAAATAGGCTGCCTCCTCCTTGTCGTGCAAGACGAAGAGTTGGTGCTGCGGGTGCAAGGTATAGACGGCCGAGGCCATGACGGCATCCAGGCTGCCCGCCATACCTTTAAGTTGCAGACGGTAGGGTTTATCGGCTTTGAGTCGCTCGGCAATGGTCTGCACCACCCCATCGAGTCGGTACAGCTCTAGAAAATCAGTTACTTTCATTCAGGTATATCACAAAACAGCAAAGGCAGAACACAGGACTTTTCGATAGTCGTGTTCTGCTGGTTGTTATTTTACAAAGGTAAATAAACTAATGCTTTATCAGAACTGAGAGGAGCGGGAGAAAGTTGCGGGGAAGCGGAATTGTTTTATACTACAAGTATCTTAAATCTAAGTCTGTGAACTAGGCGGCTAAATAGCCCATGATCCACAAATGAACGGGTAGTAGTAGAAAATTCATGATAGCTGCATTTAGGAGCTGCTCCTTATTGTTCCGCATGGCTACACCGAAGATAGCAATCAGGCCGAAGCTGATCGGGAGAAAGCAGAAAGTACCAAATATGCCTGCATTTTGAACTAACTCTTTTTCTTCACCAAATCTTTTGACATATCCTGTCTTAACAATACTGAATAGATAAGTGGTAACGAGTTTTACTGAATCAGCTTCTTTGGGATTAAAACCCTGAATTTTGTCGTATGGGTAGTAAAAGTTCTCTGTAATTAGAATCACGTTATCAAGCTGGCTTCTACTTGATTTTCCTGTGAATTTAGAGCGAGTCGTAACATACAGCGCTTCTCTAGCCAATATTTTCTCGTTTCGAATCACCTTAGGCAGCAAGAAAACATCAAGACATACTAAAAAAATTAATAGTAAGCAGAAGGCATTAAACCATCTGCAAATCTTAATAACAATAGGCGGAAGTGAGTTCGCGTAAGCCATACGTTTACAATATAGATATTGCTGAATGAAATAGAAAACAGTACATTTTCTATTGTATTATCCGTTCTCGGATTGCAAATCCGAAAAGCAAGGAAACCGAATGGGCGGTTTACTGCTTCACTTTAACTGTTGGTATGGCTAATCTCCCATAAATCTATACCTTGTACACTCAATGGAAACACCTCTACTACGCTATAGACTGACTGATCCTGCTGGCTTCACGACGAAGGTATACGCTCTTGTGATTATCGCTGGGGGCGTTTGGGTTTTCATGACTTATCCAGTGGTTGGTGTCCTGATGATTGTGCTCGGGATTTTTCCATTGGTCCAGTTTAAGTGCCTCGAAATTGATCTGTACCAAGGCACTTATTGCATGGGAGTAAATGTACTAGGCCATACTGTTGGCACCAGAGAACCTTACCCCGGCACTAAATGCATTTTTCTCAAGAAGAACAGATACCTTTCTTCCGACTCGCGCCGTACCTGGCGTCCTACCGCTTCTACTTCGTTCGATAGCTTTCTGTGGTTGGAGGACGACACCAAGATCCTGCTGTCACGTGACGGTGAAAAAGAGGAGGCAATGGCACGAATACAGCCTCTTGCCCAGGAGCTGCAGACGGAGATCGAGGATCTGACAGCACCCCTATCACACATTTAGCCTCCGCCCTTCCTGATTTCAAATCAAAAGAACTCAACTGAATAGATAGGTAGTTGAACTCATCAAAGTATTTCCTCTCTCCTTTAGGGTCCCCAAACGGAAGGACAATTGCTTAAATAAACTTTCCTTGTATAATTATGGTTTTGTCATATTTTAAATGCGTATAGGTATAATTAGGGTGTTTCGTATCGGAGGAGAGCTATACCTTATTAAATAATTAGTAAAGGCTAGTAGTCGCATGCAATGGATGTGATCAAACGAAATAATATCAATATCTCCGGAAAGGGGGAGAAGCCGCTTGTGTTCGGTCATGGCTTTGGCTGCGATCAGAATATGTGGCGTTTTGTGACACCGGCTTTTCAGCAGCATTACAAAATCGTGCTGTTCGACCATGTGGGGGCCGGTAACTCCGATCTTGCTGCATACAATACCGTGAAGTATAACACCCTGCATGGCTATGCAACCGACATCCTGGAAATAATCGATTTCCTGGATTTGCAGGATGTGATTTTTGTAGGGCACTCGGTGAGTGCCATGATGGGGGTGCTCAGCGCGATCAAAACACCAGCCTTGTTCAGCAAACTCATCCTGATCGGTCCGTCGCCCTGCTACATCAATGACAAAAACTACATCGGTGGGTTTGACCGGGCCGACATCCTGTCGATGCTGAAATATATGGAGCGCGACTATACGCTTTGGGCCGATACGTTTGCTCCCCTGATCATGGGAAATCCGGATAAGCCCTCGCTGGGCGAAGAATTGATAGAGAGTTTCTGCAATACCGACCCCGATATTGCCAGGCACTTTGCCCATGTCACCTTTCTGTCAGACAATCGCCCGGACCTTCCTAAACTGCAGACCGAGGCCCTGATTATGCAGTGTGCTGATGATATTATTGCGCCGGAAGAAGTTGGCAATTACGTGCATAAAGCAATCAAAAACTCTACGCTGGTGCACCTGAAAGCGACAGGGCACTGTCCGAATCTGAGCTCTCCGTTAGAGGTGATCGACACCATGGAAAACTACCTGCAGGTATAGCGCGCGCCAGGACAAAGATTAACAGCAGGAATTCATAGAAGTATAGGCAGAATTATATATATTTAGACTGCAATTAGTGCAACAGTAGCTCTATCTTTATTCCATGCTTCAATCCTTTACCCTCCAGCTAAAACAAACTGCCTCCGACATCTGGCTTTTCCTGAAAAACCCGAAAGACCAGCCTGCTGCTCAAAATAGCCGTTCCATCAAGTTGCGCATTCTTTTGCTCGTGATCCTGCTTAACATGATGCTTACATTTGCCTTCATTGGTGTGATGCAACTTATGAAACTGATGGGCTGGTATGTAAACAGCAGCCACTCTGTGTTGGAAATGATGCGGTCTTTACCAATCTGGGCTTTCCTGCTACTGGGTGTACTGGCAGTCCCGCTTCTGGAGGAATTGGTATTTCGATATGGTTTGCGATTTAAGAGCGGCTATATAGCCTTTCTTACTGTGGTAGCCTCCATTGCACTAAGCAGCTTGGCCTACTCACAATTGCCTTTGGCCGGTGCTATAGGCGTATGGATTATACTAGGTATGGCGCTGGTGTTGTATGCGCTGAACGCTGACAGAATAGCTGGCTTTTGGAAGAAAATCTGGGACAGGGTATACTGGGTATTCTTTTACTTTATGGCCGTTGCCTTCGGTCTTATTCACATTACCAATTTTACTGACTTCGATTACGCATCGGCAGCTGTACTGCTTATCCCTATTTTGATTGCACCCCAAGCGATAGGCGGTATGCTGATGGGCTATATGCGGGTGAAGCATGGCTTTCGCTGGGGCTACTTTATGCATGCTGGGCACAACGCGCTATTATTTGGACTGGCATTTGCCACGATGGACACGTTGGAAGAGAAACTGCAAATCCAGAACGAAAACTATACCCTGCAGCTAGGGGAGTATATGCTGCACGACCAGACAGCCCTTGCCTCTCAATTTGTCGGACCCGACTCGATCGGGTTTAAGAACCAAAAGCTACACGATGTTATCCTGGCGCTGCTGGATAAAGAGGAATCTCTTGTAGAGCTTGACAAAAAGCGGCATCAGTACACAGCCATAGATCTGCACTTTAAAACCCATGCGGCCTCCAAAGACATAAAGCAAAACAAGCAACTGGTACTGGAGCAACTGCAGGAAGTGTATAAGTTTGATGTAACCTACCGCACACAGAAACAGGATGCCTGGGACGTGGCGATTGCCGATTCGAGCCTGCTGGCAACAAACGCTGTGGCAGATATTGGGAAGTCTACGGTGATGTATAACGAAGAAGGCATTACATTCGAGAACGTAACCTTGGGCGAGTTAGTGGGCGCTATCGAAAAGAATTTCAAGGTGGGGCTTATTGCGAAAAGAGAACTCCTGGAGTCGGGTAAGTATAACTTCAAACTGCCTAAAAGCGACTTTGAAAAAGCAAAGGAAGACCTGAAAACAAAGTACGGCATCCTGTTGCAATCACGGATGGAGCTGGCCGATCTGGCGGTGGTATCTTTTAAGTAGCAAAGAAAGTTTGAAGCAGCCGCTCACAAGTCAGGGAGACAAGTGAGCGGCTGTTCTATTTTAGAATCACCTTGATCTGCACCGGGTCCTGCAGCACTTTGAGGTTCTGCTTCAGCTGCTCCAGTTCATAAGTTAAACCTTCCTTTGCCTGCTTAAATTTTTGGTTCATCTGTTTAGGACTTCCGCAGAAGCGGTCGTAAAAGCTGGCATTCGGGCCAGAGATGAAACCGTGTAATTCTGCCTGCAACTCGCTTAGCTGGTCGTTCAGGATTTTGATGTAGTAAGCTAGCTGCTCGTCGGGGAGCTTGTCGAGTGCCTGGCCTTGTTCCTGCAAAAACTCCATCTGCAGGCGTAACAGCTCGAAGAAGTCGTCGTGGTGGTAGGCTTGGGTAACGCGCTTCATGGCTTCTTCCTTCCAGGCACGTTTGGTTTCGTCACGCTCCTTGTCGGGGTGCAGCTGCTTGGCGAGGTCGGTGTACACGCGGCGACTGGCCTTGCTGATGTTGCTGAGTTCGGCCTTTGCTTTTGCCTCTTTTTCCTGCTGGGCTTTGGTCTTGCGGCCTTTCTGGCGGTTTTGCCTGGCCTTTTCCCGCTCTTCCTCTTCACGGTCAAGCTTAGCCTGTATGCGCTCAAACTCATCGAGCTCATCCCAGTTGTCAGGTATAGCTTCTTCTTCCTCGTCGGCTATACCTTCCTCCGGAAAATCATTCTCCTCAGCCAGGTATACATCACGCTCGGCATACGGCACCTCGGCATACCGATCGTGCAGGGCGACTAAGTCTTTGCGCTCGTAATTCTGGATCAGATCAAATGCGATGCTGGCAATCAGTTGGGCAAGTTTTTCTTTCTCCCTGAAGCTGAACAAGGGCAAGGCAAAGGCATCATCAAGCAAATGGGCCAACTCCACTCGCTGTGCCACCTGCTGCATGATGATGGGGCGCAGGTCCTTTTCGATGCGCTTCTGAGCAAGATCCATGCTGTCGCGCCGTGTGGCCAGCTCCTGCTTCAGCTGTTCTATCTGCGCCACTTTCTTATTGAATTCCTGCTGCAACTGGCTCAGCTTGCGCTGGTCCGGAGAGGTGATCTGTGGGGTGAGCGATGGAACAGGTTTGTCAGACTTAAAAGCAGGCATAAGCGGGTAGCAGGTATAAAAGCAAGGTATAGCGCCTGCAATTTACGGATTAGCCGGCGCTATACCTTACTGCTGCGCGTCGAAAGGTATAAAACGGTTGTTCTGCAACAGGTATAGCGTCGTGCGGTTACCGTCCAGCACGGACACACCATCGGTCTTGAGATTGGTGAACTGCTGCTGACGCGGGTTGCGCACAAGCGAATCCTGAGGTGCCAGCCTGAGTTGCAGGTTGCTATACCTGCGGTCGTTCAACTGCTGTGATGGGTAAGATGCCACTTTCATTTCGCGGACCTGCGGAGTGCCGTAATCCAGAAAAGCCAGGATGTGGATAGAGTCGTTCTGCAGCACCTGCACCGCATAATCGGGGTTTTGGTTGCCGTTGAGGTTGCCGCGCAAGTATACCGGATTGTCGACATGCCGCGTGCGGTTAGACATTGTTTGGTCTGTCAGGACTGCCACTTCTGCCTGCGGCTGGCGCTGTTGCAGCAGGGTAGTTAGCGTGTCGGGGAGTGGGTGCAGAATAGCGCCTTCGTCGGTGGCACGCGCCACGCTGTCAATAGAGGTTTTGGTGTCGGAATCGATCTGGCTTTCGATCAGGTCATCGTCAGCAGCGCGGTTGTAGTTGCCGTCGGCGGAGTCGGAGCCGCAGGAGGCAAGCGCCAGCAGACCGGCTATGGCTGGTAGGTATAGTTTCATAGGTATAGGCTTCGTTTCTGATTTGTTGCTTTGCATACCTGAGCTGCAGGTATAAAGTTGCAATCCATCGTGTTGCGGCAGGTATAGGTAGAGGCGGAGTTGTTAAGTTCTGTCAGGAACTATCCCCTTGAGGGGATTATAGGGGTGTAAATACAGAGCCGAAAAGCCAGTGTATGACCAACTCTCAGTTTCCTCGCAGATGTAAACATCCCTCTGCGCTCCCCTCAAGGGGAGAATTCGTTAGAACTTAACGGCCCTAGGTATAATCGCAAAGAATTTCCCAGGAAGACAAGTTAGTGCTTTAAGCACTCGTAGTGAGTCGGTTGCAGGAAAGGACTGTAACTATAGCAGCAAGCTCAAGTTGCTGCAATGTCCTCAAAGTTCCACTATGACTTTCACAGGTCTGGGGGCCTGTCCCGAACTTGATTCAGGAACAAACTCACAGGTAGATCAGGCACTATGCGACCTACCGTATCAACTCCACCTTACGTTCGCCGATCTGCTGGCGCCACATGGCGTAGTACAAACCTTTTTGCTCCACCAACCCGGCGTGGTTGCCCTGCTCTACAATCTTGCCTTTTTCGAGCACATAAATGGTGTCGGCGTGCATGATGGTGCTGAGACGGTGGGCGATGAGGATGGTGATCTGTTCACGCAGGGCTGATATTTCTTTTACGGTGGCGGTAATTTCCTCTTCGGTGAGCGAGTCGAGGGCCGAGGTGGCTTCGTCGAAAATGAGCAGTCGCGGGTTGCGGATGAGGGCGCGGGCAATGGAGAGGCGCTGCTTCTCACCACCTGACATCTTCAGACCACCCTCGCCGATCTGGGTATGGATGCCTTGCTCGGAGCGAGTGAGCAGGTGGGTGGCGGAGGCCTTTTCCATCGCCCGGATTACTTCTTCGTCGGTGGCGTCGGGCTTCACATACTGGAGGTTCTCCTTGATGGTGCCCGAAAAAAGGTTGGTCTCCTGTGTCACAAAACCCAGTTGTCGACGCGCCTCATTCAGCCAGATTTCCTTCACAGGCGTGCCGTTGTAGTAGATCTCGCCGCTGGCTGGCAGGTATAGCCCCACCAGCAGCTTTACCAGCGTAGACTTGCCCGAACCCGAGGGCCCCACGAAAGCAACGGTGTCGCCGGTATTGGCCTCAAAGGAAATGCCGTCCACTGAGTTCTGCGGCGCGCCTTTGTGCCGGAACACCACATTCTCGAAACGCAGTTGCTGCAGGGGGCCCACGTTAATCGCCGATTCGGGTCGGGTCTCTACAGGCTTGTTCATCAGTTCGTCGAAGTTATGGAGCGAGGCCTCTGCTTCGCGGTAGGTGAGGATGATGGTGCCCATGTCCTGCAGCGGGCCGAAAATACTGACCGAAATAAACTGCATCGAGATCAGTTCGCCGGTGGTGAGCACATCCCGAAAGATCAGCCAGAGCAACGTGAACAGGATGGACTGCCTGAGCAGATTGAGGGCCGTGCCCTGCAGAAAAGAAAGCGTGCGCACCCGTTTGACTTTGGCCATCTCCAGCGAGAAAATTCGCTCTGTATGTTCGCGCAGACGGCGTATCTCCGGATAGGTGAGGCCCAGACTCTTTACCAACTCAATATTGCGCAGCGATTCCGTGATCACGCCCGACATTTTGTTCGTGGCCCGGTTGATGGATCGTTGCATGGTCTTGATCTTGGCGCTGAGTATACTGGTTAAACCGCCGAGCACCACCATTCCGATGAGGAAAATAGGCACCAGCGCCCAGTGTTTGGTGATAGCATACCACACCAGGAAACCCACACCTACCAAAGACGAAAAAAGGATGTTGATGAACGAGTTGATGAAGCGCTCGGTGTCGCGGCGCACCCGCTGCAGGATCGAAAGCGTTTCGCCGCTGTTCTGGTCAGCATACTCTTGGTAAGAGAGTTTGAGTGTCTGTTTGAGGCCGTCGTTAAAGATCTGCACACCGAATTTCTGTACGACCAGGTTAGTGAAATACTCCTGAAAAGCCTTTGCTAAACGTGAGAGCAGCGCCACCGCTACGGCCAGCAGCATTAGCCAGAGAGCACCTTTCACCCGCTCTTCGCTGGACATGGTAAAAGGCGGCGTGGCGTACTTGTCGATGATCTTTCCGAAAATGATCGGGTCGACCAGCGCCAGTATCTGACTGATGCCGGCCAGGAATAACGAAAGTATAACCAGCCCACGGTGAGGCTGCAGGTAGTTCCAGAGTACGCGCATGAAAGATGATATAAGTTCGGGTTCTCTTCCTACGGGCGTACTCAGTGCAGGTATACAGATCGCGTATCCTCCGCCGGAGGCAGCAGGCAATTAGCTGGCAGGTATAGGAATTAAGGTATAGGTCAAAAAAATGCCCGAAGCGTGGCCCCGGGCATCCCATGTAGTATTTAAAAGACAAGTGGTTAGTCCCAATAGGCAGGGTCAGTTACCTCTTTCCCGTCTTTTGACATCACAATCTTTTTGTCTTTTCCTTTCTGGTCGAGCTCCAACTGATAATAGGTGTTGCCGTCTTTCTCCACCTGCTCTACGTCATCCACGCGCATCCCTTTGTAATTCTGGCTGATGGCAGTTTGTATATTCTGTGGCAGGTCTTTCTCCATCAAGTCGTGTCTGGTCATCAATATTTTGCCGGATGGGTCGATCATAACAGCGTGGTCGATGCGGTTCACATCAAAATCGGCCTCGTAGTTCTCACCGTGCTTTTCCCAATCCAGGTCGGTGGCGTTGGCATACTTTTGAGAGAGCGCGCTTTTCACAGCTTCCGGAACATCCTTCTCGGCTACGTCCTGCGCCTGCACTGCCACAACTGAGCCTATTACGAAGGCAAATCCAACTAATATCTTTTTCATAAATCTAGATTTTAAGTTTTAAAAATTGGTATGTTACAAGTATACGGTCCAATTCTGAAGCAAATCTGAATTTTGGAAATTATTGATAGTAAAATAGTTGTGTTCTAGAATTCGCTGCTGCTTTTGGGGTTGGTTTGTGAAGGAGTACCATCGGGGTTGATGAACTGCACCTGCTGCCGTGGGTATACCGGTATGATTTTATTTATATACTCGGGCTTGTTCAGCTCCATAGTGAGGCGCAGCGTGAGCTCGCTCTTCCACTTGCGCCGCTCGCGTGCCCCCACCAGGTAGCGGATAGTGATGTTGGTCCACGACTCATCCATGGAAACAAACACCTGGGGCTTGTCCGGCACCGTATTGTCCAGGCCAGCCTGCTGCAGTAGCTGGGCGTAAGAGGTGGTTGGCCCTTTCATGTAATCGCCCAGGAGTCCCAGCGCCACACTTTCGACCACCCCCATGGCGAGCGGCATATCGGACTCATTGGCCACACCCACATCCAGTTCGTCCCATACAAAGGGGAAATCGGCGGTCAGGTTGATCACAGAGCCCGTCAGGACTTCGTTGTTGGGGAACGTGACCAGTCGGCCTGTGGGCTGCTCGGCCCGCACAAAACCCGGCTGGTAAGGCGCGCCGATCTCCCAAACCGTGGTGGTCAGAAAGTCGATGCGGTAGACGTCGCCGAACACCTCGCCAACCTGGATGCGGTCGCCCACCCGGTAGTAGCCCTGGTACGAATTCATGAGCCAACCGGTAAAACTTTCGATGGGTGTCTGCAACGACCACGACAGAGCCAGGCCGATCAGGCCAAAGGAGCCGACCAGCGCCCGGATATCGCCTGCAACCACACTCACCGCCACGCCAATGGCCAGCAACCACACGGCAATGGAAACCAGGGAGATAACGGCGCTGGCGCTTTGCCACTTGCCGATGGAGCGGTGCAGAATGGCCCGCAGTATACGCACGGTCAGCCAGGCTAAAAAAAGGGTGATGAAGGCGATAATTATTTTAGGCAGGTTGAAAATAAAGCCTTCCCAAAGGCCCTGCAGCGCCCCGATCGCCTCCTCCGTTGCCTCTTTGGAACCTTTTTTCTTAACTACTGCCTCTTCGGTAACAGTGCTGCCAGATACAGGGTCCTGCACCGCCACCTCTTCCACTACTGCAACCGTGTCGGGGTAGTTGTCCTGAGCCAGGCCTGCCTCGCTTGGGGCAAACAGCATCAAAATCAAACCTGTAATGGCCACGGCCAAAAGGGAGGCTTGCCGGAAATTGCGTAGCCGGTTCTGGGCCCCTTTCACGGCTGAGCCGCGGGTGCGTTTTCTTTTTCGTAATCTGGTGCGGAGGTTTCTGCGTGTGGGAGTAGAGGTATAGCTTTGCGGCTGCCCCATACTTTGCGTACCGGTGCCGGGTGTGGGGAGGCGTACGTTTCGCTTAGAGATTCTTCTGTTTCGATTATAAGAAGGCATAGGTTCCGCGGCTTTCTCTTTTTTGAGCTTTTTCCTTCTATACGCAAGAAAAGCCGGGGTGCTGCAAAGGACGGTTTGTGGGCTCCGAAAACCTTTGCTTCGCCTGTACAATCCAAAACAGCTATTATACGTTAGCTAATTGGTTGATAATCTTGTAGTAGAATATTGCTCAATTGCTTATCTTTCCTTTAAAACCAAAATATAACACTATGAAAAACCTGAAAATCACAAATGTACTCGCCATGTTGCTTATTGGCATACTCGTTTCATCAACCGCCTGGGCGCAGGATGCGAAGCCAAAAGCAAGTCCGGCTGCTACTGCCACAGGCAAGGTTGGAAATGCCACTATCACCATCAACTACAGCAGTCCGTCTGTAAAGGGACGCACCATTTGGGGTGAACTGGTGCCTTATGGCAAGGTATGGCGTGCAGGTGCAAACGAGGCCACAACCATTACTGCCGACCAGGACGTGATGGTGGAAGGTAAAAAGCTACCAGCCGGTACTTACAGTTTCTATACTATACCTGGCGAGGACGAGTGGACCATCATTTTTAACAAAACAAACAAGCAATGGGGCACGCAGTACGACGAAAAACAAGATGCCCTGCGCGTGATGGCCAAACCACGAAAGGCGGCTTCGATGAACGAGCGCTTGGTATACGATGTGACCAAAGATGGCATTGTGCTGCGTTGGGAGAACCTGGAAGTGCCGGTTAAGGTACAGGCAGCAAAGTAAAGTCTTACATAAAGCAAGAAGCCCTGCTGTGGATTCAGGTATAGCCTGGAAACAGCAGGGCTTTTTTGTGCCCACTTGCAAGCGGCTATACCTGAGCGATGTGTCGTGGCAGATCCTCCAGCCGGAACCTGCTCAGGAAACTTTGCGCGTCTTCTATACCTGCGTTTTGCCAGCCGAGCAGCTCGGCCAGTTTTTGCCAGAGTTGCTGGGTGGTGAGTCCGGCCTTACGCATTTCGGTAAGCGAGAGGGCGTCGTGGGACTTGGAGAGCTTGTTGCCTTCGCTCACGATAAGCGGGTGGTGCACAAAAGCTGCATTGGTAAAGGCAGTGGCGCCCGTGTGCTGCGCCAGGAAAAGCTGCGCCGCCGTGGAAAGCATCAGGTCCTCGCCCCGCACGATCAGGTTCACGCCCATGGCCAGGTCATCGACGATCGAGGCGATCTGGTAGGCAGGTATACCGTCTTTGCGGCGCACCACAAAGTCGGGCATTTCGAGGGCAAGCGCCACGGTGCAGTGGCCCATCAACTGGTCCTGGAAAGAGATGGTTGTGCCCTCAGGTATACGCACACGCCAGGCAGCGTTGGTCGTGTCGAGCGGCAGCTGCTCGTCGCGGCAGGTGAGCGGGTATAGCCCCTGCAGCGACAGGGCCGCTATCTGGCTGCGGGAGCAGGGGCAGGCGTACACCATACCTTGCTGCACCAGTTTATCCAGTTGCGCCTGGTAGGCCGGTAGCTTTAAAAGTTGGGAGTAGTTCTCCTGAAAATCCTGTGGGTTGCACGGCCCTTCGTCGTAGTCGAGGCCCATGAAGTCGAGCGTGTCGAAGATGTCCTGCAGGTACTCGGGGCGGAAGCGGGCATTGTCGAGGTCGTCGATGCGGAGGGCGACTATACCTTGTTGCTTGCGCGCCAGCGCCCACGTAATGGCAAACGACAGCGCATTGCCCAGGTGCAGATAACCGCTGGGAGTAGGGGCGATGCGGGTTTTTATTTGCTGCTTCGTTTCCACAGGTATAGCGCTGGGTTTGATGAGGTCAAAGGTATAGCTGCTATTTCTCAAGTCAAATTATAAACTGTTAAAATGCCTGAGGATGAATAAGGGCCTTGGTGCTACGGCCAATACGGATGGCTCCCTACAGGTTCAGCCACTGGTGGGCGGAATTGGCGGCAATATTCAAATACTGCTCAAAACAACACATCTGCTATTTCAATCACTGTCGTTAATGTTTTAGGGTTTTTGTTTCGCTATTATTGCTACAAGTTTGGTGAAAATCAAACCTAACATTATGAAAAAGATACTCTTCATCCTTCTCAGCTTCATCACTGCGCTTTCTACGGTCAATGCGCAAAAAGGCATTGACTTTTCTCGTACATACCCTGCTGGAGGAAAATTACTTATGAGTGTGGATAGTTTAGCCAAAAAAGTCTACTATAACTTTGTGTTTCCTAATCAACCCCGAACCTCATTTAATTATTTGCCTGACGTTAGCAACGTAAGCATCCAAATTTATTTTAGAGAGACAGATAGCGTACAGCATTATCGCTACACCATTTTGGAGGATGACAAACCACTAGTGGTAAACATGCCGATCAACGAAGCGGAACTAAAAGATGTTGATAGACCAGGCGAAGTATTCAGGTCAACCACACTTGGCGTTTTTCCTATTAAAGGTAAAACCATCACAACATTAATCTACAGCATCGAAAAACCACTCGACATTGACAAAGCTGTTTTTTACGGGAAGCCTATTCCAAGAGCAAAAATTAAAGGTTTTTCAAAGCGCTTCGCTACTGACAATGGCGTTGACTACAGCGACATAAACGCCATAAAAGAAAGAACAGACCTCACCTTCTCTGAAAAAGACGACGAATTAACCATCGTAAAAGACAGATCAGATAATGATTATCTCTACTACACCATAATAAAAGACAAGCAAACAAATAAAATAATTTTCGAATCCACTGCCTGGCAATATGGCGGCTACATTGAAGAACATCAGTATTTACCTTATGTGAAGATCGACAAAAGCCTATTCAAAAAATCGGGAGATTATGAAATTATCATTCAGCCGTTAATTGATTGGTCTAATTGCCTTGATTGCGATATTTCAGAAAAAGAAACAGAAAAGTACATAACCAGGCATACGCTCTCTGTCACATTAGATGAAGAGAACTACACTAAAAAAGAACTTCTGCTATATATCTTCATTGTCGGGTTTTTAATTGGATTATTTTTCCTGGTTATCCTCTACCTCAACAAAAAGAAAAATAAAAAGCGACTAGCAGAAAATGAGCAGCAAAAAAACACGGCAAAGCTCCAGCTTACTTCTATTCGATCCCAATTGAACCCTCATTTTCTGTTCAATGCACTCGCTGGCATTCAAAATTTAATGAACAGAAACGAAATAGACAAAGCCAATAAATACCTCTCTAAATTCGCCAGGTTGACCCGTAACGTGCTTGACGATAAAGAATTGATAAGTTTATCGCAGGAAAAGACTTTACTGGACGATTACCTGCAAATGGAGCAATTGCGGTTCGGCTTTGAATACGAAATTAACTACTCCGAAGACTTAGATTTAGCTAACATAGAAATACCAAGTATGCTCCTGCAACCTTTCGTTGAAAATGCGGTGAAGCACGGGATATCGCAAAAGGCTACTGATGGAAAAGTGATGGTCACATTTATTAAACAAGCAAATGATTTGCAGTTAACTGTCACCGATAATGGCAATGGATTTGACACAGTGAAAAAGACCAATGGTTTGGGTCTACCATTAAGTGAAAGTAGGATAGCACTCTTAAACAGTATTTACAAAGAAAATCGCTTTACTTTAGCCATACAGTCAACCACCAACGGCACTACAATAAGCTTAATATTAACAGATTGGCTATAATATGATGAGAGCGGTTTTAGTAGATGATGAAATATCCAACTTAGAAAACCTGCGAATTTTGCTGGAAAAGCACTGTCCGCAGGTAACTATAATCGCAACAGCACAAAATGTAGGCGATGCAGTTGATGCTATTGAAAAATACTTGCCTCATTTAGTGTTTCTGGATATTCAAATGGGCGAGCAAACTGGTTTTGATGTGCTCAGACTGCTTCCAAAGCGTAATTTCGAAGTTATCTTTATTACCGCCTACGACCAATATGGAATACAAGCTGTAAAATTTGCCGCCTTAGATTATCTTTTAAAGCCTATTGATATAGACGAATTGATAAATGCAGTACATAAAGCTGGGCATAAATTGTCAGCACAGATACAAACTTCGCAGCTTGATTTTTTAATGCAACAATTAAAAAAGCCAGAAACGCATGTTAGCACAATTGCCCTGCAGATGCAAAGCGAAATAAGATATGTTACTTTGTCAGAAATTATACGCTGCGAAGCAGACAATACTTATACCCACTTTTTCCTATCGAGTAATGAAAAAATATTGGTTTCAAAATCACTTAAAGAATATGCTGATTTACTGAGGCCTAAAGGATTTTTAAGAACTCATCAAAGTCATTTAGTAAATCCAAAATATGTAAAAAGCTGGTTAAAAGAAGACGGTGGTATCCTACTTTTGACATCTGGAGAAAAAATACCAATCTCTAAACCCAACAAAGAAACAGTTAAACAAGCTTTGCAACGGCTATAAGTAATTTCTCAACAAATAAATTCTTACCTCATACCTAAGAAACGCTTTAAATGAACGCCCTACACCAATGCATCTTCCAATACCACCCTATTTCTATACCAGCATGGGAGGCGCTTTCCAAGGCGTTAACGCAGGTGGAGTTGCCCAAAAATGCCTTTTTGGTACGGGAGGGAATGGTGTGCAATAAGCTGTACTTTCTGGAGCGGGGTTGTTTGCGCGGATACTACAACAACCTGGATGGCAAGGAAGTGACGTACTGGTTTGGCTTTGAAAACAATTTCATTACCTCTTTTTACAGCTTCATCTCCCGGAAGCCGGGTATTGAAAACATCCAAACCCTGGAAGACTCGACCTTGTGGGGGATCAGTTTCGAAGCCCTGAACCAGTTGTTTGACCAGCACCAGGACCTGGAGCGCCTGGTGCGGATCATAAACGAGCAGTACTACATCCGGCTGGAAGAGCGGTTGATGGCTATGCAGTTCAAGACGGCGCGGGAACGGTATGAACAGCTCTTGGAAACCTCGCCGCATATTCTACAGCGAATCCCGCTCGGGCAAATTGCTTCTTACCTGGGTATAAGCCAGGAAACGCTGAGCAGGATCCGGAGTCAGGTTTGATGGGTTTCCTTTTTTGATAATTGTCAAAAGAAAGATTTAGGGGCTGCTATACCTTTGATTCATCACTTAAACGAAAGACAAAATGAATCAGAAACCATCCAACGCATTTGTAGCAGCCTCCTGGGCTACTTTACTCACCGGTATAACCGCCTACCTCATCGGCCTCTGGAACGCCGACATGCTGCTGAACGAAAAGGGCTATTATTTTGCCATCTTAATGTTTGGTTTATTCTCAGCCATCTCGCTCCAGAAAAGCGTGCGCGACCAACTGGAGGGTATACCGGTGACCAACATCTATTATGCACTTAGCTGGTTTTCTACCATTCTGGCGATCGTGCTGCTGACAGTGGGGCTTTGGAATGCAGATTTACTCCTGAGCGAAAAAGGCTTCTATGGCATGTCGTTCTTGTTAAGCCTTTTCGCAGCTATTGCGGTGCAGAAAAATACCCGTGACAGTTTAGACAGAGAATTGCCTGCAAAGCAAGATGGGGAGCTATATTATTAAAAGCCACTGTGCTTCAGATTCAAAACATATCAGCTTCTATTCCGGAATGACAGCATCTTTTCAAATGATTCTATGAAACCACACCTCACCCGTGAGATCATTTACAGCATTGCCCGGCACAGCAACTGGCACGAGACAGGTATAGCCGCTTGGCTGCGCAAAGAGCAGGTATACGCCGGGCCACAGGACTGGATCAAGTTTGTCCGGCTGTTTCTGCTGGGGCTCGGGGGCAGCTTTCTGATTTCGGGAATCATTTTCTTCTTTGCCTACAACTGGGCCGATATGCACAAGTTCGTGAAGCTGGGACTGATCGAGTTGCTGATACTGGCTGTTACGTTTGCGGCGGTGTTTACCAAGCTCAGCAGCACGGTAAAAAATGTGCTGCTCACAGCCAGTACCATGCTGGTGGGCGTCCTTTTTGCCGTATTCGGGCAGATTTATCAGACCGGCGCCAATGCCTACGACTTCTTCCTGGGCTGGACGATGTGCGTGGTGCTATGGGTGCTGGTGGCCAGGTTTCAGCCGCTGTGGTTCATCTTTTTGGTGCTGCTCAACACGACCTTTGTGCTCTATACCCAGCAGGTGGCCACACACTGGCGCTTTGTCGTGGTGATGGATGTGATGTTCATCCTCAATGCAGCGGCCGTTGTCATCTGGGAAGTTTTAGCTGCAAAAGGCCGTGTAGGTATACAGCACCGCTGGTTTCCGCGCCTGGTGGGGCTGGCGGCGATCACGGTCATCACCATCAGTATGATCTCAGCACTGTTTGCAGGTATACGCGAAGATTACGGACTGGCTTATGTGCTCGGCGCGGCGATGTATGGCGCAGGTATAGCTTATGGCCTGAAAGTGCGCGATATCTTTTACCTGACGGCCCTGCCCTTTAGCGCCATAGCGGTGGTGACGGCCATCCTGGTGCGGATCGGGGAGAACGTGCCGGAAATTATGCTGTTGCTGGCGACGCTTTTTGTGGTGGGCAGCATCACCTTACTGATTCAGTATTTGGGCAAACTTAACCGACAGTGGCATGGCCGATAAAGAATATCCACGTCTGGGCAATGTGCTGGAGCAAATTGCACAGGAGCAACCCGACTTCCAATACAACGAGCTAGTGATAGCTGCAGAAATTGATCAAGCTACATCGCTGCTCAAGCGCTGGCCTGTGAAATTGCTCACCATTTTGGGCGGCATGCTGGCGATGGGTACATTAATGGGTGCTATAGCTGGTACGCAGTTACTCCAATCAAGTACAGCCATGCTGATTTTTGGCTTGATTTTCCTGATCGGGGCTGAAGTAGTGATTCGTAGCAACAAAGATACGACCGCTGACGCGCTGGGTATCTCTATGAATATTACGAGCTACGTAATGCTGGCCTTCGGTATTGGCCAAATGACGGATAGCGCCTCGGCCGCAGCTCTCACTTTAGGTATAGCTTCAGCACTGGTGCTGGTTTTCTCGAAGAGTGCCGTCTGTGTTTTTATCTCAGTGCTGGTGCTCAACGGCAGCCTGCTGAGCCTGATTTTCATACATAAGGTATATAACCTGTCGCATGCCCTGATCATAGTGCTGGCAGGTATACTGACCCTAATGAGTTTGTACGAAGCAAAGCTGCTGGCTCTGTCGCGGCGCTTTGCGTTGGTTTTCGGGCCGGTCCGCATGGGGCTGATCTTCTCCCTGATCGCCACACTGGTGCTGTTTGTACATCAGAAACTGCTCTCCACCAACATCACCCATTTCTGGCTGTCGGGTTTGTTTCTGATCGGCTTTCTGCTGCTGTTGCTGCACCGTGTGCTGCGCGAAAGTGGGGTGAAGAATCAGAAGACGCTGGGCATTTTCTATACCTGCTGCGCGGTGGTGTTGCTGCCGACTGTGCTGGCGCCATCGGTGCCGGGCGCTTTGCTGGTGGTGCTTTCCAGTTTTTACATCGGGCACCGGACAGGCTCTTGGGTCGGGCTGCTGGCGCTGGCTTATTTTCTGGTGCTCTACTACTACGACCTCAACATGACGCTCCTGGCTAAGTCCGGGGTGCTGGTGCTCACGGGTAGCCTTTTTCTGGCTGGTCTATACCTGTTAAACCGTTATCTGCGAAGCCATGAAGCGTAACCTGAAAAGCATTGTCGTGCTGGTCAACCTGGTGGCGGTGCTGGCCTTTTTTAACTTGTCGGTGGTAGAGAAAGAGGAAATCCTGGAAGATGGCCAACTGGTGCTGCTCAGCCTAGCGCCGGTAGACCCGCGCTCGCTCATGCAGGGCGATTACATGGTGCTCAGCTACGCCATCAGCCAGACGCAGGAACTGGAGAAACTTCCCAACCGCGGCTATGCCGTCGTGCAGCTGGACTCACAAAACGTGGCGCAACTCGTGCGTTATCAACCAGGAAAAGAGCCACTGCAGTCTGGCGAAATCTTGCTCAGGTATAGCAAAGGCGGTTGGTCGCTCAACTTAGGGGCGGAATCCTACTTTTTTGAAGAAGGGCAGGCCGAAACGTTCGAAAAAGCAGCCTATGGCGGGCTGAAAGTAGACGATGCAGGCAACAGCATATTGGTGGGGCTCTATGATGAAAACAGGCAGTTGATCGTGCCAAAGCGGGAGCAGAGATCTCGGAAATAAACCTTACCTTGACGATCATTTCACATGCCCATGTCAGCAACACGACACAGCTACCGCACAGGCCAATACTTCAGTGCAAGCGCACGGGCGCTCGGCTGGATCACCACCACACTTGCCATCACGATGGTTGTAAACGGTTCAATAGCGGCCTACGCCTTCCTTCCGATCGCCATCATCACGCAATTCACACACTATCGCACTGAGTTCGATCTGGCACAAAAGACCTACCGTGAAGGCGTTCGGTTTGAAGGTATAACGTTCGGTAAAATGCTGCCCCTGGCCGGGATCAATTTCCTGTTTTTGAAAAAGAACAGTTATGGGCAGTCCAATGCGGTCGGAGGATCGACGCATACCTATCAATTAGAGCGATACGATGGCTACATCAAGCTCTCGGATAACGTGAAACTGCACCTGCTGCAGCGCAAAACGAAAGAGCAGGCCATGCAGGAAATGCAACGGGTAGCGCAGGATCTGCAGGCAGAACTGCGCGACCTGACTGATAAGAAACTACAGGGTTAGAAAAAACATGCGCATCGAGAAGCAATTTGTGACAGGTATAGCCCGCGGACTCGCATACTATGCGGGTGGTGTTGTTTTAGTTTGGATTACCTACCTGCTGTTTGGCTGGGAATATGCGCACGCACCCGGGGCGCACCACATGGTGGGGCTGCTGGTGCTGGTGATTGGCGCGGTGCTGCTCATCAGGCGGTTGATCGGTGTACTTGCAGCACCCGCCGACCCGCATAACAAAGGAGCGCTTCTGGTCCATGCCTTGGCAGTGGTTGGGTTCATTCTCTTCTTCAAGCTCTTCATTCTGAACGGTGCCCTCAAGCGCGATACCGGCGACCCAGCCAGTTTCAAAACCACTACCACCAGTCTCCGGCGGGCGTATTAAGGCACTTCAAGTGTAGATTTCGAGGCGAATTATTCCGCACAACCCTGATCCGTCATTTGCATTTGCTCCACCGGGAAGCCCTTGGCATTGGCCAGTTGCTCTAGTCTGGCGTAAGTGGCCTCGTCCATGGTAGGAGTGCGGGAGAGGAACCAGAGGCTCTCGCGGTCGGGCGCACCCACCATCACGTAGCGGTACTCTGGGTCGAGCTCCAGAATCCAATAGTCGCCTTTGAAAGGCCAGAAGAACTGTACCCTGAGTTTGCTGTTGTTACTACCCTCCACCGGAAAAGCCTTCCCCTTCACATCGCTCGTCTTGCCTTTTTTCAGGCAGGAGTTGTATACCTCCACATAGCCCTTTTCGGCATTGAGTTTATAGTCTGCTGTAGTGCAGCGGCAGCCTTTTGTGAAGCGCTGTGGAATAGAGGCGATCTCGTACCACCTACCCATGTAGCGTTCCAGGTCCACGTCTGGCACCGTTTCGAGTGGCGCGTTTGTGCTGCTGCAACTGCTGATGATAGCAGCGCCGAGTATTACTGCACCGGCGGTCAGTAAAAGTTTTTTGTTTTTGTTCAAAGCCATTTCTGCAACGTGTTAGAGTTGCCTGGCCATTTTGTAATGCTGAATAGAGCCAAACAACAGGTATGTTTTTTCTACTACTTCATACCCGTTGCGGCGGTAAAAGTTTACGGCGTTTTCGCGCGCCTGCAATGTCATGATAGTGGCCCCAAGCTGTCGGGCGCGGTCCTCGAGGTAGCTGATTAACTGATCGCCGAGGCGCATACCCTGTTTATCGGCTCGCACGCCCATAAAGCGGATCTGCCCTTCCTGCGGCGTGTTCAGGTGCAGACGGCAAACGCCTACAGCTTCATTGTTTTCATCTATGAGCATGGCGTGTATGGCTTGGTCATCGTCTTCGGCACGTTCGCTGCCCTCGGGCTGGTTCCAGGGTTTGCGCAGGGTGTCGTAACGGAGTTGGTAGTATTGTTTGAATTGCTCAGGTGTAGCGGGTTCTATGACGTGCATGGGTATGTGTTTTTATGATGCAAGTTTACTATAAAATGTGGTGTTGTGGGTATAGCGGAGGTTGTATTACTAGCTGCTGTTGCAGGTATAGCGGGTTGTGTTGTTTTATAGCTTCGCCTGTGCGGCGGGCACCTACTTTTTTCCTTGATAAAAAAAGTAGGCAAAAAAATCAAGACCCTCCAAACTCGCTGACCGCTCAAACAGTGGAGTGTCAAGAGGTGCACCCGGCTAATGCTTTCTGTTTCATCGCTGAAGGGACAAGTTAGTCTTGTTATACCTGCCAGTGGTATGTGCTACGAAGCTATACCTAACAACTGGCTATAGCTGAAAGTCCCCCTCCTGTTTTTAGGAGGGGCTAGGGGAGGTTATTCTCCCTTCTAAGGGGGCAGGGGGATGTTAATCGTGCACAAGAATCCTGTCAATCCTTTATTCCTGAAAATCCTGATTTAGACAAAGATGCCCCGCGCGTTCCATTCATTCCACAATCCAATCATTAACCCCAACAACCAACAATTTACCCATTTAGCAACTCACCCCCTAGCAATCAACAATTAGATAAATAACTTTGCAGCTTATTAACCGTGTAAATCTTATCATTTAACCTAACCCGAAAAACTATGGCATCTTTCGATATTATCAGCAAAGTAGATCCGCAGATCATGGACAATGCGATAAACGTGGCCCGCAAGGAAATCATGAACCGCTACGACTTCCGCGACACCAAAGGCTCGCTGGAGTTCGACAAGAAAAACAACGAAGTGCACATCAGCATGGAAAACGACATGCGCGTGCAGCACACTGAGGACGTGCTCATTGGCAAAATGGTGAAGCAGGGCCTCGACGCGACCGCCCTCGACTTTTCCAAGGAAGCCTACCAGAGCGGCGCGATGGTGAAGAAAGACATCAAAGTGAAAGCCGGCATCGACAAAGAGACTTCCAAAAAGATCATGAAGCTGATCAAAGACAGCAAGGTGAAGGTGTCGGCCGCCATCATGGACGAAACCATTCGGGTGACAGGTAAAAAGATTGACGATCTGCAGCAAATAATCGCTGTTTTGCGTACAAACGCCGAAGAAATTGGTATGCCGCTTCAGTACGTCAACATGAAGTCGTAATATCTGATTGCTGCCTGGCTAAATGGTTAAATAGTTACCCTCTATAAAAACAATCTAACCATTTAGCCATTTAACAATTCAACCTTCACCTTATGGAAATATTCGCTAATCCGGACACCTGGATCAGTCTGCTGACCCTGACCTTTATGGAGGTTGTGCTGGGCATCGACAACATTGTTTTCATCTCGATCATTGTAAGTCGACTGCCCAAAGACCAGCAGGCCAAAGGGCGCAACATCGGCTTGACGCTGGCACTGGTTTTCCGCATCATCCTGCTGATGTTCATCGCCTGGATCGTGAGCGCAAGCAACCCGATTTTCTCGATCAATTTGCCGTTTACCGAAGAGGATTTTCCGGTGTCGTGGCGCGACATTATTCTCTTTGCGGGTGGTCTGTTCTTGCTGGCTAAGTCCGTAACCGAGATACACAACAAACTGGAGGGTGAGGAGGAAGGCCACAATGCCGGACAGGGTACGGCCACGCTGGGCAAAGTGCTCATCCAGATCATCCTGATCGATATCGTGTTCTCGTTCGACTCCATTCTGACAGCTGTTGGCCTGGCGCAGGAAATTATTGTCATGATTGTTGCCGTGATCATCGCGATGGGCATTATGCTGATCTTCGCCAAGTACGTGAGCGATTTTGTGAACAAGCACCCGACCGTGAAAATGCTGGCGCTTTCCTTCCTGCTCCTCATCGGCTTTATGCTGATCGTAGAGGCCCTGCACCAGCACATCCCGAAAGGCTACATTTACTTTGCCATGTTCTTCTCGCTGATGGTGGAGATGCTCAACCTACGCCTGCGCAAGAAAACCATACCGGTGCATCTGCGTCAGAACGAAGTATTGCCCGAAGGCGATCCCTCCAACTAAAGCAGCTTATACCTCTTTTGCAAAGGCCCTGGCAGTATACCTGTCAGGGCTTTGTTTTATAGCCATTTGTTTTCCCAACAGCTTCCAGCAGCGGTATAGCCGAAGCACAGTTTAGCAGGTATAGATTTCATTACGGCCGGAATATCCTGGTAGTCCGGAGAATTAACAGACATACATAGGAATTTACTATATTAACCGTACGGAACCTCTCTATACCTGGCCATGTCTACAAGACCTTATCTCATAGCGCTCTTTCTGCTGATCGCCCTTGTGGGCTTGAGTGTGTATAGCGTCAGCCTGATGCGTCCACCGGAGGCACTGCCAGCCGATGCGCCGGCTGCCGATTTTTCAGCAGAGCGGGCCATGGCCTATGTGCAGCAGGTGGCCAGTCAACCCCACGCCATGGGCACGCCCGGCCATGCTCAGGTGCGGCAGTATCTGCTAAAACAAATGGAGATGCTGGGGCTGCAGCCACAAGTGCAGGAAGCGGTGATCGTAAACCCGGTGGGCGAAACCAGCAACGTGGGCTATGTGTACAACCTGTTGGGCCGCTTGAAAGGGACGCAACCGGGCGGCAAAGCTGTGCTGGTGATGGCGCACTACGACTCGCAACCCAACACCCCGGGCGCCGGCGACGACGGTGCAGGTATAGCCGCCATGCTCGAGACAGCCCGGGCCCTGCAAACGGGTGAGCCGCTGCAGCACGACGTTATTTTCCTGATGACCGATGGCGAGGAGTACGGCCTGTACGGGGCCAAGGCTTTTCTGAAGCACCCCTGGGCACAGGAGGTGGGCGTGGTCGTGAATGTGGAGGCGCGCGGCAATGCCGGCCCGAGCATGACCTTCGAGATCAGTCCTGAAAACGGCTGGATCGTGGAGCAGTTTGCAGCGGCCGCACCCTACCCCTTTGCCAGCTCCATGATGTACGAGGTATACCGTAACCTGCCTAACAACACCGACTTCACCGTGTTTCGCGACGCTGGTTACACGGGCGTCAACTCCGCCTTCATCGACGGATTCGTGCACTACCACAAAATGACCGATTCGCCCGAGAACCTGGACCGGAGCAGCCTGCAGCACCACGGCAGCAACATGCTGGCGCTGGTACGGCACCTGGGCAATGTGTCGCTCGACAACACCAGGGCGCAGGACAAGATCTTCTTTAACCCGGCAGGCAGTTGGCTGGTGCAGTACCCGGCCGGTATGAACATCGTCTGGGCGGTGCTCACCACGGTGCTCTTGCTGGCCAGCATTGTGGTGGGATTGCGCAAAAAAGCCTTTTCTCTTCCGCAACTGCTGGGTGCTTTCATCGGCTTTTTGCTGGTGGCAGGTATTATCGCAGGCTTGTTTTTCCCGCTCAACAGCTTCGTGAAAGGTATGTTGCCTTACAGCCATGAAATGAACGGGGTATACGGCGCTGACCGTTTCTTCATGGCCTATCTGTTGCTGGCACTCGGCATGCTGCTCTTCCTTTGCTGGCTGCTGCTGCGCTGGATGTCGGTGTTTGCGCTGGCCATGGGTGTGTGTCTGCTGTGGTTTTTATTGATGGCTGTCACGCTGGTGATAGTGCCGTCGGCCGCTTATCTGTTCATGTTTCCGCCGCTTTTCTGCCTGGCGGCCTTGCTGGTGCTTTTCCTGAGAGACCTGCACCGCCAGCCGGTGGGCTGGGCCTATGTGCTGGTGCTGCTGGCAGGTATAGTACCCGCTATTTTTATGCTGATGCCGCTGGTTCGTTTCCTGTTTGTGGTGTTTGCGCTGCAGATGCCGGTGGCCATGGTCGCGACGCTGCTCCTGCTTTCCGGGTTGGCTATACCTCTGCTGGTGGTGATAGAGCGGAGCTTCGGCTGGCGCACCTTGCCGCTGCTGCCAGGCCTGCTACTTTTTGTAGGCGGTATCCAGTTGTTCCGGGCCATAGAGGCGGAGAAGCCGAGCGAAACCCAGCCCCTGCACAGCCACGTCAGCTACTACCTCAACACCGACGACAGCGTGGCCGTCTGGGCTTCCGCCTTCCAGCGCACCGACGACTGGAACCAGCAGTTCTTCCCGAACCCAACTACAGGAGCCCTGACTGAAATATACCCCATGGCCGCACGGGAGTACCTGAAAAACGAAGCCAAACCTATACCTGTGCAGGCGCCTGTCGCCAGTCTGGTGAACGAAGCGATAGCCCCCGGCGAACGCGTGCTGACCATCCGGCTGCAGTCGCCACGAGGGGCCGCTCACCTGGACCTGGTGCTGCAGCCTTCCGAAGAGGGTGGGATGCTGGAAGCCGCCATCAACGGCGAGGCCCTCACCCTGGGTCCGATTAAAACAGCGCAAGGGGCAGTATACTTTGCCAAGGTACATGGTCTACCAGACTCAAAGGAAGTGGAATTGGAAGTGCGCCTGAAACAGAGCAGCGGACTGCAGCTATACCTGTACGATGTGAGCATCGGCCTACCGCAGCAGTTGGTGCGGGAGCCGGTGCCCGCCCACGTCATACCGGAGCAGGGCCGCGAAAGCAACCTGACGCTGGTTCGGAAGTCGTACCGGTTCTAAACCAAGGCATTGCTGTACTTTGGAGTGTTTCTAGGTATAGAACATAACTTGTGAGGCGAGGTATACGGTATAGCTATGGACGACACCTTGCGCCCCTTGCTTATGCTCACCGATAAACTGCTCACCCTGGCCTGCGGGCTACTGTTTTTGCTCATGATCGCCTGCGACGACGGCCCCAAAACTGTACAGGCCAAAACCGACACGCCTCCGGCTGTAAAAGAAATGAGCCGCAGCGCCGCCTTCCTGGACTATGCTGCCAGCACCACCATGTTGCAGGCCGAGCTAGCCCGGTTGGCCTCTAAGCGTGCTCAATCCGAAGAGGTAAAAGCCCTTGGCACCGAAATGCTGGATTTTTACAGCCAGGCCATGAAGCAATTGCAGCAGGTTGCCAGAGCCGAGGGGCTGCACACCAGCCTACCCGACTCGCTGGGATCGGCCGACAGAATAACGGTAGAAGAGTTTGGAAAACTGACCGGTGCTGCGTTCGACGAGCGCTACAAAGCGTACGTGTATACCTCACAACAATCGCAGCTAGACCATTACCAGGAGGCGCTTTTGCGCGCAGAAGAGGAGGAGATCAGGAATTGGGTAAACGAAATGCAGCTACAGTTGCGGGCACGCCAGCAATTAGCTGCGCAAGATGACAGTGCCAAGTAGGTATAGCAGGTATAGAATTAACTCCAGAGATCGGCGGCTTTGCGGGCCATCCGGAAGAAAAGGTCTTTTTCAAGGCCAGCCACCTGGCGGGCCTCGCACTCCGAGTAGCCATTTTCGGAGGCATTGAGATAATCGTAGTAGAGCTGCGCCAGTTCCAGTGAGTCATCCTCAAACTGTTCTGTCATGCTTTCGCGCTGCAGCTTCTCGGGCTCGAAGATCTTGGAAGGGTATAGCTTGTCGAGCTGGTAGATCAGGTACTTCTGCGAGGTATTGTCGGAACGCTTGCTGCCGCCACCCAAAAGTTGCTCCAAGGGCAGGTCATCGTCATCTTCGTACTCATCCTCCAGTTCATCATCCACCGCCAGCGGCTCATACACGATCAGGTCGAAACCGGTTAGCTCCAGGTAGTCATCAAACTGCTCTTTGATGGGCACCAGGGTAGGGGAGTCGTGGTCGCTGTTGAGCACATTGGCCATGTGCAGGGCAATCTCCTTGCCTTTATCGCCGGCACCGATCAAAATCTGATTGAACTGTGTGAAGTCGCAGCCCAGGTAAATGAACTTGTACGTGTCATCGAGCACAGTAAAACACCACAAGGTAATGAACTCTGTATCGTCTATTACGACCGTGTCTATGTAGAGCTCATTTATCTGAATATAGTATGGTGCGTACTGCGGAGAGTCCATGGCTGATTCGGCATTTAGTGTACATTATTTGCGTATACGCAGTTTGTTTGCACATGGCAAAGTTTCTATATAGAAAATAAGCGAATGGCCTTAATCTTCGTGTCGGTAAATATAGTACAATACCCCACCGAGCGCCGTTATACCTGCCCGTATGGCCCATCCAATACCTTCGCCCCACTGGTTAACCCAGTTCAATACAAGTAAGTTAGCACCTGTAAGACCAATAACGAGCGAAACCAGCCCGGCAAGAAGGAGAAACAGTCCGATGAATTTCATAGTGGCTTTTTATAAGGTGACAAACCCGAAATATAGAAGTATGTTATAACAAAGAAAGGCTTGTTTTAAACGGCTTCTATATAGTCCACATGAAATATAATAAATATTATTTTCAGCACAAGATTTCATGCAGAAAATAGCTGTTTCTGCTACTGCAAAGGATAGGATTAAAGCCTGAATCAGGACCAAATGCGCTCCAGAAAGCGCTGTACATTTCGGAATGCAAGTTTCTCGAGCTGAGGTTGCTGGAGCTTTTCCTGCAGCTGCTCCAGCAGGTAGGTATAGCTGGTGCCCGCGTGCTCGTGCTCTTTAAAATAGTAAGGTATACGGCTCAGATCGGGCGAATCGAGGGTATAGAAATAGTCGGCTCCGAAGCAGATGCTGTCTTCAGCCCCTTTCTCAAAGCCATACAGAATGTGCTGCAACAGGGCCTCGGGCTGCTCATTGTTCACAAAGGCGCGCAAAAAGTTCATGCCGATCAGTCCCTTCCGGCGAATGATCTCCTGTGCAATCTCGTCGGGCAGGTTGCGGTTATGCTCCCAGACTGGCCGGAAGTTGGAGTGGCTGGCCATAACAGGTATATCGAGTCGCTCGCGGTCGATGTGCTCGAGGATGTCGTAGGCCAGGGCATCGCTGGTGTGTGAAAAGTCCACGGCGATGCGGCGGCCGTGCAGGTAGTCGAGCAGCATTTTGCCGTCGCGGGTAATGCCCCGGTCCGTCATGTTGCCGCCCCCGAAGCGGTTGCCCATATGGTGCGTGAAACTGATGTACAAAAGCCGCTCCACCGCTTCGATGATCTTCTCCAGTTTCTTAAAGCCATCTTCCAGCGGTTCGTCCTCCTTGCAAAAGCCAGAGGCATTCTCAATAGAGGCAATCATGCCGATATCGCCACGTCCGCTCAGCGCATTTTGTAACGATGCTGTATCCGTTACCGCCGTTAGGCAGCTGCGCTCGTCTGTGGCCAGCTTGCGGAATATCTCGGCCTGCAGGTGGGCATAGTTGGTGCTTCCCGGCGCGGTGGCGCAATAAATAGCCATCGTCTGTAACCGCACGTTGCCCTGGGTGAGGGCCGGCAGCGAACACCCGATCTCGGCAACATTGTCAATAGCTGAGTCCGGTACGTCCGACAGGTATACCAGTAAGTCACAGTGCAGGTCTATAATGGGCAGTCGGGCAGGAGCAGTCATGAAGTTGATTTTTTGTTCGGTGTAAGATACGGAGAAGCAGGGCAGAAGGTATAGCTGTGTGTCATTCCGGCTACCCGTCTGTCATTTCGACGAAAGGAGAAATCTGAAATACAGCATCAGGTATAGCAGTGCGAACTATAGCGGAGGAACCGGGAGCAATTGTCATTCCTTGTATCCTTTAAAGGAAGATTGTTAGGTTCTGATGGAGACTGTCCCCTTGAGGGCAGGGTTGTTTCATTTCAGGGAACTCGCCACTCGTGGGTGCGAAGAGAGATATTTAGATCTGTGAGAATAACCTAGATTGGCCAATTTATGCCTATTAGCACCATATCTACACCCCTATAATCCCCTCAAGGGGATAGTTTACTACAGAACTTAACAGACCTAGCTTCAAAAGGGGACTTCTTACAAATCCTCCCGCCGGAAGACCCCACAGGGGAGATAGCAGCCAAACAAAAGAGCCGGAGATTTCTCCCCGGCCTCTTTTTATCTGTTTCAATGTGGTTTAGTTGTCAAAACCCTCGTCGTCTCCACCGTTTTGTTCGTTTGGTCGGCGGCGTTCGCGGTTGTTGCCCTCACTGTTGAGGCGGTAGGTGAAGCCCAGGTAGATGATGCGGCTCTGGCGACGGTTCTCACTTTCGGTTCTGAACTCAGGGCCAAAACTCACAAAGTTGAATTGCCGCGTGTTGAACACATCCGACACCCGGAGCGAAATGGTGCCGTTCTTTTTGAGCACATCTTTTTTCATGGCCAGGTCAGCGCTGAACATCTGCTCCATGCGGCCCTGTATGTCGGCTGTCGGAGCGCGGTAGAAACCAGACAGCTGGATGTTCAAATCTTCCCATACCGTGAAAGTCGAGTTTACCTTCGAGCTCCAGCTGAATTGCGCGTTGCTCAGTTCCGTGTCGCCCTGTGTGGTGTTGAGCTGCGTCCGGAAGCCGGAAATACTGCCGTTGATGCGCCACCAGTTTGTAGCAGGGTAATTAAAGCCGAGTTCTGCCCCATAGGCTTTGTTGTCGGAGATGTTCAGGAAAGTAGTCTCAGTGGCAGGTATAGTGTCGTTGCCAACTACCACCTGAGTCCCCATCCGGAAGCGCTCTATCTCATCCATGGTATGGCGGTAAAAGACCGTGGCATTGATGGAGGCATCGCCCCAGTACCTCAGGTAGCCCAACTCCAGCGAGTTGACAAACTCCGGCTTTAGGTCGGGGTTGCCATAGTGCACACTGAAACGGTCCGAGCGGTCCACAAACGGGTTCAGGAAACGGCTGCGTGGCCTGTTGATGCGGCGGCTGTAGCTGAACTGCACTTTGTTGTCCGGGTTGAAGTCTTTGGTGATGAAAAACGTCGGGAAGAGGCTGAAATAGTCATTGTCGCTCTTTTTGTTCTCGGTACGCAGGTCGGTTTTGGTCACGGTCTGCTCGGCGCGCAGCCCTACCTGGTAACTGATGGACTTATACTTGTTGCTGTAGTTGGAGTAGACAGAGTAGATGTTCTGGTCGAAAACGAAATGATTGCTCTGGTCGGTGCTGTACACCAGGTCACCGGTCTCGTTGTTCCGGTTAAAAAAGCGGGAGTCTTCGTCCAGTCGCTCAAAAGAACTGCGGAAACCGGCCTCGAAACGGCTGTTCTCCGAAATAGGGTGCACGTAATCGGCTTTGGCGACTATTTCCCGGTTAGCATCGTCCACTAATGTCTGCTGCATCTCCGGAAAGTTACCTTGCAAGCCACTCCGCTCGTTATACAGTGCCACTTCGTCGTCGATGTTGGTGTTGTAGACGATGTCAGCCGTCAGTTCCTGGCCCTTTTTCTCGAAGGTCTGACGGTAGCCCAGCGTCACATCCACGGCCTTCTCGTTTTCCTCCTCATCAGTTTCGCGTGTGCGGGTATTCACCAGCTGGCGATTCTCATTCTCGAAGCGGTAGAAAATGTTGTTATACCCGGTGTCGCGGCCGAAGCGGTATATGCCGGATGCCGACAAGGTATGGCGGGGCGTGAGGTAATAATCAGCTCCCAACCGGAAGCTGTGCGAAATATCTTTGCTGTTGCGTGTGCCTTCCTGCAGACGGTAGCTGGTGCTGTCCTGCTGCCCGAAGTCGTTCAAATGGTAGTTAGTCGTAAAGCTGTTGCTCTCCCCCGGCCGGGTGCGCTGCCTGAAGTCGTAACCGGAGTTCAGAGACCACTTGTAGTAGCGGTAGTTCAGGTTGAGCGAGGTGTTGTAGTTGTCGTAAGTGCCGGCTGTAACAGAGGCCGAGCCATTAAAGCCGGGCTTTTTCTCCTTCTTCAGCACCAGGTTTATGATGCCGGATGTTCCTTCGGGGTTATACTTGGATGAGGGGTTGGTAATTAGTTCGATGCTCTCAATCAGGTTCGCAGGAATCTGGTCGAGGGTGAGGTTGGAGAGGGCGGAGCGTTTGCCGTCAACAAGAATAGTCACGTTGGAACTGCCGCGCATGCTCACGTTGCCGTCCACGTCAACAGTCACTGAGGGTAGATTCTGCATCACCTCGGCCACCGAGCCGCTTTCGGCGTTGATGTCCTGGCTCACGTTCACCACCCGCTTGTCCAGCTCGAACGCCACGATGGGGCGTTCCGTCACAATCTGCACTTCTTTTAGCTGAGTGGCGCTTCCACGCACAGGTATAGCGCCTAGCTGCAGGTTGTTGTTGGCCGCCGAAATGGAGATGTTAGGTATAAACTTAGTAGGATAGCCCACCGATGAAACACGCAGAATAAAGCGCCCCTGTGGCACGCGTGTCAGCTCGAATTTACCTTCTATGTCGGAAGTGGCGCCGGTTACCAGGCTGGAATCAAGGGCAGTGAGCAACACCACGTTGGCAAAGCCGAGCGGTGCCTTGGTCTCCTGGTCCTGCACCGTACCGGAAATTCTGCCTTGGGTAGCGGCTTCCTGAGCCAGTAGCGCGGTGTTGGAGATAAGTAGTAGAAAAAGAACGAGAGGTAATGGTAAGATATAGATTCTCATAGTGTATTATACGGATAATCAAAGAAGCAGCTTTTGTTCCCTCAGGGTGTGGAGGCAGCAGATGGGGAGGGTGTTAAAGGTAATA
This sequence comes from Pontibacter sp. YIM B11418, assembly GCF_059278805.1. Lineage (NCBI taxonomy): Bacteria > Pseudomonadati > Bacteroidota > Cytophagia > Cytophagales > Hymenobacteraceae > Pontibacter > Pontibacter sp. YIM B11418. The sequence goes on along the minus strand of NZ_JCAEMH010000001.1, from coordinate 736,317 downwards.
ACCGGGGTACGCCGCTTTTCCTGTTACGGAGATGGCAGTTTCCCCCGGCTCAACTTTTAGCCGTAGGTAAGACAAACTGCGGCACCAAAGGTTTAAACGGAGCGTTTAAAAATTCTGATAAACGTGGATGTAGAATGACAATAGGTTCAGAACCAATTAATTAGCGGATGATTTTGCTCAGAAAATCCCAAACTACCACGCCCGTGGCCACTGATATGTTGAGAGAGTGCTTGGTACCGAACTGGGGAATCTCCAGCACAAAATCAGAGTGGTTAATGACCTCCTGCTCCACGCCAAACACTTCGTTGCCCAGTACCAGCGCGTAGTTCTGTTGCGGTTCAGGTATAAACTTATCAAGCTTCACACTATTTTCCGCCTGTTCCACCGAGCCAATCTGATACCCTTGTTCTTTGAGTTGCTTCACCAGTTCCAATGTATCGGGTACATGCTCCCATTCCACGGACTCCGTGGCGCCAAGTGCCGTCTTCTCGATGTCGCGGTGGGGTGGGGTGCCGGTGATGCCGCACAGGTATACCTTGCTCACCATAAAGGCATCGGCGGTGCGGAAAACAGAGCCTACATTATTGAGGCTACGCACATTGTCGAGCACCAAGACTAACGGTATTTTTTTCTTATTTTTGAATTCTTCAACCGAGTCGCGGTTGAGGTCGTCCATGGAAAGTTTTCGCATTGGATTGTTGGTAATGGGTATTGGGGCAAAGGTACAAAGAAAGGATTGTCTGAATCAGGATTTAGAGATTTTAGGATTTACAGGATTCACGCGCACGATTGACATCCCCCTGCCCCCTTCAAAGGGGGGATCTGAGCCGTTGCCAATTAATAGGTATAAGCGTTGCCGTTAAAGTCATGCGCCACTGGCAGGTATAGCAAGAGTAACTTGCACGGGAGCTACGAAGGTATAGCCTTCGCCAGGTGCACAAGTGACGATTTTGTGTTTGAGCGGTCAGCGAGTTTAAAATCGTCTTGATTTTTTTGCTTACTGGGGGTAGGGGCCCTCTTTCTTTTCATCAAGGAAAAAAGTGAGGCCCGCCCGGCCAAGCTATAAAACAGCAAAGGTCGCTATACCTACAGCTCTTGCTACGCCAGTTACAAACTGGCCCTATGCGCAACCACAAGTTACGCTCCGCTAAACTTGCGGTATATAATAGTATAAGTAGGTAGGCTATACCTGACACAGGGGCCAGAGGCCCCACCATAGTAGACACGAGCGAGGACGCTCGCGCCATAAAAACACAGTTAAGATTAACAGGGAATCTATTTCCCATCAAAGATACACAGGTATGAAAGGAGGAGACAACGGCACAGTAACCCCACTGATGAAACAGTACAACGCCATTAAGGCGAAGCATCCGGGAGCACTGCTGCTATTCAGGGTAGGGGACTTTTACGAAACTTTCGGCGAAGATGCCGTGAGGGCCAGCAAGATATTAGACATCGTGTTGACCAAGCGTGGTGCTGGCTCGAGCTCTGAGACGGCTTTGGCAGGTTTCCCGCACCACTCCCTCGATACGTACCTGCCTAAACTGGTGCGTGCTGGTGAGCGTGTGGCCATCTGCGACCAGCTCGAGGACCCGAAATCCGTGAAAGGCATTGTGAAGCGGGGCGTGACCGAACTGGTAACACCGGGCGTCTCCTTTAATGACCAGGTGCTGGAGCGACGCAGTAACAATTACCTGGCGGCCGTGCATTTTGGTAAGACCGAAGCTGGTGTTTCCTTTCTGGATATCTCTACGGGCGAATTCATCACGGCGCAGGGCGACAAGAATTATGTGGGCAAATTGCTGCAGAGTCTGGCACCAGCGGAGGTGCTGTTCTGCAAGCGTGAGAAAGAAACCTTCTTTCAGAGCTATGGTCCTGATTTTCGGTATTATGCTTTAGAGGAATGGGTGTTCAGTTACGACTTTGCATATGAGTCCCTGACGCGGCATTTTAGTACGACCTCCCTCAAAGGCTTTGGTATAGAAGGGATGCAGGAGGCGATCACTTCGGCAGGGGCTATCCTTCATTACCTCTCTGAGACGCATCACCACGAAATCAGCCACATCGCCACCATCTCCCGGTTGGAAGAGGACAAATACGTATGGTTGGACCGCTTCACAGTGCGCAACCTCGAGCTGGTATACCCTCAAAACCAGGACGGCGTGCCGCTGATTCAGATACTTGACCAGACAACCACGCCCATGGGTGCCCGCTTGCTCAAAAAGTGGGTAGTGCTGCCGCTGAAGGATGTGGTACAGATCAAGCGCCGCCTCGACACAGTGGAAGCGCTAACCAAGCATGCTGAGCTACTCGACGAGCTATACCTGCAACTCAAGCAGATCAACGACCTCGAGCGACTTATCTCTAAAGTAGCTGTGCGTCGTGTGAACCCACGGGAGCTGATGCAGTTGGCCAAGGCCTTGGATGCGATTCAGCCGATTAAAAAAATGCTCGCTGCCAGTGGTATACATGCGCTTGTTAAGTTAGCCGACCAGTTAGCGCCTTGCGATGGACTGCGCGAAGAGATCAAGAACATCCTGAAACCCGACGCGCCGATGCTCACGAACCAGGGCAACATGATCAACGACGGCGTGAACGAGGAGCTGGACGAACTGCGCCAAATTGCGTTCTCGGGTAAGGACTATCTGGCACAATTGCAGCAGCGGGAGGTACGCAACACAGGTATAAGCTCCCTCAAGATTGCCTATAATAAGGTGTTTGGCTATTACCTGGAGGTGACGCACGCCCATAAAGACAAGGTGCCGGCCAGTTGGATCCGCAAGCAGACGCTCGTGAACGCTGAGCGCTACATCACAGAGGAACTAAAGACCTACGAAGAAAAGATCTTGAACGCAGAAGAGCGCATCTATACTATCGAATTCAGCCTATTCAACGAACTTGTGCTTCAGGCCATGGATTATGTGGGGCAGATACAGCAAAACGCTAAAGTAATTGCCGTCATCGACTGCCTGAGTGCTTTTGCAGGTATAGCGGTGGCCGGTAACTACGTGAAGCCCGAGGTGAGTGAGAGCCGCGTGCTGGACATTAAGAAAGGGCGCCATCCGGTTATCGAGAAGCAACTGCCGCTGGGAGAGGAGTACGTGCCCAACGACATCTACCTTGATAATGAAGAGCAGCAGGTTATCATCATTACCGGTCCGAACATGGCCGGTAAAAGTGCTTTGCTCCGCCAGACGGCCCTGATCGTGCTGATGGCGCAGATTGGTTGCTTCGTACCTGCCGAGGCCGCCAGTATCGGCATCATCGACAAGATCTTTACCCGTGTGGGCGCTTCGGATAACCTCTCCAAAGGCGAATCGACCTTTATGGTGGAGATGACCGAGACGGCCAGCATCCTGAACAACCTCTCGGACCGTAGCTTGGTGCTGATGGACGAAATCGGGCGTGGTACAAGCACCTACGATGGTATTTCGATTGCATGGGCCATTGTGGAGCACCTGCACAACCACCCGAAGTTCCGGGCTAAGACGCTTTTCGCCACGCACTACCACGAACTCAACCAACTGGCCGAAGATTTACCGCGTGTGAAGAATTTTAATGTGTCGGTAAAAGAGGCGGGTGGCAAGATACTCTTTATGCGCAAACTGGTTGAGGGTGGCAGCGAGCACAGCTTCGGTATACATGTGGCCCAGATGGCAGGAATGCCCAACAGCGTGGTATTGCGTGCCGATGTGATTATGCATCACCTCGAAAAAGAGAAGGTATCGGAGCATGCGCCGAAGCAGCGTATGAAGTCGGCTCCCAAGAATAACTACCAGTTGAGCATGTTTGAGCTGCAGGACCCGCAATTGCAGCGTGTGAAAGAGCTGATGGAGCAGCTCGATATTAATACCATCACGCCTGTAGAGGCCCTTTTGAAACTCAACGAGCTCAAATTATTGTTGAAAGACAAAGGCGAAATGGTGCGTTAACAGGTATAGGTAGACATGAGCTAAAGATTTTCTGAAAATTTTCTCGCTGAAAATCAGTGTAAAAAGAAAAACTGGCGGAAAATTTTAGTGCTGCCTCTTGACTTCTGAAATTTTGTCTATATCTTTGTATCACTAAATCGCTAAGGGGGTTTAGGGAATGACTAAAAGCGGGAGTAGCTCAGTTGGTAGAGCGCGACCTTGCCAAGGTCGAGGTCGCGAGTTCGAACCTCGTCTCCCGCTCAAGAATGACAAAGACGTTGTGATAAGCAACGTCTTTGTTTTTTAAAGTCACCCCTCCGGAAAACGTTTCGGAAGGCGCCGGGATGGTGGAACTGGTAGACACGCAAGACTTAAAATCTTGTGAGCGCAAGCTCGTGCGGGTTCGATTCCCGCTCCTGGTACTTAACTTACTATATTTGGATAACCAAATGTTAAGAAAAACCCGCTTAGATGCATTCTAAGCGGGTTTTTGCTTTTATAGCCTTTCCCTAATACACCCCGCTTTTTCCCTTGTTTTGATGTTATTTGTAACCAGTTTGTAACTCGTTTGTAACTGATGTAAATATCTTTTCTTATATTGGATAAGAAAGGAATACAAAAGCTATGCAAGGGAAAAAACGAGCCCCAAAAGAACCTGTTAGGCTGAGAGAAAAGAAACTGGCAAACGGCAAACTGAGCCTGTACTTAAATTTCTACTATGAGGGGGTAAGGGAATTTGAGTTCCTGAAACTGTACATAGTGGCAAAACCTAAGGATAAGCTAGAAAAAGACTCTAATAAGACCGTTCTGGAGCTTGCACAGCGTATCAAGGCCAAACGCACAGAGGAACTGCTAACAGGAGCCCTGAACCTGAGTTCTAAGACACAGGGCTCAGTGGATTTTGTACAGTACTGGCAGGCTTACAACACACAATACACAAAGGCAGATCATAGGGTATTGAGTGCCTGCCTTAATAAGTTTAAATCCTTTCTGAAAGACAGGTATGATACAGCCCGCCTGCCTTGCAAAGACATTACCCCAAACTTTGTATTAGGTTTTAAGGACTACCTGGAATCCAAGCAGACAGGCGATGGCCCACAAACTTACTTTACACGCTTTAAGAAAGTGGTAAAGCATGGCATGAGGGAAAACCTGTTCCCACATTACCCACTGCCTGAAAAGGTAAAGTTTAAGAGCGGGGGCATGAATAAAGGGGTACTGAACTTAGATGAGATCAAAGCATTAGCGGCCGCCTATTGTGGTAACGAGGTAATAAAGCGGGCTTTTCTGTTTGCCTGCAATACTGGCTTAAGGTTTGGCGATATAAAAGCCCTTAAATGGCAGGATATAGGCGGCTCAGAGCTGTTTGTAGTGCAGAACAAGACTAAGGAGGTACTCAGGCTTAAACTCAATCAGAACGCCCTTAAACTGATAGGGGAGCGGGGTACACCTGACAGCCTGGTATTTCCCTTACCATCATTTGAGGGCTCAGTCAAGACTGTTAAGAATTGGGTAGCAAGAGCAGGTATAGATAAGCGCATTACCTGGCATAGTGCCCGCCATTCCTTTGCTACCAACATACTTGTATTGGGGTATGACATTAAAACCCTTTCCCAACTCTTAGGCCACACTTCCATACAGCACACACAAAAGTACCTGAGCATTGCAGACGAGCGCAAAGCACAGGCTGTAAACGCTTTGCCTGAACTTAATTTTTAAAATTATGGATATAGCAAAATACACCTTAAAAGATTGGTTGTTATGGGGGGTACTACCAGAGGATCTGAAAATTGATAATGAAGATTTAAACTATACAGTGTATTATGAAAAAGGGGTAGGGATTAAGGGTGTACACTCCTATGGTTATATAGACTGGTATAATGGGGTAATACAGTCAGATGAAGTTAATGGTTTATATGAAAATAATGAATTAGGTACTGGTGCTTATATAGCAATAACTTCATTGCAATCACTAGCATATCTTAAAATGCTAACTAGTGAACTATGGGCTAGGACTAACCCTATAAGTGATAGATTCAGGTTTTCCCTTATGAAACAGGAAATGTTGACTGAGGAAATTGAAAAAGCAAAAATAGATATAGTAGAATTTAAGAAAACCTATCCTGAGGTGTATGCTAATGCTTTGAAAGGGGTAGATGAAAGAAACAGCCTTAGTTTTAAAGAGGTTATTAACACTGTTAGCTCAGAGCGGTATTATTACATGGATATTGATACTGCCTTTGAAGTAATAGTCAAAGCTAAATATTTAAAGTGGTTAATCTGGTTTAGTAGTCCTGACTCTAACAAACTGCCTGAACCAACATTTAGAGAGGACGCTAAGCCCCATATTCATGACTTATTACATTTCAGCGGGCAGTTAAGCCAATATAATGAAGATGCTGAGCCTTATTGGTACACTTCGCAAAGACAGGCAGGCCATGACATTCCTGTAAAGCCAGATAGCAACCTTCCAGGTAAGAGAGAACTGATAAACTATACCTGGCCTTACCTTTTTAAAGACCCAGAACAGGCGGGTAAGATTCTTAAAAACATAGAAGAACACTTATCTAGTACAGGTCAATGGCTTACAGAGCCCAAAGGAAGGCACTTAGTAGCACTTTGCATGGAGTTGGAAAGTAAAGGATATTTTAAGAACCATAATTCATTAACCAATCCCAAAAAGGCCGCTGCTTTTAACGCACAGTTTGAAACAACCCTAACCAGCAAAAACTTTCAGCCAGAAGAAAGGAATAGAGCAGAGGATTATAGAGAACATTTTAAGCATATACCTTTTTACCAGCCTGCCTTATAATCAATACTAGTCTGTTCCATTAGTTCTTACTTTGTTCCATTGGAATGAATGGAACAAGTTACTTTACTTGCTTGCCTACCTTTACCTTATCGATATTAAAGGATAAGGCCTTATCCATTTGACTGACTTTTAACAAGTTTAGAAATGGATTTACAACAAGTAGAACAGGAACTAAGGACAATCAAAACATTGCTCCTTAGCCAAAAAACAGTATTCAATTTTGATGAAGTGGCGGCCTATACAGGACTATCCAAAAGCTACCTGTATAAGCTAACCCACACCGCCCAAATACCCCATTTTAAGCCACAGGGTAAGCATATCTATTTCAACAAAGTAGACATAGACCAATGGCTGCAAAGAAACCCTGTAACGCCTGTAAATGCTGATGAGATAGAACAGCAGGCAGCAACCTATGTGGCACTTAAGAACATGGGGAGGGCTAAGGCATGATAGCGGCATACTTTAGATTTGACAACCTGCCAGGTCAGGTAAAGGCTAAGTATGGTATTAGAAGTAAAGCCCGCTTAGACTGCACAACCCACGCCAACACTAAAGGCTATACAGGGTTGATAGATTTTATAAACGCCAAAGGGCAAATGTACCTGTTTAAGATACCTGCCAGAGAGTTTGTAAAGGCCAATAGCAAACGCCTGGCAGAATGGGCACTATCCAACGGTAAACTAAACCTATCCAGCATCTACTTTGAAGATGTAGACTTTCCTGAGTATGGCTATGGATACCCCAACGCTAACAGGCTCCTGAGCAATGGCACAGCCAACCCGCTATTCCCTTACAGGAATGACTGCTATCTGTTCATCACTAATCAGGATCTAACCTTAGTAGAAGTGTTTATAATACTTAATGGCAGGAACCTTATACCTGGCTACTATCAAAACCTAATAGATGGAGCATTAGACAGCGAGATAGAACAGCTAAGGGCACAGGCTAAGCCGTTCTTTGACTATGGTATTTCCTTATAGTAAGCAGTACAGATTTATACTTTTTATAAACGCTATGTACTGTACTATAGGCCAATTCCTAGCAGTGGATATGATAGGCGGTTCTGTTTGGGACTGCCTGCCACATCTGACCAACCTATCAGAGACCTACAGGCAGGACACAGGCAAAACTTATATTACTGGCAATGCTGGTAATTTAAGGATAGGCATATCAGAGCATGGAGTAAGTATAAAAGGGAGTCTAGCTAAGTTCTACTTAGGCACTAACCTGCACACCCTAACCCGCTCAGATAGTAAAAGAGCCTTTGAACTGATGGCAGACACGCTACACCTGCCAGTATATAAGGCAAAGGTTACAAGAATGGATGTAGGGCATAACATCATGACAGAATATAAGCCTGAGCTGTATTACCCTTATCTAGGCCAAAGCCCAAGGTACACGCGCCTTACCCAGCCCACAAGCATAAGCTATCAGAACAGCCAAAGAAGCATAAAGGCATATAACAAGATAGCTGAGAGCAAAAAGAACGGGGTAACTATTCCTGATGTGTTCAGGGGTAAGAACCTGCTCAGGTTTGAGGTAAGCTACACGGCCCGCCTGACTAAGCAGTTCAATCGGGCGGTAATAACACCAGATACACTGATAGATGAGCGGTTTTACATGGGCGTGTATGACCGTTGGTACAATGAATATGAAGCAATACACAAAGTAGGACTTACTCTAATGGATACAAGTAAGATAAACACCCCAAAGGATTATACAGATCAAGTGCTAAGGCTTGTAGTGCAGGAAAAAGGCTTAGAAGCCTTCTTACACCATATTGAGGTAATGAAAGAGCAAAAGGTCTTCAAACACAAGAAGTATTATACAGACCTTAGAAACATCTTTAAGGGCATGGCAAAGGCTCAGAGTATTGCAGAACAGCCTGAATTGATACAGGAGCTTAACAACAAAATAACAAAGGCAAAGCAGTACTACCGCTAAGAGGTAAGTTAGAGCATGGCAGCCCCTTACAGCGACCGCTTGTTCCTATGCTTTACATGCTGGCAACTAAAAGGTGAAAGGGGGTAGGGCCTAGTAAATCCTTAAAAGGTATTTAGTTACAGCGACCGCTTGTTCCTGAAAAAAAATCGCTGCCAATTTAAAGGTAAGGGGGGTATGCTGAATCTCTAGGTGGTTCCAAAATAGCGACCGTTAGCCCCTAAAGTGGGTTTACATGCAACTGAGAAAGAAAAAGTAACTAAGTAGGGGCCCTAAAAAGGGCCTGTTATTAAGCCTGTTTATCCTGCACATTCCCTAAAGATTTAGGTTTCATTTCCAACCCAAACCCATACCCTTATGCCAAAGCCTTACACATTCCCGACCTTATTTGATGAGGTTAAAACAGTATCCATATCTAACCTTAACAGATGGGGCTATCTTAAGCCCAACCGTTACCGATCAGGCACTGTTACATGGAGTAGGAACGGCTCAGTATACAGCAGCATAGGTATAGCTGTTAGCACCCTGACAGATAACCCTTACCTGGAATTGAGTTATACCTATGGGGATAAGCCTGTTAAGTACAAAGTGGAGCTTACAACCGTTCCCGCCAACATTGGCAAAGGGGAGGTATGGTACTTTGTTTGTCCCAGCACTGGCAAAAATTGCAGGATACTTTACTCAGTGGGGGCTCTGTTCCTGCACAGGTCTGCCTGCAAAGGCTATATGTATGAAAAGCAGACATACAGCCATAAGAACAGGGGCATCATGAGGATGTATGAAAAGCTGTTCAGTTCTGAGAAAGTGTATGAGGAGCTATACAGCAAACACTTTAAAAGAATTTATAAAGGGAAGCCTACCAAACGATTCTTAAAGCTAATGCAAAAGATTAGAGAAAGTGAGAGCGTGCCCTATACTGAAACAGACCTGCTGTTAATGTAATGGCAGAAACTGAGGAAACCTCATATTTTAGGTCTAATTCTCACAGTCCATAAAATAGGGCTGAACTTCATAAAACTACAGGTTATAACCTGACAAAACCTGACAATTACCAATAGTATAACAGTGGAAAAACAGTGATAACTTAGTACCTCACTCGTTAGTAATTGTTAGTATTCCTGCGCGTGTAGATGTTATGAAATGTTAAGGTTTTCACGCGCGCGAGCCTAGCGCACAAGACCAAAGGGAGTTATCAGGGCTTAAGGTCTTAGCCTGGCAAAAACCGCTTTCCCTTACCCATAATCTATAGTGCATGAACTATATAAATCTTACAAACACCCATAGACTTTATGCTTTTCCTGATTACTGGAGCATGAGAGAGGCTAAGACCAACATGAAGCGGGTAATTATGGCTAAGGAGTTTAAGGAAGTAAAAGAGATTGAGGCAAAGCACTATACAGAGAAGTATGCAGATTATGCCTATAGGAACTACCTGAGAGCTGATAAGAAAGAGCTTAAGCAATCGGGCCTGCAATCACTGATAACCGCTTTACAGGGTCTTTATAAGCTAAATGGACACCCTGCAAAATACATCATAATAGAGGGGAGGTATTAAAGCAGGTTAGTAAAAGTTGCTATTGCCTGTTACACATATAGAGAGCAATAAAACCAGCCTAAACTTATCATAACTTGACATTATTGGGAAACCATAAAAGGGCCTGAGCTTTACACAGGGGCTTAACAAAACCTGACAAATCCGAAACCTAAAAAAGGCTCAACTGTTAGACCGTGGAAGTTACGTACATGAACAAAACTGAACACCCCTAAAAAACAGTTGAGTTTTCATGTATCAAAAAGGGGGACTTTTTACCAGTACGCGCGTGGGCAAAGGAGGTAATTCTACAGTAGATATAAATAAATTTACAACCAAAGAAAATGTAATTGTTCAGGATGTATGAAAAGCCTTTAATTTAAATAATTTAATGAATATAAATCTTGAAGAATAGTATTGCTCACCTTCAGAGCGCCATTTGGATTTAAGTGATTGGCATCAAGGAAATCATTAATAGAGTTTAGCTCTAATTCCCTTTTACTATAATCAATCATTTTAACTCCGTTTTCGGTTGCTAATTTATTCACCTCGCTCACGCAGAAATCAAAATTTATTATGCTATTCCTAAATTCCTTGGTAACAGGTAGAACTGTGAATAAAAGTTTAATGTCTTTCTGTTGGCAAAGTTCTATAATCTTACTTAAGTACTCCTGTTGAATTTCACTGATGCCTGCTTTTCTTTTAGATAATTTATTTAAATGTTCTGGCTTCAGTTCATTTACAAGGTTTTTAGACTCAATGTAACCCCCTGCAATGTAGTTGTCGTCATCTAACTTCATCTCTCTAACCTCTGAAAGGGGCGTATGTAATCTAGAGACTTGGATAGCATACAGGCTGCTTATTGTCTCTATATCTATTTTCCGGGTTGCCATTTCCAGTATATTGTCTGACAACTCATGATTAGATGCTATCTCAATAGCAGCCTTTGAACCGTCACCATTTAGCCCCTCCATATAAAGATCTAAGACAATAACATCAGGGTTAAGATGCTCCAAATGGTCTTTTAAAAGATAATAAGTATTGAGAGGAGTTTGACCAGATGTTCCAAGGTTGAATGCCTTTATACCTGCACCCTCAAATACTCTTGTGTCTATCGCTCTATATACATGAGAGGAGCCTGTAAAAAGAACATCAACATTTTGTGCACTGTTTAACTCTTGGAGTCTTGAATATGTATAGTAGCCTCTTCCTGTAGTATTTCTTGCATTAGGTATCCACCTGTTCATACCTAGATATGTCATGAAGAAAATTAGACCAGTATACACTATAGCAATCAGTAATATCACTGAAAAGCCTCTAAGGATTAACTTTTGCATTAGAACTGAAAATAAATGAATTCAGAATCAGAGAAATTGCCATACAGTAAGATTACAACAACCAACAAGCTGTAGGCAACTGTTCTTCTTAGAGGAGAAAAACTATAGATCCAGATTCTTACCGATCTTGCTCTCTGAATGTACTCTACTACCAACAAAGCTATAATAGCCATCAATGAAATAACTAGTACCTCTTTAGCTTTCCCGAATAATATGTACTTCTTTAGCATCACTGTGCTCGATGTAATTTCTTTTACTGACTCACCAAAGCCGGTAAACATATGAGTGGTAATATACCAGGCGTCTGAGATTGTATTTGCCCGGAAGTACACCCATGCGAGGCACACGAGGATGAAGGTAGTCCCTATCTGCATGATCTTATAAAAGACTTTGTTTCTGTCCATCCCTAGCGTTCTAACAGCAGCATCCCGCTGTTTAGCTGTTAAGAAGCCGAATATCTGGTAGAAACCGTGCAGGGCTCCCCATACAAGGAAGGTCCAATTGGCCCCGTGCCAGATCCCGCTTACTAGGAACACAATAAAAATATTGTAGTACCACCGCCACCTCACCACACGGTTACCACCCAATGGGATGTAGAGGTAATCTCTGAACCAGGTGGATAAGGAAATATGCCAGCGGCTCCAGAACTCTCTGATGGACTTGGAGAAGTAAGGCCTCCTGAAGTTCTCCATCAGCCTGAAGCCCATTACCTGAGCTGAGCCAATAGCAATGTCCGAGTAGCCAGAGAAATCACAGTAAATTTGGAAGGCAAAGAAGACAGTAGCGATGATAAGTGGAATGCCCTCATAGTCAGTTGGATTGTTGTAGACTTGGTTGACCATCACAGCCAGTCTGTCAGCGATTACCACCTTTTTGAACAGGCCCCAGGCTATCAGCTTAAGGCCGCTTGTCACTCTATCATAGTTAAACTCGTGCTTTTCCTTTAGCTGATCCAGTAGGTTACCGGCCCTTTCAATAGGACCTGCCACCAATTGGGGGAAAAAGGTAACGAACAGGGCAAATATTCCTAAGTGATGCTCTGCCTTTATCCTGCCATAGTACACATCAATTGAGTAGCTCATCGTCTGGAAAGTATAAAATGAAATGCCCATTGGCAACAGCAATTCAAAGGCAGGGGCCGCATATCCTACCCCCATCAACTCTGCTAGGTCTTTGGCAGCGGTGTTGAAGAAGTTGTAGTACTTGAAGGTAAAGAGGATACCTAGGTTGGAAAGCAAGCTCAACCAGAGCCACGGCTTCCTTTTATACTGTTGCTCTAGTGGGTAACGGTCCATCATCCTGCTGCACATGTAGTCAATCAGTGTAGAGATGACAAGGATAATAGCATAGTCCACCCGCCAAAACATGTAAAAAGTGTAGCTGGCAATAAGTAGGAGCAGCCACCGGTAGCGGTGAGGCAAGAGAAAGAAGAGCGCCACCACCGTTGGGAAAAAGATGAGGAACTCAAACGAGTTGAAAAGCATAAAATTACAAGGAAGGCTTTTTATCCAAACTGCAAATTTGGATATTTAAATTTTTGAATAAAAGCATAGGGCTAAATAAATTAGCTTGTGTAAGCTAAATAGTTTCCTTCTTCTCTTTCCAACAGCAAAAGGTGAAATAGCCTTCTTCTCAGTTGGGCAATGCTCCTGCACAATGGAGCATTAAAAGAATTGTATGAGTATTAGACCTATCACTGGGAGAACAGGCAGCAAAAGCCTTTAACTGATTGGGAAAAGGCTCTAAGACGGCTTTTGCAGGTAAGCCCTCCAAACAGTTCCTGAAGCTGATGCAAAGAATCGAAATAAGAAGTTTATCTGAATTCTTTATCTTGCGAAATGAAACTGATTTACCGAGGGACAATCTTATTGTGCTGGCGTGTGTTTTCTCATAAGCGATTCAACTATTACAAATCACTTCTAAAGCAAGGCTATCATCCCGATGTAGCTTGGAAGCTAGCATGCCTGTAAATTGTAGATTCAAGAGGATAGATTTATTATAGGCTTTTTCTGCTACTTTCCAATATTTTGTAACTAGTTTGTAACTCGTTCCTTAATATGTAGGGTTAAATTTTTGGTTATCAATATAATACATAGCGGGTTAAATACACGCTCCTGGTACTAGAATAAACTGTAGAAAAGCCCTTGTAACGGAAGTTGCAGGGGCTTTTTTGTTTTGTGAAGCTGTATCTTTGTATACCTAAACCAGCACTTCTGTACAGGGTAAGCTCAGTATACCTCGATAACAAACAGCATTACAACCCATGCCCGCAGCGCCCAGCGACTTCTTCAAAACTGAAAGAACTGCCTCAGAAATCAAAGCTGAGCTGTTGCCTCGTTTTTTTGAGGTATGGACGGCCACTATACTGCAGCAGCCGGATAAGCCGCTCGCCCCTATACCTTTCATTGACTTGCAGGCCGGGTTGGATAGCGACGAGCCGGCACCTGCCGCCTTGCAGTTGCTACGGCAGGTATACAAAAGCACCGGCTCCCGACTAGACCTAAATCAAGGTATAAAAGCTATCTTTTATGATGCTGACCAGCCTGCCCTGGCTGAACTGCAGGAGCGGGTAGAGCAGCTGCCGTTCTACCGGGATCTGCTGCACCCGCCGGTTATGCTGCTGGAGGAGAGCGGACGGGTAGTGGAAGAGCAAATCCTGGATACGGAACGACCGGCCTTTACTTTTCTTAATCCGGTTGAGGAAGTTTTTTCACAACAGATCCTGCTACAAGCTATCCAGACCAAAGCATCGGATTTGCTGATGCTTTTCAACCCAAAAGCTTTGGAAGCCGCGGTAAAGAAAGCCAAAGCTGATAGCTTGCTTCAGGTAATTTTTGGGGAGCGACTAGAGCAGATCAGAGGCTTTTATAAGAAGAACAAGAACGCTGACCGGCGGGAGGCGTATTTGCTGGACTGCTTTGAAGAGATCTTCAGCAGCAAAGGCTTCTATACCTTAAAGTTCAGGGTAAACCATCCGTACAAGAAACAAACCAATCAGTACCTCGTTCTGGCTTCTACATCAGCGCAGGCATATATCAGGCTAAAGGAACTGCTGGAAGGGTATAGCGACTACCAGGAAGACGGGGTGCCGCTCTTCGGCGCTAACCTGCAGACGCAGCAGACAGCCCTGTTTCACGAGCACTACAGGTTCTCGATTGAAAGTCTGATGAAAGATCTGGTGCAAAATGCTCGGCTGTACAATAACATGGCCTTGCAGCAGGTATACGAAAAAAACAGTGTTGGCACCCACTACAACTTGGAGAACTACAAGCAGGCCTATGAGCGGCTACTGAAAAAGGGGGCGGTACGCTTCATCAACCCCAAAACCGGCCATGCTATTAGTAAGCCGACCTATACCTCCAAGATCAGGTATAGCCTTTAGAGTAGTATAAGGTATAAAAGACAAGGCTATACCTGTTGCCCACATGCAGCAAGCTTACACCAGCACCCCATCTTCTGAGAGAGACACAGCGGTTCCCTGGCAGCTCTGGTTTAGGGCAAAAGGCACACCCGCAGTTTCTAAACCGTAGGTTCTGCGGTGATCGGATCTATCTTGGCATGCACTCTTTTCACAGAGTTCGCCGGGAAGCCGCCTAGCTTTGCATGTTCCCGCACCATTTCCTCATCTGGCGCATTGTAAACACAATAGATCTTGTCATCCGTCACGTAGCTGTGTACCCACTGTATTTTTGGGCCCATGCTATCCAACACGCCACAGGAATTCTGTGAAATGGACTGTAACTGTTCCTGCGTTAAATTACCGGCACCCGGAATCTCTCTTTCGATTATATACTTAGGCATATGATTTTGTTTAAAGATGGCTACATGTTTTGTTTCAGGCAATCTCTGCCTGCCGCAATAGTTAGGGAGGTGACTACCTAGTGCTAACGGGTTGTGTTTTCCATAGGCTGAGCCAAACAGCGGCAATTTAGTAAACGACATATTTTACAGGACAAAGCCAACCCAGGTCATGAGGAATAGGGAAGTGCTTCAGAGATTCCGGTAGCGGAGAGGGGGCAATTGTTGAGTCCGGTAAAACATCAAGCCCGTGCAGAAGTAATGCACGGGCTTGATGTTGAATGTCCTACAAGAATAAAGCTTATCTTACCAACTCCCTGTTTCTGTTTGCATCAATAGCCAGCAGGATGAACAGCAGGATAGTGAACGACCACAGCGAAGAGCCGCCGTAGCTGAAGAAAGGCAGTGGTATACCTACTACCGGCGCCAGGCCGATGGTCATGCCCACGTTGATGACGAAGTGAAAGAAGATAACCGACACCACGCAGTAGCCATAGGTGCGCCCAAAGACGGACTTCTGCCGTTCAGCAATGTACACGATGCGCATCATGAGCAGGAGGAACAGCGCAATCAGGATGGTGCTGCCTACCCAGCCGTGCTCTTCGCCGATGGTACAGAAGATGAAGTCAGTGCTTTGCTCGGGCACAAAGTCGAACTTGGTCTGCGTCCCCTCCAGAAAACCTTTGCCCCAGAAACCACCAGAGCCAATCGCAATTTTCGACTGCGTCACGTTCCAGCCATAGCCCAGCGGATCTGCCTCCGGGTTGATGAGCGCCTTGATACGGTTTTGCTGGTGCGGTTGCAGGACGTCGTTTACGAAGTAGTCTACACTGAACACCATACCTACTACCAGTACAAAAAGCGCGATCATGGTTTTAAAGCGGCGCATGAGGCGGTAATCCAGAAACATAGCCAGGCCCATAAGTGCGGCGATACCGATGAGCAGGTATAGCTTTGGCACAAGCAATGTCAGAATGAAAATAGCCGCGGCAGAACCACCGATGATCAGGATAAGTGGCGACATGCCTTCGCGGAAGAATGCCAGAATGAAGGCGCCAAACACGAGGGCCGAACCTGTTTCGTTTTGCAAAATGATAATGACAGCGGGCAGGAAAGTAATGGCAGCCAGAACCATCTGGTCCTTCATCTTTTGTTGCCGCAGGCTCACCTGACTCAGGAACTTGGAGATAGCCAGGGCAGTCGCAAATTTAGCGAGCTCGGCGGGCTGCAGGCGTACACCGCCCCCCAGTTCGAGCCAGGAGCGCGAACCCGCCACCGGACTGGCCACGGCCAGCGTAAACAGAAGTAATAGGATAATGCCGCCGTAAATGGGGTAGGCCAGGTGTTCGTATACCTTGTAATCGACAACGAGCAGCACGATCATCAGGATCACGCCCGTACCGATCCATAACAGCTGCTTGCCTGAGTTGATGTCGAAGCTGAAGATGTTCACCACGTTGTCAGGGCTATAGACCACGGCGTAGATGTTCATCCAGCCCAGCGCCACCAGTACAAAGTAAATGAGCACCGTGAACCAGTCCAGGTTGCCGAACACGCTGGTCGACTGCCGGCGGCTGCTAGGCTGCACGATCTTTCCTCCGAGTACTCGATGTTGCGTTGTTGACATACCTTACTTCGATCTAATATTTAAATACTCCCGGCTCAGCACCCACTTCTCCTGCTCTTTGATCGTCACCGTGTCCGTCAGGTACTGCTCGATCATCAGGCCGGCAATAGGCGCTGCCGACTGACCGCCCCACTTACCGTGCTCCACATACACAGCTATGGCTATCTTTGGGTCTTCCATCGGAGCAAAAGCCACAAACACGGCGTGGTCAGGTCCCTGCGGATTCTGAGCCGTTCCGGTTTTGCCACACACAGTGATACCTACTTTCCCGAGGCCGGCCTTACGGCCTGTGCCGGCGCGCACCACTTCAGCCATACCCTCAATGATCGGGTCGAAGTGGTGTGGCTTTACAGAGGTATAGTGGCGTTCGTAGTTTTCTGCCAGCGGCTTGCCGTCCTCGCCAATCGAGCGGATGAGGTGCGGGGTCACATAATAGCCCTTGTTGGCGACAATGGCCATAAAATTCGCCATTTGCAGCGGCGTCACACCCAATTCACCCTGCCCGATGCTGAGGGAGTAGATGGTAGAGTATTTCCAGCGGTCTTTGCCATACACGCGGTCGTACAGTTCAGTAGAGGCAATGATACCCGATTTTTCACCCGGTATATCGATGCCCAGTTTCTTACCGAAGCCAAAAGTAAGCACATGCTCGCGCCAGTCCTTCAGGCCAATCGACGTGTCGGTAAACGTATTTTTAGACTTGCCCTGGTTAATGAGCGCCTTATAGGCCTGGAAGAACCACGGGTTGCAGGAGTGCTGTACCGCACCGCGCAAATCGAGCGGCGAGGGGTGCGGGTGGCAATTCACCAGCGATTTGTTGCAGGCATACCTTGTGTTCGGGTCTATCACACCATCTTCCAGTGCGATCAAAGCCTGCGTCAGTTTGAAGATAGAACCGGGCGGGTTTTGGTCGGCCATGATCGGACGGTTGAACATGGTCTTATCCGGGTCCTTCAGCAGCTGCATGTAGTTCTTGCCGTAGTCTTTGCCGGTGAACAGGTTCGGGTCGTAGAAAGGGGCCGAGATGTAAGCCAGGATCTCACCGGTCTTCGGTTCGATGGCCACGATGCTGCCTTTGGCCCCGTTCATCAGGCGTTCGCCGTAGGCCTGCAAATCCAGGTCGATGGTGCTTACCATGTTCTGGCCGGCTATGGAAAGCGTATCGTAGGCGCCGTCTTTAAAAGAGCCCTTGTCAATGCCGCGCACGTTCACCATTTTGTACTTCACGCCGCGCTTGCCCATCAGGTACTCCTCATAAGCCATCTCTATACCTGCTTTGCCGATATAGTCGCCAGGGCGATAGCCTGCATAGGTGCTGTCCTCGAGCTGTTTCGGGCTGATCTCGGCAATATACCCCAGCGCATGCCCCAGACTCTGGTGCGGATAGCCGCGGGCGGTACGGGCGTTGATGTAAAAACCGGGGAAGTCGATCAGGTTATCCTGGATATGGGCAAAGTCCTGGGTACTCAGCATCTGCTGAAAGATGGAAGGTTTCACCCAGGAATAGGCACGGGCTTTTTTGAAGCGCTCTCGGGCATCCTCCAGTGGGATGTCGAGCATATTGGCCAGGCGCAGCGTATCGATGTTACGGGCCTCTTTGGGCACGATCATGAGGTCGTATACGGGTGTATTCTGCACCAGCAGTTCGCCGTTACGGTCGTAGATCAATCCCCGGAAAGGATACTGGATAACGGTCTTAATCGCGTTGGTCTCAGCGGCTTGCTTGTAACTGCTGTCCACTACCTGGATGTAGAAAAGGCGAAGTGCGTAAACCACACCCACCACCAGGAAGATTGCTTGTATGACGTATTTTCTGTTTTCGAGGTAATTCATCTATTCGCTCTCTTAAGGGAGAAGAACAGTAACTGCAATATAACCATAACAACCCCCGTGAACAAGGTACTCAGCAGTATTTTGGGCACTGCGGCCGATAACCCCTCCAGGCTGAAAATCTCGAGGAGGAACACAGCCGTGTGGTGCGCCAGGATCAGGGTGAGGGCGTACGCAAGAAACCAGCGCCAACCCATGATGTGTATGTTCACGGAGTCATTCGTATCGTAACCATCACGTGGTGTGAGAAGGTTCAATATCATGGGTCTTAAATAAGCCAAGAGCACACTAGCCGCTGCATGGATACCCATCGTGTCATAAAAAATGTCGACTGCAAAACCGGCTATGAAGCCCAGGAATAGGAGCAGGACCCGGTTCATCTCAAGTGGCAGGAAAAGCAGAAAAGCAATGTAGATAAAGCTAAAGCCGGTACCGAAAAGCACCAGATTGTCCATCAGCAGTATCTGCAAGGCCACAAACACCACAAACTGCACGATATGTCTTATACCTAAGCTGTTATTCATGAGGTAGTATTCCTGCTTCTGTTTCAAGGGAGTCCTGTTCCGGGCGTCGCAGATTTTCCACAACATATACATAAGAGAGCTGAGCGAAGTCAACAGAGAGTTGCACACGAATGGTATAAAAGCTCTTATCCAGCTCGCGCTCCACCTCGCTGATCGTGCCGATCATGATCCCTTCCGGAAACACGGTGTTATAGCCGCTCGTCACCACGGTGTCACCGGGCTCGGGCTTTACGTGAAGTGGGATGTAGTCGAGCAGAGCCGTGCGGTAGTCGCCACCCGTCCACTTAATAGTGCCAAAGGTGTTGTCTTTCTTGATCTTGGCTGAAATCAGCATTTGTGAGTGCAGCAGTGAGGTGACAGTTGCATAGTGCTTTGATACTGTCTTCACGCGTCCTACGGCCCCGTTCGGGGAAATAACGCCCATACCCGGTTTCACGCCATCCAGGCTGCCTGCTGCCAGCGTCAGATAGTTGTTGGTGCGGCGGATCGAGTTGTTGATGACGCGGCCGGCATGCAAAATGAATGGCTCTGCCTTGGCAGAGTCGGTAGCAGCGAAAAAGGTCGTGTCAAGTTGATCGGTGCTGTTTGCTTCGGCGTCCTGCCTGTAAGCCATGAGTTGCTGGCGTAGTACGGCATTCTCCTGGGCAAGCGTACTGTTCACAGACGCCAGCCTGAAGTAGTCGGTTACGCCACTTTGAAACTCCAGCACACGTCCTACATAGGTGTTGGCGGAGTTGAACATAGCTGCTCCCTGGTATGTGTTGTAGCGCACAATCAGGAAGATGCAGAGCGCCTCCAGCAACACGAATAGAAGGAATGCACGGAACCGGTAAATGAATGCAAATAGATTCCGCATGCGGCACTTTTAAGTCAGGAGGACGTTCTTAAAACCTTCCAGATTTTTAATAGCCGCACCCGTGCCACGCACCACCGCTCTGAGCGGGTCTTCGGCGATGTGGATCGGCAGTTTGGTTTTGGCAGCCAGACGCTTGTCGAAGCCACGTAGCAATGCACCACCACCTGTCAGGTGAATACCGTTGTCGTAAATGTCGGCAGACAGCTCCGGCGGCGCGATTTCCAGCGCTTTCAGTACCGCTTCCTCGATCTTGGACACCGACTTGTCCAGTGCAATCGCGATTTCCTGGTAGGTCACCTTAATTACTTTTGGTATACCTGTCATCAGGTCGCGGCCACGTATTTCGTAGTCGGCTGGCGGATTTTCGAGTTCAGTCAGGGCAGAGCCTACTTCAATTTTTATTTTCTCGGCAGAACGCTCGCCAATCAACAGGTTGTGCTGGCGGCGCATGTAGTCCAGAATGTCTTTGGTGAACACGTCGCCCGCAATACGGATAGACTGATCGCACACGATACCTGAAAGGGCTACCACGGCGATCTCCGTTGTACCACCCCCGATGTCCACGATCATGGAACCAATCGGTTGCTCCACGTCAATGCCTATACCTATCGCGGCGGCCATTGGCTCCTGGATCATCCATACCTCCTTGGCGCCGGCATGCTGGGCCGAGTCACGCACAGCACGTTTCTCCACCTCAGTTATACCTGAAGGAATACAGATCACCATGCGGTGCGAAGGCTGGAACAAACGACGGCCCGTGTCAATCATTTTGATCATACCCCGGATCATCTCCTCGGCAGCGTGGAAGTCGGCAATTACGCCATCTTTCAGCGGACGAATCGTCTTGATGTTCTCGTGGGTTTTTTCGTGCATCTGCATGGCGTTTCGGCCAATAGCAAGTACACGACCCGTGGTGCGGTCCACGGCAATGATAGACGGCTCGTCCACCACAATCTTATCGTTATGAATGATGAGGGTATTGGCGGTACCCAAATCAATAGCAATATCGCTGGTAAGAAAGTTAAATAGTCCCATTCTTATTTTTTGAAGGCGTGCGGCTGCCCGTTATATTTTTAATATACAATATTTCTAATCAAAAACTAGCCGCAAAATTAGTGATTTTCAGCGGAATTAATAATGCTGATGCAGAAGAGGCAAAAGTTTTCAAAGTTTTTCTTTCCCATATTCCATACAATTCTCTTTGCTGCCTTACATAACGCATTTGCAGGTATAAAATTGGATGGGTTCTGGAGTTTGATTTGGCCGGTCAGGTATAGGATTTGTGCTATGTAATCAGGTTGGGCGAGGTGATCGTTGCAACGATGCAGACTTCCTGTTTCATATCTGCTATACCTGTGAGGCCAAAAACTGTGGACTTAAAAAAAGCCCCATCCGGTAAAGAATGGGGCTTTTTGAAAAGCTATACCTGCAACAGGCGCTATACCTTAGTGTTTGAAATGTCGCACGCCTGTCATCACCATGGCCATGTTGTGAGCATCGCAATAGTTAATCGAGTCCTGGTCTTTGATGGAGCCGCCTGGCTGCACGACTGCTTTTATACCTGCCTGATCAGCGATTTCTACGCAGTCCGGGAAAGGGAAGAAAGCGTCGGAAGCCATCACGGTGTTGCTGATGTCGAAGCCGAAACTTTTGGCTTTTTCGATAGCCTGGCGCAGGGCGTCCACACGCGATGTCTGGCCCACACCGCTGGAGATCATCATTTTATCGGTAGCCAGCACAATGGTGTTGGACTTGGTATGCTTGCATACCTTGGCAGCAAACACGAGTGCCTTTTTCTCCTCAGTTGAAGGCTCGCGCTTGGTAGCAGTTTTAAAATCAGCTTCCGTTTCGGTTTTCAAATCCTTGTCCTGCTCAATCACACCGTTCAGCAAAGTCTTAAACTGCTTGGCAGGTAGCTCCACTGGCTTCTGCTTCAAAAGAATACGATTCTTCTTGGTGCGCAGCAAGTCAAGCGCATCCGTGTCAAAATCTGGCGCGATGAGTACTTCGAAGAACAACTTGTTCAACTCTTCGGCAGCACCTAATTCGATGGTACGGTTTGCGATGATCACACCACCAAATGCTGAAACCGGATCGGTTGACAAGGCGGACAAGTAAGCGTCTTTGATATTTTCGCCGGTAGCACAACCGCAGGCGTTGGTGTGTTTCAGGATAGCCACAGCCGGTTCTTCGAATTCAGCGCCCAGTGCCACGGCAGCGTCCACGTCCACGAGGTTGTTGTAAGAAAGCTGCTTGCCATTTAACTGCTCAAACAGGTCTTCGAGCTTGCCGTAGAAAGTGCCCTGCTGGTGCGGGTTCTCACCGTAACGCAGCGACGTAGCCTCCCGCACGCTCTGCTTGAACACGTTGATGTCCTGCTCTTTGCTCAGGTAATTGAAAATGTGTGTGTCGTAGTTAGAAGAGATATCAAAGGCCTTGGCTGCGAAGCGTTTGCGGTCAGCCAGCTCCGTAGCACCGTCTTTTTCTTTCAGCAAATCCACCACTTCGTCATACTGCTCGCGCGATGACACGATGAGCACGTCCTGGAAATTCTTGGCCGCCGCTCTGATCAGGGAAATGCCGCCAATGTCAATCTTTTCAATCACATCCGCTTCCGATGCACCTGATGCTACGGTTTCTTCAAAAGGGTATAGGTCCACTACTACGAGGTCAATCGGTGGGATCTCGTACTGCGCACGCTCGGCCAGGTCGCTTTCGTTGGCACGGCGGTGCAGGATGCCACCAAACACTTTCGGGTGCAGGGTCTTCACACGACCACCAAATATGGATGGATAGGCCGTCAGGTCTTCCACGGCTACTACGTCAGCGCCTTGCTCTTCCAGAAAAGCCTGTGTGCCGCCAGTAGAGTAGATGGTTACGTTGTGCTGCTTCAGGAGCTCAACCAGTGGTTCGAGGCGGTCTTTGTAGTAAACCGAAATTAGTGCGGATTTGATTTTGACAGATTGCATAGGTATGGACTATATAATGTGCTGATTTTTTAAATGTGCTAGTGCTTGATTTACAGTTTCTCCAAGAGCAGTTTTTCAACTACTTCCGGCAAATACTTGTGCTCGAGTGCAAGGACGCGGGCAGCTAAAGCCTCAGGTGTGTCGTCGGGGTGCACCGGGCAGCGCTCCTGCAGCACAAATTCACCTTTGTCGTACTCCTCGTTTACGCGGTGTATTGTTATACCTGACTCCTTGTCGCCAGCCGACACTACGGCCGTGTGCACATTGAGGCCGTGCATACCTTTGCCGCCGTATTGGGGCAGCAGGGCAGGGTGGATGTTGATGATACGATCCGGGAAAGCCTGCAGGAAGTTCTGCGGCACAAGCCAGAGGAAACCGGCCAGCACAATCAGGTCGGGCTTGAAAGACTGCACCTGTTCTAATACGCTTTCGGAATTGTAAAACGCATCGCGGGAAAATAAAAAAGCCGGGACGTGGAAGGTCTCGGCTCGTTTTAGGGCATACGCTTTTGGGTTATTGGCAAACAGGGCGGCCACACGAATGGCTGGGTGGTGCTCAAAGTACTCCATCAGGCGCTGCGCGTTGCTGCCCGATCCCGAAGCGAAAAGGACTATATTCTTTTTATCTGCTGGTGCCAAAGGTATAGCTATGGATTGAAACCGCAAATATAGCTGGTTTAGGTATAGGAGTCAGCAAAAACCGGCAGAAAAGGTATGGCTTTTATCTTTTGAAGGTATGGGTATAGAGATCGATCCACTCCTGCGGCGTCATTTTGGAAGCCAGTTCGCCAATCAGCGCCAGCGGTACATGCTCCGGTTTCCGGAAGCGGATACAGCTTTTGCCCATGTCCAGCTTGGTTTTGCTGTGTTTAGGATACTCCTCTTTAAACCAGTTGAGCAAATTTTCATCTGCGTAGATGCCCATGTGGTAAACGGCGATGTGGTTCTTCTGCGAGGCAATTCCCATAAAAGGCAGCGGCAATTTCGGATCGCAGTGGTAGCCGGCCGGGTATAGCGTATGGGGTACTACGTAGCCAAGCATACCATAACCCATTACTTCCTCAAAGCCAGCGGGTATGTTCTCGAGAATCACCTCTCTTAGGTCGTTCATAATTTGCTGGCGCGCTTCGGGCAGTTCGGCCAGGTATAGCTCGGGGTTTGGGGCGGTTGATTGCATATTGATTGTTGTGGCTTTTTATACTTGTTACTTTCTTTTGCTTGTACTTGTACTTGTACTACCAGTGCATTACTTAGATAAGTGCTGGCGCTAAACAAATAGCAGATTTAAGCACTTTTCAAGAGGCTACCTACAGCTTATTCTTCCTCGGCCCAGGCAATCATTTTGGTAATGGTGTTAAAGTTTCGCGTGGTAGCTGCTACGCCTAGTTTCCGCTCCAGGAAATTATTGCTGAGCTTGCTGTCGCTGTAGGCCTGGGGAATGAACATGTAGGCTGACATGCCGTCAATACGAAGTTTCTCCGGAGAAAAGTCCTGAGCGAGCAATGCCTGTACCTTTTCATCGGGTGGCCTCTCCTGGAAAGATACAAAAAATACCCGCGCTATGGGGTGCTCTTCTTCCTGAAACGGGTTATTGTCAATCATTTGCCTGAGTTCGTTGCCGGTCCTTACCACAATGGCCAACTCCGGACCGATGTGCTCTTTTATCAGCTGATGTACCCGCAACTCCAGTTCCCTGGCTGTTAAATCGCTTTGGAGTACAACATTCCCACTCTGGATCCAGGTGCGAACCTGCTGAAAGCCGGCATCACTTAGCACCTGCCTGAGCTGCGCCATCGGCACCCTGTTTTTCCCGGTAGGCATCACACCTCGTAGCAGCACAATATATGTCTTCATGATGGCAGGGAAGGGTATAGAATTAGGGTTTGTTATATGGGATCGAACTTAGCGCAGTTCAATACGCGTGGGTATAAGATATAGAACCAGGGCATAACTGTGCGCTTTGGCTCGACTGTAGCCGCTATTTTACCTGGATTTGCTTTTCCTCAAAGAAAGTGCGCAGCTCTTCGGCAGCCGGTGCTATCCTGATGACACGTCTTTTTAAACCATTTCTTAGCTTCAAATCCATGAACTTGTTTCCGAACCTCGATTTGAAAGTGACCTGCTCCACCTCATTTAAGTGTACTTCTGATTTGGTTGTTCTAAACAACGACAATACAAAAACCACTAAGTGCCCAATGCCAATCAGTAAACCTGTCCAGAGGAGAAACTCATCGCCTGTTTTTAGGTAGCGGAGAACAGATATGGTCCCATAGAACGTCCAGAGTGCTGATGAAACCATTCGGATGATGTACTCCCTTTTGGCATTGTCCTGAATCAGGATTTTGTCCTCAAGCAATTGCACGGTGCCTTTTTCCAAGGGTAATGATTTTTCCATCGTAGCGTATATTTTGATGTAGCAACTGTATCGTTTAAATATAGAAAATCTTTTATAAACCAGTTGGGTGCTGCCAAGTGCTTGACTTATTTTCTGAGTTTCGCTTTGAGCGACCAGGTAAACCGAAACTCCGCTACTTTATCGCCGGCCTCGTCTATACCTGTGCTGGTGGCTACTACCGTCACGCCTTCGCCTGTGGCTTTAGTCTGGTCTGCTACAGCTTTAATCTTCTGTCCGTCTTCGCAGGTGAAGGTGATTTTCCCTACTGCTTTCTTCATAAAATCCGCTTCCAGGTGCACCACCAGCATCGACACAGCCGGGTCTGACTTGTAAGTCTGGGCCATGCACAACAAACCCGTCGAAAGCTCGGCCGCCATGCTCAAACTGGCAAAATAAATTGAGTTGAAGGGGTTCTTGTTGAGATACTTATATGGGATCGTAACCTCAGCCCGCTCTTCTGAAATAGACCCAACCCGCAGGCCAGCCATATAGGCCATCGGCAGCCTGGACAACATAAAGAGCCGCAGTTTGCTGGGCGAGGCGGCAAGCTGGCGGAACTGATCGGCAGCGGTTAAAGTGGTTGCGGGCATAACAATGGGTTGTATACAGGTTTTGCTTACGGATCAAGGGTTAGCAGGTATAGTAAAGGCCTATGCGTGCGCCAGTTGTTCTACCGGCTGCATAACACACCTATCGCACACCCCCTGCACGCAAAACCTAAACTCCTTTACCTGGTAGCCCTCCGGCATGCGCAGCGTAGGTACGTATACCTCATTGAGGCAGTAGGTATGTCCGCAGGCAGTACAGCTGAAGTGAATGTGGTCATGCTGGTGCCGGTGTTTGTTGCAAGCCTGCTGGCAGAGGGCATAGCGTGTAATGCCATCAGTGCTGGGGATGCTGTGCAGCAGACCGTGCTCCTCAAAGGCATGCAGGGTGCGGTATAGCGTGACCCGGTCAAACTGTTGGCCAAGCTGCTGTTCTATGGCAGCGTGCGCCAAGGCGTGTCGGTGCTCAAGAAATAAACGAAGCACCTCTATACGGCACTTCGTCTTCCGAAGCCCGTAGGCCTCGAATAACAGGTGAAGTTTGTTCATAAGGTAAGGTAGGTTTGGGAACGGCAATCCGTCGCGAAAGCAAACAGACTATGTAAATAAC
This sequence comes from Pontibacter sp. YIM B11418, assembly GCF_059278805.1. Classification (NCBI taxonomy): domain Bacteria; kingdom Pseudomonadati; phylum Bacteroidota; class Cytophagia; order Cytophagales; family Hymenobacteraceae; genus Pontibacter; species Pontibacter sp. YIM B11418. The sequence goes on along the minus strand of NZ_JCAEMH010000001.1, from coordinate 709,632 downwards.
AAAATGCGCTGCTAAAATGCAAGTCCTATACCTCCTGTCCCGCTGCCAACGACTGTGCAGTGCTGTTGCCAGGCAATTTGTGCGCAGGTATAGGTATAAGTACCGGTTTCCGCCGCTCAAATGATGATGGCGATGGAGGTTTAAAGTGAGTCTCCCTCGTGCACCAGGTTAGGTATAGCACAGTGCTCGTTTCTTCAAAAGAGATAAGCGGAGATAAAGTAGCGGGCAAAAGCTTCATCATTCTCTCACCTTCAGGAAGTATGAATTGAAAGGGGCTAATTGGTATACCTGGTCAACCTGGTTTTAATTGATCAAGAGCATCGACAAAATGCCGGTCAGCATAATGAACTTGCCTAGGTTACTTAGGAAGGTGAAGTCACGCTTGCGGTCGGCCCGCACTAGTTTTACTGTCATCCAGATGCTCGGGATCAGCACCAGTAACAGCATGTAAATATCAAAGCCTATACCTGTGACGGGGTGAAAAATGACCACCAGCAGGAAGGCCTGGAAAAGCGCAATAATAGGGTATAGCACGTACTTGGCACGTCGTATACCTAGCACGATCGGGAGCGTGCGGCAATCGAAAGAGGCGTCGCCGCGTACATCCTCCATGTCTTTGATGATCTCCCGGATAAGCGAAATCAGAAAGGCGAAAACCGCATAGCTAATGGTGATTTTGTTGAGCTTGCCCGCGTAAACAGCTACGACCAGCAGCATGGAGGCCGACAAAAGTGCAATAACCAAGTTGCCAATTAATGGTAATTTCTTTAACTGGTCAGAGTAGCCCCACAGTAGGAAAACAGCACCTACATTGATAAGCCCTACTGGTATTGAAAGGTAAAAACCCAGTGCTATACCTATAAACGAAAGTACCATGTGCGTAAACATAGCCGGTCTGCGGCGTATGCTCTTGCCAACCACCACCCGGTCAGGTTTGTTGATGGCATCGATCTTGACATCGTAATAATCGTTGATGATATAGCCCGCTGCTGCAATACACATCGTGGAGAGCGTGAGCACCAGAAATCCGGGTGTGGCTATGCCTGCTAAGTTTATACCTGCGCTCAGCAAACTAGCCTGCACCAGTGCCTGGCTCAGCAGTATAAGCAGCAGATTGGGGAAGCGGATAAGGTATAAGAATTCTTTCAAGACAGGATAACAGGTATAGCCCTTGTAAAGTTAAGGCCAGAAGGTGGCACCTCAAACAAAGGACATAAAAAAACCCCTTGCTGGAAGGGGTTTTCTTGTCGGTGTAGAGCTGTTAGAGGCGCTGTACGTTCACCGCGTTGATTCCTTTTTTGCCTTCCTGCGTATCGAAAGCTACTCTGTCATGCTGCTGAATTTGCAGGCCGTTCAGGCCAGTTACGTGCACGAAGAAATCCTCATTTGTTTCGTCTTCGGTGATGAAGCCGAAGCCTTTTGACTCAATAAAGAACTTTACTTTTCCTGTCTTCATAAAAATGAAAATAAATAATTTTGAATAAACTGTCTGTAAGATTAAAAAATAATTATATATATGCAAATTTTTATGTAAAAGAAATCTGCTATTTGATTTGAGAAAAGTATAATGCGTTTACCAGGTATCCTGCACCTTCATAATTTTTTCAATCAGCTCACGCACAGCTCCCTTACCGCCGTCTTTGGTTGAAATAAAGGTGCAGATCTCGCGTATGTCATCGGCCGCATCGGCAGGGCAGGCCCTAAGGCCGCAGCGTTGCATGGCTTCCAGATCTGGCATGTCGTCGCCCATGTAGGCTACTGTTGCCGGGTGCACTCCCTGCATATACAGGTAATTTTCAAGCTCTTCTACTTTGTCTTCCGCACCCAGGAAAAGGTGCTCAATTTCAAGCTCCTCAAGTCGCACGCGTACGCCCGGCTCGTTTTTGGCAGAGATAATGGCCACGTTGTATCCCTGGCGTATAGCATGTTTAATGGCAAAGCCGTCTTTGATGTTAAAGGCACGCACTTTCTCTCCGTCTGCAAATACGTAGAGAGAACCATCTGTTAGTACACCGTCTACATCGAAAACAAAGGTGTTGATGCGAGTAAGATCAGGTTGTGTGATAGACATAGGATAAAAGAAAAAGGTCCTTTCTAGTGAAAGGACCTTTAAAAATATATATTTAATTTAATATAACGAATTTTTCAGGGCTGAATATCAGCTTAGTCCTGGTTATCGCGCCACTCGTATACCCAAGCCGCCTGAATTTGCTCCAAATGCCCCTCATTGGATTCTTCGCGTTTTCCGGCAAAGTTCGGCAGCGTCAGGATCCACTCCAGCAGTTCGGTAAAGCGTACGCGGTAAATTTTTGACTCGTTGAAGTCATCGCCGAATTTCTCATACAGGGCCATCGCGATGTCTTCGTGGTCGCTCCAGTGAATTGGCGGCTCATAATTCTTATCCATGTCTTTTCAAGTTATCTATGTTGACTTAAGTTTAATCGCTTCCTCTTAGTGACCCAGGAAGTCCTGCTCTGGGATGGTGACCACAATGTCCTCGTTGCCCTGCATTACGCACTGGCAGCCCAGGCGGGAGTTAATGCGCGGGTCTACGGCACGGTCAATGTAGTCTTCCTCTTTGTCAGAGATCTCGGGCAGGTCGTCCATTCCCGACTCGATGTATACATGACAAGTACTGCAACCGCACACGCCGCCACAGTTGTGCTGTAGCTTGATGTCGTTATTAAGCGCCACGTCCAGCACCGATTCGCCCTCCACAGCCGGGAGGACCTGATCTGGTGACCCGTCAGCGAATTTGAAAGTTATATTTACAATTTTCATGAGTCTTGCTATTTACGGTGCAAAGTTAGTAAACATGCCTCCCGATTCAAAGCCGGGCGCTTTATACCTCCACCGAATATAACTGTAGGGGGATCAATAGGTTACGCTGGGGATACCTATCGCTTTGGGGAATGATCCTGTATACTTTGCGTAAGTAGTTGGTATACCTGCTGGTAAAGTGGCTGGTCCTGCAGCAGAATCAGATGCTCATCAATCACATTTTGGTCGTGGCGAACTGCAGGACCCGTCTGTACCTGAAAGGGGTGGCTTTGCATCGCCTTGGCAATTGTCTCTTGAATAAGCGGTTGCAGCAGCGTGTCGGGCAACGCTGCCTGTTGGAGTAGCTGACGGCTTATGCCCAGCAGGTGATTCGTGAAGTTACAGGCAAACACAGCCGCCAGGTGCAACTGCTTTCTTTTAAGTGAATCAACCTGATGCACCTCCTGTGAGATTGTGCTGGCTAGGGTCTGCAAAGCCAGCAAAGTCTGCTCATCCCCTGCCTCTATTAGTATGGGTATCGTGTTGAAATCTACAGGCTTCGACTTCGAGAAGGTTTGCAAAGGATAAAATACGCCGGGTCGGGCACCCGCTATACCCTGCAGCGCTGTCAGTGGCTGCGAGCCGGAGGTATGGACTACGATCGCGCCATCCGGGACCCGAACTGCCGCAGCTACCGAGGCGATGGCCGCATCCGGCACGGCAATCACAAACAGCTCGGCACCTGTGGCACGCAAGTCCAGCGAGTCGACTGCCTTGGCTGGCGGCAGCACCTGAGCCAGGGCCTTCCGGTGGGCCGCAGTAGGGCTGTACACGGCTACGATATCATGCCTTGCCTGCTGCAGCGCTTTGCCCAAGAGCCAGGCCACATTGCCGGAGCCAATGAGGGTGATTTTCATAGGGTGTACTTGTGTTGGGCGATGACTTGTTTGTATAAGTCCATGATTTGTTTACAGACTACAGGCCTTGAATATTTGCTCATAAAATCGGCTCTTATTTCTTCAGCACTATACCGCTGGTGGTTTAAATACATATCTTCCATAGCGCCATATAACGCATCTACATTACCCGGCTCTACTACTAATCCATTTTTCTCGTTAATAATACTCTCAGAGCCACCGCAATAAGTGCCAATTAGCGGCTTACCGCAAGCAGAAGCTTCAAGTAAGACAAGTGGTAGGTTTTCATGGAAACTAGGAAGCACAAAAGCGTCGCAGTTTTGCATTTCATCTGCAGCCAGTTGTCGATTTAATGTACCCAGCCATCGTACCTCTTCCTGAATTCCAATTTCTTGTGCAATGGCTTTATAGGGCTCTCGCATCTCACCATCACCTCCAATTATTAATTTACAATCAGGGTATCTCTGGTTAATTAGCTTAAATGCTTGTAGTAAAATAGATATTCCTTTTCCTTCAACCAAACGAGCCAAAGTAAAGAAAGTGAAGCAAGGATTATCTACAGGTATCTGAGGTTTTATCGTAAAAAAACTTTCATCTGTTAGGTTAGGGATAAAAGTTACTCTTTTTACCCCCCACTTTATCATCGTATCTTTTAGTTGAGGGCTAACTGCAATATTTGCAAATGACTCTTGCAATGGTTCATTCAGGAACTTACTGAGCTGCCTAGAACTTGTTAGGAATACTTTAAATGGGAAAGGTCCCATGTGTTCAGTAATGATGTACGGAATATTGTACTTTGTTGCTATTTCCTTCGCAATCCAGCCTGCAGGATGTGCACTATGGGCATGTATAATTTTTACATCCCCAAATCTCTTCTGGAATGATAGGAAATGCTTATCATTAACTTTAATGATATTTTTAATATTACCCTTCAATAGTTTCCTAGTCCAAGTAAATGCAGGAGTATAAAATTCAACGAGGTTCTCTTTAGGCTTATGCTCACTGGCTTTCTTTGAATTAGACCTTATAAGTTTTGCAATGTTCTTAATATGGTCTTTACCCTCGAGTAAAAGGTCATTTTCGTGAGAGCCCCAAGTGCTTATTGCAAAATTCGACTCAGGGAAGACTTGAGCTAGTGCTTCAGCTTGTTCCTTAAAAAAAATCCCAGTATGTGGTTGATCTTTACTGGGGTACCAAGATGGAATGATAAATACATTCATAGGTGAGATTATTCAAGCTGAGCACCTTTCTAGTTTTACCTAAGTGAACAAATAAGGCAGGCCTCTACAAGCCTGCCTTACAAATCTAATACAATTAAGCAATTTTACGCCACCTGTGCCTTACGTTCCTGCTTCACCTTGGGAGCTTTCCCCTCACCTGTATTTCCTTCTTTATTACGGCGCAATATTGCCATTACAAAGCCGATGGACATGATGATGGTACCGATCCAAAGGATGTTTACGAAAGGCTTCTCCATCGCTTTCAGGATGATGTAGTCTTTCTGTGTCACGTTCACCCCGATCGTGAAGCGGTCGTTCTCGGTGTCGATGTTCAGGAAGGTGATGCGTATACCCAGGTCTTCTATGACTTCCGGTACGCGGCCCATCATCTGGTCTTTGATCATCAGCACAGGGTGGGCGTGGTAGGTTTTGCGCTCGCCCATAATCTTCATGGCAGCCTGCACAGCTACGTCGCCCTCAGCCAACTTTACGCCCGGTACTTGCTCAATCTGCTCAATACCGTTGAATATCGCGATGTAGTCATTGATTACGATCGTGTCGCCGGCAGAGAGTACGTACTCCTGCAGTTCGCCCCAGTCTTTTTCCTCATTCGGGTCCGGAACAGTGGAAACGTGCGTGTACAAATCCTTGCCAGCGAAGCGCTTGATATCAGGAGAAGCCAATAGGCCCATGTTCGGGTTAACCTGCGCTCTAGGGTATAGCACAAAGTTTTCTTTGTCGCTCATGTAGCTTACTTCATAGTAGGTGTTCTCCGGAGAAATCAGGTCCAGCGTGTCGCCGGTTTCGAAGTATACCTTGCCTTTCGCTTCTATTCTACCACGGGCAATGGCTTTGTACATATCATCGGTCTGGTAGAGTAACTCTTTGGTCACATAGCCCGGTACGCCTTCCACTTCCTGGAACTGACCGTGGTAACTTACCTTAAAGCGGTCCATCTGCACAGGCGTGTTGCGCCATAGAAGCACGTTGTCACGGTTGATTTCGTCAGGGAACTCACGTGAATAAAGCAGGCCTGAGTTGTTTTGTGAGATGATCTGCGAGTAACCTGAAGAGAACAGGATGCCGATCAACATCAACGCTATACCAATGTGGGCAACTGCGCCACCCGACAGCGTGATTTTCTTCTGTAGCAGACCAAGTATAATGCTGAAGTTAGCAAACACTGCAAACAGGGATACCACAAACAGCAGGATGTATATCGGGTTGTCGAGTTTGAAAGTGAAGACATCAAACTTGTTGGACAGGATAATCACCAGGCTGGCAAATAACAGCGTTAGCATCAGCGGCATGGTGATTGCGTCCTTGAAACTCTTCTTGTTCGCTTTTTTCCACCACAGCAACTGACCTACTCCCGTCAGGATGGCGATGGCTACACCAGCCCATAACTGGAACTTGGTGTAGTGCTCAATCTGGTCGGCAGGCAGGGCGGCGTTAGATTCTATCCCGATGAAACCAAGGAAGGAATTGTATACAGGTATAGAAGTCGTTACGAGCACCTGGAAGGCGGCCAGGCAAAGCACGGCTGCACCAATAAATACCCAGAACTCAGCACTGTAAGTCGAAAGCTCCTTCTCTGTGGTCGGGATCTTCTTCCAGTTATACACCAGCAGTCCGATGGCAAGCACCGTGAAGACCATCATGTAGGTAAACAGCTGACCTGACAGACCTAAGTCCGTGAAGGAGTGCACGGAGGCGTTGCCCAGAATACCGCTTCGCGTCAGGAAAGTAGCGTACAGAATCAGAACAAATGAGGTGATCACCAGAATGAACGAGGCACGCAGGCCTTGCTTGCTGCGGCGGTAGGCAATCATGGTGTGGATGCCACCCACCAGCACGAGCCACGGGATATATACCGCGTTCTCCACCGGGTCCCAGTTCCAGTAACCACCAAAGTTCAGGGTTTCGTAAGCCCAGTAAGCACCCATCATGATACCAATACCCAATGTCACGGCTGCGAAATGTGACCATGGCATTGCAGGACGAATCCACTCGCTGAACTTACCTTTCCAAAGACCGGCAATAGCGAAAGCAAACGGAACAAGCGAGGCGGCATAACCCAGGAATAGGGTCGGCGGGTGAATGACCATCCAATAGTTCTGCAACAGTGGGTTCAGGCCGGTACCGTCAGCTGGTCTAAAGTTAGGGTCCATGGCAAACACCGGGGCGTCGGCCATAAAATCACGCATCAGGATAAAAGGAGAGGAGCCCAGTTTGAAATCACCGATCACCACACCCAGAATCATGGACGAGATGAAGATCTGCACGAAAGAGAAAATGGCCATCACAGGCGCTTCCCACTGCTTGTTCTTCTTGCCGGCGTTCATCAGCACCACGCCCAGGGCCACGTGCCAGAACATCCAAAGCAGGAATGAACCTTCCTGACCTTCCCAGAAACAGGAAATCATGTAGTGAACCGGCAGGTGGTTGGACGAGTGACTCCAGGCGTAATAGTACTCGTAGCGGTGCTCGTAGATAATATTGAAAAGGCTGAAGATAATGGCTACTACCGCTATACTGTGCACATAGAAGGCAGCACGTGCCAGTTTGCGCCAGCTGGTATCGCCGCTCTCTTCCGTTTTCTGGCGCGCGGCCATAAAATAAGCATAGGAGGCTACAATGGCCGCTACAAAAGCCACAATCACACTCGCGTGGCCAAAGTCTCCGATTAGCGTATTAATCATCTTATATAGTTAAGAGTTGAGAGTTATGAGTTAAGAGTTGAAGAGGTATAAAAAGACTTTTAACCCTTAACTTTTAACTAATTTATATACCTGCGGTGTTGGTTTGAATTTCGTTCTCCGTGTACTTGGACGGGCACTTGAGGAGTATCTTGTCGGCCACGAACACATCGTTTTGCATGTTGCCCGTAATCACAACCTGCTCAGAGCGCTCAAAGTCCTGCGGTTTTGGGTTGAAGTAGACCACACGCTGTTCGAAGCGGTTGGTGTCCACCAGCGTAAAAGCGAAGTAGTTCGGGTCCATTAGCGGGTCGTACTGCATACCTACTATGTGTCCTTTGTCATCCTTCTTGAGGCGTCCTACCACGTGCACTTTCGTGGATTTCCCGTCTTCTGCCAGTTCAATGGCCTCGCCAAATGAAACATAGGTACTTGCGTCGCCAGCCGTGGTCATGATAATACCAATGGCCATGGCGATAACGATAATGCCGATGATGTGTGATTTTTTCATCTTTACCTGATTATAGATACTCCATTTCTGTTAGCCTAACACACGATAGAATGTTTTAAATCCATCGCAGATAGGGATATTTGTCATTTTTCGCCTCGGTCGGGCAAAAAAGTTTTAGCGGTTCACATACTCGTCTTTCAGCTGTTTCTCCAGTCGGCCCACCTTGCGGTCGAGGGCGATCAGGTAAAACAGCACACCGGCCAGCACGGTGAGCAGCACGGCTACCACCACGTATATCTTGCCGTCCTGGCGCAGGGTGTCGGCCATTTCGATGTTTTGCTGCGGCGCTGACGAGAACTCCACCATCTGGTCTTGAGCCATTGCCATGGTAGGCTCAAAGGCGAACAGGACGCCCAGCATAAAGCAGCAAATGGCCAGTATTCTAAACATTTTCATATATGCGTTGTCTCAGTAATTCAAGTCTTGATTTTACGTTGATAATCCAGACGCCCAGCAGCGTCCAGCCCAGCACGGCCGGGTAAAACACCATTCGCAGGCTACTATCTAGGTCGTATGCGTTAAAGCCGGGGTTGCCGCCGTTGCCCGGGTGAAGCGAGTCCGTCAGGCGTGGCAGGATGAAAAGCAATGGGATAAGGGCTGCGAAAGCGAAGATGTTGTATACCGCGCTGATGCGGGCGCGTTGCTGCTGCTCGGCAAAAGAGCTGCGCAGCACGAGGTAGGCAAAATAAATCAGCAGGCCAATTGCCGCACCGTTCTGTTTCGGGTCGTTGCTCCAGTACTCGCCCCACGTAAACTTGGCCCACTCCATACCTGTCACGATGCCCAGAACGCCGAAAAGGATGCCCACCTTGGCGGCTTCGTGTGCGATGATGTCGTTCCTGAAGCTCGGCTTGCGCAGGTATTTGATAGAATAGACCACCGAAACCAACAGAATGAGGATCATCCCGAACCACATCGGCACGTGGAAGTACAGGTTGCGGATCGTCTCGTTCAGGATGGCCAGTCGGGGAACTTCCGACAGCATACCTACTGCCACGGTAAACACCAGCAGCAGCACGGTCAGTATTTTCCACCAGTTCTTCTTCATGTTCCTTCTTCTCTTATTTTGACGAAAGCCAATTGGTGCCGGCTTTCATTCTACTTTTTATTTCTAACAGTTCTGCCGCCCAAATTGTCGCAAACCTGCGCTGAAACTGTGTTTTAATTTTAGGTAACTCAGCTACTTATACCTTGGTTAGTGTCGGCTATACCTTACTTAATAGGCTATACCTTACGAACGCCAAAGGTAAGGGAACAAAATATAAGAAACAGTGACAACGATCATGTTTATGGCAAGCAAAGTAAGTAGTTCGTCGAGACTCGCAGCCCGCTCCAGTCCATCCATGGCGTTTTTGGACATCTTAATCAGCATCAGCAGCATGGGCACGATCACCGGGAAGCTGAGCACCGCCATGAGTGTGCTGCTGTTGGCGGCCTTAGAGGCTATACCTGAAATCATGGTGAGGGAAGTCGCGAAACCGATGGCGCCGAGCAGAATGCTGAGCAAAAACATCGGAATGTCTTCCACGGGGTTCCCTAGTACAAAAGCGTAGAACACAAAGCAGATCAGCGCCAGCACTAGCATCAGGCAGGCGTTGTATAGTATCTTGGCCAGAATGATGCCCTGCGGACTTACAATGGAGTAAAAGTAGAGCAGCCGGCCGCGGTTCTCCTGCATAAAGCTCTTGGCAATAGCATTGACCGACGTAAAAAGCATGATAATCCAGAACAGCGCGTTCCAGACGGGCACCTGCAGGGCGTTCGAGCGGAGCCCGAAGCTGAGGTAGCAGACGAACACCGTACTGCTGACGTAGAGCAGCATGCCATTGAAAGCATACTTCTGCCGCCACTCCAGCAGGAAATCCTTCTGCATTAAGTATATGACTTCTTTAAACAGCACCTTCGTGATTTTGCGCAAAGGTACGACACAAATTGTATAATTACTAAGGGGCAGCATATGACCTGGCGAGGGTGTAATTCCAGTGCCAGGATGTAAAGTTCGAGGTTATAAACGGCTAGTTGCCGTAGGGGGCAAGCTCAGGTATAGCAGGTATAGCCGATGAGCATTAGAGTAATGCCCTCGCTCGCGTAACTAGAGCGAGGGCGCTAGGTATAGCGAGGCTTTCAAGTCCGATATGGTAGAGGTATCTGCATCCATCACAAACCCAAGTTCATAAAAAAGGCGCAGGTCCGAAAACCTGCGCCACTTATTTTTAATCACGTCGGATTTACTCCCCGCGAATCACTACGAAGCTATCAACAATTTAATTTTCCTTCTTTTTCTTCTTCCTTTTGTGCTTCACCACTTTCGCTTCGCGGTAGAAGATGATTTCCTCGGCCATGTTGGTCACCTGGTCGCCTACGCGTTCCAATTTCTTAATAATAGAAAGGAGTGCCAGTGCTTCAGGTATGCGATCAGGATTAGCCTGCAGGTATTTGGTGATAATCACGTCCGATTTGCGGTATATTTTGTTGAGAGCCTTGTCGAGCTTGATAACGTCCTTGGCAAGCTTGGTATCGTCTTTTACGAGCGCGACGCGGCATTCGCGGAACATGGCAAGCGCCTGGTCATACATCACCATCATGTTCGTTAACTCTATCAGTTCAGGGTCGAAGGGACGGTCGAGTTTTTTAACGAAATGGGCCATCCCCTCGGCAGTGTCGCCGATGCGCTCCAGATTGGTGTTTATCTTCAGCATGGCCAGCACCGTTCGCAGGTCCACCGCCACAGGGGTATACAGGGCGAAAAAGTTTTCGCACATCCGGTCGATTTTGATGTCGTAGTTGTTGACTTTACGTTCAAGCTTGATAATCTGGTCTGCCAGTTCATGGTCGGCATTCATCACGGCGTCGCGTCCACTAGTGAGCTGGTAGTCAACCAGGTCCCACATCTCCAACAGCTTTTCCCGCAGCCGCTTAAGTTCTTCATCAATATGTAGCATTCGTATGTCTTTATTTGCGTGAGACTAAATTCCTATACGTGAATCGGCGGTGAGCACCTATTAACCAAATCGGCCCGTAATGTAGTTCTGCGTACGCTCGTTTTTTGGGCTCGTAAACATGGTTTTCGTTTTGGCATACTCCACCAACTCACCCATGTAAAAGAAGGCAGTGTGGTCACTTACGCGGCCTGCCTGCTGCATGTTGTGCGTCACAATAATGATGGTGTAGTGCTGCTTCAGCTCATGAATCAAGTCCTCGATTTTGGCCGTTGAAATCGGGTCAAGGGCCGATGTGGGCTCATCCATCAGAATAACCGACGGCGAAATGGCCAGCGCGCGGGCAATGCAGAGGCGCTGCTGCTGTCCACCTGAAAGTGCTAGCGCCGATTTATCGAGCTTATCTTTCACTTCTTCCCAAAGTGCAGTCTGGCGTAGCGACGTCTCGCAGGCCTCCTGCAATACTTTCTTGTCTTTTATACCTTGTATTCTGAGGCCGTAGACTACGTTCTCAAAAATTGTCTTCGGGAAAGGGTTCGGTTTCTGAAACACCATACCTACTTCTTTGCGGAGCTCGTCTACCCGTACATTACTAGCGTAAATATCGCGGTCGTCCAGCAAAATCTGCCCTTGAATGCGGAAGCCGTCGATGTAGTCGTTCATGCGGTTAAGGGTGCGCAGGAACGTGGACTTGCCGCAGCCCGACGGACCGATAAAGGCCGTGACAGCCTTTTCTTCCATAGCTACGTTGATGTTCTTGAGCGCATGAAAATCGCCGTAAAAGGCATCGAGGTTTGTGGCTTCTAACTTGTTGTGTTTCTTGGTCATGGGTGAAAACTTACCATTTTATTTTCTTTTGCTGACGGTGACGCAGGTATACTGCAATGCCGTTCAGCAAGAAGGTAATCAATAACAGGACAATAATGGCGGCCGCCGCATTGGTCAGGAAGGCCGCCTGCGGACGCGAGGTCCAGTTGAAAATCTGGATCGGCAGCACCGTAAACTCGTCCATCGGTGTTTTAGGGACGAAAGGCACGTAAGCCAGCGCTCCGATCACAATAAGCGGGGCCGCTTCGCCCACCGCCCGTGAGAGCGCCAGAATCACGCCCGTCAGGATACCGCCAAACGAGGCGGGCAGTACCTGGTTCCACACTGTTTGCCATTTAGAGGCACCCAGCGCAAAAGAACCGTCGCGGATGGTGCGGGGCACGGCCTTGATCGCTTCACGTGTTGTTACAATCACGATGGGCAGGATAAGGAGCGAGAGTGTGAGCGCACCTACCAGCAAAACCGGTCCTAAATGCATAAAACGTACAAACAGTTCCAGACCCAGCAAACCATAGATAATAGACGGTACGCCAGCCAGGTTGGCAATGTTAATCTCAAGGAAATCCGAGAGCTTCGTCTTCTTGGCGTACTCCTCCAGGTAGATGCCGGCGGCTATACCTAGCGGGAAAGCAATTAGCGCGGACAGTACCAGAATCCAGAGCGTACCTGCCCAGGCGGTCAGTATACCTGCGCGGGCGGCACGGCGCGAGGGCAGACTGGTCAGAAAGTCCCAGTCGATGCGGCCTATACCTTCTATTACGATATCGATCAGGAAGATGGCCAGTACCACCAGTCCAATGAAGGTACAAAAAATACCGAACACCTGAAAGGCCTTGTCTTTGAGGCGGTTTTTCTCGGAGTTAGTCATACTTTTCCTGATATTTCTTTTTAATCCAGAAGCTGAGGTTGTTCAGCAAAAACGTGAATACGAACAGTGTCATACCTGCCGCGAAAATAGTGCGGTACTCCAGCGAGCCGTGCGGCACATCGCCCATACTTACCTGCACAATGTAGGTGGTAATCGTTTCGATCGGCACCAGCGGGTTGAGCGTGAGGCGCGGCTGCTGACCGGCTGCAATGGCCACAATCATAGTTTCGCCCACGGCTCTGGAAATAGCCAGAATCACCGACACAAGTATACCTGACGAAGCGGCGGGCACCATCACTCCGAAGGCGGTCTGTAGGCGGGTGGAGCCCATGCCGTAGGCGGCTTCGCGCAGAGAACGGGGCACGGCGCTGATGGCGTCTTCACTCAGCGAGGAGATCATTGGGATGATCATGACGCCCATCACGATGCCGGCCGACAGCGCGTTGAAGCCCGCCAGCCCAGGTATAAACGATTGCAGGAAAGGCGTTACCACAGTCAGGGCGAAGAAGCCGTAGACTACCGTAGGTATAGTGGCCAGCACTTCCAGCAAAGGTTTGATAATGGTTTTGAAACGGGCATGGGCATACTCGTTCAGGTAGATGGCGATGGTGAGCCCGATGGGCAGCGCTACCGCAATGGCAATGGCTGTGGTCAGGAAGGTACCCGCCACGAGCGGCATGATGCCAAACTTCTTGTCAGCAAAGAGGGGCGTCCATTCCTTCTCCGTCAGGAAGCGCACAATGGACACTTCGCTGAAAAACTGGATTGACTCCGACAGCAAGACCCAAATGATACTGACCGTGACTAGTATCGTGATGGCGGCCGACAGCCACAGCAAGCCTTCTATTATTTTCTCCTGTACTCTCAAGGTGCTTTTAATTGAAGCGCAGGTATAGCCTTTGTCTCCGTGGGCTATACCTGCGCTGGTTATTTCAGGAAATTATTGTTTGGCCGTAGCGGCACCGGTGGCAAATTGCTCGAACTTCTGTTTCTGCTCGTTGTACACGTTGTCAGGCAGGGGAATGTAACCTACCTCCTGGGCCAGTTCACCTGCGTTTTCGAGGTAGAAGTTGATGAAGTCCACCACTTCTGGTCTAACCACGGCCTTAGAGCTGACATACAAGAACAGGGCACGCGAAAGCGGGGCGTAAGAACCGTCCTTCACAGTTTCCAGTGACGGCAGTACAGGACCTGCGCCGTTGTCTACAGGTATAGCCTTCAGCTTGCTCTTGTTTTCTTCGTAGTAAGCGTATCCGAAAAAGCCTAGCGCCAGCGGGTCAGTCGACACGCCCTGCACCAGCACATTGTCGTCTTCACTGGCGGTATAGTCGCCGCGGCTCGAGTGGCTCTTGCCTACAATGGCTTCGGTGAAGTAGTCGTACGTGCCAGACTCCACGCCTGCACCGTAGAGGTGAATCTCTTTGTCAGGCCACTCCGGGCGGATCTGGTTCCAGCGCGTGATGGTACCCTGTGCTTCAGGCTCCCACATTTTCTTCAGCTCAGCCACAGTAATGTCTTTTGCCCAGTCGTTGGAAGGGTGCACAACCACAGTCAGGCCGTCATAAGCTACCGAAAGCTGTACATAGGAGATACCGTTTTCTTTTGCCGTCTTCGCTTCTGAATCGTTGATAGAGCGGGAGGCGTTTACGATGTCGATTTCGCCGCGGGAGAATTTCTTCATACCACCGCCCGTGCCCGACACGCCCACGGTTACTTTCACGTCCGGAGCCTCGGCGCGGTATTCTTCGGCCACGGCTTCCGTCACAGGGTATACCGTAGAAGAGCCGTCAATCGAGATAGAACCCGACATGTCGCTGCCGCCTTCCTGGGTGTTGCCGCCGCACGATGTGAAAGCAAGCGAAGCACCCACCAGGATGGCTGCGCTAAGTTTGAATCGGGAAAAGCTAAGGTTTAGCATACAATTTGATTTTAGGATGTATAAGTTATTGTGTCTGGTCTGTTTGTGCTGAATTATTAAGCGGTGTACTTGTTTGGTAATCAGTTGGTTTTATTATAAGGCTAATTCCATTTGTAACCTGAACTGGGTGCGGTCTTCGCGGTTTGCTTCCTGTATCAGCGTTACGTCACTCTGCACCTTCAGCGAGTGCCCCACTATGTATTTTGATACGCCCAGGGTATACTGATCCTGTTGGCGTATACCTGTCACGGCAGTCGGGTTGAAGTCGGTATAGCGGGCCGCCACTTCCCAGTTGGTCGGCAACAGATAGCCTGCCTGCAGGTTCAGGGCCGTGCCCGTCACGAAAGTTTCCGCCACATCGCCCAGGTCGTCGCGCAGCACCACAGGTCCATCGGTGGCTTTGCGGTTGGCATACTCGCCCATGGCCGAAAAGCCACGGTACTTGAACATAGCGTCCACAAACCAGGTGCGCAGGCTGCGCGTGTCGCTCAGGAAGTCGCCAAGCTGCCCTTGCTCGCGCCCGGCGTTGCTGTTGTAGTCAAAGGAAGTAGCCAGCGAGAGTTTCGGTGTTGGCTCGCGCTCAATGTCGCTGCCTACGTAATCGCCACCACCTTCAAACGCCCCGAAAGGCAGTATCTCAAAACGACCTGTGTAGTCATAGCCGCCCGTATTGTTCACGGTAATGTCGCGGCCTTCGCCCATCGAGATGGAGCCGATCTCTCTTAACACAACCTGACCTAACTGGTGCTCGTGGTGTAGTTGCAGACCCGCGTCGCGGTCGAGGTTGAAGCGCGAGTTGAGCAGGCTGCGGTCCACGAACTGCAGCTTCTGCGAGGAGACCACACGCTCGCGGTTACCCGGCAGTTTGGTCTGGCCTACCCATAGTTGCAGGTTCGGAGTGAGGTGCCATTTGGCTACCGCGTCCAGTATGATGTTGTCAGCGTTGTTGGTCAGGTCAGGCACGTCGCTGCCGATGTCGCTGTTGCTCAGGCCGAGCTCTATTTTGTATTCCAGCCTTGGAGAAAAGGCGAAGCCGTCGAACTTCAGGCGCGCCCGGCGAATCAGGAAGCGGTCGTCCCAGTTGCCGGTGGCGGGCGTGTTGCCACCTTGGTAAAGCAGCTGAAAGCGGGTGCCAAGCCTGAGGCTGAAAGAGGAATCTGCGGCCACGAATTGGAGGCCTTTGCCAAACTTGGTGTCGTTTACGGTCTGGGCTTGTGAGCTGGAGGTATAGAAGAGGCTGATTAAGAGCACCAAAAGGACTCCTTTGAGGTTATAGTTCACGCGTTATATTAGTTAAGGTGAGAATTAAGCTAATGTCTTGCTGTTATTTTTTTAATCAAAACGCAGTAGTCCAAACTGCGCTCTTCTATGTGTTTTTCAGAATGCTGCAATGGCTAGTCAGGCCATTTATACTGTTGCTGAATCACGGTGCAATATTACCACATTCATATTACTTGAAGGTTACGGCCATGTTACCGTTATGTTAAGAATTAAGGTTAAGGAGGAAAGGCAGGTATAGGTATAGGTATAAGTATAAGTATAGGCGGCTCAATGCTCCTTTGCATTAGCCACTGTTTTATGCCTGCTATACCCTTGGTCGAACTGCCCGCAAACAAATCGGGCTGCCACAGATATGCTCTGTGGCAGCCCAATTTTATATTTTAACTCTTACTTAGAACTTGTAGCCAGTCCAGCCGAATGCTGTTGTATTGGCACCTGTAATAGCGCTGTTAACTTTGATGTCAGCGTTTTCAGGGTTTTTAACTTCCTGCTTAACTGTAATGCCGTCGTTTTTGTATTCGATTACAGTTCCTGCATTTCCGTTGCCCTTGCCATCTGTCAAGTCGATCAGGTCTGTAGCAATGGTACCTTTAACAAGCAGGTTGGTAATAGTTGCCTTGGCTCCTCTGCGAACTTTAACAGCATCCTGCATCTCGGAAGTAGACTCGTTCACGATTGTGATGTTCTTGAAGATAAAGTCAGACTGGTTCACGTCGCCAGGAGTGTTGCCATCCAGGTTGCCATCCAGCTCAGCGCCACGTGGGTCAGATTCTGTGCTGGTATAGCCGGCCTTCCATACGCCATAGGCGTTATCCAGTGTGCCTGACCAGCCCTGCGTTACGTCAAACATATCGTCGTCAGAATCCACCACTAACAGGTTCTTCACATTTACTGAACCGCCAAAGAACTCAACCGCGTCATCAGCACCGTAAGGTATGTAAACGTTCTCGATCTTAGTGCCGCTTCCCACGCCATTAAGCGTCAGGCCGTTGTGCTCAATATCGGCTGAAGACTTTGCACCAGTATACTCCAGGATTAGATATTCTATTACGCCTGAGTTATCGTTGTTATTCTCGCCACCGTAAATAACAGCAGGATTCACTTCAGTAGTGCTGGTGGTTACTTTGCCAGCCGGGCCGGAAAGTCTTGCCTTACCGTTGATGATCAAACCACCCCAGTCGCCTTGCTTCGGATCAGCTGCTCCAGAGGTTATTTTTACCGGTTTATCAGCTGTGCCATTCACAAAGATCTGGCCGCCCTGCTCTACAAGAATGTACTTGTTAAAGCCCTTTTCAGCCTTGATAACTGTACCCGCCGGTATTCTGAGTTTTCCTCCATTAACAACAAGCAGCGACCCTGTCAGTTTGTATTCGGTGCTTGGGTCAAGCGTTACATCGGTCGAAATATCACCGCTTAGCTCTTTTGTGGCCGCAGGCCCTGGTTCCGGGTTTGTAGTGTCGTCATCGTCTTTGCATGAGAACAGACCCAGCGGAAGCAGTAACAGGTAAAGGAATGTCTTTTTCATTTTTCTTATTGTTTATACAAATTTAAAATTGGTAGATCAACTGAATGTGACCGGAACGTTATTGAATTGTTAAAACTGGTAGGTCACTCCGAAATCGAATTGAACGCCTCGCTTATAGCTGCCGATTGTAACGCTTTGAGCATTGGTATCTGAGCCGGCACCTTCTCTGGTGAGCTTATAGGCAGGGTTTAAGAGGTTTTTGGCTTTTAAATTGAACTTAAGGTGCTCGTTAAGGCCCACTGCGGTAACAAAGTCCAGGGTCGTGATGCTTTTTTCGATCAGGTTGTTGAAGCCACGTGTACCCAGGGTGTGTACTTTGTCGCTCAGGTAGTTCAGCACCAGCGCAGATGTTACGTCCACATTTTTGTCGGTTACCAGATTGTAAGTCAGGTCCGCATTAAGAATGTAAGGTGCGGCACCTTCCAGAGTAGAGGAGGTTTCAGTAAAAAAGCTTGGGAGATTTACGTTCGTGTGGATGTAGGACGCATTCAGGCCGGCATTCAAACGATGCTTCTCGGCAAGGTTCATCAGCGATTTCCGCACTTCTACCTCAAGACCGGCTGCCACTGCGTTATCCGACACGTTGTCGTAGGTTCTCAGGCCTGCTGAGTTGCCCTGGTCAACCCGTGCAATTGGGTTGAGAATGTGTTTGTAAAAAGCATTCACCGACATCTGCTCGCCTGCTGACGGATAAAAGTCCCACTTCAGGTCGAAGTTGTAATTGGTGGAAGGTTCCAGATTCGGGTTGCCATTCTCCGGGCCAAAGATTCCCTGGTAAATGAAGGGCGATACCTCTCTATCCTGCGGCAAGGTATAGGTGCGGCTGATGCCTGTTCTGATATGGTTTTTATCGTCGAGCTCGTACTTGGCATTAAAGCTGGGCGATAGGAAGAGTTCATCTATTGTATTAGATCCTTGGTCAGCGCCGCGGTTAACATTATAGTTGATCTTCATGTTAACATCATCTGCCCTTACCCCTGCATTTAAAGTAAGCTTGTTTCCAACCTTGTGTACCATGTCAACATAGGCACCATGGTTATTCCACTCAACATCGTAGGTGTCGTTGAAGTGTTCCATCCGGAAATTGCCATTGGCCAGACTCTCTTGGTTAAAGTATGGGTCGAGGCGGATATCATCTAACCTGAAAGTGGGGAGCGTGCCTTGTCCGCCTGACCAGATAAGGTTGTAAGTAGGGGCCGAGAAGTCCTTGAAACTTACCCTGCCGTTATAGCCGACTTCGACGTAAGACAGTTTTTCAGGGTCTGCCGAAAGCGCGTATTGCAGGTTAACTTTAGGGATGAAAGCAGTTTCTGTTAATTTGCTGTTGAAGCGTTGGTTTCTTCCTTCCCCCATACCTAGTTCCACCATGCCGTTTCCGATAGACGGCAACATGAAGATTCTGCGGTCAGGCTCCTGGCCGATCACGTGGTTTACCGCAGCACCTATGTTATATTTTATTCTGTCCGAGAGGTCTCCGTTCCAGATGAGCTGGTTTATAAAAACCGAGTTGTCGTTGACCTGCAGGCGCCTCTGGTGGCCTTCGGAATTATAATCCTCCGCTTTCTGGAATATCTCTGTTTCCTTGCCATAGAAGTCGTAGGCGGCAGCCGTGGCGGTGTGCAGGTATAGAGAATTGAAATTCAGTTGGCTGCTGTTGAGGTTAAACTCCAGGTTGCCCGCCAGCATGTGAGAGGCGCTGCGCATAGATTGCTGGTAATCGAAATCGCGGAAAGGATTCTCTGGGTTGGTTGCTGTAATCAATCGGGCAACACCTTCCTGGTAATGGTACTTGTTATCCATAGAGCCCATTATAGAAAAGCGGTGTTTGTTCAGGAATCTGCTACCTCCCGAAAAGGAAACGCCTCCATTGAGGAGCGGGCTTTTCTGTGCCGGGTCAAGCGAGTTGTTAAAAGAATGATTTGTTACATACTCCTCGCCGTTCTGGCTTGCCGGTATGCCAGATGCAGTGGCGTAACCAAATTTGTTCATGCCACTTGGAAGCGAGAAGTTGCTGCCTGGTACCTGGCTGTTTATACCGGTTGAGATCCCGATTTGAAAGGCATTGTCATCAACAAGTTCTTTGGAATTGATATTGATCAAAGCGCCGCCCACATCGCCATTCATAGATGCCGAGAATACCTTGTTCACATCAACCGACTTAATCATATCGCTCGTGAAAAAATCGAGTGATATGTTCTTAAATTCAGGGTCTTCAGAAGGTATGGCAAAGCCGTTCAGGGTGGTCGTGTTATAGCGGTCGCCCAGGCCGCGAACGAATACATTCTTTAAACCGTCGCTTTTTGAAATGCCTGAGATCTTGGCAACCGCGCCTTCGGCATCACTAACCCCTTTTCGGGAGAGTTCCTGTGCGCCGATGGCCTGTGTCGCTATTACGGCTTTCTTTTGATCTAATAGCAGAATATGCTCGGTTTCCCTGTTCCCTTTAGCTGTTATGGTCACCTCCGCCAGTTGCGATGTGTTCTGCTCCATTGCCACATTAACTGTTGCGGTTTTGCCTGCCGTCACGATCACGTCGGCAATCGTTTTAGGCGCGTAGGATAAGCTATTGACTTCTAAGGTATAGGTACCTTCTTTTATATTGTCGATGCGGAAGTTACCGAAGGCATCCGAAGGAGCGCCCAGCCCCGTTCCCTGCACTTTGATGATAGCGCCAATCAACTCTTCGCCGTTCGTGGCGTCTTTGATGGCTCCCTGAATGCTGCCAGTCTGCGCATGCACAGAAAGGAAAGCGGATAGCAGGAAAAATAGAACTGTGGTGAGATTCTGTCGCATTGTATTTGTAGTCTGATTAATGCGACAAAAGTAGAGGTGCTATATTACCTCAATATTACTGAGGGGTTAAGTTTCTATTAATTAAACCTAATATTTATTTATAACCTGTTGATATACAGATAATATTGAATTTGATGGGCTGGCTTTGGCAGCAGTGAGAGGTAAAAGCAGCTGTTATAGAGGCAGCCGGATGGTAGCCAGGATAGATTTTAACAATATAGTAACCTTACAATAATCTACAGCTAATATTGCAGGTATAGTTTTGCTGCATCAATCCTGTCTTTATAAGAAAATGATTGCGCATTATGGGTGAGATCAATTGCGACAATCAATAGTGGTGTGGCTTAGTCTCCCACACTACGCACAAGGCCCGCCTCGAAAGAGCGGGCCTTTTTTTGTTGTCTATACCTGCGGGGTCAGGCAAATAAGGTATACCTTCTATCCAAAGCCATACCTTAAAAGTCTGCTGTGGTGCCTGCACCTCCGCCCAGATATTGAAACAGAAAATAGGCTAGTACGGCGAGTACGATAATGCCCAGGCACCCAATACCACCGCAACCGCCACGTCCTCTTCCGCCACCTGCACCGCCCCGGCCGCCAAACAATTTACTTAGCAGCCAGAACCTGAATAAGCCTCTTAACATAGTTTATACCTTAGTTAGAAAATACATAACCCCGGCTGTACTGCGCATCTGCACCGAACAGTCGGGGTTAAAACTTACGGAAAGGTATAGACGCTTGTTATGAAAGGAGATGCTATAGTAATGCACTCGTCCTTATACCTGCAGGTATAGGTATACCTTAGCTGATTGGAACTTTACGTAGGATCGCCTCGATGAAGTCTTTGGTTTTGATGCCGTCGGCCTCCGCTTCGTAGTTGAGGATGATGCGGTGGTTCATTACGTCGTGGGCTACTTCCTTAATGTCTTCGGGCAGCACATAGTCGCGATCGTCGAAGTAGGCGATGGCTTTGGCGGCTCGGTTCATGGCAATGCTGGCACGCGGCGAAACACCAAACTGAATATAGTCGGCAAACTCGCTGAGATCGTACTCGGCAGGGCGGCGGGTCGCAAACACGAGTTCAATGATGTACTTTTCCAGCGTCTCCGAAATCTGCACCTGGTTGATCTCACTGCGGATGGCAAAGATATCCTCCTTGGAGAGCACCTTGTTCACTGTGTCGTTAAAGGCCATGTTGGCCATGCGGCGCATAATCTCCAGCTCATCCGATTTCTTGGGGTAGTCGATGTATACCTTCATCATGAAACGGTCGACCTGCGCCTCGGGCAGCGGGTAGGTACCTTCGTGCTCCACCGGGTTTTGGGTGGCTAAAACAAGGAAAGGAAGATCAAGCTTATAAGTGGTCTCACCGATGGTCACCTGCTTTTCCTGCATGGCCTCCAGCAAGGCCGACTGTACCTTGGCCGGGGAGCGGTTCACTTCGTCGGCCAGGATCAGGTTAGCGAAAATAGGTCCCTTCTTTACCTCAAACTGCGAGGCGTTCTGGTTATAGATCATGGTGCCGATCAGGTCAGAGGGTAGCAGATCGGGGGTGAACTGGATGCGCTGAAAATCGAGGCGCAGGGCGCGCGCCAGTGAGTTAATCGTGAGCGTTTTGGCCAGTCCGGGTACGCCTTCCAGCAAAATGTGGCCGCCGGTGAACAAACCAATGAGCAGACGACTAACCATATAGGACTGTCCGACCACCACTTTCCCCACTTCCTGAACCACTTGCTTTATCTTTTGCTGGTGGTCTTTCACCTGGTCCGGGTATACTAATTCTTCTGCTGGCATAGCTCAATGGCATTTAAAGGCCCTAAATATAGCAACTCTAAGGGACGGTCGCAATTAAATGCCTCTGGCTGTGCGGGTGAAGCATAAAAAAGGGCTAAAAAGAAAAGAGCGCCCTAGGCGCTCTTTTTATGATTTGTCTCGAATGCAATGGGGTTTTCTGCCTGTTGCTTCAACGTTTCCATGCGCTCCCGCTTGGCTTGCCGCACCAGCTCAATCATGCTGTTGAGCCTGTTTTCCTCCACATCTTCAATTGGCAGGATCATGGTGGTGTAGGGTGCTTCGATATGAATGCGATGCTGCCGGGTCATCAGGTATAGCATCAGGAAGAAGCCGCTGAGGAGGGCAAATACATCGTTGAAGTAAACGAAAAAGGCCGAAACGACGCTCAGCGCCAGGTATAGGGGCTTGCCTGTGGCTTTGATCTGCCAGGAAGTAATGTCTTCGAGCATCACAGACTGGTAGCTTCTGAAAAGCCAGTTGTTCTGCCGCATCATCACGCGATGCGTCGTAAGTATCAGCTTCTTATCCACCGTCTGGATAAGGTGCCTTTCACCACCAAGAAGTCGTGTTACTGCCATTCCTGCTGGAGTATTAAGTTTGTTTATTTTCGTGTTGAGTCGTAGCGAGTGTATCACAGCTGATAATTGGTGTTAACTATATCCAGGATTCCCGGAGGCACCAAAAGGTTGCATGTAAGTCCGGTACAAAGGTAAATAAATATTAATTCTTATACGAAGCCAACCTGCCTTGTATCGGTTTTATTATAAATCGGGACAATTGGTACTATACCTACGGTAATTAGATTTATAGGATTGTAAATTAGGTAGCAAAAACTTTGCCCGTTTAATGAAATAGGTATAAATATTAGAAATAAATTATATTCATATATAGAAAAAGCCGCCCTTTAGGTATAGGGCGGCTTTTTCTATAAGTGCTTTCGGGTTCTATTCTAAGCAGTCAGGTAAAATTCTCCTTCATGGCCATGGGCGCGCTGGTTTTTGAAGCGGCCAATGTCGGTTTGCATATTCTCGTAAATTTCCAAAATCTCTTCTGAGTCCTGGGTTAGTGGTTTTATGTGTTCCAGCAGCAGTTTGGCTGCCAGTGGGTAGAATTTAGAGTCGTCTGTGTTCTTGGCATTCACCTTAAAACTACTCACGTGCGTCTCCAGCTTTTTCAGGGCAGGGTATTCGCCCTTGAACTCTTGAATGGTGTCGCGGAGTTTCTCCCGTATCATCAGGTATAAATCCTCTTCGAAGGTCATCCCGAAGTCATCCTCCTCCTCTTCATCATCGAAGCTGTAATCTAAGTCGTCATCGTAATCGAAATCGTCTCTCATGGCTGATAATAAGGTTATTTTGAATTGTTAGTACGAGCGGTTAATCTTTGGGTGTTGCATAAAGTATACTGTTTTCTTTCCGAACAGATACATAAAAACGCCGTGGCCTCTGCTCCAGCCCCCAAAGAAAATGCATAAATAATGTTTCGAATCCGTATTTGCAACGCCTGAGGTATACCTGGATTGAATTATTTTGCTTTGGTAAAAAATGGGGCGGGGTAGCGGATTGAGGCTAAAGCTGATAGGCATAAAAAAAAGACCTGCTCCCGAAGGACAGGTCTTTTATGTGATATGTATGGCCTGCGCCTAGGCGAACTTGCGCTCGATCAGACGAAGCAGCTTGTTCACGCTGTCCTGCTTTTTGCTCCAGTCATACCTGCGGGCCAGGTCGTTGGTGATAAAGTGCGTCGCCTCGTCCGGGCTCCTGAACTGGTCCAACTGCTGAATCGTGTTGTAGTAGGTCATGTTATCGCCATCAAACAGCTCGTTGATGAAGCTGAAACGCTGGTTGATCGAAATCGAGTTTTTGAGCGACTCAATCTTGCCATTGCCCAGCGAGTCGCCGAGAGAAGCGGTGGCCGGTTTGCTGAACCTTTCGTTCATGGTAGGCCGCTCCGCCGCTTTGAAGCGCTCGTTCAGGTTGTTGTCGGACATGGCGGCAGGCCGGGGCGCTGCTGCCATGGCTGGTGCTGGAGCAGGCGCTGCTACAGGTATAGAAGCCTCACGCTGCGCCATATGAATGGGCGCTACCACGTCTTTCTCTTCGATTGGAGCGGCTGGCGTAGGCTTAGCTACAGAAGCGGCGTAGGCGGCCAGAGGTGATATCTGTTGTTGCCTGATCTCTTCCTCCGTAATCGGCAACAGGCTATTGAATGCCTGCAGCACCTCAGCCAGTGGCGCAATGCTGTCGCGGTTGGCGTTCAGGTATAGCCTGAAGCGGCTCAGGATGTAGTCGCGGTCGCGGTTAGAAGGGGAGAGCGTACCCACAAAACCCGCAAACAGAGACTTATCCAGGTCAATGTACTTGAGGTTTTCCTGCAGTTTGGACAGGGTGATGTCCTCCTGGATGCGCAGGAACTTCTCTTCGAACATGGTTGCAGGGGATAGTTTGAGCAGGAACGTGTCGAGGATCGCTTTTTGAAGCAGGGGCTCAAAGGCGTCGCGTTTGATGAGGATTTTGCGCGAGAGCACGTTCATAAAGTTGAGCAGCGCCTCTTTCACCTCCTCATGTTCATAGTCAAAATACGGACTGCGCAGGTTGGCCATCTCGTGGTGCCACTTAAGCAGAAGCTCTTTTATCACAAACAAATTGACCTGTTTAATGGGCGTAAAGCCAATTAGTTGGGGTCCGTTAATGGTGTCGTGTGCAGCAAAGTGGCGGTCGCAAAGTACATTTGCCAGTTCTTTGCTGTAACGTTCAAGCCTTAATTGATTATATTTGTCTTCCATTGGTATACCTTTCTTTCGTAAAGTTAATAAATAATATGCCAAATTTAACGGTGCAAAACCTGTTCAATCGGCAGGTAGAGGTGGCACCCGGTCAAACGCTGCTGCAGGCCCTGCAAGCCGATGGCATTGATTGGATGCACGCCTGCGGCGCCAAAGGCCGCTGCACCACCTGCCGTATTGTGGTGCAGGAGGGTTTGGATCATTTCGGGCCACTCACCGACAGCGAAGAGCGCTACCGTAGCAGAGGCCGCCTGCAGGATAACGAAAGACTTACTTGCCAATGTACATTAGTGAGCGGAGACGCCCAGGGCCGTGTGCCCCGGCAGACCATGCTCCCGCACATGAAGTATAGCAACTAGCCAAATCAGCCATTACATATTAGTAGATGTTTATAGAACCACGCGTTGGGAATGATAACCACGCAATCAGAAGAGGGTGGATAGAGGTGATCTGCGGATCGATGTTTTCGGGGAAGACCGAAGAGCTGATCCGGCGGCTGAACAGGGCCAAGATTGCCAAGCAGAAGGTGGAGATCTTTAAGCCGACGATTGACAAGCGCTACCACGAGGAGGATGTGGTGTCGCACAACGCCAATGCCATACGCTCTACGCCGATAGATTTTGCCCAGGACATGCTGTTGCTGGGCGGCAGCTGCGATGTGGTAGGTATAGACGAAGCGCAGTTCTTTGACGACGGTCTGGCCGAGGTATGCGTGAAGCTGGCCAACAGCGGCGTGCGCGTAATAGCCGCAGGCCTGGACATGGATTACCTGGGCAAGCCTTTCGGCCCGATGCCGGCCTTGATGGCCGTAGCCGAGTACGTGACCAAGGTGCATGCTATTTGCGTGCAGTGCGGCGATATTGCAACTTATTCTTTTAGAAACTCCCCCTCAGAGCAGCAGGTGCTCCTGGGCGAGACCGAATCTTACGAAGCCCGTTGCCGGCACTGCTTTCAGGAAGGCATGAAGCAGAAGAGGTAAGAGCGGGTGCTATACCTGTGGCCCAGGCCCTAATGTCTCTAGTAATTTTGACGCAGTTTCCTGTAAGCCTGATCTATACCTGAAACTTTTATACCTGTGCCGAAGACATCGGAGGTACACTCGCCTGAGATGCACGCAAGTATAACGGCAAGCGTATAAAAGCTGGCGTATACCTGGTCTTTTCTGATGGCTGCGAAGCACGCCAAACCTGTAATACTAAATTAGCCGTACTGGATTAAATGTTAGTCAAGACAAGAGGCATCGTACTCAACTATATCAAGTTTCGCGAGTCGTCAATCATCGCCAAGGTATACACCGAGCAACTGGGCGTGCAGTCGTACATCGTGAACAGCGTGCGTAAAAAAGGCCCGGGCTCCCGCATTGCCCTGTTTCAGCCTTTCACGCTGCTCGATATGGTGGTCTATACCTCGCAAAGGGGCGGCATCACCCGCATTTCAGAGTACAAAAGTGCCTATCCATACGCTACCATACCTTTCGACATCCGCAAGAGCAGCATTTTGCTGTTTCTGTCAGAGATGGTGTCGCGCACTGTCAAAGAGGAGGAGGAAAACCCGGCTCTCTTTCATTTCCTGTTCAACGCCATCATCGAGTTTGACGAGTTGCAGGACCATTTCGAGAATTTTCACCTGGTCTTTCTGCTGCACCTGAGCCACCACCTGGGCTTTGGGCCGAGCAGCGGGACGGAAATTGTAGAGCAAGTGGCCTTCTCTCCGAATGCACAATCGCTGACCGATGCCCCACCGGTTCTGGCCTTGCAGGCTTATGAGCAGCTCTTCGACCAGTTGTTGCGCACGCCTGCGCAGGCTGCTATACCTAATGGTAAGGTACGCCGAGAAATGCTCTCTATCCTGATCCGTTATTACCAGCTCCACGTGGAGCGGCTGGGCGAAATCAAGTCACTGGCTATCCTTTCGGAAGTGCTGAGCTGATACACAGAAAAGGCGATGCATTTGCATCGCCTTTTCTGTGTAAGTAAAAATAGCTATTAGCGTACGTTCAGCACGTCTATTTCGAAGATCAGCACGGAGTTTGGCGGAATGTTACCGCTACCGTACATACCATACCCCAGGTAGGAGGGGATATACAGGTTCGCTTCTTCGCCTTTGCGCATGTGCTGCAGTCCTTCGTCCCAGCCCTTGATCACTTGACCCGCACCTACCAGCACCGAAAACGTCTTGCCGCTTCTGAACGAACTGTCAAACACGTCGTTGCTCACGTTCCGGCCAATGTAATTTACCTCCGCATACTGCCCGGCCTTAATCACATCGCCTTCACCTGCTTTTTTGGTCAGGATGTAAATGCCGCTGTTGAGGCGAACAACTTTGGTCGTATCCACATTGTTGGTCCTGAAGTACTTTCTGATCGTCTCCTCGTCTACCTTTTTCTGGGCTTCGATCTGCTCAGGCGTTATATAATAAGGGTTTTCGTTTTCTTCCTTGCAGGATGAAAACGAAACCACCACTACGAAGAAGAAGAGAGCCTTTGCAAACCAAGTGCTCAATTTCTGCTTTGGATGTGTCAGGTGCATGGTAATCGGGTTAAAGGTATTCTGAAATTAGTTTTTGATGTCCACAAGTTCCACGTCGAAACGCAGGATCGAGTTGGCTGGCATTTGCTCGCCGCGTGCCTGCTCGCCGTAAGCCAGCGGAGAAGGTATAAGCAGAATGGCTTTGCTTCCTTTGTTCAGCTGCGCAATGCCATCGTCCCAACCTGGTATCACCTGGCCCTGGCCAAGCGGGAAAGTGAATGGCTGACCACCGCTCATCGGGTTGTCGTAAGAAGACTCAAGCTCCTTGCCGTCCAGGAAAGACAGTTTGTAATGCACCGATACGTTGTCGCCGGCTTTGGCTTTCGGGCCTTTGCCTTGCTCTGTTATAACGTAGTACACACCAGCGTCGGTTTTCTGTACGTTCTTCAGGCCTTTTTCTTTGATGTACTCCTGAATTTTAGCGTCGTCAACTTTGATTTGCTCCTTAGCACGCTCCTGCTGGGCCAGCATCTGCTCTTCGAACATTTTCTGCTGGTCGGCTACGGCTTCCTGCTCAGACTGAATTTTGTCAGCTTTCAGGAAGAAAGTAAAGTGTGTGCCCGGCTTCACAAACGGAGGCATCGGCTGGTTGAAAGTGTTGGCGAAAAGTGAGTCTACACTGATCTTGAACACGCCGCTGTCACCAGCACGCATCATGGTCAGGGCGTTTTCCAGACTGCCTTTAAAGGTTGGCTCCATTACCGGGAGCATCACTGGCTGGCCCTGCTTGCGGGAATCGAACAGCACAGAGTCATCGGCGGTGCGGTACGACATGTGCATCGTGATCACCTGACCCAGACGGGCGCCTGAGGTGTCGTTGGTAGCAATTTCGCCACGGTTCACATACTCACCATCTTTCTGCTCATATACTTTATAAGCTAGGCCGTCAGCCGTAGTGCGAAATTCGTCGCTTTTGTTTTTGTCGCCACAAGATTGCAGCAACATGGCACCGGCTAGTACCGGCAGTAAGAACTTTGATTTAAATAGCATCGGTTATAGGTTGGATAAAGTGTTTGTTACTTAACAGGAAGCCTGCAACTGCTCTTTGTACTGTGGCAGCAGGCTTTCGAATTTGGCCACGGTGTTCTCGAGGGTGTCGAGCGACATGCCGCCGGCTGCATTTTTGTGTCCGCCGCCGTTGAAGTTGGCGCGGGCAAACTCATTTACTGAAAAATTGCCTACAGAGCGGAAAGACATCTTCACGGCCTGCACACGGTCGATGATCACGGCTGCAAAAACAATGCCCTCAATGGAGAGTGCAAAGTTCACGAGGCCTTCCGTATCGCCGGTTTTGGAGTCGTAAGCCTTCAGCTCTTCGGCCGTAATGGTAATATAAGCTGTTCTGTACTCGTGGTGCACCACTAACTTATCTTTAAGGGCATAACCCAGAAAACGCAAGCGCATTTCTGTGGAGCTGTCGTAGATAAGACGGTGGATGTTGGAGGTGTTTACCCCGATGTGCAGCAGGTCGGCAATGATCAGGTGCACGTTTTTAGAGGTGCTCGGGTGTCGGAATGAGCCAGTATCGGTCATGATGCCGGCATACAGGCACTCACCTATACCTGTGTCAATCTTGTCGCCATCGCCCAGCGCCTTGATCAGGTCGTAAACCAGTTCGGCGGTAGCGGCGGCCTGTGGGTTAGAGAAATCCAGGTCAGCGAAATCCTCCGGCTGCAGGTGGTGGTCTATCAGCACTTTAGTGCCTTTGGCATTGCGGATGTAATCACCCATTTCGTGGATGCGCGACAGGTTAGAGAAGTCGAGGCAGAAAATCACCTGCGACTCTGCGATGATGCGCTGCACCAAAGCGTCGTTTTTCTCTGAGTAAGCGAGTACATCATCATTGCCCTCCATCCAGGTAAGAAAGCTCGGGTAGTCGGAAGGCGTAATAACCGTAACCCGGTGCCCGAGCTTTTTGAGGTAGCCGGCCAGACCCAGCGACGAACCCAACGCATCGGCGTCTGGTTTGTGGTGTGTGGTGATCATCACCTCTTTAGGTTCTCTCAGGAGCTCTTTGAGAGCATTAATGTCATGCATAAAGCTTGTTATAAATCCGCTGATTAATAGGGATATAAGGCGCGAATTTCTGAAGAAATAACTTCTAATGCAATAAAAAAATAGCGTTTTAAGACGCTCCAGGCCGTTCTGAAAGTATTACCAAGGTATAGCCTGCAGGTATAGCAGTATGCGCATCGGCATAAATATTTGCAGAAAGTATGGGCCAAGTACTGCTATAATTAAGCTAAATGCGCTAATTTTGCACCTTCGAAACGAAACATACACACATTAACACAATAGACATGGCTGGAAACATCACATTTACCATGATTAAGCCGGATGCGGTTGCAGATAACAACATCGGTGGCATTACTAAAATGATCGAGGAAGGCGGCTTCCGCATCGTGGCGATGAAGAAGACAAGACTGACTGAGGAGCGTGCCGGCAAGTTTTACGAAGTGCACAAGGAGCGTCCTTTCTACGGTGACCTGGTAAAATACATGTCTTCCGGCCCGATCGTAGCCATGATCCTGGAGAAAGACAACGCAGTAGAAGATTTCCGTAAGCTGATCGGTGCTACTAACCCGGCCCAGGCTGAAGAAGGCACCATCCGTAAGGTATACGCCAAGTCTATCGAAGCCAACGCCGTACACGGCTCTGACTCTGACGAAAACGCACAGATCGAAGGCGACTTCTACTTCTCGGCCGACGAGCGTTTCTAAGCTATTAAAGAGTACTTATTGATTTCTCAAAAGCCCGCAGGACTATATGCCCTCGCGGGCTTTTTTGATTATGTTTGAATCAGCAACCCCACCCTTTTTATGAAACATACTTTACTCGCTGTTCTGCTTCTTTTTTTGACGGCGCAGGCTTTCGCTCAACGAGACGAAGAACCAGAGTACAAAGCCGTGATACTTCATTACAATGCCGATTGGCAAATTACCTCACCAAAGGACGCTGTGGCTAAGCGGCTGACCTACTTCTCTGCTGAAGTGAAGGAAATGCAGCACCTGGGCGCTCCTTTGTTTCAGCATGTCGTTACCGATTACTATGCAGATAACACAGTTATGGCCAAAGGCTATTATAATGCGCAGGGCAAGAAGTGGGGTAAGTGGGTTTTCTACCATCCTAATGGTCAGGTGGATTGTGAGGGCAATTTTTCTGAAAATGTTCCAACCGGGAACTGGAAGTTTTGGAGTGCTTCGGGAACGCCTTTGGCAGATGTAACGCTGAACGGAGAAGAGATGCGGGTGAATAATCTTTGGAGCGAAACCGGGAATCAGCTCGTAAAAGACGGTCAAGGAGAGTATAAAGCACCTTTTGCGGCGGCAAATGGAAAGGGTACCTCCATACTGGAAGGTATGTTCGTTGACGGCTATAAGACAGGTTGGTGGCGACTTACAGATGCTAGCGGAAAAATGGAGCTTGAGCAGATATATGATAGCAAAGGCAAAATTCTGAGTGGTACAATTTATGTAAATGGGGTGCCGACTATCAGTAAAGATGATTTAATGCATTTAGTGAGTTTGCCAGACTATCTTTTTTATATAGAGCAATGGAGAACTGATCCGAAGTATTATGCGGCCAAATATCCGGTTGCAGCTGATTTGTTGGGATGTCAGATTACAAAAGTGGATCTGCCGCAGTCGGATGTTGCGCCTGCAGATTATTATTTCCAGGTTGTGCAGCGTAGAAGTAATGGTGAAGTCGACACGTTGCAATATGGGGTACCAGTTATAGAAGCTAGTTTCAAAGGTGACTTGTTTGAGTACACAAAGAAAAACTTCAAGGGACCATCAAGTACCTATATGGGGAGGAATAAAATAGAAGGTTTACTAATGATAAGTTTTACTGTGATGGAAGACGGGCAGGTGAAGGATGCCACGGTTAAGAAAAGCGTACATCCTAAGGTTGATGAAGAAGGGCTGCGGTTTGTAAACAGCATGCCAGCCTGGAACCCGGCTACGAGGCTAGGAAAACCAATAGCGTCTGAAATGATCCTTCCAATTAGATTTAGTGTGCGTACACAACATGTACAACCTCCATCTCCCCGCATGCCGGACCCGTTCTCTAACATTTACAGATGGTGAGTTTTTTAGTTAAAACAGAAAGGGCCAGCTTAATAAAGCCGGCCCTTTCTGTTTTAACTTGAGCAAACCTACTGCTTCGGAATTACAAACTGCTGGCCTGGTTTGATCAGGTCAGGGTTGCTGCCGATAGTTGCCTTGTTTGCCTCGTAAATCTTTTTCCAGGCGTTGGCATCACCGTAGTAGTGCTTAGCAATTTTAGAAAGCGAGTCACCACTCTTTACGGTATAAGTGTCCTGGCCTGTTGCTGGCTGTGCCCCTGGTTGCTGAGGCGACTGCTGGTTAAAAAATGAGCCATCGCCTGGCTGGCGGTTGGTAGGGTTTGGAGCCTTAACGGGTTCCTTGTCCCCTTTCTTAAAAAAATCACGCAATCCCATATTTCAAATTCTTATAATGTCAGTAAACAGTTTTTATGGTGCAGCTGTAAAAGCGCACTGCTTAAATAGATACGCCAAATGGTTTGCATGGTTGTATCTCATTGTATTCCTGCCAGATTATATAGCTTTCATCAACTTTAAAAAAGTTTTAACCGTACTCTATGCACGCCGCTTAAGTAAACAGGCGCAGGAAAGTATAACCAATAAACTATGAATAAAATGAACAGGAATCTGAAACAGGTGAAAGCCTACTTTACATTTGTAATGGCCTTCGTGCTGATGGCTTTTATGACGAGCTGCGGCGGTGACAAAGACAACGCCGGCAACGCCAACATGATATCAGGTGGCAGCAGCAAGACCTGGAAAGCCGCCAAAGAAACAACAGCCTCCGGCGACAAAGACAAACTAACCTCGGACGAAAAGGACGAAACCATGCAGTTCTACTCGGACGGTCGTTTTGCCATGGGGGGCGGTGGCTCTCTCCAAACCGGCACCTGGACCTACGACCAGGCGGGCAGACGCCTGTCTCTTACGTTTGAGGGCGCTAACGAGTCGCAGAACTTTACAGTAGAGAAACTGACGGATAAAGAGATGGACCTTGTGGCAGGTGATGGCTCCAAGATGGAGATGAAAGCCGAATAAGGTATAAAAGCAAAGTATATTTTGAGCAGAAAAGCCGGCCCAATTTTGAGCCGGCTTTTTTATTGGCCGGATAGGTATAGGCCATTACTTAAGGTATAGCCGGAAGGGCCGCGGGGCACACTATACCAGGCGACGCAGACCCAACAAACCCAGCATCGGGCCGATAGCCAGTAGCGCCAGAGTATAGTGTAGCGGCAACTGGGTGAGCAAAAAACCTGTGAGCTGGATGCTGACCACCGTAATGGCAAAACCAATGGCTACTACAATAGTGAGTGCGGTGCCAACCAGTTGCGGCGGGGCAGTCTGGGCTGTCAGGGCTGAAAACTGCGGTGAATCGCCTGCCACCACAATGCCCCAGAAGAGCAGAAATGGTATGATAAGTTGTGACGATCCTAGTTGCAGCACGAGCAGCGAAAGCAGGCAGCACAAGCCTGAAAGTAATAATTGCACAAAGGCCACCCGCGCGCTTCCCCATACCTGCGACAGATAACCACCGCCTATACAGCCAACCGCGCCGGCCGCGATCACAGCAAAGCTATAAGCCGACACCTCGCTACTGGAAAGTTGGGGGAGTGACAGGGTTAGGATAAGCGGTGTGAAAGCCCACAAGGTATAGAGTTCCCACATATGGCCAAAGTAACCAAAGGCAGCAGAGCTGAATCCGCGATCACGAAAAGCCTGCAACATGTTTCCGATCCTGAATGTGGCGCCTTTTTTCAGGTATGGTCCGTCGGGCACAAGCAGGTATAGGAGCAAGCCGCCTGCTGCTGCCAATGCGCTTATCGTTCCCAGCACCTGCTGCCAGGGCAACGAAGCACCCAATGCCCGGATCAAATGCGGAAAAGCAGTGCCCAGCACCAGCGCGCCTACCAGGTAGCCAATGGCTTTCCCGAGTCCTGTGCTATACCAACTGGCCGCTATCTTCATGCCTACCGGGTAGATGCCTGCCAGTAAAAAGCCCGTCAGCGCCCGGAGTAACAGCACAGCATAAAGATCTTTGGCCGCGAATATCACCACAGCATTGGCCACAGCACCAAGCAAAGCACAAAGCAAGAACAGCAGACGCGGCGACACCCGATCGGCCAGCGAAAGAAAAGCAAATACCAGCGTACCTGCTATAAAGCCCAACTGCACCGCTGAGGTTAGCAAAGCCAGCGCCCCATCCTGCAACTGCAGCGATTCCTGCAGCTCCGGTAATACTGCATTGCCGGCAAACCAAAGCGAAGTACCCGCAAACTGCGAAAACACAAGCGTAGGCAAGATTCGGGCGGGCGGAGCTAAGGTTTGTTGGAGCAAGGAAGTTTGAGAGTTGAGGGGTCTGAGAGTTAGGGAATCGGGAAGTTAGAAAATTTAAAAGCTAAAAAGTTAAAATGCGGCGACGTTACACTGTAACGTCTTTCGTGTTTAGAGCAATCCAGACGCTCTTTCGGACGTCTACGTCCGGAAGTATTTCTAAAACTGCTCTTCCGGACATCCGTGTCCGGAAGAATTTCTGCCGGGGACATTCTTGTCCCCGTATACCTGCAAATCTTAACCTACATACGGGGATGTGGACATCCCCAACAGTTTGCTTCGGGACATGGATGTCCCGAAGAGCCTTTTATAAAATTATGAATGCCTGTAAAGGCCAATCATCCCTGCTGAATCTTGCATCATTATACCTGTCCGAATCGTGATGAAACCTCACTGAGACTGGAGCCATATACAAAGGAGAGGCAGGTTAATTATGCACCCAGCAATCAACAATTTAACAATATAGCCATTTAGCAATTCAACCCTCACCCATAAATCGTTTCAGCGAATTTCTCCAGTGCTTTGCGTGTTTCGTAGGTGCGCTCGAACATGCCCATGTGGCCGGTCTGCCCCAGGAAATAGACCATGCTGTTGTCGGGGAGGTGACATTGCTCCAGGGCTTTGTCGAGTGGAACGGCTCCATCGTCTTTTCCGAAGATGAATAGAAACGGATACTTTGCAGCAGCCAGTATGTCAGTTCGGTCTTTGCGGTCGCGCATGGCGGCAAGGCCTCCGGTTACGCTTTCTTTCGGTGTGTTGGTGCCGATCTTTTTCATTAACGCGATTTCTTTCTTCAGTCGGTCACGATTTTCACTATAGAAGAGTGGTTCAATGAAGGACTGCATGAACTTCTCTACGCCGTGTTTCTCTACAAACTCGATGGTCTTGTTGCGGTTATCTTTCTTCTCGTCGGTGTCGGGGAGGGCAGAGGAGTGGAAAAGGCAAACGCCGTTGAGCATGCTGCTATACTTCTCAGCGAAAGCCATACTCACATAGCCGCCCATGGAGTGGCCAACCAGAATGCATTTTTTAATGCCGAGTTCTTCCAGCTTTTCCTTCACATAGTCGGCCATACCTTCCATGCTGTAATCGGCTATACCTGAGGTATTGCCGCCGAAGCCGGGCAGGTCCAGCGCCACTACCCGGAATTGCTTTTGCAGTGGTTTTGTGAATTCATACCAAACTTCTGTGCTTTCGCAGAAGCCGTGCAGGAAAACGAGTGTGTCGCCGGAGCCGGCAGAGGTATAGGTCGTATGTTTTGTCATAGTTTATGGTATTTCTTTGTAGGTATAGGCCGCGACCTGTTCGAATCGTGCATAAATAATTGTGTCGTTATAAAAGTATGTGTTGGAATGTGTATCGCAAAGGATAATTTCTTGTTTCATTGCAAAGTATACCTCGGGCAGGTCGCGACCTGTCCCTATACCCATATTCCAAATAAAAACCCCGCGGCTCCTAAAGAACTGCGGGGTTTGTCTTATGTCTTTTTTCAAAAAGTCCTTTGTCAGGAAACTATACCTTCACTGCCACACCGATCATCTCCCTTACGGTGTTCTCGATAGCAGCCGGGTCGAAGCCAGCATCGCGGTGTAGTTCCAGTTGTGAGCCGTGCTCGAACACCTGGTCAGGCATGCCGAGGCGTTTCACCTGCGAGGTATAGCCGTTGTCGACCATGAACTCCAGCACCGCGCTTCCGAAACCGCCTTGCAGGCAGCCGTCTTCTACAGTGATCACTTTGCTATACTTGCTGAAAATGTGGTGCAACAGCTCCTCGTCCAGTGGCTTGCAATAGCGCATGTCGTAGTGGCCCGGGTTGATACCGTCATAGCTCAGTTTCTGGCAAACATCCACGGCATAATTACCAATGTGTCCGAATGTCAGGATCGCTACTTCTTCGCCTTCCTGCACGGTGCGTCCTTTACCTACCTGCTGCAGTTCCAGCGGAGTACGCCAGTTTGGCATCACACCTTCGCCACGCGGGTAACGGATCGTAAACGGACCAGCACCTTCCTGCGAAGCGGTATACATCATGTTACGCAGTTCCTGCTCGTTCATCGGGGCGGCTACCACCATGTTCGGGATGCAGCGCATGTAGGCAATGTCGTAAGCACCGTGGTGCGTCGGTCCATCGGCACCGGCAAAGCCGGCACGGTCGAGACAGAATACTACGTGCAGGTTCTGGAGGCACACATCGTGCACCACCTGGTCGTAGCCACGCTGCATAAACGTGCTGTAAATGTTGCAGAACGGCACCATGCCCTGCGTAGCCAGACCTGCAGAGAAAGTTACCGCATGCTGCTCGGCTATACCTACGTCAAAAGCACGGTCGGGCATGGCCTCCATCATGATGTTGAGCGAGCAGCCAGACGGCATGGCAGGTGTTACACCCATGATCTTGTCGTTCTTTTC
Source organism: Pontibacter sp. YIM B11418 (assembly GCF_059278805.1). Classification (NCBI taxonomy): domain Bacteria; kingdom Pseudomonadati; phylum Bacteroidota; class Cytophagia; order Cytophagales; family Hymenobacteraceae; genus Pontibacter; species Pontibacter sp. YIM B11418. Next base: position 673,460 of record NZ_JCAEMH010000001.1, on the reverse strand, counting down.
GGCAAGCTCCACCATCGTATGGCCAAACACATCCTGGTACTTCGGCGGCTGTGGTGTATCGTATTGCTTCTTATAGATTTCGCCCGTTATCTTGTCGAACAGACCCGGCGCGTGCCATTTGGTCTGGTCTTTTTCAGCCAGCGCAAATCCTTTGCCTTTAGTGGTAAGCACGTGCAGGATCTTCGGACCAGGTATACGCTTCAGGTCTTCCATCACCGACACGAGATGGTTGATGTCGTGCCCATCGATCGGGCCGAAATAGCGGAAGTTGAGACCTTCAAACAGATTGCTCTGCTTTGATAGCGTGGCTTTGATGCCGCTTTCTACCTTAGAGGCAATGTGCTGGGCGTTCGGACCGAATTTGCTGATCTTGCCAAGTACATTCCACAATTCGTCGCGCAGCTTGTTGTAAGTGCGCGAAGTGGTAATGTCAGTTAAATATTCTTTCAGAGCACCCACATTCGGGTCAATGCTCATGCAATTGTCGTTGAGCACTACCAGCAGGTTGGCGTTAGTGGCGCCACCGTGGTTCAGGGCTTCGAAGGCCATTCCACCGGTCAGGGCGCCATCACCGATCACGGCAATGTGCTGGCGGTCTTCTTCGTTTTTGTATTGCGAGGCGACAGCCATACCCAGCGCCGCCGAAATGGAGGTGCTTGAGTGGCCTACGCCAAAGGTGTCGTATTCGCTTTCTTTACGCTTCGGAAAACCAGAGATTCCGCCATACTTACGGTTAGTGTGGAAGTTGTCGCGGCGGCCGGTCAGGATCTTGTGTCCGTAGGCTTGGTGCCCCACATCCCATACCAGCTGATCGTAAGGGGTTTGAAACACATAGTGCAGCGCCGTGGTCAGTTCCACCACCCCAAGGCTGGCCCCAAAGTGGCCGCCGTGGATCGATACCACATCGATTATGTATTGCCTTAGCTCCTGGCATACCTGCAGCAGTTGCTCTGGCTTAAGGGCGCGGAGGTCGGCAGGCGAGTCAATGGAGGCAAGGAGATCTCCTGGTTTGATGATCATAGAAATGTCTTTATTATAGACTTCCAACAAATTTTTCAGGCAAAAGTTTGCATTGTGCAAAATACAGTCTGCCGGACAAAACGTAAAGTTAGCAAAAATCAGAATACGAGCTGCTATTTCTCCTCCCTATCCTGTCAGGGCAGCCGACGGCGATGTATGGTGTGCGGGTGGTAAGCGGTTGATTGCCAACAGGTAGGGTGTTTTACGGAACTAAATAGCAAACACTCCCCTTGATAATGTTACACTTATACAGTTGTGAGCTTAATTTGTTTGGAAATCGTGGAGGTACGGCCTTTGTAGCGTGGCCATTGGGCTGCTATTTCATCCGAATAAATTAGTATTTTTGTCCATCAGTTGCGATCAGCGCATTAACCAAAGGCCAGAGAAGTGAGTTTCGAAATTAAATTACCGTTGTTTGAGGGGCCGTTTGACCTGTTGCTCTTTTTTATCGAGCGTGACGAGCTGGACATCCACGACATTCCGATTTTTCAGATCACGAACGAGTTTATGGGCTACATTCGGCAAATGGAGCAGCTCAATATTGAGGTGGCCAGCGACTTTATTCTGACTGCCGCCACGCTCATGCGCATCAAGGCCAAAATGCTGCTGCCCCGCACCGAAAAAGACGAGGAAGGCAACGAGATAGACCCGCGCCAGGAGCTGGTACAGCACCTGTTGGAGTATAAGAAGTACAAGGCTGTGCTAGGCGACCTCGGGCAGATGGAAGACATGCGTCTGGCACAGGAAAACCGGGGCAACGTGCACGAAGAGCTACAGCAGATCGCCAACGCCAACCACTTCGAGTACGAACTGCAGGACCTGAGCCTCTACAAACTCATGCGCGTGTTCGACAAAGTAATGCTGCGTTTTGAAGAGGAGCAGAGCCGCCCAAAACATACCGTTCTCACCTATCCTTATACCATAGAGGAGCAGCGGGATTACATAATTCGTGTGATGGGAGAGAAAGAAAAGATAGCCTTCTCGGAGATCATTTCGGCCTTCCCGGACAAGATAGGCATGATCTTCAACTTCCTGGCAATACTCGACATGCTGCAACTCAACCTGATCGGCATCGAAGTAGGCGACGGGTTCAACGACTTTATAATTACCAGAGCCGAAGGGCAGGCGGCCCAGGTAATACAGCTCATTCTGGAATAGCAATGCCAGAAAATCCTTAAAAAGCCAACCCGACTTCCCTAGTTGCCGAATAGTTAAGTAGTTTTGCACGTCAGCTATTTAAGAGCAAGCGCCGAAGAACTGGGTTAGAATAGCCTACATGGATCAAAATAAAAAAACCATATTAAAGAGTTTCAGTCCGATCAAGATCCTGATTCCGGTTCTGCTGGGTTTGGGCGCCACGGCCTGGCTGTTCATCAAAGACGACAAGCTCGGCGACCTGAAAGGTATAGCTCAGGCTAACTGGTGGTGGCTGGCCGCGGCGCTGCTCGTGCTCGTGATCCGTGACTTGGGCTACATGTACCGCATTCGCAACCTGACCGATAAGTTTTTGAGCTGGCGAAGCAGCCTTGATGTGATCATGCTCTGGGAGTTCGCCTCAGCCATCACGCCCTCAGTAGTGGGCGGCTCCACCATCGCCACTATTTTGCTCAACAAAGAAGGTATACCGCTGGGCAAGTCGCTGGCCTACGTCATGGTCACGGCCGTGCTCGACAATATGTTCTTTATTATAGCGGCACCCCTTGTGTTGCTTTTCATCCAGGGCGAGGTGTTCCCCAGTCTAGGACTTTCGGATTCTGATGTGGGTGCGCTCAAAATGGCCTTTTATATCAGCTACTCACTCATTGCCACCTATACCTTTGTTATGATCTACGCGCTGTTTGTGCGACCGCGTGCCTTCAAGTGGATTTTGCTGAAGCTAACCGGCTGGAAACTGCTGCGCAAGTGGCGCATCAATGCGCACCAGCATGGCAACGAAATTATATGGGCTTCGCAGCAACTGCGCGGCAAAGACTTTAACTACTGGGCCCGGGCCATCATCTCGACTATTTTCGTGTGGAGCGCCCGCTACTTCCTGCTCAACTGCCTGATTGCAGCCTTTACCGACGTTACGCTTGCCGAGCATATGCTCATTATCTCGCGCAACCTTATTTTCTGGATCGTGATGCTGGTGGCCATAACACCAGGCGGGGCCGGTATCGTGGAAATGGCTTTCCCGAGCTTCTTTGGCTTATTCCTGGGTGGCTTCAGCAATATTGTGGTGGTGCTCTACCGCCTGATTACGTACTATCCATACCTGGTACTGGGTTCTGTTTTCCTGCCAAGATGGGTGGCAAAAGTGTTTGGCAGGTCTTCGGTAGAAGATGAAGTGAAGGTATAAACAGGAACTTGTATGAAAGCCATTATAGTAGGAGGTGGAATCGGCGGTCTGTGCGCGGCGCTTGCACTGCAGCAGGCAGGTATAGAAGCCACCGTTTACGAGGCGGCTCCTAAGTTCAAAGGGCTGGGAGCGGGCGTAGGACTGGCGGCCAATGCCATGCAAGGACTTCAGCGATTAGGTGTGATGGACGACGTGGTGGCCAGAGGGAAGCAACTCGATGCGCTGGTTATTTTTGACGAGCACGGCCGCGAAATCAGCAACATGGATACCCGTCCCTTGAGCAGCAGGTATGGCATCAACAATTTTGTGATTCACCGCGCCGACCTGCATGAAGTACTCCTGAGCCACCTCAAGCCGGATACAGTAGTGCTGGGCAAGCGCTGCGAGGAAATAACGCAGCACGGTGACCAGGTGCAGATCCTGTTTGCCGATGGCTGCCTCGCTACCGCCGATCTGCTCATCGCCGCCGATGGCATCAGTTCGGTGGTACGCCAGCAACTGGTGCCTGACAGCATCCCGCGCTACGCCGGCTATACCTGCTGGCGGGCTGTGATCGAGAACCCAGGAGTAGACATCAACAAGATGATATCGGCAGAAACCTGGGCGCCGGAGGGCAGGGTAGGTATAGCGCCGCTGCAGGGCGACAAAATTTACTGGTATGCCTGCATCAACGCCCCGCAGCGCGACGAGAAAATGCGCCGTATGACGCCCGAAAAACTGGCCCGGCACTTCGAAAAAGTGCATTCGCCTGTAGAAGCCGTACTGGCCTCCACTTCGCAGGACCAACTCATCTGGAACGATATTGCTGACCTGAAACCACTCAGGCATTTTGTGTATGGTCGTGTTGTGTTGCTCGGTGATGCCGCCCACGCCACAACGCCCAACATGGGGCAGGGCGCCTGCCAAGCCATAGAAGATGCCGTGGTGCTGGCGCAGTGCCTAAAGCAGGAGCCTGTGCTGGCCAACGCTCTTAAAAATTACGAAAAACGCCGTAAGGCCCGTACTGCCAAAGTGATTTATCTGTCAAGAACACTGGGGGAGGTGGCGCACTGGCGAAATCCGCTGCTGGGTAAGCTTCGGAACACGTTCTTCCGTGCCATGCCCCGGTTCGTGACCCAACGGCAGATGGAAGATTTGTATAAAGTAGATTTTTAACTGTACCTGCGTTTTATCTGGTAGCTTCCGGGCGGAGTAGCCTCCAGTAAACCAATTCATCATCCCGAACCACTTCTTCCATACCTAATTTCTGAAGTATGCGTGCAGAGGGAATATTTTCCACCAGGCAGTTTGCCGTGACAGCTTTCACTTCCGGGTGCCAGAAGGCCCAATCAACCAAGGCCCTTGCCGTTTCCAGTCCATAGCTCTTCTGTTGTTCCTGCTCGATTATGGAGTAACCGATGTCTACAGTCCCTTCCTGATTCGGTCCGCCCTTGAAACCGGCATCGCCAATCACAGTGGCATTGTGTTTCAGCACGATCATCCACGATTCAAAACCAGTTGGCTCCGGTAGTTGCTCCAGCCTTTTGATGATTCGGGGCAGGGTATCCATGCTCTCCTGATCGGGCCAGAAGCGGGTGGGTTGCAAGCCGATCTGGGTAAGTATACCTGTGTTGAAGGCATAAAGTGCCTGTGCTACCGGAAGCGTGAAAGGGACTAGGGCTAGTCGCTGGGTATGAATGGGTTGAATGGGCATTAATGTTGTATGATCTGCTGTTTATGAGTGCAAATCCTGAACTTTTATAATTGCGGATTTGCACTCTACCTGCTTATAAGTTATAGTCTCTTCTAAACGCGGATTACAAATTCGAAGGAGTAGAGTTTTGAGTTAAAAATTCTTTTGCTCTAGTATCTGATTTATTTTCTGTAGCTCGGATAAGCTATTTATTGTTAAGTTTTCACTAGATATCAATTTTTTAATTTCTGCCAGAATTTTACTCTCAATTATTTGAAGTGTTGATTCGTAGGCATTTGGATTTACATTAGACAAATACTCAAATTCTGCTTCGGATAGTACCGTCATTAATATTTGTTTAGTGCCTGGATCTTTTTTCCAATTACATATATGCTCTTTCAAATAACCGTCTACTAACAAGTAGCTGGTCCTGCCTATAAATCCTTGGTATGCAAGCAAAAGAAGCCATAGTTGTTCAGAAATGAAAGGTCTGTAACGGATAATTTTATAAGAAATATTGGTTAATTCTATACTAGAACTAATTAGAGGAACATTCCCTATTTCAGATTCAAAGCCTTGCTTCTTCTTGAGGGTTGAGAAGTTTAATTCTTCATCTATAAAAACTTGATAGGTAAGATAAACTATAGAAGGGATAGAAGATTTCATCTTAAGTATTCCATCCCAAAATATTTCAGCAGCTTCAATTCTTTTGTCTAATAGCTTTTGGAAGCTATGGCCATGCTGCTGAGTTAAAGTAGTTATAACCGAATTGTTTTTGTTTAATACACTTTTTAATTCTTCAAGCTTCTTATTACTAGATTCTTGCCATTTATGTACGATTCTTTGGTTAATTAATTTACTTGAATAGAGGAGAATTGCAGAGGCTACTACGCTAACTCCACCGATTAACTTAATTAATCTCAAATTATCTATCTGAGAAAGAAACTCATCCATACTTTTCTCTTAATATGTGTATAGTTTGGCTAAATTAATATAATCCGAGTATTGTGCATCATCACTCCTGCTATCTTTGGTCTCTGAGTCTGAACCCAACCTGCTGAGGATATGGATATCCGCTTAACTCGGCACAAATAAAAAATGGGGACTTCTTAGTCCCCATTTTCTAGCTCTCAGGCTTGGAAGTCCGGAAGAGCAAATTTTGTAGTTCTACTTGATGTATGTGTCGTGATCGCAGCTATACCTACACCAGCCCCTCCTTCACCAAATACTCTGCAATCTGCACAGCATTGGTCGCAGCGCCTTTGCGCAGGTTATCGGCTACGATCCACATGTTCAGCGTTCTTGGCTGAGTTTCGTCTAAACGCACACGGCCTACGAGCACCTCATCTTTGCCGTGGGCGTCTTTCGGCATCGGGTATTGCAGGTTTTTTACGTCATCTACTACCTTGACACCTTCCGTTTCGTTGAGGATGCGGTATACCTCTTCCAGCGTAAAGTCTTTCTCAAACTCCACGTTCACCGACTCCGAGTGGCCACCCATGACAGGTATACGCACCGCTGTGGCCGTTACACGAATGGAGTCGTCACCCATGATCTTCCTGGTTTCGAGGATCATCTTCATTTCCTCTTTGGTGTAGCCGTTGTCCTGGAACACGTCGATGTGCGGCAGCACGTTCAGGTCGATGGGGTAAGGATACGCCATCTCGCCTTCCTTGCCGGCGCGCTCGTTCATGAGTTGCTCCACTGCTTTCACGCCGGTGCCTGTTACCGATTGGTAGGTGCTCACCACGATGCGCTTGGCCTGCAGCTCTTCGTGCAGCTTGTTCAGGGCTACCACCATCTGGATGGTCGAGCAGTTCGGGTTAGCAATAATCTTATCTTCTTTGGTCAATTCTTTGGCGTTGATCTCCGGTACCACCAGCTTTTTGGTCGGGTCCATGCGCCAGGCTGAGGAATTGTCCACTACTACTATGCCTGCTTCGGCAAACTTTGGCGCCCACTCGGTAGAGGTGCTACCGCCGGCTGAGAAAATGGCAATTTGCGGGGCAGCCGCAATCGCGTCCTGCATCCCGATTACCTTTATCTGTTTACCCTTAAACGCCATCTGTTTACCAACAGATCTCTCAGAAGCAACCAACAACAGTTCCGTTACCGGGAAGTCGCGCTCCGCCAGTACTTTCAAAATCTCGCCGCCCACTAGTCCAGTGGCGCCTACTACTGCTACTTTCATTGTTTAGGGTATATTAATTAATTGTTTAATGGTTGAATTGTTGATCCGAGTATAGCCTATCCCAGTGCGATGGCTACTCCAAATAACAGACAATTCGAGATACTCTAGTCTGAATCCTGCCAATTTTTTAATCCTGCAAATCCTGATTCAGACAATTATACCTGTGCACGCTTCGAACGAGTCGCGACCTGTTTCTACAAGAGCCTTCCAACACAAGATCCGTGACACAGCATTCCTAAACTCTCCAGCCTCCTCTAACTAACTTATCTGGGCCGCGTAAAAGTTCTAAATTTTCAAAAACGGTTCGTATACCCGATTTCACAGTGTCTTCGAAGATCTGTGCGTGCCATCGTTCTTTGGACTCTCGTTCCGCCTTTCCCTTTTTGCGGCTGCGAAGTTCGTAAGTTTTCACCGAAACATCTGCGCATGAAACAAACTTTACGCCAAGCTATAATAGATTCTCAAATCATTACATATCATGCTGGCCCTCAGTATTCTTTGAGAATGACGACATGGGTGCAGGGGCTCGTGATAGGTATAAACTACTTTATCCCTGATCTCCTCAGAGCAGGTTTCACGCAAAAGGTGCTGGCGACAGGGCTTCTTCTCTTTCTCCCATACCTGACTAGCGCTCAACTCCAGGAGGATTTCTCTGACGGAAACTTCACCCAAAATCCTATCTGGGCGGGCGATGTGAGCGGCTTTATGGTAAATCCTCAAAACCAGTTGCAGAGCAACGGGCCGGCAGTGACAGGCACCACGCTATACCTGTCCACACCCTCGCAGGCAGCAGAAGGTACGGTATGGGAGTTCTGGGCCAATCTGCGCCTGGCTACCTCATCGAGCAACTATGCCGATATTTTCCTGATCGCAGACAAAGGGGATTTGAAAGCCGCAGATGTGAATGGCTACTTTGTCCGGATTGGCAACACGGCCGACGAGGTGAGTCTCCATAGAAAAGATACCGGCAAGCCCTCTGTACTAATCATCAACGGCGTGGACAAAAAGTTGGCAACTTCCAACAACATCGTGCGGGTGCGGGTGACGCGGGGCCTCGATTATACCTGGCGGCTCGAGATTGATGTGACCGGAACGGGGCAAAGTTATGTGAGCCAGGGGACTGTAACAGATGCTACTCACAAACACTCCGCCTATTTTGGCGTGCTGGTCAGGTATAGCTCAGCCAATAGCCAACGGTTTTTCTTTGATGATTTCCGGATAACGGACACGAACCCGCCCGTGCTGGAGAGCGCCCAGCCGCTGAGCACGCAAACGCTGGAACTACGCTTTAATGAGCCGCTGGCGCCGGAGCAAGCCCAAAATCCGGATTACTATACCTTAAATGGCAGCATCAAACCAACTTCAGCTGAACTTACGGCAAGCAACACTGTTTTGCTTACGTTTGCGCAATCTCTGCGGAATGGGCCAAATACAATTGCAGTTTCAGGTATAGCCGACCTCTATGGCAATGCCTTGCAGAGCCTTGTAGAGTTGACTTTTCAATATGCGCTGCCACCTGCGTTGCCCGGGTATAACGAGCTGCTCATCACCGAGGTCATGTCCCGCGAAACACCCTTTGTCGGGTTGCCAGCCGTTGAATACATCGAGCTGCACAACCCAACCGAAAAGGTGCTTACGCTGCAAGGTATACGCTATGCTGATGCCACCTCTACTGCGGTCCTGCCCAACGTGCTGCTGCAGCCCGGCGAGTATGCCGTGGTGGTGCCCAACACGCAGGTGGCCAATTTTACAGAATACGGTCGCGTAATCGGTATCAGCAATTTTCCGAGCCTGAACAACACCGGTGAACTTCTGCAACTACGCCAGCCCAATGGCCGGTTGATCTACGCCGTGAGCTACAATGACACCTGGTACCGCGACAATGCCAAGCGCAACGGTGGCTGGAGCTTGGAGATGATTGACGTGACCAACCCCTGTGCCGGAGCCGAGAACTGGATAGCCTCCAACGACCCTCGAGGCGGTACGCCCGCTCAACCTAACTCCGTAGCCGCTTCTATACCTGACAACACGCCTCCAACACTACTAAATATCACCGTCCTGGCATTTGACCGGCTGCTGCTGCGTTTCAATGAGCGCCTCGACAGCGCACAGGTTGCCGATGCGGGTCGCTATACCTTGGGCCCGGTAGGTATAGGTATAGCAGCCATTCAGGTTGCCTCGCCTTTGTTTGAGGAGGTGATATTGCAACTCAATGCGCCACTGCAGGAGCGGCAGCGTTATACCTTAACCGCCACAGGTATACGCGACTGTGCCGGCAATCTGAGTTCGCAGCCCCTGACAGCTACTTTTGCCCTGCCTTCTGCACCGGAGCCCGGCGACGTGGTGATCAACGAAGTACTGTTTAACCCCAGACCCGGCGGCGTAGATTTTGTGGAGCTCGTTAACCACAGCGACAAATACATTAACCTGCAAAACTGGCAACTGGCCGATACCAGTAACGACAGCATCGTTAACCGGCGTGTGATCACAGCGGCCCCTTATGTACTGGAGCCCGGTCAATATGTGGTGCTCACGACCAATCCCGAGAACATCAAAGCCAATTATCCGGCAGCCCGCGAAGAGACATTGCTACGGATGCCCTCACTGCCTTCCTACCCCGATGCGGCTGGCTCGGTTATCGTGTTGCAGCCCGACAGTCGAGTTGCCGATCGCTTTGATTACAGCGAGCGCATGCACTTTAGCCTGATCGACGACCGCAATGGCATCTCGCTGGAGCGCATCCGGCTGGATGGTCCCACCACACCTGAAAACTTTCATTCGGCCGCGACCACAGTCTTTGCTACACCGGGTTACCCCAATTCACAATCCCAGCCAGGTATAGCAGCGCAACGCATTTTCACGATAGAGCCCAAGGTCTTCTCTCCGGATGGCGATGGCTACGAAGATTTCACTACTATCAATTACAGTACAGACCAAACCGGCTTCGTAGCCAACATCACTGTGTTTGATGCGCAGGGGCGGGAAGTGCGCAAGCTGGTTCGTAATGAGCTGCTGGCTTCTGAAGGCTTCTTCCGCTGGGACGGCATCCGGCAGGATGGCACCAAAGCCGCTATCGGTTACTACCTGTTTTACATCGAGCTGTTTGGCTTAGATGGACAAAAGAGTGTGCACAAAGAACGGGTAGTGATAGGAGGGAGGCTGTGAGATCTTGATAGTTATGAGTTTGGAAATTAGAGAGGAGTGATGTAGTCACGTTAAATCTTAACGTCATTCACGAGCAACTGCTTTACGTTGGCTCTTCCGGACTTCCGAATCTGGAAGTATTCCTGCTGGGGACTATACTTGCACACAGGCCCACAGGCTCTTTCGGATTTACTAATCCGAAAGTAAACGGTAGGGGATTTCCTAATCCCCGTATACCTGCAGACTTACGAACGGGGATGTGGATATCCCCAACAGAAAGCTTCGGGATATCCATGTCCCGAAAAGCCTTGTAGCAAAGCCTTTCAGGACGAGACTACCTGTAAGGACAGGTCGCGACCTGTCCGAATCGTGTACTTCTAAACCTTGTTAAATCACGCACCGGTATAACTATCTGAACCGTGCAGGGAAATCTCCTCTGGGGATATAGGCCCTCGATAAATGGAGGGGCAGGTAAATCATGCACTAAACAATTCAACCTTAATAGGTATAGCCCTTAATCAAATCCTTCGTAAAGTCATATATAAACTTTACAAACTAACTTCTTTGGGAAGTGGCTAAATATGTTAGCAACTTTGTTGATAACTTACACTTATCCACAAGTGCTTGCTATTTTTTTTAGAATATACGTCTACTCCTGCTAAATGCTGTTAGCTGGCCGGCGGCGTTCGGTTTAGTTTTTACGTATTTGCTGCTTAAATCATAAAGCCTGCACTGTGACTCCAGTAGCTGCTCACCACGCTGGCCAGTATGAACGGGTCCTCTTATTATTGGCATTGTGCCAAAGCGCTGTAGGAACTTGACGATACTATGAAGAACTGGGTCGGGGACAGCTGACAAATCGCAAGGGGAAGCTATACCTTAGAAGCCGGCACCTCATTTCAGGCAGTAGAATTAAATCAGAAAAAGAAGCCGTACCTTTGCATTTCGCTGCGGCCCTGCGTAATGGTCAGTAGCTAACCAGTAACGCAACACCATGAAGTTCGAAGATTACCGCATATCCGACGAGATCAAAAAAAGCCTGGACAAGCTTGGTTTCCGCAAACCAACCGATATCCAGTTCAAAGCCATACCGCCTATTATGAAAGGGGAGGACGTGCTGGCCATCGCCCAGACCGGCACGGGAAAGACCGCCGCCTTCGCTATACCTATCCTCGACAGGCTGCAGTATGCCATCAACCGCCGGCGCTCCGACGGTATTAAGTGTGTGGTGATGGTGCCGACCCGCGAGCTGGCCTTGCAGATTACAGAAGTGTTCGAAGAATTGGGTCGCCATACCCGCGTTAAGACTTTTTGCGTGTTCGGTGGCGTGGAGCAGGGGCCACAGATTGCTAAACTGGAGGCAGGTATAGACATCCTGGTAGCCACCCCCGGCCGTCTGTTTGACCTCGTGAGCCAAGGGTATATCCGCCTGGAGCGCGTGGAGGTGCTGGTGCTCGACGAGGCCGACCACATGCTCGACCTGGGCTTCATCCACGACATCCGCCAACTGATCACCAAGCTGCCACGCAAGCGCCAGACACTGTTCTTTTCGGCCACGATCAACGAAAAGATCAAGGAACTGGCCTATTCGCTGGTGAACAAGCCAGTGCGTATCCAGATCTCTCCGAAGGACCCCGTGTCCAAAAATGTGGACCACTCGGTGATGTATGTGGAGATGGACGAGAAGCGCTTTTTTCTGGAGCGTGTCGTGAAGGAGAATCCGGATAAGAAGATATTGGCCTTTGTGCGCACGCAGGTACGTGCCGAGCGTGTGGTGGCAGCCATGGAGCGGGTAGGTATAGAAGCCCTCAGTATACACGGCGGCAAAGAGCAGAAAGACCGCACCGACGTGATGAAGCGCTTCAAGAAGGGTGACGTTAAGCTGTTGATCGCCACCGATGTGAGTGCCCGTGGCATTGATATTCCGAACGTGGACTATGTGGTAAACTACGACTTGCCCGACCAGCCTGAGAACTACGTGCACCGCGTGGGCCGTACCGGTCGCGGCACCGCTAAAGGTATAGCCGTGTCGTTCTGCAGCTCCGAAGAGAAGCCCATTCTGGACGAAATTCAGACCTACCTCACCAAAGACATCAAAGTACTGCAGCTTGACCCGGAAGACCGCGAAGCTACCATCGACTTCAGCCCGGAGGCCAAATTTGACTGGAAAGCGCTGATGAAGGAAGCCGAAGAGACAGAGTCGAAAGTAAAGGCCGCCAAATCCAAAAAAGCCAAAGCGAAGGCCAAGAAAAAGAAATAGACAGGTATAGTTGATAATCGAAAAGAGCCTGCGTGGACGTACTGTCTGTGCAGGCTCTTTCGATTATCAACTATACCTAATTGTTAGCTATACCTTAGTCTTGGCTATACCTGCCAACTAAAGTTTACAGAAGCCGCCATCGGACCTATGGAAGTAGAACCGGAAAGGACAGGGGATGGGGCAATCTTTAGGGCCTGGGTATCTTCAGAGGGTATTCACCTAAAAGGCTTCTCCGAACGAGACATAAAACCCGCTGGCCCCTTCTTTGCCGATAGCGTAATCGAAACGGAGGTTGATGTTCTCCTGCCGGTCTATCAGGAACCGAAGACCCAAGCCATAACTCGGTTTGAACTCTCCCTGCTCAAATGCCCCCAACCGCGGCGCCACATCGCCTGCTCCCCCAAAGGCAGTACCCGCAATCCGCCAGAAAATTGGGAATCTGTACTCTGCCTGCAATGCCACATACTGCCGATCGCGGTAACGGCCCCGGTAATACCCCCGCATATCGCTGTCGCTGCCCAGGAGCCCCATCATGCGGAAGGGTGGATTGCCGGAATTAAACACACCATAGCCTTGCACCGCAAGCAAGTGGCTCCAGGGTAGCGGGAAGTATTTCCGCAGGTCGAGCTCGAAACGTGTGAAGCGGAAATCACTTCCGAGTACTTTGCCAAAGCGGGTTAGTGCCAGTAAAGCATAGGCGCCCTGTTGGGGATTGAGGATGTTCTGGCGGTTGTCGAAGGCGAAGACGGCTCCTGCTCCGGACGAGGTGCCGCCCCCGCTGCCAGGTATAGCATCGTTGTCCAAAATCCCTTCCGATGTTGGTTCTACTGCGTACATATGCTGCAGTTGGTAGCGTGGCCCTATGTACCAGTAACGGGGCAGACGACGGAGCAGCGTGGCATTGAACTCAAGGCGTTTACTGTCATAGTTCTCCTCCATCTCTTGTGTCGTGGAATTGCCGATGCCATAGAAGTTCTCCGGGAACTTCAAATAGGCTGCTTCTCCGGAAAAGAAGGTTCTGTCGCCCTTCGAAAACATGTTCCACTCCGACGAAAGAATAAGCTGTTTGTTTTGTGTGTAGTTGCCTTCTACCTTAAAGTTAGACGTGCGCGTCAGGCTATCTTGGTGCAACCGTGCGGTGAGCAGTACAACGGCGCCCGCATACCAGCGTGTCTCAGGAGAGTAGCCAAAAGCGGGCAAGGGCAACACGCCGACCTTTCTTGAAGTTACTGAATCGTTTTGAACAGGCCATCGTTCTGCCGTAGCAGTCCGGCAGAACGATAGCATGAGCAGGATGGCAAGAATGATGCGTTTCAAGATGCCTCCTCTTTGTTCTTTTTAGCTTTGCGCTGTGCTTTGATGTAGGCCATCAGGTCATCGAGTTGCTCAGGCGAGATGACCTCTTTCTTGAAAGCAGGCATGGCGCCCAGCCCATTTCTGATCTGGAATCGGATGACAAAACCTGGTGCGGGCTTATCATTGATGGCAGGTCCCAAGCCGGTCTCGCCTCCGGGATGGCATGGCTGGCAGTAGGTGTTGAAAACAACTTCTCCCCGGGCAATGGCGGGTTCAGAGGTAGGAATGGGCGCATACGTGGGCTCGCCCCGTTTTGCCGTGCCACAGGCCACGATGAACAGCAGGCCGAATAGGAGCAAGGTATAGCGTTGTTTCATAGCCAGCTTAGTTGTTGGTTCTGCTTACTTTCCACACAACACCGGTTTTTTGTTGCGGAGCAGGCCCTTGCTCGGTCATCTGCATCACACCGAAGTCCACGATGTAGAGGCTCTGCCCATCCGGTGAAAACTTGACGGACATGGGTCTTTCGAGGCCCCCATGCTTCAGTTTGGAGGCAGGTCCATTCTCTTTGCCTTTATTTACGGCAAAGTCTGTGATGATCCCGTTGCCAACGTCAACCCGGACTACTTTAAAGCCTACCGGGTCCAGCACTTTTCCCGCATTTGGCGCCATGTCGCCAAACTGGGCAATAAAAGCCTGACCCCGGTGCCCGAATTCGTCGCTTCTAGAGAAATCCATCCCGTTAGATGAGGAGTGCACGCCGAGTGTGGCACTAGGCCGGGGTGGTTTGTTAGGATGCCTGGCGAGTAGCGGTTTAGGGGCTTCTCCACTAGGCTTGCCGAACTTCTCACCGTCGAATGCCAAGCCGCCCGAGTAATCAGGCCAGCCATACCAGGTGCCGGGCTGTACCTGCCATAGGTAATCGCCGGTCCCCCATACGGGCCTGCTGCCTCTTTCGTCGTAGCTGTTGTCGGTCACGTATAGCTTGCCCTCGGTGGAAAAGGCAATGCCGAAGGGGTTGCGAAAGCCCCAGGCTACGAGCTCGGTAGTACCGCCTTCCAGGGGTACGCGCATGACGGCCCCGGAGCAGGGCACACGGCCTTTGATAACCTGGCCTTTGGTGGTAGGGGTGCCATAGGGAGAGTAGGCGCCTGTGGTCTGTTGTCCTGGCTTATCCGGTAGCGGGCTGTCCGTGGTGAAGTTCTGACCTGTCAGTGTGATATCGTCGCACGGCACATCATGGAAATCAGGGAACCGCTTCAGCCATCCGAAATCAGCGTTGTCAGTTCCCACTATACCTGAGTTTGTCGCGGAGCCTTGTCCAAAATAAATGTAGCCATCAGGGCCGACTGCCAGCGCATCCGTATGGTGGTCTCCAAAAGAGGGCATGCCTTCAGCCAGAGTTGTGAGTGAACCGTCAGGAGAGATCCGGAGAATTTTACCGCCTTCCATCTGGCCGCCTTCTGATACATAGAAGTTGCCCCTGTAGAAGGCGACCCCTGTCCAAGGACCGTTTTTCTGCCCAGCCGCTATGGGTGTCAGGCTGCCTCCCTGGTCCAGGCGCACGAGCTTAGGATCCAGGAATACCTCGCCATAAGAGTAGCCGGCTTCTATCACATAAGCCATGCCTTGGTCATCGAAGGTTATGTCAGTAGGAAAGGTAAGGCCCGTGGCCACCGCTTCGGCTTTGTAACCAGGAGGTAACTCGATGTCCTCCGCATTCACCGGCCTGGAGTCTGTTCTTATGTCTCCCTGGCCACCACCTTCAGAGGAAAGCGTTCGGTAGCAGCTGCTCAACCCAATAAGCACAAGCAGTGGAAAGATGTAGCGGTGCGTCATGACGATACATTTATTTTTTAGGATATAGTCAATATAACGACTCAGGTTTTTTTAAGTTAGAAAGCTTTTAGCTTAAGATTAGATACTTGTTGATAAGGCATAATATGCTTGCTGCCAGTGTCTTGTGATTGCATAAAAGCCTTGGTAGGAACTGATATCAATACCAGAAGCAGAAGGGCCTCGCTGTGATGCAAGGCCCTTCTGCTTCTGGTGGCTATACCTGACTTTCAGCAACTGTACCTGATCTGCAGGAAGCCGTTGCGGTACAGTTTGTTTTCGGTCGGTATCAGTTTCAGTCTATGCTCCTCGGTTTCCGCAGAAAACAGTGGGATGCCTTTCCCTAGCACGATTGGTATATAAGTCAGGATGATCTCGTCCAGCAGGCCTGCATTCAGCACCGTGGCGTTCAGCTGGCCGCCGCCTATCAGCCAGATGTCTTTACCTGGCTGCTCTTTTAGTTTTTCGACAAAATCCACTGCTCCGTCTTTCACAAACGAGACGTGCTCCGTATCCTGCTGCTTTGAGCGGCTGAAGACGTAGTTTTTCAGCTCAGGGTAGGGGAACGGCATATCGAAGCCCAGGATTTCGCGGTAGGTATTGTGCCCCATCAGGGTAGTGTCGATGGTTTGCAAAAAAGCGCTGTAGCCGAAGTCCTCGTCCGGGATGTTGTATTTCTTGTCGTGCAGCCAGTCAATGTTCCCGTCAGGTCGGGCTATATACCCGTCGGTGCTGGTCGCAATGTATAGGATGATCTTTCTCATAGCGCTATAGGTACGTAAAGCCGACGCGCAGGTATAGCAGGTGAGGTACTATTAATTAGAGTACCGCGCTTTTTACCCGATGCTCCTCGCCTGCGCACCCATTATAGCCGAGCGCCTGATTTACGGGACAATAGCGTAGCATACCTGTCAGGATAGGTATAACGCCAATAGCCGACAAGGCCTTTATATTATAGTAAGCTCCCACCCCGATCATGGCAAGACCTGCCAACACTCGAACCTTTTGCTCAGTCAATCCTACGTTACATTCCATATTGATATCTTTTATACCTTTTACTGTCATACGAGACACCTACAGGAAGATGTTATGAAATGATCGTGCTATAATTTGGACAATCATGATATTAACTATACCTTATAGGGGCAATGCAAGCAATGAACAGAAATAGCGCCCTTTATGCGGCACGCAGCGTCGTGCCGGAGGCCGGTGCCTGGATCCTAGGCCTGTTGCTGCTGGCTGGTCTGGAGCCCACGAGCGACCATCTGTTCAGTCTGTGCCCGGTGAGCTGGGTATGGGAGGGTGGCTGCCCGGGCTGCGGCCTTGGGCATAGCATAGCCTACCTGTTCAGGGGAGAATTGGGGCCTTCCTGGAAAGCCCACCCGCTGGGGGTACCCGCGTTGTTGCTGCTAAGCTGGCGTGTGACGGAGCTTTTAGCACAGACCCGCAAATTATATCTGCATCACTCTAAACTATAAACTATGGCTAATGTATTTAATTTAATGCCTGAACTTGAGCCCGACGAGATGGCTTATGTGCAAGGTTTGCTGAACTCCATGTCGGACCACGAGGCGCAGCAGTTTGTTTCTGTTTACAGAGCACGGCGCCGGGAGCCATTGCTGGTGCTAATAACGGCCGCCATCGGTTTCTTCGGGGTAGCCGGTGTGCACCGTTTTGTGCTGGGGCATATAGGTATGGGGCTGCTGTACATCTTTACGGGCGGGCTGTGTTTTATAGGTACCATCATCGATGTGATTAATCATAAGCGCCTGGCGTTCGAGTACAACATCAAAGAAGCGCAGCAGGCACATGCGATCGTCATGGCCCAGTCAGGTGCTTACGGTGGCTCCGGGGACTACGGCGTTTAGCTTTTGTTACGGATGACCTCTTCTCTGTTATAACACCTCGTGTACAGAACGAAAAAAATCTTCTGAATAAAGGAAGTAGCAGGTAGAGGTGTGCCTTGGATATTCTCCAAAAAAATATATGTTTTATCGAATGATGTGGCCTTCAATGTGTTGCAAAGGCTATTTTGTGCCTTTAGACGCTGTCAGAGGGATTTCAAAGGGTAAGAAAAATATTACGCAGAATCTTTGTTAAGGTTTTGTTAAATGTTTTTAATGCCTATATTTGGTGATAAAACTATTCTATTATCTAATCTATTTATTATCAACCTAACAAAACAAGTGTAGTTTATGAAGAAAGTATTACTACTTAACTTCTTGTTTTTGTTTGCGCTTTTGGGCCAGGTAGCGGCACAGAGCAGGACAATAACAGGTAAAGTTACGGGGGCAGGGGACGGAGTACCTCTTCCTGGGGTATCTGTAGTTGTGAAAGGTACCACTACTGGTACAGCAACTAATGCAGACGGTTCATTCAGCGTAAACGTACCAGAAAATGCGAACACCCTGGTGTTCCGTTACATTGGATACGTGGCACAAGAGGTGGCGATTGGCGCAAATACTTCTATCAACGTGGCATTGGAAATGGATAGCAAGCAGCTGTCAGAGGTTGTGATCCAGGTGCCTTACGGCACTGTGGCAAAAACAGCTTTTACTGGTGCTGAGTCTACTATCTCTACAAAGTCAATTGAAAGACAGCAGGTGACTTCGGTTACTAAGGTGCTGGAAGGTCTTGTGGCTGGTGTTCAGACTACTAACGGTGGTGGTGGCCCAGGTTCAAACGCTGATATCCGTGTTCGTGGTATCGGTTCGATCAACGCTAGCAGCGCACCACTGTATGTAGTGGATGGTATCCCTTACGATGGAACACTGCAGTCTATCTCTACTGACGACATCGCAACTGTAACTGTATTGAAAGATGCTGCTGCTTCTGCTCTTTACGGTTCACGTGCTGCAAACGGTGTGGTAATGATCACAACAAAGAGAGGTAGCAAAGCTAGAGCAGGTGTTACAGTTAACCTGAGAAAAGGTGTCTCTGAGCGTGCTATTCCAGAATACGAGCGTGTGAACTCACAGCAGTATTATGAGTTGAACTGGGAAGCAATGCGTAACAACCGTCTTGCTGCAGGCCTTTCTCCTGAAGCTGCTAATAAATATGCTTCTGATAACATCGGATCTGGTATTGGCTTGGTTTACAATCCTTTCAACGTAGGCAGAACTGAGATCATCGACCCTGCAACAGGTAAACTGAACCCTAACGCATCACTGCTTTATCAGGATAACTGGTCTGATGTGCTGTTCCAGCAGGCGAACAGAACAGACCTAAACGTAAACGTTTCAGGTGCCGGAGATAAGAGCGACTATTATCTTTCTGTTGGTTATATCGATGAAGAAGGTATCGCTAAGTTCTCTGGTTACGACCGTGTAAACGCTCGTGCTAGCATCAATACCCAAGTGAATGACTGGTTGAAAACTGGCATTAACTTAACTGGTAACCTGTCTGAGAACCAAGGTAACTATGCTACAGGTACTGCTACTTCTAACCCATTCTACTATTCTCGTAACATGGGCCCTATCTATCCGGTGTGGCAGCGTGACGGAGAAGGTAACTTTATCCCAGATCCAGTTCGTGGTGGTAATGCCCTTGACTGGGGTGGTGGCACAAATGCTCCTATGGGCATCAGACCATACGCGCCAAACTCTAACCTATTAGGTACATTGGCTCTTGATGAGAGATCCATGAGAAGAAGTGAGGCTACTGCAAACACATACGCAGAGATTAAATTCCTGAAGGACTTTACTTTTAAGACTACTTTCGGTGGTAACTACTACAACGGTTTTGCGACAACTTACCAGAACTCTCAGTTCGGTGATGCTCAAGCTGACAAAGGTAGATCTACTAAAGCCGATACAAGAACACTTTCTTACACTTTCAACCAGGTGTTGACCTGGAACAAGAAGTTCGGCGAGCATAGCATTACTGCATTAGCTGGGCACGAGAACTACTCTTGGGAGTCTAGAAGCGTTTCTTCTACTAAAACAGGCTTCCCTTTCCCAGGTACAACTGAACTGGCTTCTGCAGCAAACATCACAGGTGGTACTTCTTCCTTTAGCGAGCACAGAATCGAAGGTTACTTCTCTCAACTTAGCTATAGCTTAAAAGATAAGTACTTAGCTTCTGCCAGCTTTAGACGTGACGGTACATCAAGATTCTTCGAAGATGTACGTTGGGGTAACTTCTACTCAATTGGCGCTGGCTGGAGAATTTCTGAAGAAGATTTCCTTTCAGCTGACTGGATTGACGAACTGAAACTTAGAGGTAGCTATGGTGAGCAAGGTAACGAGGTGACTAGCAGTGTTTACCAGTGGCAGGGTCTTTACGGCCTGGGCTGGAACAACGCTTCGAATCCAGGAGCCCTTGTAGAAAACCTCGCTGCGAAAGATCTGCAGTGGGAAACCAACGCAAACTTTAACATTGGCGCTGACTTCAGACTCTTCAACAAAGTTGACGGTACTGTAGAATACTTCCAGAGAACTTCTGATAACCTGTTGTTCCAGGTGCAGCTTCCTTACTCATCAGCTGGTGACTTAAGACAGTGGGCTAACATTGGTACCATGACGAACAAAGGATGGGAGTTCCAAATAGGCTATAACGCAATCTCTACATCTGATTTCGATTGGAGAATTGATCTCAACGCAACTACTTTCAAGAATGAGATTACTAAACTTCCAAACGGTGATCCAATCATTAGTGGTACTAAGAGAATGGCAGAAGGCAAAGATGTATATGCATTCTGGGCACGTGAGTACATGGGCGTAGATCCGAAGAATGGTGATGCCCTTTACCGTGCGGACTCCAAGCTGTACAATCCTTCAAGCGCTGCCTACCAGATCATTGGTTCTGACACAGTAACGAATAACATCAACAATGGTGTATTTGGCTACCATGGTACTGCAATCCCAGACTGGACAGGTGGTATTTCTAACTCGTTCAGATACAAAGCGTTTGACTTGGCCGTTCTTGCTACATTCCAGGTTGGTGGTACATTCTACGACTCTAACTACCTGACTTTGATGCACAGAGGTGCTTATGGAACGCACATGCACAAGGACCTTCTGAACCGTTGGACTCCAGAGAACACTAACACAGATGTGCCTAGATTGCAAAACGCGATTACAAATCAGGATGGTTATTCATCAAGATGGTTGTTTGATGCATCTTACCTGAACATTAAGAACATCAACTTCGGTTATACCCTTCCAGCTTCTCTTATCTCTAAAGTAGGTGTGAGCAGTGTAAGAGCTTTTGCTTCAGTTGAGAACGCATTTATTCTTACTAAGAACCCAGGTATGGACCCTCAGCGTAGCTTCAACGGAACAGCTGATTTCTCTTATCCTGTAATGCGTACTTACACGGTAGGCTTAAATGCTAACTTTTAATTAGGATTATAAATTTTATGAAGAATATATTCAAAAAGGTTGCCCCATTAGCGCTAGCAGCGCTAATGCTGGTGGGCTGCGAGAAGGAGTACCTGGAGACTAGTCCTAACTCAGAGGTTCCAAATGAACTGGTATTTGCTACTACAGATGGAGCCTTAGTAGGACTGAATGGTATCTACAGATTCATGTGGGACAGTGAAGACCATGACAAGTTCGGCCAGAAGGCACTCGATATCGCCATGGACTACATGGGCACGGACATGTTCACTCCTGTAAGAGGCTATGGCTGGTATGTGGCAGACTATAACCTGTCATCTATTACGTCAACTACAGCTACTTCCAGATCTGGTTATGCCTGGAGACACTACTATCGTGTAATCTTCAATGCAAACAACCTGATAGCGAACATTGATAATGCAACCGGCCCTCAGGCAGATAAAGATTATATCAAGGGTAATGCACTGACTCTTAGAGCATACGCTTACTTCTACCTGGTTAATCTGTATCAGCATACCTACAAAGGTCATGAAAATGCTCCAGGTGTTCCATTGTACACTGAGCCAAACGCTGCCGTAGGAAAAGGCAGAGGCACTGTACAAGAAGTTTACAACCAGATTGTTGCTGACCTTTCTGCTGCTGAAGCACTTCTAGATGGTAAAACCAGAAAAGTAACTCCTTCGCATATCAATGTGAATGTTGCTAGAGGATTGCATGCCCGCGTAGCATTGCAGATGGAAGACTATGCCACTGCAGCCGTTAAGGCAAATGCAGCTCGTCAGGGTCGCACACTTATGAATGCTACAACTTATGCAAATGGTTTCAGCACGCATAACACTGAGTGGATCTGGGGTCTTCAGATTCCTAACGACCAGGCAACAATCTACGCCTCATTCTACTCTCACATGGATAACACCGCAGGTGGCTATGCAGGTCTGGGAAGTACGAAGCTGGTTGCAAGAGAAATTTATGATGCGATGGCAGACGGAGACGTTCGTAAGACATTGGTTCAGGCTCCGCTTGCGAATCCAACAGACAATGACTACGAGAACTATACTTCATTCAAGTTCCGTAAGCCACTTACAAGCTCATGGCAAGGTGACTATGTGCTGATGAGAGCTTCTGAGATGTACCTGATCGAAGCTGAAGCACTTGCAAGACTTGGCAGAGACGCGGAAGCTGTAGCATTATTAGAAACTCTTGTTAAAGCTAGATATGCAGGTTATACTGCTCCAGCCACATCTGGCCAGGCACTGATCGACGAGATCCTGATGCAGAGAAGAATCGAGCTTTGGGGCGAAGGCTTCCAGTTGCTAGATATGAAACGCTTAAACAGAGACCTGGAGAGAACTCCTGGTGATCCGAAAGAAGGTTATCACAACGCTGGTCTTGCTATCGTACTTAACCGATCAATAACAGATAATGCGTTCTTGTGGAGAATCCCTCAGACAGAAATTGACTCTAACGATCAATTGTCTGCATCTGATCAGAACCCATAACAGATTCTGAACACTTAGAATTTACAAACCGCCCCTTGCTCTGCAGGGGGCGGTTTTTTTGTACCCAGTATTTCCGAGGCATAAGCTAAAAATGAAACAGAATTATTAACTTAAAGCTCTCAAATACAGCTGAATGTTTCTATGAAGAAATCCTATACCTATACCGCACTCGGTGCTACATGCTTCCTGTTTGGTGCTTTTGTGACAAAGCTAGCTGATGACAAGATCACCGTGGACGTGCTGCGGAGTGCTCAGCAAATGATAGGTCTGAACTTCACGGATGCGCAACTGGACTCAGCTACAGCCAGCGTTGCAGAGTTTCGGGAAAGTTATCAGCGCATCAGAAAGCAGCCGGTAACAAATGATGTTGCACCTGCTCTGCAGTTTAATCCTATACCTGTCGGGTTTATGTTGGAGAAGAAACGGGAAAAGTTTGAGGTGGAGCGCAGGAAAGGTATAAAACTACCTACCAACAGAGAAGAACTCGCTTTCTACTCCGTCCCGCAACTGGCAGAGTTGGTACGCACAAAGCAGCTTAGCTCCGAGGAACTGACCAAGTTCTTCCTGGGCCGGTTGAAACAGCATGGACCTACCTTGCAATGTGTAACCAGTCTGACCGAAGAGCTAGCCCTAGAACAAGCACGACGCGCAGACCAGGAGATAAAAGCAGGGAAGTATAAAGGCATACTGCACGGTATACCGTATGGCGTGAAAGATCTGCTGGCCACCAAACGATACAAAACAACATGGGGCTCAGTGCCCTATAAAGACCAGCAAATTGACCTGGATGCCACAGTTGTTCAGCGACTGGAGCAGGCTGGTGCTGTGCTGGTTGCTAAATTAACTCTTGGTGAGTTGGCGATGGGCGATGTATGGTATGGCGGCAAAACCCGCTCGCCCTGGGACACCACAAAAGGCTCCAGTGGCTCCTCAGCCGGATCAGCGGCAGCCGTATCAGCAGGTTTGCTTCCCTTTGCTATCGGAACCGAAACGCTTGGCTCTATCGTATCGCCTTCCACAGCTTGCGGAACTACAGGGTTGCGACCAACATTCGGCCGGGTGAGCCGGCATGGTGCCATGGCGCTGAGCTGGTCCATGGATAAGATCGGACCAATTGCCCGCTCCGCCGAAGACTGCGCCATCGTGTTTAACGCTATTTATGGACCGGACGGAAAAGACCTGACCGTCGTAGATGCCCCGTTTAATTACAACAAAAATGTGGATGTGCGAAAGCTGCGGGTTGGCTACCTGCACAAAGACTTTGAACGTGACTATCCTTTTAAAGAAAATGACAAAGCCACACTGGAAGCCCTCAGGAACGCAGGTATAGAGCTGGTGCCGATTGAACTGCCTAATCTACCGGCCCGGGACCTGACCATGACCATTTCGGTGGAAGGGGCCACCGCATTTGACGAACTGACCCGCAGCGGCCGCGACAGCCTGATGGTGCAGCAGCATAAGAATGCCTGGCCAAATATATTCAGGGCAGGTCGTTTTGTTACTGCCGTGGAGTATCTGCAGGCACAGCGGGTACGCTCCCTGATCATTCAGCAAATGCACGAGAAGCTCAAAGGTATAGACGTATACCTAAGCCCCTCCTTTGCAGGCAGCAACCTGGTGATGACGAACCTGAGCGGACACCCCTGTGTAGTGCTGCCAAATGGCTTCCAGAAAAACGGTATGCCGACGACGATTACCTTCATGGGGCAACTCTACGGGGAGGCAAAAGTGTTGGCACTGGCCAAGCTATACCAGGAACTGACGAACCATGACGAGCAGCGTCCGCCAATGGCACTAAGTAGCAATAAGTAAGGTATAGCCCCAGGCGCAAAAAGGTAAATGCCTCCGTTTGGTAAGTTTGGATTTTATAGCTTAATTTCATTTCAAACAACAATCTAATCATCTATTATGCTTCTTAAGAAGAAAGCCCTTCTCCTGATGTCCTGGCTTGTGCTGGCTGGCGGTGCCGCTGTACAGGCACAGGAGAACAGCAACAAGCTGAGTGTGGAGAAGATCATGCGCGACCCGACCTGGATTGGCACCTCTCCGAGCAATGTGTTCTGGTCAGAGGATGGCAAAAAGATCTACTTCAACTGGAACCCTGATACCAACCGCAAAGACTCGCTCTACAGCGTATCTGCTAGTGGCAGTAACCTGCAAAAGGTGAGCGCGCAGGAGCGCCGTGCGTTGCCAGGAACTTGGAACGCCCGCTACAACAGAGCCAAAACCCAGAAAGTATATGAGAAAAATGGCGACCTATACCTGCTCGACATCAAGAGTGGAAAGTCCCGGCAGATTACCAATACGGTAGAGCGGGAGAACAGCCCTTCGTTTAGCCATGACGAGAAAAAGGTGGCCTTCGTGAAAGATGGTAACCTATACCTGTGGACGATTGCCAATGGCCAGTTAGCACAGTTAACTGATTTCAAAAAGGGAAACAAACCAGCGGAAGAGAGCAAAAACCCACAGCGTGACTGGCTGAAAGAGCAGCAACTGGCTCTCCTGCAGATCGTGCGCGAACGCGAAGCGGACAGCAAAGCAGCCAAGCAACAACAGAAAGCTGACAACCCAAAAAGGCCGAAAGAGATTTTCATTGGCGACAAGTCCGTGGATAACATTGTGCTTAGTCCGGATGAGCGCTACATCAGCTACCGGATGGTAACGCGTCCTAAAAACGCGAAAGTAGCCATTGTGCCAGACTTCGTTACCTCGACGGGCTACACAGAGGATATCAACACCCGCACCAAGGTAGGCGATGCACAGGCAACCTTCGAGTCATTTGTGTACGACATCAGCCGTGATTCAACCTATGCACTGCAGGTGAGAGGTATAGAAGGTATAAACGATCAACCTGCCTATCTCCGTGACCGAGATACCAAAGCAAGTATAGCCAAAGAACCAGCCACAAAACCTGTCAAAACAGAAGCACGCGCCGTAACCCTGTTTGGGCCCGTGTGGTCAGACAATGGCAAGCACGCCGTGATGGTAGCCCGTGCAGCCGACAACAAAGACCGCTGGATACTGAAGCTTGACCCGGCTTCTGGCAAGCTGAGCACACTCGACCGCCAGCGCGACGAAGCCTGGATCAATGGACCAGGTATAGGATACGGAACAGGCGATATCGGTTTTATGCCCGACAACGAGCAGGTGTGGTTCCAGTCCGAGGAGAGCGGTTATTCACACCTCTACTCCGTGAACCTGAACAATGGCAAGAAGAAAGCACTTACAAGTGGCAAGTTTGAGATTTCCGGCCCCCAGATTTCCAAAGACAAGAAGAACTGGTATTTCACAGCGAACAAGGTACACCCGGGCGAGAAGCATTTTTACAGAATGCCAGTCAATGGAGGCGAGATGACCCAACTGACCTCCGGCACTGGCGCGCACGAGGTAACCCTTTCACCAGACGAGAAAAAACTGGCCATTCGCTACTCTTACAGCAACAAGCCCTGGGAGCTGTTTGTGCAGGACAACAAAAAAGGAGCCAAGCCACGCCAGGTAACCCAATCACTCACCGACGAGTTCAAGTCCTACAACTGGCGCGAACCGGAGGTGATCAGCTTCAAGGCAAGCGATGAAGAGGACGTATACGCCCGACTGTATCGTCCGGAGAAAGCGGTGGCGAATGGCCCAGCAGTGATCTTCGTACACGGTGCCGGCTACCTGCAGAACGCCCATAAGTGGTGGAGCTCCTACTTCAGAGAGTACATGTTCCACAACTTCCTGGCTGACAACGGCTATACCGTGCTGGATATCGATTACCGTGGCAGCGCCGGTTATGGCCGCGACGTGCGTACCGGTATTTACCAATTTATGGGTGGAAAAGACCTGAGCGACCACGTGGATGGTGCCAAGTTGCTCGTAGACAAGTATAACGTGGATCCAAAACGCATCGGGATTTACGGTGGTTCTTACGGCGGCT
Organism: Pontibacter sp. YIM B11418; assembly: GCF_059278805.1. Classification (NCBI taxonomy): domain Bacteria; kingdom Pseudomonadati; phylum Bacteroidota; class Cytophagia; order Cytophagales; family Hymenobacteraceae; genus Pontibacter; species Pontibacter sp. YIM B11418. The sequence continues at coordinate 646,946 of NZ_JCAEMH010000001.1, read as the reverse complement.
TTATCACACTGATGGCCATGTTCACAGAGCCGGATGTGTTTGCCGCAGGCGCTGCCCTGCGATCTGTAACAGATTGGGCGCATTACAACCACGGCTATACCTCCAATATCCTGAACGTGCCGCAGCTCGATAGCCTGGCGTATGCCAAGAGCTCGCCCATTTACTACGCGGAAGGCCTGAAGGGAGCACTCCTGATCTGCCACGGTATGGTGGACACCAACGTACACTTTCAGGATGTGGTGCGCCTGACCCAGCGATTGATTGAGTTGGGAAAAGACAACTGGGAGCTGGCCGTCTACCCGGTAGAGGACCACGGCTTCACAGAGCCAGCCAGTTGGACTGACGAATACAAACGTATCTACAAACTCTTTGAGGAGAATCTCAAAAAATAAAACTCACCTCCAGTTAATAAAAAAGCGCCCGGCAGTTTATACCGGGCGCTTTTTTTATGTCGCTTATCAACGGAAGCAGCACTTTATCAGTTATTGCAAATCAACCTCCTTCGCTTCCTGCTCCCAATCCCGTTATCGAAATGCCAGGACTGATTTTAGCGGAAGAGGTATAGTGAGTATGGTGGTCTTTATACCTTGTGCTTAGAAGGTATAGCTCAGGTTAGCTCCCTGCGAGGCTGAGCCGGTAAACGTTGGGATAATGGTCGGACTTAGCGAAAGGCCGCTGTTATTGGATTTTTTGTGTAGTTGTGGCACCAGAATACCAACAGCCGAACCCACCGCGTAGCCCAGCAGGTTATCGCTGAGGAAGTGCTTGCCGGCTCGCAGACGCAGGTAGCCTACGGTAGCAGGTACGGCGGCCGCTCCTAACCACACATAGGTACGGGCAGGCGAGTCGGGGTTGAAGTCATGGAACACTTTGGCAAAGAAGAAAGAAGCCGCCGCTGCCGCCGTCGTGTGCCCGGCATAAAAGGAGTTACGGGCATTGGCACGCATTTTATCTCCTATCTCTACATCCGGACTATAGACCAGGGGCCTTGTTCTTGGATTAAAACCACTCGACATTGTGAACAGGGCACCTGTGATGGCCATGGTCTGCACATACATGCCAAAAACCTGCCCTGCGTTGCTGCGCACATCGTCGTCGAAAGCCGTCAGGAGGAGCGGAAGCGCAAAAGAGCCGTAGAATGGGATGTCACTTACTTTCTTGGCCTGGTCGGAGTCCCAGCCAGCAGAAAAGCGGTCAAAGCTGTTGACCTGGTTTTTGTTCAGGTTGGCAATCTGCTCTTCGGTAAGCCCGTCTTTGTCCTGCATGCGGGTGAGGCCATAGTAACTGAGGCCCATACCTGCCGCCGTAATCGGGGCGTCTACTGCAAATTTGGTTCTGTAGGGGGAGTCGTTCTGGGCCAGGCTGACCTGTGCTGTCATGGCCAGGCACCATATCATCAAAATATATTTTTTCATCGTTGAGTCTTAAATGTGCAATTTTAATGAATGAAACGGGGCTATATATAAAAGGTTTTGTATAGCTTTTGTTTAGTTGCCATGCCCTGTAAGTATCTTTTGACTGACACGGGCTATGCTGCAGGGCGACTGGCTTTTATCTGTTATATACAATTCTGAGGGGATAAGGTTGGCGTATCAAATTAGATTTTAAATACAAGTATACCCTGTGTAAATGATCGTTTTTATTGTGACGGAATTGCTGTAGCTTTGCAATCGCTGTCGTTTCTGGCAGTTGGTTTATACTTTGTACCTAAACCCATCATTGAGATGCCATATTTGTTCACATCCGAGTCTGTATCAGAAGGACATCCGGATAAAGTAGCGGATCAGATTTCTGATGCCCTCTTAGATGCATTTTTAAAGCAGGACCCACAGTCTAAAGTGGCTTGCGAAACGCTTGTTACGACAGGGCTTGTTGTGCTGAGCGGCGAAGTGAAGACGGAAGCATACGTCGATGTGCAGAAGATTGCCCGCGACGTGATAAAGCGTATAGGCTATACCAAATCAGAATATATGTTTGATGCCGACGCCTGTGGTGTGATATCGGCTATACATGAGCAGTCCCCGGACATCAACCAAGGCGTGGAGCGCACCAACCCTGAAGACCAGGGTGCCGGCGACCAGGGGATGATGTTTGGCTATGCCACCAACGAAACGGACAACTACATGCCGTTGGCGCTGAGCATTTCGCACTTGCTGCTGGAGGAACTCTCTGCCATCCGCAAAGAAGGCAAGGAGATGACATACCTGCGTCCGGATGCCAAATCACAGGTGACTATCCGCTACAGTGACAACCACGTGCCGGAGGAGATTGATACGATCGTGATTTCGACCCAGCATGACGAGTTTGTGCTTCCTGCAACTGACAGCAATGACGCCAAGTTAGCAGCTGAGAAGCAGATGGTAGCTAAGATTAAAGAAGATGTAGACAGCATCCTGATGCCACGTGTGCTGAAGCTATTGCCGGAGCGCATCCAGAAGTTGTTCAATAACGAAATTACTTACCACATCAATCCAACCGGCAAGTTCGTGATCGGTGGCCCACACGGCGACACTGGCCTGACCGGTCGTAAGATCATCGTGGATACCTACGGAGGTAAAGGTGCCCATGGTGGTGGCGCTTTCTCGGGTAAGGACTCCTCTAAGGTAGACCGTTCTGCCGCGTACGCCACGCGTCACATCGCCAAGAACTTGGTGGCGGCCGGCGTAGCCGATCAGGTGCTGGTACAAGTCGCTTACGCCATTGGCGTGGCCAAGCCGGTTGGTTTGTACGTAACCACCTATGGCTCTACCAAAGTGAAGGATGCGAGCGGTAACCTGATGAGTGATGGTGAAATTGCCGAGAAGGTAAACAAGCTGTTCGACATGCGCCCTTACGCGATCGTGCAGCGCTTTGGACTGCAGAACCCGATCTTCTCTGAAACAGCCGCTTACGGCCACATGGGCAGAACGCCGGGCAAGAAACAGGTAGAAGTTTCTGTAAATGGCACCAAAGAAGTGAAAGAGTTCGAGACCTTCACCTGGGAGAAACTCGACTACGTAGACAAGATCAAGGCAGAGTTCGGTTTATAACCGACTTATACCTTGCGCCATAAAAAAGGCCTGCTGAGCAATCAGCAGGCCTTTTGTTTTATACCTGTCCAGGTATAGCAGAGTTCAAACGGGCTTAGTGCGCCATTTGCTTTTGCTTGAATCTTTTAAGCTGACGGCGCATGGCCTCTACTGCTGCGTCAGCTGCAGCTTCGAAAGAGGTTGCATCTTCTTTGGCGAACAGGGTGGAGCCTGGTACGTAAAGCTTTATCTCTACAGTCTTATTATCTGTTCCATCGTTGTTGTTATGTTTAAGAAACACCTCGCCCTCTACAACGCGGTCGTAGAATGTTTCCAGTTTATCTACTTTCTGCTGGATGAAATCGGTCAGCTGTCTGTCAGCCTCGAAGTGGATTGAATGCATCTGTAGCTTCATAATCGTAACATTTTATGGTTAAACTTATGCTTTTGGATGAGCCTTCTCGAAAATCGATTTCAGCTTCTCTATTGAATTGTGTGTGTATACCTGTGTGGCAGCCAGGCTGGCATGCCCCAGCAAGTCTTTGATGGCATTGAGATCAGCGCCGTTGTTCAGCAGATGAGTAGCGAAGGAGTGTCGTAGCACATGTGGGCTGTTATGTTCAGAAGTGGTAACCAAGCTGATGTACTTTTTAGCGACACGGTAAACGAACTTCGGATAGAGAGGTCGTTCTTTATTAGTAACGAGCAGCCTTTCCGAATTGTTATTGCCAAACAGGCTTTTCTTGTGCTCCAGAAATTGCCTGATGGAATGGACGAGCGTGTCGTTTAGGGGGATGATGCGTGCCTTGTTTCCCTTGCCCAGCACACGCACGGTTTTGGCATGCAGGTCTACGTCTTCGTGCGCTATACCTATGAGTTCGGCAAGTCGCATACCGGTCCCGTACAAGAACTCTAGTATCAGGCGGTCGCGCTGCCCTTCAAAGGTATCTTCGAAAGTAAAGGTGTCCAGGAAATTATTGAAAGGCTCTTCCGGTACAAAGGCGGGCAGCTTCTTCGACACTTTAGGTGCCTTGATGCGCAGCATCGGGTTGGCGCTGATGCGCTGCTGGCCCAACAGGAATTTATAGTAGGAGCGGAGGCAGGCGATCTTGCGGTTAACAGAACGGGCCTCCAGGTTTTTGTGCACAAGGGTCAGGATCCACGACCGGATGATGGCATGGTCTGCCTCGGCAGGATCGGTGATCTGATAGGTGTCCTGCAGGTACTGCGCGAACTGGCCCAGATCGGTGTGGTAAGAGGTAAGCGTATGCGGACTATACCGCTTCTCGTATTCGAGATACTTAAAAAATAATTCCATACCTTGATGTAAAAGACAGGGGTGCCTGCCATTTATACCAAGGTATGGAAAAATAAAATATCTTTAAAGAAAGACTAGTAGTTTTCGTTAGCGAAAAGCTGCTGCTTATATCTCGCTCTTTCTTTTTGCTTTCTCTTAGAAACAGATGGTTTCTCGAAGAACGTTCTCGCTCTCAGCTCTTTCAGAACACCAGTTCTTTCAAATTTCTTCTTGAATCTCTTCAGGGCACGGTCTACAGACTCGTTATCTTTTACGTTTACAATAATCATGTTTTTCCTCGCTTCTTCTGATATTTAGGGATGCAAATTTAGTTAATGTTTTACTTAAAAATCAATAGTTTGACGAAAATAATTCCGCGAACCATACAAAAGTGCCGCAGGCACAGCCAAAACCAGCTTGCGTGCAAGTTAAAACACTTTTGATTGCCAACCTATTTCAGGATGGCTCTGGAGATAACCAGTTTCTGGATCTCGCTTGTCCCCTCGCCGATGGTACACAGCTTGGCATCGCGGTAATACTTCTCGGCCGGGTAGTCTTTCGTGAAGCCATAGCCGCCGAAGATCTGCACGCCCTCGTTCGCCACTCGCACCGATACCTCAGAGGCATACAGTTTTGCCATGGCGGACTCCTTGTTCACGTTCAGGCCGCGGTTTTTCATATCGGCCGCCTGGTAGGTGAGGAGAGAAGCTGCCTCGATCTCCGTCGCCATGTCAGCCAGTTTGAAAGAGATGCCCTGGAAGCTGGAGATCGGTTTGTTGAACTGGCTGCGCTCCTGCGAGTAAGCCAAAGCCGCCTCAAAAGCGCCCTGTGCTATACCTAGCGAAAGCGCCGCGATAGAGATACGACCACCGTCGAGCACTTTCATGGCCTGAATAAAGCCTTCACCCACTTTGCCCAGCATCTGGTCTTTGTGCACGCGGCAGTCTTCGAAGATCAGTTCTGTGGTTTCGGAGGCACGCATGCCCAGCTTGTCTTCCTTGCGACCTGCGCTGAAGCCCGGTGTGCCTTTTTCGATGATGAAAGCGGTCATACCATGGGAGTCACCCACTTCGCCGGTGCGCACGATCACAACAGCCACGTTGCCGCTCTTGCCGTGCGTGATAAAGTTCTTGGCACCGTTAATCACCCAGTGGTCGCCGTCCTGCACGGCCACGGTACGCATGTTGCCGGCGTCAGAACCTGTGTTAGGCTCTGTCAGGCCCCAGGCACCGATCCACTCGGCAGTAGCAAGTTTAGGCAGGTATTGTTTTTTCTGCGCCTCGTTACCGAATTGCAGGATGTGGCCGGTGCAAAGGGAGTTGTGCGCCGCCATGGACAGGCCAATAGAACCATCGATCTTAGACAGCTCCGCGATAGCCGTTACATATTCCAGGTAGCCAAAGCCGGAGCCGCCGTACTCGGTTGGTACCAGCACGCCCATCAGGCCCAGTTCGCCCAGCTTCTTGAACACTTCCACCGGAAACTCCTGACTCTCGTCCCACTCCATCATTTTTGGTTTGATGTGCTTGGCTCCGAAGTCACGGATCATATCGGCAATCATGCGCTGGTTTTCTGTGTAGTTAAATTCCATTTAAGTTTAGATGTTATAAAGTCGCGTGTATTAAACTGATAAACGAATAAAGGGTTTACAAAGCTAAGTAAATTAGCCTGATTGCCAAATTCGGTGTTTTAGTTTCATTTAGTTAATGTTTGAACGCCGGCCATGATTTTCTTGCTGACTGCTTTCAGTGTCGTATAAAAATCAGTAATTTGACGGCTGCGCTCCCTGGTCTTATATTAAATCCAAACGGACTGCGTTTATTTTGATAGCGGATAATATTTGCGTTATTTTGATGTTGCGTTGCCGTGTTTGGCAACGTTTGTGTTTTGTGCCGTGTACATACGGTTGAATAGAGCCAATGATAAAGTTTTTCCAGAATCTGTTTGGCAAGGAGGAAATGCAGGTTGAGTCGCTGGGTATACTCGGTGTGGACATGCATTCGCACATACTGCCAGGTATAGACGACGGCGCCGCCACCCTGGAGCAGTCGCTGGAACTGGTGCGCGGTATGCAGGAGATGGGTTACCGCAAGCTGATCATGACGCCTCACATCATGAGCGATTTCTACCGCAACACGCCCGAGATTATTCGCATGCAATTGAAAGTGCTGCAGGATGCCGTCACGGCTGAAGGTATAGAGATGGAGCTGGCTTGTGCCGCCGAGCACTACCTGGACGAGGCCCTGCTGCAGAAGCTGGAAGACAACGAGGAACTGCTCACATTCGGTGACAACTACCTGCTGTTCGAGACCTCTTTCCTGAACGAGCCGCTCAACCTGCGCGAAGCCATTTTCCGGATGCAGTCGCTGGGCTACAAGCCGGTGCTGGCGCATCCCGAGCGCTATACCTACTTCTATGGCAAGTTCGATGATCTGGTAGGGCTCCGGGAGCAGGGTGTGCTGTTGCAGCCAAACCTCAACTCGCTTACGGGCTATTACTCTCCAGGCGCCAAAATGATCATCGAAAAACTAATTGATGCCGGTCTGGTTGATTTTCTGGGCTCTGATACACACAGCCTGAAGCACATTGCCAACCTGCAGAAGGTGCTTTGCTCGAAGTATCTGGTAAAGGCCCTGGAACTTCCGCTACTCAACAGTAAACTATAATCCCTTAACTCACCCTATACCCATGTCGATGGTTTTCGTGACAGGCGGCAGCGGCCTGATTGGCAGCTATCTTATACCGGCACTCGTCGCGCAGGGCCACCGGGTGCGTGCGCTATACCGTGGCCAGGTGCCGGCTGTAGCGCAGGCTGACCAGGTAGAGTGGGTGGAGGGCGATATTCTGGATGTTGCCTTGCTGCGAAAAGCGCTACAGGGCGCAGCCTACGTGTTTCATAGTGCCGGCCTGGTGTCGTATGCGCCGCAGGATGCCGAGTTGCTGCAGCAGGTGAATGTGGTTGGCACTGCCAATATCGTGGATGCCTGTCTGGAAGCGGAGGAAGAGATCAAGCTGTGTCATGTTAGCTCAATTGCCGCCATTGGCCGCAACAAGGATGCAACGCTGCTGAATGAAACCAGCAAGTGGGATGCCGGCGAGAAGCAATCAGCCTATGCCGAGTCGAAGCACTACGGCGAGCTGGAGGTATGGCGAGGTATAGCCGAAGGGCTGCAGGCCGTGATCGTGAACCCTTCTGTGGTGTTGGGACCGGCCGACTGGAACCGCAGCAGCACACGTCTTTTCAAGTATGTGTACCAGCAGCGACCATTCTATACCCCAGGCAGTGCTAATTTCGTGGATGTGCGCGACGTGGTGGAGGCCATGCTGCGTCTGACGTTCTCGGATGTTTCCGGCGAAAGATTTATCCTGAATGCCGGACAACTCACTTATAAAGAGTTTTTTGAGGAGGCTGCCCAATGCTTTGGCAAGAAGGCACCTTCTTTCAGAGTTTCTCCGGCATTGGCCGAAGTGGTGTGGCGACTGGAGCATGCCCGTGCCTGGCTGACGGGGGGGCGACCGCTCATCACAAAAGACACTGCCCGCGTGACCACCAAAAGCCACGTGTTTGACAATCAGAAGGTTCATAAAACAACAGGTATGGATTTCAGGCCACTGACCGAATCCATTGCCTGGACTTGCCAGGGTTTGCTGCAAATAGCACAGAATCAGAGAGGTCCGGAACTGACCCGCGCAAACTAAACTATTTGCAGTTTATAAATGTAGTTAAAAGACAAGAACTGCCTTTTGCAGTTTGTGGGATATAGGAGATGAAAGAGAATTTTGACGAGCACAGCGAAGATTCTGAACTGATTATTCGGTTCGAGCAGATGCTGGGTACAAACGAGACCGTTTTTTTTGACCTGACCGATTTTGAATATATAATAGACCACTATACCGCTAGCTTTGACTATAAGAAGGCGCTGCTGGCCTGTGAGTCCGCTATTGCACAGTATCCTTTCTCGACAGGGCTCCAGATAGACAAAGCGCAGCTGCTGGCCATGTCCGGCAACTTCGAAGACGCCATGGTGCTCATCGATCAGGTGGCCGAAGTGGAGCCGCAGAACCCCGATGTGCTCCTGACCCGGGGCATCATTTTTACGCAGCGCGGCGAGTATCGCAATGCCGTAGACCATTTCAAGAAAGCCCTGGCCTTTGCTGAGGACCGAGACGATATCTATTTCAACATTGGCCTCACTTACCAGAGTTGGGGCAAGTTCAGCTCAGCTATTAAGTACTATAAGAAGTGCATCGAACTGAACGTGGAGAACGAAGCTGCCATGCAGGAGATCATCTACTGCATGGAGATAACCGGCTCTATGCGCGAGGAACTGCCCTTCTTTCAGGCCTTTATTGACAAAGACCCTTACTCGTATGTGGCCTGGTTTAATCTGGGTAACGTGTACAACAAGATGGGATCTTACGATAAGGCCATTGCCGCTTACGACTACTCTACTCTTATCAAGCCCGATTTTATCACGGCTTACAACAACATGGCCAATGCCTATGTGTTTATTGGGGAGTATACCAAAGCCATCGAAGCCTTTAACGGCATGCTGGAGCACGGTTCGCCCTCAGCAGAGGTGTTCTGCAACATAGGCGAGTGCTACGAGAAGATGCAGCAATGGGACCTGTCGCGCCGCTATTACCAAAAGGCTATTGACCTGGATCCGGAGATGGACGAGGCGTGGTTTGGCATTGGTGTGGTGCTGGATGCGCAGGGCAAGTGGTATGAGTCGGTGCACTTCTTTAAGAAGGCCGTCACGCTTTACGACGATAGTGTGGATTACTGGGTGGCGCTGGCTTCGGCCGAGTACCATGTGGGCCACGTGGTATCGGCGCTGGAAAGCTATGCGCGTGCCGCTGAAATTCAGCCGGAAGATAAAGACATATACCTTAACTGGTCAATCATTCTCTACGAGCAGGGTAATTTTGAGGAAGCGACCGAAATAATTCTGAATGCGATAGAGCTGCAGCCTGATGAAGCAGAGCTGTATTACAGGGCTTGTGCCTACATGCTTTCGGCAGGAAAATACCGAGAAGCATACAATTATCTGGAAAATGCATTAATTTTGGACTTCGAAAAACATAAGCTGTTGTTTGAGTTCTTCCCTGAGCTTGAGTCTCAGCGCGCATTATCCCGACTAATTGACCAATATCGCAAATAATGAACAGCAATTATATTCTGAACGGCCTGCCAGAGCGTGCAGCAAAGCCGCGTGAGCGTGGCTTTACCATGGCCATGGACAAAGGCCTGAGCATACGTGAAGTAGAAGACTTCCTGGATGTGGCAGGTGAGTACGTAGACATCGTGAAACTGGGCTGGGCTACCTCGTATGTGGTGCCAAACCTGCAGCGGAAGCTGGATGCCTACCGCGCAGCCGGTATACCTGTCTACTTCGGAGGTACCTTGTTTGAGGCCTTCATCGCCCGCAACCAGTTTGAAGACTACCGCCGTGTGCTCGATAAGTATAATATGACATTTGCGGAGGTATCGGACGGCTCTATCGAAATGAACCACGAGAAAAAGTGCGGTTACATCCGGACGCTGTCTGAGCAGGTGACGGTTCTCTCAGAAGTTGGCTCAAAGGACGCTGAGAAGATCATCCCGCCTTATATGTGGATCAGGCTGATGCAGGCTGAGCTGGAAGCAGGTGCTTGGAAAGTGATCGGGGAGGCCCGCGAGGGAGGCAACGTAGGCTTGTTCCGCTCCACAGGAGAGGTGCGTAGCGGTCTGGTAGAAGAGATACTGACCAAAATTCCGTTTGAGAAGATCCTGTGGGAAGCGCCTCAGAAAGCGCAGCAGGTATGGTTCATCAAACTGCTGGGTGCTAACGTGAACCTGGGTAACATTGCGCCAAGCGAGGTTATTCCGCTCGAGACGATCCGACTCGGTTTGCGGGGTGACACTTTCACGCACTTCATCAACAACGGACAGCCCATCATAGACGCTTAATACAAAACGAATCAAAAAAATTGCCCGTCAGGTTTACCGATGGGCAATTTTTTTGTGCTTAGCCAAATCCAGATTATTAAAAGCATGAAACGACGATCTTTAAAAGAACACCTGCTCCTCTATTTAAAAGGTATGAGTATGGGTGCTGCTGACGTGGTGCCTGGCGTTTCCGGAGGTACTATTGCCTTTATATCAGGTATTTACGAAGAGTTGCTGGATGCCATCCGTTCTGTTAATGGTGATGCGCTGCGATTGCTGTCACGTTTCGATATCAAAGGTTTCTGGCAGCACATTAATGGAAGTTTTCTGGTGGTGCTGCTGTCCGGGATTTTCACTTCCATCCTGACTCTTTCCAATCTGGTGGTATACCTGCTGGCGACCTACCCAATTATGGTGTGGGGTTTCTTCTTTGGCTTGATCGTGGCGTCGGTTGTTGTGGTGGCTAAAAAGATAACCCATTGGCGGCCTGCTACCATCTTGTTTGGGCTTATCGGGGCGGTTATGGCCTATTACATAACGGTGGCTGTGCCCATGCAGACACCTGAGGCGCATTGGTTCGTTTTCATAGCAGGCGCTATCGCGATTTGCGCCATGATCCTGCCCGGTATTTCGGGAAGCTTCCTGTTGCTGCTGATGGCCAAGTACGAGTTCATCATGAATGCGCTCAAAGAGTTTAAGATTGACATCATTCTGGTGTTCGGCGTAGGCTGCGTGACGGGCCTGCTGGCTTTTTCGCATGTGCTCAACTGGATGCTGAAGAAGTACCATAACGTGACCGTGGCGCTCCTGACAGGCTTTATGCTGGGTTCGCTCAACAAGGTATGGCCCTGGAAAAAGACACTCGAAACGTATACCGACCGCCACGGCGAAGTGAAGCCGCTCCTGCAGGAAAACATACTGCCGGCTCAATATGCCCAGCTGACAGGCGAAAGCTCATACCTGCTCTACACGGTGCTGCTGGCCATTTTCGGTTTCCTGGTGGTATACCTGCTCGATCGCATCGCCGAGCGCCCTGCCGGGAAGGTATAGCTTTACTTAAATCAAAAAAAGATATGCGTAAATTCGGTCTCATCGGCAAAAAGCTCGGGCACTCCTTCTCGAAGCGCTACTTCTCAGAGAAGTTCGCCCACGAAGGTATAGCCGACGCTGCTTACGAACTTTACGAACTGCCCGATATCGCCGGTTTCCCTGAACTGCTAGCGCATGAGCCTGAGTTGGTCGGGTTGAATGTGACGGTGCCTTATAAAGAAGTCGTTATCCCATACCTGCACGAACTGGACGATAGCGCTGCCCGTATAGGCGCTGTGAATACCATCAAAATAGCGGGCGGCAGAACCAAAGGCTATAACACCGACTATATTGGTTTCCGGGATACGCTGCAGCAGTTTTATCCGGCGGGTGAGGGCGCCCAAGCGCTTGTGCTCGGAACGGGCGGCGCTGCCAAAGCCGTCTGGGCTGCTCTGGACGAGTTGGCTATACCTTATACCTCCGTCTCCCGAATCCCAGCCCAAAATCAGCTGCCTTACGAGGCCATAACACCAGAGGTGCTGCAGGCTTATGCCCTGATTATCAACACGACACCGTTAGGTATGGCCCCTGCTACAGATACCGCTCCGGCTATACCTTACGAGGCCCTGACACCGGAGCACTTTCTCTACGACCTGGTCTATAACCCCCAGGAAACCCTATTCCTGCAAAAAGGCCGTCTGGCAGGGGCGCATACGATGAACGGGTTGCCCATGCTCCATGCGCAGGCCGAAGCTGCCTGGAAAATCTGGGCTAACGAATAGCCTGGATAAAATATTGCGTATATTTTATGTTATTATGAAACTTTCTGGTAGTGCTGCTGCGTAAGGAGAAATAAATCACCCCCTTGCCCTTACACCCATGATGCACTTGACCTACCTTCGCCAGAAAGCGCATGAGATAAATGCGGAGATCTACGCCCTATACCTGTCTGCCCGTCACCCGGAGGTGAGATGGTATGTGCCGCTCTTGCTGGCTGTGGTCATCGGCTATGCTATTTCTCCCATCGATCTGATTCCTGACCTGGTGCCTGTCTTTGGTTTTCTGGATGATGTGGTGCTGGTGGTGCTGGGTATACACACTGCTTATCAATTGGTGTCCAAAAACATACTGGGGCAAGCCCGGTTGCAGGCCTATGAAGTGCTGAGTCAGGATGGCGAAGGGGCCTCTGACGCTTACCAGATCATCGGCTATACCTGGGTTTTGATCGCTGCCCTTTTCTCGATCATGTTCTACAAGCTTTTGTTCTTAACTGTCCTCTAAAACCTCTCTCACCTTAAATAATTCCGGCAAGGGCCTTTCCGTTTTGGAGAGGCCCTTGCTGTTTATACACAGTTTTCTGTTGTGGGAATATTTAATCTTAATATATTTACTGTGCAATTGTTCTTGGTGCGCTTTTATGCCATCCACCAGAGGTGAAAAATTATTTTTTTGTGCTTGCAACCATTGCCTCGCTATGGGAATCATAGGAGTGGAGCTAAAAGAAAAGGCGTTTGAAGCTTTTTACAAAACCTAAGTCAGACGAGGATAAACTCATAGAGGGGTGCATTGCCGGCAAGCGGGACATGCAGCGACTGCTCTATGACCTTTACTCGCGCAAGATGATGGCGGTTTGTATGCGCTACGCCCCCACGAGCTTCGAGGCAGAGGATATGATGCAGGAAGGGTTTGTGAAAGTGTTTGCCAATATTCAGAATTTCAAGCGGGACTGTCCGCTGGAGTTTTGGGTGCGTCGCATCATGATCAACACCGCCCTGAAACAGCTGCGGCAGAAGTCGCTCATGACCGTTTCACATGAAACGGAGGAAGTGGGCAACATCGCATCAGCAGATGTCAACCTGACAGGCTACTCTATGGATGAGTTGCTCAGCATGGTCCAAAGCCTGGCCCCACGCTACCGCATGGTGTTCAACCTGTACGCCATCGAGGGTTACAATCACAAAGAAATAGGGGAGATGCTTGGCATTTCCGAAGGTACATCAAAGTCACAGTATTCACGCGCCAGGGCCATACTGCAAGGTATGCTCGAGCGCCAGGAGAAAACATATCAAGAGCATGTCATCAGCCAATAACCATAAGCGAAACACCCTGGAAGACGAATTCCAGAGCCGCCTGTTCGATGCTGAGGCCAGGCCTGCCACGGACCTATGGGCCCGCATCGACCACGACCTGACCGTGCAGGAAAATAAGGATTACAAGAAACGGGCACTCTTTTATCGGCAGCTTGCCGCGGCCTGTTTTGTGCTGTTTGCCCTGACCGGCGCACTGCTGGCCTATTACTACAGTGGCAGCCTGAACCAGCCTGGAGCCCAGCCAGGTATAGCCGCCGCGCCGGCAACCAAACCAGCTGCTGCCCCTGTAACTGTGGAGGAGGCCATGCAGGCCTACGCCACCCAGCAAGAGGAGGCCGCTGCTATGGCCTATACCTACATAGAGGAAACAGCAACTACCAAGCAAGCGGCAACTACTAAAAGAGCAGCGAATGCTACCGCTTCACGCCAGGACAGGCAGCCTATACCTGCCAAAGTAATCAAACTTAATGAAGGCCCACAGGCAGGCGATTATTACGACGTGTCGCCGGGTTACAGCCCATACCTGGGCTACACGCCTATGCCGGGCCGTAGCAGAGGTTATGTGTCGGGTGGTTTGCCTGGCAACGCTGCTGGTGGTGCGCAAGGCAATCTTTTCGCTCCTCATGGCAATCGCTATACCCAGATCATCACCTGGGAGAGTGTAACGATCACATTCGGAAACAGTGCACCAGCTACAGGACAACAATTCCCAGTAGGAAGTCAGTCGCTGGCAGCCAGGCCTAAGACGTTTGCCGAGATGAGCGAGGCGCAGCAGGCCAGCCGTCAGCAGGCTCAGCAGTCTGTGGAGGCGGCACAGAGTAAACTTGCTGCCCAGCAACCGAAAACTGTGGAAGCAGCAACCAAATCAAACAGCCGTTGGAGCCTGAACCTGGCTTATGTGCCGTCTGTGTTCGAACAGAACATTGGCCTGCCGGACCCGCTCTCCATGCCACCACAGAACAGTGCAAACAGATTCAGCCTGGCAGCAGCAGGGCCAAGTGTTAATGCGTCAAAAGAGTCTTTCCAAAATATATCGGCCGCCCGTGACGAGTTTGAGGAGAGCACGCAACCGGCCTACTCATATGCAGTGGAGGCGAAAGCCGGTTTTAAATTAAAGAACAAGCTGAAACTACTGACAGGTATAGGCTACAGCGAGAACAAGTCACGCTCCAGGTCTAACTTTATCGTGCGCCAGTTCTGGACGAAACCGCGTTCCAACGAGCGCTACGAACTCAGCCCAACCACCTACTTTACATCGGCACTAAACGATGGCTTCTCATCCGACTCCGTGAGCGTAGCCCGCACAGGCGACTCGTTTGATACTGAGTATAAGTATCGTCACCTGACCGTACCGGTAGGTTTGCAGTACGAACATGACATCAACAAAGACTGGTTTGTGTATGCCGCCGCGGGCGTGGCTGCCAACTTCCTGCTGGAGTCCAGCGTGACAGCCTCTAACCAGGAGGTGCAGTCAGTCAATTACACCGCCGACGACTACGACTCGCCTTTCCGCAACGTGCAATTCTCCGGAAATGGCTCTGTGGGTGTTGGCAAACGCATCTCGCCTAACCTGACGCTGGCACTTGGTCCGGAGGTGCGGCATTACTTCAATACCCTCGTGGCAGACCCGGACAAAGCCGCCGTACCACAGGGAAAACCCTACGCGATCGGGATGAACATGAGCCTGAACTACCAGCTGGGCAACTCCCGAAAATAATTTCAGATTTTTTTTAGGGCCTTGCAACCCTTCGGCGCCAATTGGAATCATAAGAGTATAGAGTGATTGGTTGATTTTAGATAAAAGCGCTATGCAAATGATGCTGTTCATGAGATACGTTCTGCAGACTCTGGTTGCCCTGGTGGCTGCCGGCCGTGAAAACATATCGGGGTGGTATGTATTGCTGGCGCTTTTACTCTTTTCTGTGCTGCTCTCAGGCTGCGCGATCCAAGACAATTCCCTTTTGGGCGCCTTCTAAACGTCGCCTTCTGTGCTATGAAAAAGATGTTGTGGTGCGCGACTATGGCTATTGTTCTGTGGGGGACGACGACAGGCTGCGCAAAATCAGATGAAGACATGCAACCGGTAGTAAATGAGAAAGGCCTGCGCGAGTCCGTTCAGGGCAAGTGGCGCATTGAGCGCGTGAATAATAAACTGTGCCGTAGTGGCAATTGCACCTCGGTGATGTACACAGGCACTACAAGCGACTACTTCGAGTTTAAGGCTGATAGTGCCTTCTTGCAGCGTGCAAGTCAGCAGAACGACAAGAGTGTGTACCGCGACAGTTTTAAAGCCGACTACTCGCAGCCCAACGCATTTGTGCTGAGCAATTTCGGATGGTCCGCCCGGTTCCATGTCCTGCATCACGACCAACGCATGCTGGTGCTGGAAGGAACCTATTACGGATCTGACCCAAGTGCCATCTTTACGGATACTTATTATTTATACAGATAAAGGGCTCCCGACGCAGCGCAAAGGTGCCGGCAGATGAAGAAGACTACGCATCAAACAACCCGGCAACCAATGCCCGTGTTGGGTAGCCCTGCTCACCAAAGCCATTAGTACAACATAAAACTATGAAAAGTGTCCTGTCCCTTGTTGTGCTATACCTGCTGCTGGCGCTGCTGCTCGTGAGCTGCGCCGACCAGGAAGAGGCGGTTCCGGCCTGCCTGCAGGTAGAGGTGGTGGGACCTGACTGCGAATCCGGCTGGTATGTGCTCCAGATTATGGATGCCGACGGCACAGGCGAACAGCGCAGTAACCAGTACATCGGGCAATTGCAGAGCGGCTTTGTCACCACCGACAATCTGCCTGAAGACTTAAGGCATTCCGGTAAAGTAGCTTACCTATCGCTTGAGCGCAACACCAAGTATGGGCCGCGTTGCACTGCCAACTACATGATGTTTCCGCCGGTGCGGGTAAAGCAGGTTTGCTCAGATGAATAGAACAGTTTTTACAGAGTGCCTAATTTTTTTAATTGTTAGGAATAGTTAAACATGCAAAGACCTGCTCACTAGAGCAGGTTTTTTGTTTCCGGGGTATTCGTGTTGTGGCTGCTATTATAATGACAAAAGCTAAACTTACAGCCCATTTTTCATGTTATAGTATATCTTTACAAGTTGTAAAACCAACGAATGGATTTTAAGCTAACATCAGAATTTCAACCGACCGGCGACCAGCCGAAAGCGATTGCTCAGCTCACCGAGGGCGTTAACAAGGGAGAACCTGTGCAGGTGCTGCTGGGAGCCACTGGTACAGGCAAGACCTTTACCATGGCCAACGTGATCAAGAATACGGGTAAACCAACGCTCGTGCTTTGCCACAACAAGACCCTGGCCGCGCAGCTCTACGGCGAATTCAAGCAATTTTTCCCTGATAATGCGGTGGAGTATTTTATCTCCTACTACGATTACTACCAGCCGGAGGCCTACATTGCTTCTTCGGATGTGTTTATCGAGAAGGATCTGCAAATCAATGAGGAAATCGAGAAGCTACGTCTGCACACTACTTCCGCTTTGCTTTCCGGGCGCCGCGATGTGATCGTGGTGGCGTCGGTGTCGTGTATTTACGGTATCGGTAACCCCGAGGAGTTTGGCAAGAACGTGATCTACCTGGCACCGGGCCAAAAGTATAGTCGCAACAACCTGCTCTATACCTTTGTGCAAATTCTGTATAGCCGCACCGAGGCCGAGTTCACACGTGGAACATTCCGCGTAAAAGGCGACACGGTGGATATCTTCCCGGCCTATGCTGACTTCGCGTACCGACTGTACTTTTTCGGCGATGAGCTGGAGCAGATTCACCGCATCGATCCGGAGTCAGGTAAAAAAATAGCCGACGAGAAAGCCGTGACGTTATACCCGGCTAACCTCTTCGTGACGGGTAAGGACACGCTGCAGCAGGCCATCCATGAGATACAGTTCGACATGGTAGCCCAACACGACTACTTCCTGAAAGAAGACCGCCCGGTGGAAGCGAAGCGGATTAAGGAGCGGACCGAGTTTGACCTGGAGATGATCCGGGAACTGGGCTACTGCTCAGGTATAGAAAACTACTCCCGCTACTTCGACCGCCGTGCCCCGGGTGCACGTCCGTTCTGTTTGCTCGATTATTTTCCGGATGATTTCCTGATGGTGATCGACGAGAGCCACGTGACGGTGCCGCAGGTACGCGCTATGTGGGGCGGCGACCGCTCGCGTAAGGTAGCGCTGGTGGAGTATGGCTTCCGTTTGCCGGCGGCCATGGATAACCGTCCTCTCACTTTCAACGAGTTTGAAAGCCTGATGCACCAGGTGGTGTTCGTAAGTGCCACGCCAGGCGATTACGAGATTCAGAAATCAGAAGGCGTTATTGTGGAGCAGATCATCCGTCCGACCGGTCTGCTGGATCCGGAGATCGAGATCAGGCCAAGCGCTAACCAGGTGGATGATTTGCTGGACGAGGTAGACGAGCGTATCAAGCGCAAAGAGCGTGTGCTGGTAACGACCCTGACCAAGCGTATGTCCGAGGAACTGACCAAATACATGGATCGCCTCAACATCAAAGTAAAATACCTGCACTCGGAAGTGAAGACGCTGGATCGCGTGGAAATTCTGCGCGAACTGCGACTCGGTGAAATCGACGTACTGGTAGGCGTGAACCTCCTGCGCGAGGGACTTGACTTGCCGGAAGTGAGTCTGGTAGCCATCCTTGATGCCGATAAAGAAGGTTTCCTGCGCGACCAGCGCTCCCTGATACAGACCATGGGCCGAGCCGCCCGTAACGAACGGGGACGCGTGATCATGTACGCTGACCGCATCACAGGCTCTATGCAGCGGGCGATTGACGAAACCACCCGTCGTCGCGCGACGCAGATGGCTTATAACGAAGAGCATGGCATTACACCACGCACCATCCTCAAGACCAAGGACGAGATTTTCGAGCAGACATCAGTAGCGGATTCTAAGAAGAAGGAAGTGAAAATATACGCTGGTCCGGAAGATGTATCGATTGCGGCAGAACCGGTGATTCAGATGATGAAGCGCGACGAGCTCGAGAAGCTGATCAAGAAAACCGAGAAGCAGATGGAAGCTGCCGCCAAAGACCTCGACTTCCTGCAAGCCGCCAAGTATCGCGACGAACTGGCTGAACTGCGCCAGTTGCTCAAATCGAAGCGAGATTAAGATAAGTTTGAAAGTTTAGTAAATAGAAAGACTGAAAGTATAAGAGCACTCATGGCGTAAAGCTGTGAGTGCTTTTTGTTTTTAAAGATGCTGCTGCTTTGCCATACCTCGCTCTGAATACCATACCCGCGAGCTTCTATACCCTAAGCCTTCTATACCCTAAGCCAAGGCTATACCTGATTCCAATTTCAGAATGAGCAACAAGCAGTCAGCTACGCAGCAATAAGGTATAAGGTATAGCCCCGGCCAAGCTGCTTTTTTTCCTGCACAGCTTTGTGTACTTTAACACTTCCATAGCCGCTATACCTTAGCTTCGGCTAATTCCATCAACCTGATAGCACGATGATCAAAAGAATCAAACCACTTTTCCTGCCGGTAATATTGGCCGGAGCATTCACAGCCTGCCAATCCTCCAGCCCTGAAACAGGAGAAGCTGGTGCCGAAACCGTAGCTACACTCTCAACCGAAAGCTATAGCAACTATCTGAGCGCACTGGCCGCTGACGACATGGAAGGTCGCAAGCCTTTCACTTCCGGCGAGCAAAAAACGCTGGACTACCTGGAGCGGGAGTTCAAGGCGCTCGGAGTAGAACCGGGCAATGGCGAGAGCTATTTCCAGGAGGTGCCGATGGTGGAAGTGAACACCACTGCCAGCCCGAACATGATTATCAAAGGCAAGCAGCAGGAACTGAAACTCGAAGGCCGCAACGACTACGTGATCTGGACCCGCCGCACAGACGAAAACATTAACATCGACCCGACCGAGATGGTGTTCGCCGGCTTTGGTATTGTGGCCCCTGAATATAACTGGAACGACTACGCCGGTCTGGATGTGAAGGACAAGATCGTGGTGGTGCTGGTGAACGATCCGGGTTTCTACGCCCAAGATAAAGCTGTGTTCAATGGAAAAGCCATGACCTACTACGGGCGTTGGACCTACAAATTTGAAGAGGCAGCCCGTCAGGGAGCAAAAGGAGCGCTGATCATCCACGACACGGAGCCGGCCGGTTATGGCTTTCAGGTAGTGCAGAACAACTGGAATACTTCCAAGATGTATCTCGACAGCCGTGGCAAAGAAACTTATCGTTGCGCTATGGAAGGTTGGATCACTACACCAATTGCCGAGAAACTATTCGCTGCGGCAGGTATGGATTATAAGGCTGTACTCAACAAAGCGCATCAGCCAGGAAACAAACCTTTTCCGCTCAACCTGCAGGCCAGCACTTCCATGAAAGTGAAGACCCGTTACGACAAAACTTCCAACTTCATCGCCAAAATCACCGGTAGCACACGTCCTGACGAGACCATCATCTATACCGGTCACTGGGACCATCTAGGTATAGGCAAACCCGACGCAGCTGGCGACAGCATTTACAACGGAGCCGTGGATAATGCCAGTGGAGTAGCCGGTTTGCTGGAGATCGCCAAAGCATTTAAGAATCAGCCGACGCAGCCGGAGCGAACGGTCGTTTTTTTGGCTGTAACAGCAGAGGAACAGGGACTGTGGGGCTCGGCCTACTATGCTGAAAATCCGGTATTCCCGAAAGAAAAGACGGTTGCCAACATCAACATGGACATGATGAACCCTTACGGAAAGACAAAAGACGTGGTGCTGTACGGTATGGGCCAATCCGAATTGGAGGATTATATCTCAGCGGAGGCTGAAGCGGCAGGGCGTTACATTGCGCCGGAAGAGAATCCGGAAGCGGGGCTATACTACCGCTCTGACCACTTCAATTTTGCCAAAATAGGTATACCTGCCTTATTCATCGGCCCGGGTGTGGACCTCGTAGAAGGCGGCAAAGAAGCAGGCAAGAAGAAGCTGGACGGGTACTACGCCAACTACTACCACAAAGCAGCCGACCAAATGCACCCCGATTATAAAGTGGATGGAGTAGTCGAAGATTTGAAGCTGCTATACCAGGTAGGCAAGCGCCTGGCTGGTTCAGCAGAGTGGCCGCAGTGGAAATCAGGATCTGAGTTCAAGGCGGTGCGGGATAGTTACATGAATAAGTAGTAATATCTGTATCAACACTTTCACCAGACTGTACCGGCAGTGCAAGGGTACAGATTTCCTATTCCTCAATTTATCGTTTAAACTATTTCATGAAATTTAATCTGCTGCTTTTCGCTGCCCTCTTACCGTTTTACTGCTTAGGCCAACACGCATTGGTAGGCGACCCAACTTATAACAAAACGGTGCCTCGCCTGATTATGATGAAGCATAATGAGAGTAGCGGCCCCTTGTCGAACACAAGAATTAGCCCCACCGACTTTGAAGGGAAGATGTCATCCAAAGAGACGAACATTTTTGTCACTTACAAACGCAATGAGAAAGTAGGGTCTACTGTAGGAAATTACGCTGAGCTCACAGTGCCCCCCAACAGACTGATGGATTTTCACTTGATTTATGGCTATAACTATAGCGTGTTTATTGATGAGGCTACAGCTACTAATGGATTACGCTTTAATATTGCGCTTACGCCAAACGATAAGGTGCAAAACAAGAGTCTAGCAAGCCATGCGCTGCAAAAAGGCAAGGTTATTTCGAAAAAAGTAAGCTCAAAGTCATTCGAAATAAGCCAGAACGATAGTAGCCTTACAGTAAATATTGCCGCATCAAATTTGACAGCAGGCTCATACCTGACCTTCAATGTTCAGGTTAGTTCGGTTAACTTTGGCGAGATCGGGCCTTTCGGGATTGAAAATACAGCCTACACGGATTTTATTAGTTTTAATATGCCGGAGATTTTTCTCTATGATCTAGTCGCACAGGATGTAACGTTAGAATTGATTTCGCAGGAAAAGAGACCGTACGAGCTGCTCCATTTTAAAAGGGATAAAGAAGGAACAATCGACAAATTTAAAATCGACAATTACAGTTATAAATGGAAAATAAACCCCAAAAGCAGTGAAGGTGGCTATAAATTTAAGCTAACAGAAATGCTTTTCCCTGAGAAGAAAGATATAGGAATTACGCCTGCCGACCTGCTCGTGCTATAATTGCTTCAGCTCTTAATGATATTACAGCAACAGCAACCCCTTTTCCCTAAGCTCAAACCAAACCGGCGAGGCCAGGAATTCCGTGAAGTTCAGGTGCGCATCCAGCGGGTACGTTTCTTCCAGTTGCTTCAGCGTCATGGCCGGCGCCTCTTCTGAGGTCAGTAGCGTGAGTTGTTCCAGCAGCCACTGTCCGATGTTCGCTGTGGTTTTGATCTCGAAGTCCTCCGCCTTTTCATAGAAGGTCAGCACGCAGCGCTCAATGGTCTGGCCTTTCTTGGCGTACATCATAAAGTCGATCTCAGGTACATTGCCCAGCCAGAACACGCGGGCCAGTTTGCGCTCACTGTCTGGTTTGGCGGGTTCCTGTATGGCGTTGGCAATCAGGTCGCGGTCAATGGTCACGCGCGGCACCTTAAAGTCGAACCAGAAAGACAGTGGCTCCTCCAGTCCCACGCCGTGCATGAAGTTGTAGAGCGCCTTGGCCAGTCCCGGGCCGAACAGCTCGTGATCAGTGCCCTGCGGGTCGTCGTGCCAGAGGTCGTTGTTGGCAAAGGCACCTTCCGGCGGACCAACTTTTACCACGCCAAACTTCTCCGGGTGCTTGCCTACCGGACTGTGCGCCGTCATACTAAAGCGGTGCCAGTAACCGGACTGTATCACGCCGGTCAGGAACAGTTGTCGCACCACTTCCAGCGAGTCGATGGTTTCCTGAGCCGTTTGAGTCGGGAAACCATACATGAGGTAAGCGTGCACCATAATGCCGGCCTGCGTAAAACCATCGGTCACACGGGCTACCTGCGCAATGCTCACACCTTTCTTCATCAGGTCAAGCAATCGATCCGAGGCTACTTCCAGACCACCCGAAACGGCAATGCAACCTGAAGCAGCCAACAGATGGCAAAGGTCAGGCGAAAAGGTTTTCTCGAAGCGGATGTTTCCCCACCAGGTAATTTTCACGCCGCGGCGAATTAGCTCAATGGCCAGGTCGCGCAGGGCGGCAGGCGGCGCAGCTTCGTCTACAAAGTGAAAGCCCGTTTGGCCGGTTTGTGCAATGATCTGCTCGATGCGGTCGACCAGCAAAGCGGCCGGAGCCGTTTCGTAACGGGAAATATAATCGAGGGTGATATCGCAGAAAGAGCAACGTTTCCAGTAGCAGCCGTGCGCCACCGTCAGCTTGTTCCAGCGGCCATCGCTCCAGAGGCGGTGCATCGGGTTGATCACATCAATCACCGAGAGGTACTCCTGCAACGGCAGGTCGCTGTAGTCGGGTGTGCCGACTTCGGTATGCGGAATATCTTTGTCAAGGCAGCCGTTGATGTAATCCACTTCGCCGTTCTGTAGCAGGAAGGTACGCTGCAGAAAATCCAATTGGCGCTCGCCCTGTAGGTATTCCAGTAGTTTCAGCCACGGGCCTTCGCCATCATCCAGCGTTACAAAATCGATGTACTTGAACAGACGAGTCTCCCGGAGTGTGCGCAGCTCGGTATTTGGGTAGCCGCCGCCCATCAGGGTATGGATGTGCGGGTACTTTTGTTTGATGTACTGTGCCAGCCGCAGACCGCCATACAGGTTGCCCGGGAAAGGTATAGAAAAACCCACCACATCCGGCTGCACCTCCTGCAAACGTTCCTCCAGCAATTCCAGCAGTAGCTGGTCCACCAGGTTCGGCTCCTGTTGCAACGACTCTTCCAGCGGATCAAACGAAGTAGCCGACAGAGCCAGCTTCTCGGCGTAACGACTGAACGCAAAGTAAGGGCAGATCGTCTCCTTGATCAGATCACCCAGATCCTCGAGGTATAGCGTGGCCAGATAGCGGGCGCGGTCCGTGATGCCCATGCTGCCAAAAGCCCAGTCGATGTCCTCTACCTGGTCGAAGCGGGAGGCCTCGGGCAGGTAACGGCTGTAGCTGATCTGCTGAGCCAGGGTCGTGTCCTTGTTCTGTAAGAAGCGGATGACCGGCTCGATGGTGTTCAGGTACTCCCGCTTCAGCCGCAGGATGCGTAGGCTGTTGTCCGACAACTCGAAATCGCCTGCTTCCACCGCCTGGAAAATTCTTGACAAACCATTTCGGGTGAACATGCGCAATACCAGCTCAATGCCAAAATCGGCTTGGGTAACAGAGTAACCCTGACCTGCGAGAAAGCCTTTGATGTAGGCAGTGGCAGGGTATGGCGTGTTGAGCTGCGTGAGCGGCGGTGTGATGAGCAGTATGGTGGGCTTCTTCAAGTCTCGGGAATCTTAAAATAACAAACGCCCCACAGGGCGCGGACTACAAAACTACTGATTCTGTAGCGCTTTCTAAACAGATGTTGTCAGGTTAACAGTTCTGCCACACACAGGGTTCAGTATGGAGGTATTGGGAATGAGGAGGTTATACAGGGTTTTAAAAAAAGCTTGAATAATTCTGCACTAAGGCAGTATTAAATTATATAAATCTATTTTTATATACTTATATTTGCATTATTATCATCTATAGTTGAATGCTTCTGGGCGTTAAAGCCAGGGTTTTAAGCTGTGAAAACATGAAAACCTGGAGCAATGGCTAGTGATGGTGTAAGTGTTTCAATTGTTCCCTAAAACAAAAGGCCCGCGGTGTTATCGCGGGCTTTTTGTTTGTTTCGTGTATACCTTATGTGAGGCAGACAAAGTTCTATTTCAGATTTATCAATTCTATTACTTCACATTCTCCAACCTTTTTATTGCCTTCCATGAAAAACCCGCGGGTGCCGGCTTTTATTTTGTTTCTATGATATTCAGTCTTTACATCTGCTAAAATCCACATCCTTGCAGTTCCATACTTGGATATTGTCAAAGTAGGGTCAGTAACTATATTCCCATTAAAATCTTCGAATTCTGGGTAAATCATGAAAAGCATTCCTTTAGGATGTGCTGGATGTTCATACCAGAAGTCCCACCTTATCCCTTGATTTAGGAGATTATACCTTCCTCCTTCTTCTTGTGAAAAAATGGTATACGTGACCCTGAAGTCAGGCTTTCTCTTAAATATTTCTTCGTAGGGTCTATACATTACTTATGACTGTCATGTAAGGTATAGCAACGCCTAACTGAGCAACTGCGACGTTTTATTGACAAGGTAATTTGCGCCGGGCACAATGGCTAGCACGGTACCTGCCACCAGCACAAACAGCACCACAAACATACGAAGCCAGTTTATAAAGAAGTTATCGGCAAAGCCGAAGGTATAGAGTTGCAGGGCGGAGGCTATGAGTAGGCACAGCAGGGAAATGACCACCAGCTTGCGCTTGAGCGCCGGGTTCAAAAATTTCTTTTTCATGGCAGACCAGGTATAGCCGCAAAGTTAAGGTATAGCCGGCTTACTGCATCATCAGGCGTGGCCTTTTTGTGCTTCGGCGTCCGAGCTATCATCCTTGGTATGGCGCGGATCATTTGCGCCTGTGCCCTGCGGCGGCGGCGTTTGCTTTTCGGCCGCTACTTTTTTCGTGTCCGACGACATCTCTTTGGTGCTCTTCTCCTGATCCGACTTACTTTTACCGTTCATCATGTTTTCAAGTTCTGGTATGCTATGTCATACGTCGAAACCTGGCTGATGTAGCTTTTTTTAACTCTAATTGTGGGGAGGTCGTACATTAAAGAGCTATACCCTGAGGCGGTATGGCACTTTGAAAATCTAAAACAGAAGAACTATGAAATCGATAAAGACAACGGCTGCTGTGCTGGGCGTATTGCTAGGTATAGGTATGGCATCCTGTAACACGGGCACCGACCCCGGCGAGACAAACACGGAACGCAGCGATTATGAACGCACCGAAGAAATGGACCGCAGCAGCATGGACAATGATACCACCGAAAATTACGAGGACATTTACGAAGGCCGTGAAGGTACCGCCATCGGCGACAGCGCCTACAACCAGGAAGGTGACCGTAAGAAACGCTACGACAAGGACCTGAAGCCGAATCCAAATCAGTAAGCTGGCTCAGGTATAAAAGCACGATGCCCGGCGCTCTGTTAGTGAGTGCCGGGCATCGTGCTTTTCAGGAAAGGGAATTTTTACCGGAATAGAAACCCGTTTGGTGCTATACCTACCCGGAAGGAATCTACAGCAGCGCCGCTCTGCGGATTGTAGCGCACTACCCAGCCGTTGGAGGCGTAGTCGGTTGCTTTGCCGGCGTAAATGGTGCCGCTTGCAGGTTCCACACCCAACCCATTGAAGCCATAAGCTACATAAGTGCCCCGGTCAATGAGCGGTTGAGAAGCCAGTGAAGTCGCGTTCACATCCTGTACCCATACCTTGTTGTTGAACACATAGTAGAGTTTATCGCTGTTCAGGTTTGGTGTGAGTTTGCCCGGAGCCGGTGCGTTTTGGCTGAAGGTAAGCGTAGCCACTACAGAGTTGCTGGTCGTGTTGATTTTAGCAAGGGAGCCAGGCGTGCTGCTCTCTTCACTCACCGACCAGTCAACTGGATCGTAGGCTTTTATACCCTGGCTGCTCACCCAAAGCACATTGTTACGGTCCAGGGCCAGGCTGTTGGGGCCATCGTTTACTGTAATTTCGGTTTCGATGGCATCTGTCGCGGTGTTGATGACCGTTACGGTATTTCCGCCGTTGTTCGCTACATATAGTTTACTACCAGCTATTACAAGCTGTTCCGGCTGCACGCCAACCGTAATGGTTTTGGTCACAGTCAGCGTTTTCAGGTCAATTACGGCCACACGACCGTTGCCATATACATAAGTAGCGGGGTCATAACCCAACCACTCGGTTACGTAAGCCTTGTCATCGTTCAAGGCAGCAAAATAGCGGGGAGCTTCCAGTCCGGTAATCTCGCCTTCGGCCTTCAGGGTCTGGGCATTGGTTACGACCACCTTGCCACTGTTATTCATCACCAGGTATAGCCGGTCGCCCTGTTGTGTCATGTGCTGCAACACATCACCCAACACAAGCGGGGCATTCACTTTCTTGAACGATTCGTTTTCCACTGATTTGCTGTCATGGCTGTAGAAACTCACCGAAGCATTCGATTTGGTCATGGCGCCTTCGTTGGAAATGAGCACTCCGTTGCGGGCATATTCTCCGGTTGGGCCAGTAGTATTATCATCGTCACAGCTAGTAAAAGCAACTGCGCTCAAGGCAAAAGCCGCGGATAGTAAATAGCTGCGTAAACGGGTAATTTTTTTCATGTTGTTGAAAGGTATGGATATGAAATTAAGGTATAACAAAGCGTAAGCCGGCTGTCAGGCTGCGGGGTGGCATCGGTACATTTTCGAGCACGGTATAGGTATGGTTGGTCACATTATCGCTGCGCACCGAAGCGACAAACTGATACTGACCAAGGTTGAATTTTTTATGTACTGCGAGGTTGAGCAAGGTATAGCCCGGCAGGCTGCCGGCATTGCTGTTGTCGGTATAGCGAAGTCCGGTATGCGTCAGGTTGCCGAGTATTGTCCAGGTGCGGAAGGAGAGTTCGGCACCCAACTGTACTTTATGCAGCGGCACGTGGGCGAGTTGCCTGTTCAATTCCTGGGTTCCTTCGTACGCTTTCACCTGCTCAGAAGAGGTATAGGTATAAGCACCTGTAGCTGCAAGTCGCCAATCGCCGAGAGTAGTGGTAGCGCGGCTGCTGAGTTCTATACCTTGGGAGCGCACTTTCTGCAGGTTGCGGGGGGACCAGTAGCTGGACGTGACAGGCATCCACTGTATCCAGTTGTCCACGAGCATGCGGTAAACCGAAAGTTCTGACTCCAATTTTAGAGTGCCTAAGGTATAGCGGTGGCGCAGACCGGTTTCGTAACTCCAGCCCTGCTCCGGTTTGATGTCCGGATTGCCACCCGGCTGCCAGAAGCGCTCGTTCAGCGTCGGCACCCGGTAGCTGCCCGATAGGTTGCCCTTCAGGTATAGCTGGTGCTCGCTTTGCTCCAGCAGCAGCCAGTTGGCACCCAGCGTAGGTGCAGGAATAGGATTATAGCCTTTCACAAAAGCCTGGCGCAGATTCAGGCTCAGGTCGAGTCGCTTGCTTGGGTCGTAGCGGAAAAGCAGGAAAGCAGAGACGCGGTCTTCAGTTACCTGTCTGCCATAGCCTTGCACATCGGCCTCGAAATGCTGCAGGTTAAGGCCGCCCCGCAAACTCCAGCTGCGGGCATAGGTATAGGTCTGCTCGGCCTGCACCTGGTAGGTATTGATGTCGGTGAGGGAGTTATTGCTGTTGTCGGTGTAGCGGAGATAATCGTTGAAGACGGCTGCTTTCACGGAGGTTTCGCCCCAGTTGCTGCTGTGGTTAAGCTCTGTCATCAGGCGCAGGTTGCGGTCGAGTTGTTTGGCGTTGGTGTTGGCAGCTCCCAGGGCTGGCGGCACTTCGCGATCGGCATAGGTATACCAGCCGTGTAAAGCCAGTCGGGTATTGGGAGAGAGTTGCCAGCTTACATCCTGCGTAAAACCATGCTGTGCCACCTCTGCCTGGTCCTGCCGACGGGTAGGTGCCCCGATGCGACCATAATCCCGGAAAGAAAAGTCGTTCTCTGCCGCCAGGTAATAGCTACCTAAAGCAACAGATACCTTCTGGCCACTATAACGGGCGCTGGCACTGGAGAAGTAGCGCCCAAAACTGCCGACCTCCTGGGATATTTCCGCACCAAAACCTGGCTCTTGTTGTGTTAGAGAGTTAAGTAAAACAGCCCCACCAATCGCTCCGCTGCCATAGGTAGCACCTGCCGCACCGTGTTGTACCGCAATGCTCCCGATACTGCTCAGAGGCAACAAGGACATATCATTCTGCCCCAAAGCAGGCTGACTGATGTTGAGTCCGTTCCAGAGTACGGCGGTATGTGTGGCGCTGGTGCCCCGGAAGGAGGGAGTGGAAATTCCGCTCGGTCCGTTCGTTTTCAGAAATACCGGTGTGCGGGCCTGCAAAGCGTCGGCAATAGAGCCGGAGGCGTAGGTGCGGATGTAACTGCTGTCGAGGGTGCTCACGCGGCTGCCAGAGGCAAAAACCTCAGCGGGCTTACCAAAGATCTCGACAGTGCGCAGGTGGTACAACGTAGTATCCTGCTGCGCAAAAGCGGGTGAAGTTATACCTAGCGAAAGGGCCAGGTACGATATAAGACGGTAGTGAAACTTTGCCACGTATACGCTTGCTTAAATCCCGAAGCATGCAGGCAGGTAGGGCAGGAACAGCGCGCGCAGGTATAGCGAAGGCCGTGCAGCTTTTTACCCGAAAGCATACGACAATTTTGGTCGAACTGGCAGGTCTCCTGGCTCTCTTCAGGTCAGCCAGCCTTCCCATGCGTTGTGCGGCACAGTGGCGGTGGTTTTGGCTACCCTTTTTAAGAAGATTACAGTTGCGGGAACAGCATAGGTATTTCACCTATTTCCCTTTTAAGGCCTTGCGTTGGATATAACAAGGCCACCAATCTGAAGGCAAAGCTAGTGATTAATGCTGAATGATAGATGAAGTGTGTTGGAATAATTAGGGAAGGCCAGGCAGGTACGGGTAAAAGTCAGCCTGCTGGCTATAGGCGAGGGTGTTTTCTCCTCCAGCTTACAACTGTTTTACCGTTCTTCAGTAATCATCAGGAACGATCAATTAGTAGTTATTCATCCTTACTCATTCATAAGTGAAACTCGATAAAGACTTTTATACCCGGCCGGATGTCGTGCAAGTGGCCCAGGACCTGCTGGGGAAGTATCTCTACACGAACCACGATGGCATCCTCACCGGCGGCATGATCGTAGAAACGGAGGCTTACTCTGGTACAAACGACAAGGCCTGCCATGCCCACATGAACCGCCGGACACAACGCACCGAAATTATGTACTACGAAGGCGGCGTGGCCTATGTATACCTAGTGTACGGCATCTACAACCTGTTCAACATCATCACTAACGTAGAAGGAAGCGCCGACGCCGTGCTGGTGCGCGCCATCCAACCAATAGAAGGTATAGAAGAAATGCTGCTGCGCCGCAACATGAATACCATCAAGCCCAACCTAACCGCTGGACCAGGCGTGCTCAGCATCGCCTTAGGCATAAACCGCAGCCACTACGGCGCTCCCCTCACCGGCGAC
The DNA here is from genome assembly GCF_059278805.1 of Pontibacter sp. YIM B11418. Taxonomy (NCBI): domain Bacteria; kingdom Pseudomonadati; phylum Bacteroidota; class Cytophagia; order Cytophagales; family Hymenobacteraceae; genus Pontibacter; species Pontibacter sp. YIM B11418. The sequence continues at coordinate 617,387 of NZ_JCAEMH010000001.1, read as the reverse complement.
ACCATCTGGATAGAAGACAAAGGTATAGACTTACCTGCCGAAGGTATAGCCATTGGCCCCCGCATAGGTATAGATTATGCCGGCGAAGATGCGCTGCTGCCCTGGCGCTTCTGGCTGAAAGGAAACAAATGGGTGAGCCGGAAGAAGTAGTTTTACTTTGCTGTACGGGCTTTCTGGAAGGTATCTGTAAAATGTTGGACAAACAGTTTCGTATACTTTCCGCCCGAATCCAGGTCAGGGTCCAGAATAGTAATTTCTATTCCGGTGGCTTTCGGACTGGATAAAAGCAGGTATAGGATACGGTCAAACTCTTCGTAGCTTAGCCCACCGGCAGTCCGGGAGTCAACGGCAGGCATGACCTTGTCATCCAGGACGTCTACATCCAGGTGAATCCAGAAGCCGTCTAGGTTATTGATGTCTACCATGTTCAGGAAAGAGCTTACGCACTTGTCTATACTTGTCTCACGAAGTAAATCCAAGGTGAAATAAGTAGCCTGTGAGTCTCGTATTATTTGCTCATATTCGTCATCGTACTCACGGTTGCCCACACACCAAACATATTCCTCCTGTATGTAAGGAGAATGCCCCTGAATGTCAGTAAGCTTCTTAGGGCCTCGGCCGACTGCAAGGGCTGCTGCCATACCTCCGGCGCCTCCGGTACCGGATTGTGGTGGTTCAATAAAGTCTGTATGCCCGTCTAGGTAAAAAAGCGCATAGGTACCTCTTTGCTTTAAGGCCAGTGCACTTCCAATCAGAATACTGCAGTCCCCGCCCAGAATCAAAGGAAATTTCTGTTCAGACAATACCTCATTTAAGAGCTTCGCTTCTTCTTGAGCATATTGTGCAAGCGCATCTGCATTCAGCACCGCCGATTCCGGGTCGTGGTGCATGCGGTAGGGAGGAGGGGGAAGTACCCGAGTAGCTTCTGGTGCGATTAACTGATGAAAATGATGCTGGCGCAGCCATTCCGGGAGTTTCCTGACACCCGGCTCTTGCCCCTGCGAAGGCTCTTTCAGCCCAAGGTTAGACGGAAACTCTAGAATCGTAACGCTATTCATCTCTTTGGTTTTGCATGGTGTGGCAAGCAGATTTTACCTGAACCACTTATACAAAGTACGAGGATGGGAGCCTAACGGTGTAGCTGCTTTTTCTCTTCCAGCCACCGCATGCGGTAAGCGTTCATGGCAGTTGTGCCTAGTTTGTTGATGAGCCGGTAATTAACCACAGCTCCGATCGGCGCTCCTACAATAGGTATGAGCTGTGCCATTTTAGCCAGGTCGATGTGGTCGCGGTACTCCTGCTGAAACGTGCGCCAATCAAATTGGTGGATGTCTTCGGGAAGGTGCTGTGCCTGCTGCTGCCAGTGCTCGATCTGTAGGTATACCTCCCGGCGGCGCTCCTGGCTGCTAAAGGCAAGCTGAAAAATGTGGAGGAGGTATACGCGCTCCCGGTAATCATCGGCAGAATAGCCGTAGAGTGCAGCTATCTCAAAAAGCAATTTTAGCTTCAGGCCCAGCAGGAGCGGGAAGTCCGCTATACCTAACAGAAAGCCGCCTGCTCCGGTAATACCTCCTTCTGCGGCAGCTGCCTTTCTATAGAAATTGATGCGTTCCAGCACGATGGATTCGGTTAGCTGCAGAGAAGAAAAGGGATAAGGCTTTCTGGTGGTAAGCTCAGACCCAAAGAGTACGGCCCGCACCATCTGCTTTATGGTGGCCGTGATAGCCTGATGCACCTTCTCCGGAATGTAGCTGTTAATCTTGTCCTGCATACGCTTCGCCAGCTTATTTACCAGCGAAGGTCTGCCGCGCATTTCATGTTGCCAGTTTCTGAGTTCATGTATAGCGTGTTGTTCGTATGCAGTCATTGTTCGGGAGATGTAGCAGGTATAGATACGAAATGGCCAGCCACAACATACAACTGCTGTGGCTGGCCTAATATACAGAATATCGTTCTGTTTATGGTTCTACTGCCCTTGGTTCTTCTGCTCGTTGTCGGTGCGGGCTTGTGGCGTTGGGTTGTTGGAGCCCATTTTGCCCACTGCGTCTTTGTGCAGGTCATTGCCGATGTCCTTCTTAGAGCCAGACTTGCCTGTGCTGGATTGCTGGTTCTTCGGCATGTTTTTGTTTTCTTTCTCGTTTTTCATAGCATTCAAATTTTAGTACGGTTACAACTTGTGTCTTCTATACCTGGTTTACGCAGCCTGGTAGCACTGGTTTAAGCCAACAGAGAAGCCCGCAGCATTTGCCACGGGCTTCTCTGTATTATATGCAGCTAAACTATATTATTAGGAATTATCGTTGCTGGAGCCTGAGTTGCTGTTGTTCTTGTTGCTCTGGCGTCCTGCTTCTGCATGTCCCTCAGAGTCACCGTGCCAGCCTTTGCCTTGGTTCTGGCTGCTGCCCTGAGACTGACTGCTGCTCCTGGCCTGTGACTGGTTGCCACTTCTGGCCTGAGTCTGGCCACTCTGTGAAGAGTTGCTGCTCGAAGACGAAGAGCTGTCGTTCTTATGGCTCTGTCGACCGGCCTCTGCGTGACCTTGTGAATCACCGTGCCAGCCCTGGCCCTGGTTGCTGCTTCTTGCCTGCGAACCCTGATTGCTCTGTCCCGAAGGATTGTTCTGAGAACGTGAAGTGCTCTCAAACTCACCGGATTCGTTTCTTGGTTGGTTCTGATTACGATTCTGATTCTGACCCTGATTCAGGTTGTCCTCATTACCACGTTTCATATTCTGATTCTGGTTTTCCTCATTATTACGTTTCATAGCTTTCGTGTATTTAAGTTGAACATAGTGCCTCCTTCTCAGACGAGACTCTCATTTTTACGAGTTAAGTTTCTAACGGTTAGCAATTTAAGCGAATCGGAATTGTGACATGTATAGCAATAAAACCGACTGTAACTAGTATGGGTATATAGCGTTATGCAAGTATAACAGAGGGTGTATGTGATTGTGAATGAACCTGTTGATGGGCTAAACAAGTAGGGTTGGCCAAAAATAGGATTGGACTATGCAAAGAGAGGAGAAAACTAAAGCGGTCGAAATTAGTATGAAAAAAATTAGCTCGAAGGGAGCGTCGCTTTGCGGCAATAGATCACCAAAGGCTTTTGGTGCATATCTGTTGTAAAGAAAAGATAGTCTTCGCCACCTTCTTTTATACCTGTCTTTTTTCGAATATCAGCCACCGACTCCAGAAAATTGCGAACCGTTATGTTGGCCTTGCTTTGCGGCAGCCTGGCCAGGATCTCTTTTTTATTATAGCGTCCTATACCCTGGCAGACAAACGCCCGGCCCGGAAAATCAGGTATAAGCTGATCGGAGGTATAGAGGTGACTGTTAGGGTGAAGCTTATAAAGGCCAAACTGACTGGCCACACTGCGGTAAGCTCCGGATTTAAGTATAGCAGAGTTGGGCTCGTAGAGATATGCCTTCGGGTCGGCAAAGGAGACGGTTGTCTGTTCTTCCTGCTCTTTGGTAAAGGTAAGCTTCTGTATACTGCCGTCGGGTAGCAGGTTGACCGCGTGGCGCTCGGGGTTAGCAGTTGCCTGGGGTTGTAGCAGGTATAGCACTTCCTTGCATTCGTTGTGCAGCGCGATCACCCATACCTGCACGACGGCGCCCAGTTGCTCCAGCGCCAGTTCTATGTCCAGCATAGGGGAAGTCTTGAGCAGTACCGCGTCCGCCTTTGCAAACAGCACCGGAAGCAGCCGCAGCACATCCGGTTCACAGTCTTTCAGCAGGTGTACTTTCTCCTGTCTTTCGCCACGCCGTGCCGGATCCAGGTATAGCACATCAGCATGGCCGGTAAAGCTTTGCAGGAAATCTTCAGCGGTAGTATTCACAGCCTCTATATTAGCAGCACCTAGCAATTTAAAATTATAGGCGGCTATCTCCGAAAGCTCGCTGTTCTGCTCCACATGCACCACCTGCTCAAACTGCTTTGCAAAAAAGAAACTGTCCACTCCAAAACCGCCTGTCAGGTCAACTAGTAGTTTGCCCTCCACCAGCGAGGCTTTAAAAGCCGCTGCAGGCTCCGAGGAAGTCTGCTCTACCGACATCGCTGTTGGAAACACCACATCCGGATGCGCTACCCAGGTCGGCAGTTTGTCAGTAGCTTTTTGCCGAGCCTGGATCTGTTTGACCAGGTCAGCGACCGGCAGCTGCGGGTAACGGCCTGCCTGCAGCATCAGTTCGGCGGGGTTGCGGTGCTGGTGCTGCTGTATAAAATCTTTCTCTTCCGGAGTATAGTGCTTCATGGTGCGCTGCAAAGGTACAAATTTAATCAGCCCCGTTTTTTTTCATAAAAATCGAGTGGTCGCAAACAATCCTTATACCTGCTGGTTCTAATCACAGCTAAAAGAAATCTTTAACAAATAATTTATCGGATTACTATGAAGAAATGGATGAAAATCATGCTGCTGGCCGTGCTGCCGGCAATGGTGCTGACAAGCTGCGATGATGACGACGACGATGACAACGCTATGATCGAAACCTCCAATGTAATGGTGGTGCATGCCTCTCCTGACGCTCCTGGCGTCGACCTGTTGGTGGATAATAGCAAGGTAAACACAGCTGCCCTTACTTTCCCGAACAACACCGGCTACCTCGAAGTGCAGGCAGGCCGACGTAATGTGAAGGTAAATGCTGCAGGTACTAGCACAACCGTGATAGACGCTAACCTGGACCTGGAAAGAAACGAGAGCTACTCCGTGTTCGCAATCAACACGCTAAGCGCCATTGAACCTTTGGTGCTGGAAGACGACCTGGATACCCCTGCCGCCGGCAAAGCGCACGTGCGCTTTGTGCACCTGTCGCCTGACGCGCCTGCCGTGGACGTGGCCGTGACCAACGGACCTGTGCTGTTCGGCAACCGGGCCTTTAAGAGCGCAACCGACTTCACGCCTGTTGATGCCGCCTCTTATAACCTGGAAGTGCGCCTGGCCGGTACTCAAACAGTAGTGCTGACCGTACCAAACGTGCAGCTGGCCGCTGGTCGTATCTATACCATTTTTGCCAGAGGTTTTGTGGCCCCTCCGGCAAGCAACACGAACACCCTTGGCGCCGAGATCATTACGAACCGATAACTGCGAAGGAGACATACCTACAAGAGGCCTGTGCCATTGGCACGGGCCTCTGTATTTAAAACTGTTTGACTTTCAGCCGTATACTTATCTGGTGTTGAAGATGACAGAGAAATTTTATAATTTTGTGCTTCCTTAAGAAAATATTACAACATGATTGATACGCAACTAAAGTACAAGGTAAAAGATATTTCGCTGGCCGAGTGGGGCCGCAAAGAGATCAGACTGGCTGAGGCAGAGATGCCTGGCCTGATGGCAATCCGTCAGGAGTATGGCCCAAGCAAGCCGCTGGCGGGTGCCCGCATTGCCGGCTGTCTGCACATGACCATCCAGACTGCCGTGCTGATCGAGACGCTGGTGGAACTGGGCGCTGAGGTGACATGGTCTTCGTGCAACATTTTCTCTACGCAGGACCATGCCGCCGCTGCCATTGCCGCTGCCGGTATCTCGGTTTACGCTTGGAAAGGTATGACTGCTGAGGAGTTTGACTGGTGCATCGAGCAGACGCTCTTCTTCGGTGAAGACCGCAAGCCACTCAACATGATCCTGGACGACGGCGGTGACCTGACCAACATGGTGCTGGACAAGTACCCTGAACTGGCCGATGGCATTAAAGGCCTTTCTGAAGAAACGACTACCGGTGTTCACCGCCTGTATGAGCGCGTGAAGAATGGTACACTGCCAATGCCTGCCATTAATGTGAACGACTCGGTAACCAAGTCGAAGTTTGATAACAAGTATGGTTGCAAAGAGTCGTTGGTAGATGCGATCCGTCGTGCTACGGATGTGATGATGGCTGGTAAAGTAGCGGTTGTAGCTGGCTACGGTGACGTTGGAAAAGGTTCTGCCGCTTCATTGCGTGGTGCCGGTGCCCGCGTGATCGTAACCGAAATCGATCCGATTTGCGCGCTGCAGGCTGCCATGGACGGCTTTGCGGTGAAGCGTATGGTCGATGCCGTGAAAGAAGCTGATATTGTGGTGACAGCTACTGGTAACAAAGACATCATATCTGAGCAGCATTTCCGCAGCCTGAAAGATAAGGCGATCGTTTGTAACATCGGTCACTTCGACAACGAGATCGACATGGCCTGGCTGAACGGTGCTTACGGTCATACAAAAGATACCATCAAGCCGCAGGTCGACCTCTATAACATCGAAGGCAAAGACATCATCGTGCTGGCCGAAGGCCGCCTGGTAAACCTGGGTTGCGCGACTGGTCACCCATCGTTTGTAATGTCGAACTCTTTCTCTAACCAAACTTTGGCCCAGCTGGAGCTTTGGACAAACGCAGCCGCCTACGAGAACCAGGTATACACCCTGCCAAAGCACCTCGACGAGAAAGTAGCCCGCCTGCACCTAAGCAAGATCGGCGTTGAACTGGACGAGCTTCGTCCGGACCAGGCCGCTTATATTGGTGTGGAAGTAGAAGGCCCTTACAAGCCGGAGTACTACAGATACTAATTTTAGAATTCAGGTATAAGCAAAAAAGCCGGGGCATCAGCTCCGGCTTTTTTGTTATTGCGATTTGAATCTGCCTAATTTAAAGAACTTGTAGACGGAGGCCTTCACCTGTTTGAACTTGTTGTCAAGTTTGAGGTATTTGTTGGCTCTATCGCGGTAATGGACACGGCGATGCAAACCCAGATGCGTGGTATAGGGCCTGTCCAGAATCACGGCGGTGTAACCCAGGTCACTGAAGAAGTCTGATATCTCCCGCTCAAACTGCCCGAGGCTAAACTGTGTGAAGCCACCCATCAGCTTATAGTCGCTCATGCGCTTCAGGCTTGGATTCAGGATAAAAATCTCCTTCTTCACTTCTCTATACCTGATGCCCTGATACTCCTGCTCTTTTTCCGCGAAAAAATCGGACGGGAGCTCTTTTGCTATTCTTCCCCAAACCGTGATGAGTTTCGGGAATGCCTCCATCAAAGTAAGCGAGTCCTCTATAAAACCTTCACGCAGGAATACCCAGTCGTCTTCGCAATGGAAGATATACTCTGTGTCTACGTGGCTATAGGCAATCTCGATGCTCCTGCGCTGGCCCAGTTGCTCCGGGTTCACAATCGTCTCAAACTTGTCGTAGCTGAACTTCTGCAGCACCTTCTCCAGGCCTTTACGGTTCCCGCTGTCTTCAATCACCAATATCTTTTCGACAGGGTAGGTGTTGAACTTAAAAAAGGTCTTCAATGTGGCTTCGAGCAGATCGAAGCGGTTGCAGCTGGTAAAAACGACGGTGATTCTCTGGGACATAAAAATGCTGTGACAAAGCACAAAGATAGGGGTACGTCTAAAATAATTGCCCTGACCTTTCAATTATTTAAAGGTCAGGGCAATTAGTGGCTTTTACCGGTGTAGTAGCGTTTCTGTCAGATAATGTTAAAGCGCGACATCAGCGACTTCTTATAAGATTTGCCAATCGGGATATCACCTTTAGAGAACACAACCGCGTTTTCTTCCAGAGCCTCCACTTTGTCGAGGTTGGCAATATAAGAGCGGTGCACCCGCACGAAATTGCTGGAAGGCAGCTTGTGCTCCATGTCTTTGAGTGTGGAGCTGACAAGGTACTTCTGATCTGCTGTGACGATAAAAGAATAGTTGTCATACGCCTCTACCCACAGAATGTCGCTGTAATGCACTTTGATGATGCGGTGCTTTACCTTTACGAAAATGTAGTCGGTTTGCGGTTCCGCTTCCTTTGGCGCCTTGCCTGCGCCGTTGTCAACTCCCTTCTGTCCGGAATCGTGCTTGTAGAGTGCCAACTCAATGGCAGAACGCAGGTTCTTTTCGTCGAACGGCTTGGCCAGGAAGCCATCAGGCTCTGTTTTCTTTGCCCTGTCCAGTGTGTCCTTGTCGGCATAGGCGGTCAGGTAGATGAAAGGAATGTCGAATTCCTCCCGAATTTTAGAGCCAATCTCGATACCATCAATGTCACCTTTCAGGTTCACATCGAGCAGTACCAAGTCTGGTTGCATGGTTCGGATCATGTCAAGTGTGCTTTCACCGGAGTCGATGGCGCACGTCTGGTAGCCCAACTCCTCTAAACAGGCAGCCAGGTCTTCTGCGATTATAATCTCGTCTTCCGAAATAAGAATCTTTGGTTTCGTCATAGCATTAGACTCTTACGTAAAATTATCAACTTACGGTGACAAAACAAAATATAATATTGCTTTTGTACCATTATTATTTAAGTATTCGATGTGGCCCCCTAACTTTTTGGCCAGAGAAGACACTAGTTGTAAACCAAACGACTTTTTGCGCCGCTCATCGAAGTCGGTTGGCAGGCCTATCCCGTCATCGTGCACCGTCAGGGTATAGGCGTCCTGCTGTTCCGACCTCAGGTAAATAACGACCTGCCCGTACCGATTTGGGAAAGCGTATTTGATGGAGTTTGAAACAAGCTCATTGACAATCAGCCCCAATGAAAGCGCTGTATCGGCTTCCACCATAATAGCAGGAATATCAAGCTTGATTTTGATATGGCGCTCCCGTATCCCATAAGTAGCGCCCAATCCCTCACATATCGCTTCTATGTAGGCATTCAGATCAATTGAAGCCAGGTCTTCATGCTGGTATAGGCGCTCATGCAGAATGGCCATCGACCTGACCCGCCCCCGTACAGCCTGCATCACTTCGAGGGATTTGGGGTCCTGCACCCGTCGTGTCTGCAGGTTAAGCATGCTCATGATGATCTGCAGGTTATTCTTGACGCGGTGGTGTATTTCTTTTAGCAAGATTTCCTTCTCCCGGTTTTTTTCCTCGAGCAGTTGGGTGCGATGCTGTACCTTCTGCTCCAGCAATGAATTGAGCTTCACCAGGCTTCTTTCGCGTAACCTGACCACACTGATGGCAGCACCGGTAGCTACTAGTACCATCAGGACAATAAACCATTCCCGACGCCATACTGGCGGCACGATCGTGAAGGTATAGGTGAGCGGGCTCGGGGTCCAGTAGCCGTCGCTGTTGGCGGCCAGCAGCTGAAAGGTATAGCTACCCGGATCAAGGCTGGCATAGGTGGCGAAAGAATGATCCGTGACGGCAGACCATTGCTCATCGTGCCCCTTAAGGCGGTAGCGGTAACGCACCCGATCGGGAGCAGTGAGCGAGATGCCATGAAAGTCGAACGTCAGGTGGTTTCGGTTGTGCGGCAGTCGCAGGTTGACCGGGAGCCCGGTAGTTGAGTCGATGATGTAGCCCATACTTGTCCAGTCGGTAGGTTTTTGGAAAAGCATGATGTTGGTAATCAGTGTGTTTGGGTATACCTGGTTGCGGCGATCCATTTCGGGCAGGTACATGGTCAGCCCTTTGGCTGTGGCGAACCATACAGTGCCGTCAGGCGTCTGCGTAATCCCCCTGTTACTCACTTCCAGGCCCCTGAACCCTTCCTGGTTTGCGTAAGACCGGATGCTGAGGCGGCCTTGGTTGTGGAGCTGGTCGAGCTGCACTTTCAGCACTCCCCGGCTGGTGCCTACCCACAGGTGGTTTGTGTTGTCGACGTAAAGGCTTTTTATACCTTCGTTTGGCAGGCCATTGCTTGAGTTGTATACCTTGGGTGCCTTCCATTTGTCGTGCCAGGCCATGATGCCGTAGTTGAAGCCGCCAAAATACAGCGTACCTGACTCGTCTTCAGCAATGGTGAATATCTCGCGGAAATCCGTCTCCCCCAGACCTTTGGCTGCAGCTAGTTTGTTTTTTTCATACCTGAATACGCCTTTCTCGGCACCGATCCAGATCTTGTCGCTGCTGTCACGGTGCAGGGCGTATACCTTGCCTGTGAGGGATAGCGAGTGCAGAGGCTTGATGTATTGTTGATTGGGGAGCAGGATGGCTAATCCGGCCGCTGTAGCCAACAGCAGTTCACCAGTTAGCATAGGCATGGCCTGGTATACCTCAGCCGATGGAAGCCCCTGCGCAGTGCCATAATGGGCTACTTTACCAGGTCCCAGTCGGTACAGTCCGTTACTGGTGCATACCCAGACGTCGTTCTCGTTTGCCACCCACATGCTGTGCAGCGTGGTTCCTTTTGGCCAGATGTCGGTTTGAAGCCAGTTCAGGATACCGCCTTCCATAAAAGCCGCGTAGCCGTCATCGGTCCCGAGCCATACCCTGCCTTTGGTGTCCTGCGCCAGGGCCGATATGACGGGCTCCTTTACCTGTCCCATATCGAAGAAGTGGACGAACCAAGGGTTGCGGTACTGCATCAGGCCTTGGCCGGTGGTGCCGATCCAGATGTTGCCTTCGCGGTCTGTTGTAATGCAATTGACTCTATCTGTGCGCAAACCACTGTAACGGGTAAGGTGCTGGAACTCCCGGCCGTCGTATTTGAGCACGCCTTTGAGATGCAGACTCAGCCACTGGTGGCCGTAGTTGTCAGTGGTGAAGTCTCTTACGTTCGGGCTTTCTATACCTGCCGGAAGCTCAAAGTTTTCCAGCTTATTCATTTTGAAAGTGGCCGCGCCGCTCGCCGTGCCGATCCAAATGGTGCCGTCTGGTGACTGGTCCAGTGCATTGATGCTGTTATTAGGCAGGGCGCTGTTGGCAACGGTATAGTTGCTTGTCCCTTTTGCGTTTATTCTGTACACACCCAGCGAATTGCTTCCTGCCCAAAGCTCGTTGGTAGCCGTAATGAGTATATCGTTGTATCGGACGGGCGGCAGGTCAGTGTGCCGCACAAAACTGTCTTTAGCCAGGGAGTAAACACCGCTGTCCGTAGCAGCCCAGATAGTGCCCTGATGATCTTCTGCGATGCTGTGAACACCACCAAGTGGCAGACCAGCTTCCAGTTCAAACACATCAAAGCTGTCCCCATTAAGCACCATCAGTCCCCGGTCAGTTGTGCCGATCCAGACACGTTGCCGGCTGTCAAGCAACAGACAACTTATGCTGTTACTGCTCATGCCTTCCCGTTTGGTATAGGTATGGAAAACAGATCCGTCAAAGCGACTGAGGCCTCCAAGGGTGGCCACCCAGAGCTGCCCTTTGTCATCCTGCAAAATGTCGTTTACCTGCGATTGCGGCAAGCCCTGCTCAAGCGACCAGTTTCGGAAATTGAACTGCTGCGCCTGTGAGTTGAGCGAAACTACCAGCAAGAGTATAAGAGCAAAAAGGCGCATCCGGATGCCAGGGCGTTAGAGAGAATAATATATGCAGCTAATATATTTTGTAATAAAAAATAGCTTAATATTTATACTACTCTAAAGCTAAAATTTTGTTGCCTGCATCCTATACCTGATGTTATGCCATTGTTCTGTCTACTGTCCCAGTACTGAAAAAAAGCAATGCCTATACCTGCCACAGACTTAGCCAAACAGCAGGTATAGGCATAGAAAAAATGGGATTCGCTTATTAGTTAGTGAGGTGTTTGTCGATACCGTTCGGGCAAAAGGTGCTGTTTTGATTTACGGCTTTCTCCAGTATAGCATCGTTTTCGGCCAGGCTCTGTCGTGAGTTTTCCTGGTGATGCAGGTGGTAGGCCACACCTCCAAAAGCCAGGTTTTGCCGTTTAGTGCCGCTGTTGAGCAACCGGATGGCAAACTCACTGTCTTCCCGGCCCCAACCCACGAAATCCTCATTAAAGCCATTCACCCGGATGATGTCCTCCATCCAGAATCCCATGTTGCAGCTCTTGATAGACGTTATACCCGCTTTGTCTTTGCTGAAAAGCTTAGACAGAAATGGAGAGTTGGTGGCGTTGAGCCTGTTCTTTATACCTGACGAAAGAGGAGAGATGGGAGCGGGACCACGGTTGATCAGGTCCTGACTCAGCTCCGGGCTCAGCAGCACCCGCTTCCCCTGCGTGAAATAGCCTTTTCGTGCTGCCCGGCGGTGGCCTTCCAAAAAATCGGGGTGCAGCACCATGTCACCGTCAATGATTACCACATACTCGCCGGTCGCCATCGCGATGGCCCTGTTGCGGCTCTCAGCCGCTCTGAAGCCAAGGTCTTCCTGCCAGCTATGCAGCAACGGCACCGGCGACTCCTTGGCTAAACTCTGTACAAGGGCACGTGTGTCGTCGCGCGAGCCGTCATCGGCCACAATAATTTCGCGTGGCAGTTCGCTTTGCTTGAAGGCGCTGCGGAGTACGGTGCCCAGGGCTTCCTTCCAGTTGTAGGTGGTGATGATCAAGCTGATACCGAGGCGCTGGTTCTCTTCGTGCAGTTTCATGTATTTGTAAAAAGTGCCGTTGGCGTTTGAGAAGGAAATGGCCATACCTTCATACCCATACAAAAACCCACGCTGCAGCACATAGTTCCTGAAAAGCGAGAAGGCCCATTTAAGATAGCTTTTGGCAGGGGAGGAGCTTTTACGGAATCGTTTCTCTTTGGCAAAGAGGGTCGTATACTGGTCCATCTTGGCAATCAGCTGCGAAATGCTGTTGAAAGAAAAGTGGTCCATGGTGCCTCGCAAAGCCTGTAACTGCAAGCCATCCGTTTGAATATACTCGTGCACAGGCAGGTCTGCAAAGCGGGTCGTGTCTTTGTGGTAGAGGCGCAGCACATAATCGTTGTCCCAGCCACAGGCTTTGATATGCTTACGGCCGTAAAAGTTGTGGCGCAGGAAGCTGTATACCTTGCGTGTGTCGCGGAGGTCGAGCTGCAGTATTTCGTCCGCTAGTTCGGGGGAAAGCACCTCGTCGCTGTCGATGGAGAGGACCCAGGGGTGGGCGGCGTGCTGCGCGGCCAGGTTCTTCATCGGTCCAAACCCGAGAAAGGAATGCTCCACGATGCGCACATTCGGAAAGTGGCCCGCTATGGTTAGGGTGTCGTCCGTAGAGCCATTATCCAGTACAATTATCTCGGCAAAGCGATGCAATGATTGCAGACAGTCGGCAAGATACTGCTGGCTGTTTTTGGTTAAAATGGTAACGGATATGGCTTGGTCCATGCTTGGGAATCCCCTGAGAGGTTTGAACTGCAAAATTAAGTTTTAACACTTAAATCAATTAAAAAAAGCGCAGGAACTACTGAAAGTACGGAAATTCCGTATGTTTCTAATAAAGATAAGGATTAGAGCGGTTGATTGCGCCTTATCCTATACATGCCGAAGCACTTCCATGCAACCCAAACGCGGCTAGAAAGGTATGTAGTTAAAATTTCTATATTTGCGTATAATTACGCGATTACGACTTTATCAATTACAAAATCAAGTCAAATGAGCGAGCAAACAGGTAAACAGTTGAGTAAAGAGGAAAAAGACGCCCGATTCGAGGCGGAGCTACTGCCTGTGCTGGATCCTTTGTACAATTTTGCCTACAGGCTCACCCTCGATGAAGATGATGCGAATGACCTGGTGCAGGAGACATACCTGAAGGCTTATCGCTTTTTCGACTACTTTGAGCAAGGAACTAATGCAAAAGCCTGGCTGTTCCGAATCCTGAAGAACTCTTTCATCAACGAGTTCCGGAAAAAGAGCAAACAGCCTGCCAAGGTAGACTACAGTGAGGTCGAGGGCTACTACAATTCGGACGACGTAGAGGGTGAGGGCGGCGTAGCCTCCACCACCGATATGCGCACCGAAAGTGTACAGGACCTGATTGGCGACGAAGTGGCCAGCGCCCTAAACGCATTGCCGGTTGACTTCAGGACCGTGATCATCCTTTGCGATCTTGAAGGCTTCACCTACGAGGAAATGGCTAAAATTCTGGATATACCGATTGGTACTGTGCGATCCAGGTTGCACCGTGCCCGTAACTCTTTGAAAGAGAAGTTGGAAAAGTATGCGAAGAGCATGGGATATAACAGTTAGAATAACCTAAAGACTTTGAGTTAAGATGGAATCAAGATTTACAGAAACGCACCAGAAACTTTCCGATGACGGGCATGAGTCGGAATGCGACAAGATTGTCAAGTTATTGGACCTGATGATTGATGGAGAGGCCTCCACAGAAGAACAGTCCTATTTTAATACCCATATCGAAGAGTGCGTTCCCTGCTTCGAAAGCCATCAAAAGCAAAAACTCCTAAAAGGGCTTGTATGTGGTCATCTTAAGCGCGTAATTGTGCCGGAAAGCTTAGCTTTGTCCATTAAAGCAAGGATTCAAGAAACTGTATAACCCCTGATGCAAGGAAAGATCATCATTTTTTCGGCTCCCTCCGGTGCCGGCAAAACTACTATTGTAAAGCACCTCTTACAGGTAAACCCATCGCTTGCCTTCTCTATTTCGGCCTGCACACGCGACAAGCGCGGCCGCACCGAGGAAAACGGAAAAGACTACTACTTCATAACACCGGAAGAATTCAAGCAGAAGATCGCCAACGACGAATTTGTGGAGTGGGAGGAAGTATACGAAGGTGCCTTCTACGGCACTTTGAAATCTGAAATAGAGCGCATCTGGGAAAGTGGCAACCACGTGATACTGGACGTGGATGTAAAAGGAGGGCTAAGCATAAAGCATTTTTACAAAGAGAGAGCATTGGCGGTGTTCGTAAAGCCGCCCTCCATTGAGGAACTGGCCAAGCGCCTGCAGGCCCGCAACACCGACTCGGCGTCCAGCATTTCAAGCCGCGTGTTCAAAGCGGAGTTTGAGATGAAGTTTGAAGACCAGTTTGATAAGGTGATCGTGAACGACAACCTGGAACAGGCTTGTGGCAAAGCCGAAAAACTGGTGAACGAGTTCCTGAACGCTGAACCAGCTATCGTATGAAAGTAGGGTTGCTGTTCGGCTCCTTCAATCCCATCCATATCGGGCACCTGATTCTGGCCAATTATATGGCCACCAATACTGACCTGGATGCGGTATGGCTGGTGGTGTCGCCGCAGAATCCTTTTAAGCCAAGCAATACACTGCTGCATGAGTTCGACCGGTTGCACATGGTGTCGCTGGCTGTGGCCGATAACCCGGATCTTGGAGTATCGAACATCGAGTTCAACATGCCTAAACCGAGCTACACCATCGACACGCTCACCTACCTGCAGGAAAAATACCCGAGCTATGAATTTGTGCTGATCATGGGGGAGGACAACCTGCCGCTCTTTCCGAAGTGGAAGAACTCAGAGAAGATATTGGAATACCACCGGGTATACGTATACCCGCGGTCCGGCTCCACGACCACCGAGTTGCCTGCTATGCCGAACGTTACCTTTGTCAAAGCCCCTGTGCTGGATATCTCAGCTACCTTCATCAGGCAGTGCATCAAAGAGGAGAAGTCTATTAAATATATGGTGCCCGACGAAGTGGCAGACTATATTAAGGTACACAAGCTATACCTATAAGCTATACCTTAAAAAAGGAGAAGCCCGCTGAGCAATCAGCGGGCTTCTCCTTTTTTAAGGTATAGTTCTGCAGCTTACACGGTCATGATCTCAGCTTCTTTCTTGGTCAGAAGCTCGTCGATCTTCACGATGTAGCTATCAGTCATCTTCTGCACTTTGGCCTCCGCGTCACGAACAGCATCCTCAGAAGTTCCTTCTTTCTGCAGCTTGCGTAGAGAGTCGTTCACGTCTTTACGGATGTTGCGGATAGCGATTTTGCCACCTTCGGTCTCATTTTTTGCCTGCTTTACCAAGTCACGGCGACGCTCTTCCGTAAGCGGAGGTATGTTCAAACGAACGCCGTCAGCCTCGACAAGAGGATTCAGGTTCAGGTCACTGTTCTTGATGGCCTTGCCTACTTCTGCCACCATCTGCTTTTCCCATGGCTTGATCATCAGGGTACGGGCGTCTGGCACCGTGATGTTAGCTACCTGGGAGATAGGGGTTGGAGTGCCGTAGTAATCTACGCGCAGGTCCTCTACCATAGCAGGGGATGCTTTGCCGGCTCTGATTTTGAGTAGCTCCGAGTTAGTGTGCTGTAATGCTTTCTGCATAGACTCCTCGGCTTCGCTGAGGTAAAACTGAATTTCTTCCGTCATATCAATTTTAGCTTAATAAGGTTCTTCGTGTTATCTTATGTACTAGGTTTTACTAATTTCTGTCAGTCGGCCTGGCGCTCTCAGTAGCCTGGATTTTGTCTGCGGTTGCCTCTACCGATTCAACCAGATCTTCCATGGTCACAAGCGTGCCTATTTTCTCGCCCTGTACCAGTCGCTTCAGGTTGCCTGCTGTGTTCATGTCAAACACGATGATAGGCAGATCGTTTTCCTTGCAAAGTGTAAAGGCGGTCATATCCATTACGTTCAGGCCTTTCTCAAATACATCTTTGAATGAAATGCTAGAATAGAAGATTGCATTCGGGTCTTTTTCCGGATCGGCAGAGTAAATACCGTCTACGCGGGTTCCTTTGAGCACGACATCCGCCTCAATCTCAATTGCACGAAGGCTGGCTGCGGAATCTGTGGTGAAGTATGGATTGCCGGTACCAGCTCCGAAGATCACGACACGCCCTTTCTCAAGGTGACGTACGGCACGACGGCGGATGTAGGGTTCGCATACCTGCTGAATGTTAAGGCCAGACAGCAAACGAGTATAGACACCCAGTTTTTCGAGGGCGCTCTGCAAAGCCATGCTGTTAATGACAGTAGCAAGCATACCCATGTAGTCGCCCTGTACGCGGTCAAGTCCCACCTGCTCAGCCTGAACACCTCTGAAGATGTTACCTCCACCGATCACAACTGCTACCTCTATGCCAAGTGCGGCTACTTCCTTAATCTCCTGCGAGTACTGCATCAGTCTGTCTGAATCAATGCCGTACTGCTGTTCTCCCATCAGCGCTTCGCCGCTTAACTTCAGCAATATTCTTTTATACTTCACGGTCGTTTTATAGTAATGTTAACGTTTATGGTGCTCATGCTGCGGCAAGGCAGTACGTGCTGCCCAATTGGCAACTCAAAAAAATTAAAATAGAATCAAGATCTGGTTTTTCTCCACGTTCTGCTTCACGGCTACCTTTATCTCCCTCACCACGCCGTCTCCAGGCGACTTAAGAATATTTTCCATCTTCATGGCCTCCAGGATCATGATCGGATCTCCTTTTTTAACTTCCTGTCCGGGCTGCACTTTTATTTCAAGTATGAGACCTGGCATCGGCGCCTTCACATCGTTCACTTTCTGCGCATTGGTATTGCTCATACCCAGCTTATCGAGTAGCAGGTCGAAGCGGTCCTTTGCACTCACGGTCTGCTTCACGCCGTTTATCTTGAAAGTGAATGTTTTGGCCTGATAATCAGCCTCTACCAGCTCTGCGGTATACGACTTATCGTCTTTTATGATGTGGTATTTGTTAGGGCCAAGAGGGGAAATGTCCCAGTTGAAAGGTGATCCATTAAGGAGAATAGCGTCTTTTTGAATATCAACCTGCCATGTCTTGTCGTTAGCGGTTTTTATCTGGAGCATCTTTATAAATCAGGTTTTGGAAGCTTAAAGATAATTGATTTATCAGAGTATTTTTAGAAATTGAGCTCAAAATTAAAACATTCCATCATGAATCATAGGTTTCTGAGCATAGTTAGCCTTGCCGCCGCTATGGCTTTTACAGGCGGTTGCAGTGTGAATAAACAAACCAAGGCGACTGCTGTGGTTGAGCCAGTAGCAGGCAAACCGGCCTTGGAGGTGGCCGAGCCTCCTGTATGGGCGCCCAAAAACCATGCCTTCAACCCATCCAAGGCCAGGGTACATGACCTGCTGCACACCAAGCTGCGTGTCAGCTTTGACTGGGACAAGCAGTACCTGCACGGCCTTGCGGAGCTTACCCTCAAGCCTTATTTCTATCCGCAGCGCCAGCTCGTGCTCGACGCCAAAGGCTTCGATATTCACAGCGTGAATTTGATGCAGGATGATGCTGAGGCGAAAGAACTCCAGTATACCTATGATGGCATGAAGCTGACGATAGACCTAGGCAAGGCCTATACCCGGAACGACAAGTATACCCTGGAGATAGATTATACAGCCAAACCGAACGAGCTGGCAGTTGGTGGCAGCGATGCCATCACCCAGGACAAGGGCCTGTACTTCATCAACCCGAAAGGAGAGGAAGCAAACAAACCGCGTCAGATCTGGACACAGGGCGAAACAGAAGCCAATTCCGCCTGGTTTCCAACCATTGACTCGCCCAACGAGCGCATGACACAGGAGATTTACATCACGGTAGATCAGAAATATACCACGCTCTCCAACGGCACCTTCATCTACTCACGCAAAAACGCGAACGGCACCAAGACCGATTACTGGAAAATGGAGCAGCCCCATGCGCCATACCTGGCCATGATGGCGATAGGGGAGTATGCTGTAGTGAAAGACAAATGGCGCGACCTGGAAGTTGATTATTATGTGGAGCCAGCCTATGAGAAAACTGCCAAAAAAATATTTGGCAACACCCCCGAAATGATGGAGTTCTTTTCAAAAAAGTTAGGTGTGAATTACCCCTGGTCGAAGTATTCTCAGGTGGTCGTTCGCGACTTTGTGTCGGGGGCCATGGAAAACACTACAGCCTCTACCTTTATGGAGGACCTGCAGCTGAACGAACGGGAACTGCTGGACAAGAACTGGGATGGCATTATTGCGCATGAGTTGTTCCACCATTGGTTTGGCAACTATGTCACCACCGAGTCGTGGGCCAACCTGCCGCTTAACGAGGCCTTTGCCAACTACTCTGAATACCTATGGACGGAGCACAAGTATGGTGCTGATGAGGCTGCCTTCCATTACCTGGAGGAGCTGGGTCAGTATCTCGATGAGTCCGAAACAAAACGGGAGCCGCTGATCCGCTACCGCTACGCTGACCGCGAAGACATGTTCGACAGCCACTCTTACGCCAAAGGGGGACGCGTGCTGCACATGCTGCGCAAATACGTTGGCGATGAAGCTTTCTTCGTCTCGCTTAACCGTTACCTTACGAAAAATAAACTCTCGGATGTAGAGGTGGCCGAATTGCGTATGGCCTTTGAAGATACTACCGGGGAAGACCTGATGTGGTTCTTTGACCAGTGGTTTATGCGTGCCGGCCATCCGGAACTGAAAGTAAACCATACCTATCAGAATGGTGCGCTTAAGCTACAGGTATGGCAGCAGCAGGACACCCTCTACCAGCCGGTATACAAATTGCCTCTGAAAGTAGCCATCTGGGAAAACGGGAAAAAAACCGAGCATGGTATCGAAATTACCAAAGCCAATCAAGTTTTCACTTTACCAGCAAGTACTGAGCCCCAGCTCGTACTGTTCGACAGCGAGCAGCAGCTACTCGGCACAGTGGAGCATGCAAAGACAACCGAAGAGCTGGTTTTCCAATTCAAAAATGCAAAGGCCCTGGCTCCGCGATTGGGAGCGTTAGAGGAGCTCGGGCAGGAGTTGAACCAGCAGGAAATGGCGACGTTGCTGCAAGGCGCTTTGAAGGACAACTTCTGGGCAATTCGAAATCTAGCCTTGGACGTGGCAGGTCGATTGCCGGCTAAGCACACCGAATCCTTGGAGCCGATCGTGCAGCGAATGGCAGAAAGTGATAAGAAAGGGGAAGTGAGAGCGGGTGCAATCATGCTGCTGTCAGAGTGGGGTGAAGATGAATACACTGACCTATATAAGGCAGCTATGCGGGACAGTTCTTATAAAGTAGCGGCGGCAGGTATACTGAGTTATGCCATGACGGAGGCACCGGATATCAACCAGCGCCTGGCGGCTTTTGAAAAAGAGACAAACGAGGAGATTGTGCTGGCACTGGCATCCTACTACGCCGTGAAAGGAGGTCCGGGAAAGTACGAATGGTTCATGAAGCAGCTGAAGAATGCCAAAGGGTCGGGGCTGTACTATCTGCTGCAAAGCTATGGAGCGTTCATGGCAGTGAACCCGGAAACCTATAAACCTGAAGCGATCAACATGCTGTCAGAAATGGCGCAGAATCATTCATTGTATTTTGTGCGCATGGCTGCCTTTCAGACACTTATGGTGCACTCAGAGCGTCCCGAGATAGTGGAATTGCTTAAGGAAATAAGAGCGAACGAGCAGGATAAAAGGCTATTGGAACTGTATAATCAGGTTTCATTGTAATGCACCGGTAAAAAAAAGTGAATTATTTTACAGAGAATATTTGACTGGAAAGAAAAAGCGCTTAATTTTGCATCTCCTTAGAACAAGCAGCTGGCAGAAAAGCAGTTTTGACGAGCTAAGGAGAGGCTGAATAAGTCAGCCAGGTTAAATATTTGGGGAGATTCCAGAGCGGCCAAATGGGACGGACTGTAACTCCGTTGTAGTGATACTTCGCAGGTTCGAATCCTGCTCTCCCCACAATTAAGACCACGCATTTTAATGGTTTGCTGCATTAGAAGCGGGAGTAGCTCAGTTGGTAGAGCGATAGCCTTCCAAGCTATAGGCCGCGAGTTCGACCCTCGTCTCCCGCTCAATAGGCAAACAGCGTGCTGCTTATCAAATATGGGTTGTCTGGTGAGGAATTTCATGAAGATGGATTTCCTTTTTAGTATAAACTCATTTTTAAGATAAGTGATGGAAAAAGCCGACGTAGCTCAGGGGTAGAGTACTTCCTTGGTAAGGAAGGGGTCGTGGGTTCAATTCCCATCGTTGGCTCAAAGTCCGTTACGTGTATAATTAACGCAACATACTTAAACGTTTTAACCTTAATTTAATTATCATACAATGGCTAAAGAAACATTTGACCGTTCCAAACCGCACGTAAACATCGGTACAATCGGTCACGTTGACCACGGCAAAACAACTTTGACTGCTGCCATTACAACAGTTTTGGCTAATAAAGGTCTTGCTACACTTCGCGACTTCTCTTCTATTGATAACGCTCCAGAAGAAAAAGAAAGAGGTATTACTATTAATACTTCTCACGTAGAGTACGCAACTGAGAACCGTCACTATGCTCACGTTGACTGCCCAGGTCACGCTGACTACGTGAAGAACATGGTTACAGGTGCTGCACAGATGGACGGCGCTATCCTTGTGGTTGCTGCAACTGATGGCCCAATGCCACAGACGCGTGAGCACATCCTTCTTGCTCGTCAGGTAGGTGTACCTCAGCTAGTAGTATTCATGAACAAAGTGGACATGGTGGACGATCCAGAGCTTCTTGAGCTTGTTGAGATGGAAATCCGTGAGCTTCTTTCTTTCTATGACTTCGACGGCGATAACATCCCAGTTATTCAGGGTTCAGCACTTGGTGGCTTGAACGGTGATGCGAAATGGGTTGCTACTATTGAAGAGTTGATGGCTGCAGTTGATAGCTGGATTCCAATCCCAGCTCGTTTGACTGACCTTCCATTCTTGATGCCAGTTGAGGACGTATTCTCAATCACTGGTCGTGGTACTGTAGCAACAGGCCGTATCGAGCGTGGTGTTATCAACTCTGGTGAGCAGGTTGAGATCCTTGGTATGGGAGCTGAGAACTTGAAGTCAGTAGTTACTGGTGTTGAGATGTTCCGTAAGATCCTTGACAGAGGTGAAGCTGGTGACAACGTAGGTCTTCTTCTTCGTGGTATTGAGAAAACTGATATCCGTCGTGGTATGGTTATCTGTAAGCCAGGTTCTGTGAAGCCTCACACGAAATTCAAAGCCGAGGTTTACGTTCTTTCTAAAGAAGAAGGTGGCCGTCACACGCCATTCTTTAACAAGTATCGTCCACAGTTCTACTTCAGAACGACAGACGTTACTGGAGAGATCATGCTGCCAGAAGGTGTAGAAATGGTTATGCCAGGTGATAACATCACTATTGATGTGACTTTGATCAACGCTGTGGCGATGGAGAAAGGCCTTCGTTTCGCTATCCGTGAGGGTGGTAGAACAGTAGGTGCCGGTCAGGTAACTGAAATCATTGCCTAAATAATATTAAACAAGCCCGTTTCTGGAATCTTTTTCGGGAACGGGTTTGTTTTTAATATTCTTTTAAATAAATTTGCACTCCAATTAAAATTGGTGTGCATTTTTTTACGGGTGTAGCTCAATTGGTAGAGTAGTGGTCTCCAAAACCATTGGCTGGGAGTTCGAGTCTCTCCACCCGTGCAATATTAAATTTATTAAAGCGAAGGCGATGAGCAAAGTAAAAGGCTACATAGACGAGACAGTGGAGGAAATGAAAAACAAAGTTTCATGGCCTGCATATTCTGAACTACAGAATAGTTCTGTATTGGTGTTGATCGGGTCTTTGATATTTGCTCTGGTTGTTGGAGCTATGGATTTTGTTTTTGACTCTACGCTGTCTTGGTTTTACAACCAGTTTTAATCTAGGTCTATGGCTGATTTAAAATGGTATGTGGTTCGCGCAGTTAGCGGACAGGAGAAAAAAGCAAAAGCGTACCTTGAAAACGAAGTCGTAAGGCAAAATCTTGGCGAGTACGTTCCCCAGGTTCTCATACCAGCCGAAAAGGTGTATGAGATGCGGGGTGGGAAGAAAAAGATCCGAGAGAGAAACTTTTTCCCAGGCTATGTCCTTGTACAAGCTGATCTTTCGCATGGTGAAGCTGAGCACATTATCATCAGTACACCAGGCGTTATAGGTTTCCTTGGATCAAACGAGGGAGGCCAAAATAAAAAGCCGGTTCCGCTGCGCCAGACAGAAGTAAACAGAATACTGGGTACTGTTGATGAAGCAGAAGAGCAGGCAGAAGTGTTGGATACTCCATTCTTAGTTGGAGAAATGGTGAAAGTGATGGACGGTCCTTTCAGTGGATTCTCAGGTACTGTGGAGGAAGTGTTCGAAGAACGTAAGAAACTCAATGTTATGGTGAAAATATTCGGCCGTAACACACCAGTTGAGTTGAATTACATGCAGGTAGAAAAAGAATCGTAGTAAATACAAATAATGGCAAAGGAAATAAAAGGTTACCTGAAACTTCAGGTAAAGGGAGGTGCCGCGAACCCATCGCCACCGATTGGACCTGCACTTGGTTCTAAAGGTCTTAACATCATGGAGTTCTGTAAGCAGTTTAATGCTAGAACACAGGATAAGCCAGGACAAGTGTTACCAGTGTTGATTACAATATACGCAGATAAGTCCTTCGACTTCGTTATTAAGACGCCCCCTGCTCCGGTATTGTTAATGGATGCTGCTAAAATTAAGGGAGGTTCGAAAGAGCCTAACCGTAACAAAGTAGGTTCAGTTACATGGGATCAGGTGAGAGAGATTGCAGAGCTGAAAATGCCTGACTTAAATGCTTTCAAACTGGAGGCCGCCATGAAGATGGTTGCTGGTACAGCGAGAAGCATGGGCATAACAGTGTCTGGAAACGCTCCGTGGAACGAATAATTAGAGTTAAAGGATAATGGCGAAGATTTCAAAGAACAGGAAAGCAGCTTTAGAAAAGGCTGACCTGACAAAAGAGTATTCTTTAACAGATGCGGCTTCAGTAGTAAAAGATATCACTTTTACCAAGTTTGATGCCTCTGTTGATATTGATGTACGCTTAGGCGTTGACCCTCGCAAAGCCGACCAGATGGTTCGTGGTATCGTTACCCTCCCACATGGCACCGGTAAAGACGTAAAAGTACTGGCATTGGTAACACCTGACAAAGAGCAGGAAGCCAAAGATGCAGGAGCTGACTTCGTAGGTCTGGATGATTATATCCAAAAGATTGAAAAAGGCTGGACAGATGTAGATGTGATCATCACGATGCCTGCCGTAATGGCTAAAGTTGGCCGTTTAGGTAGAATTCTGGGTCCTCGTAACCTGATGCCAAACCCTAAGTCTGGTACAGTTACACAAGACGTTGCTAAAGCAGTAAAAGAAGTAAAAGCCGGTAAGATCGACTTTAAAGTTGACAAGTATGGCATCATCCATACGAGCGTTGGCAAAGTTTCCTTCTCTCCAGAGCAGCTAGCTGCTAACGCTGCTGAAGTAATTGCTACACTGAACCGCCTGAAGCCATCTTCAGCAAAGGGTACTTACATTAAGAGCATAACATTGTCTAGCACAATGAGCCCGGCCGTAATCGTTGACAAGAACGCAACTATCTAAGAACATGACCAGGGAAGAAAAAGAGATAATTGTTAAAGACCTGAGCGAGAAGTTAGCGAACACTAACTATTTCTATATCACAGATGCGTCTACCATGAGCGTAGCCGGCATCAACCAGTTCAGGAGAATGGCCTTTGAAAGAGGCCTCGAGTACAAAGTTTACAAAAACACTTTCATTAAGAAAGCATTAGATACCCTAGAAGCGGACACTACTTCTCTGGAAGAAGTACTGAAAGGTTCATCTGGTATCGTGTTTTCTGCTGAATCAGGAAATGCTCCTGGTAAGCTGTTGAAAGACTTTAGAAAGAAAGGCAATGCACTTCCATTGTTGAAGGGTGCCTACATTGATGGCGGTATTTACGTTGGTGAAAGCCAACTTGATACACTTGCCAGCATCAAGTCTAAGAACGAGCTTATCGGTGATATCATTGGCTTGCTTCAGTCTCCAGCTAAGAATGTTGTTTCTGCTCTTCAGAGCAGCGGCGGCAAACTAGCCGGCATCCTGAAAACCCTATCTGAAAAAGAATAATTTAAAAACGTAATCAATAAGTAACTTTTAATTTCAATAAAATGGCAGATTTGAAAGCATTCGCTGAGCAGTTAGTAAACTTAACTGTGAAAGAGGTTAATGAACTAGCTACAATTCTTAAGGATGAGTATGGTATCGAGCCAGCTGCTGCTGCTCCAGTTATGATGGCTGGTGGTGGTGCTGCTGAAGGAGGAGCTGCTGCAGAAGAAAAAACTTCTTTTGACGTAATCCTTAAGTCAGCTGGTGCATCTAAGCTTGCAGTAGTTAAGCTTGTAAAAGAATTGACTGGTCTTGGCCTGAAAGAAGCTAAAGAATTGGTAGACGGCGCTCCTAAGCCTTTGAAAGAAGGCGTAGACAAGAACGAAGCTGAATCACTGAAGAAATCTTTGGAAGAAGCTGGTGCTGAAGTAGAGGTTAAATAATCTCACTTACCAACATACCGACAACAGGTAGACCTGGCAGTTTCGTCAGGTCTTTTCCTGTTTGTATATGGATTCAAATTTGAATCCTTTTTTTGCCCGTAACCAATTCCAAGGTTATGTGCTGGAATCATATTGTAAACGTTAAAATTCCATGGCTTTGGCTAAGAATAAAACGACAGAGCGAATCAATTTTGCCTCGATCAATCCGGTGATCGACTACCCTGACTTCCTAGATGTTCAGCTACAGTCGTTTCAGGATTTCTTTCAGCTGGAAACTCCGGCAGAAAATAGGGCACAGGAAGGATTGTTCAAGGTGTTTGCCGAGAACTTCCCAATTTCTGATTCTCGGGAAAACTTTGTTCTCGAATTTATCGACTATCATATAGACCCTCCGAAATACTCTGTTGATGAGTGTATTGACCGAGGGCTCACTTATTCGGTTCCACTTAAGGCAAAGCTTCGTCTGATTTGTAACGATGAGGACAATGAGGACTTTGAAACAATTGAGCAGGAAGTGTTTTTGGGTAACATCCCATACATGACCGAGAAAGGCTCATTTGTGATTAATGGTGCTGAACGTGTTATTGTATCCCAATTACACAGATCACCAGGCGTGTTCTTTGCACAAAGCAAGCACACGAACGGTACAAAACTGTATTCTGCCAGAATTATACCTTTCAAAGGTTCTTGGGTTGAGTTTGCTACAGACGTGAATAACGTGATGTATGCTTACATCGACCGTAAGAAGAAATTCCCTGTAACTACATTGCTTCGTGCAATCGGCTATGGTACGGACAAGGACATTCTCGATCTGTTTGGTCTTTCAGAAGAATTGCCTGCAACGAAGGCAAATCTGAAAAATGCCATCGGCAGAAAGTTGGCTGCACGTGTGCTCCGCACATGGACAGAAGACTTTGTGGATGAGGATACCGGCGAAGTGGTTTCAATTGACCGTAACGAGGTACTGCTTGAGCGTGACTCTGAAATCTCGCAGGATGATATCGATGTTATCGTTAGTTCCGGTACGAAGTCTATCATTCTTCACCGCGAGAATGTAAACATTGCAGACTATGCGATTATCTACAACACACTTCAGAAAGATAACTCGAACTCTGAGAAGGAAGCAGTAGAGCAGATCTACCGTCAGCTTCGGAACACGGAAGCACCTGATGAGGAAACTGCACGCGATATCATTCAAAAGCTGTTCTTCTCTGATAAGCGTTACGACCTGGGTGAAGTTGGTCGTTACAGAATTAACAAGAAACTGGGTCTCGACACGAACTGGGATGCGAAGGTTCTCACAAATGAGGATATCGTACTGATCGTGAAATACCTGATTGGTTTGATCAACTCCAGAGCTGTAGTGGATGATATTGACCACTTGAGCAACCGTCGTGTAAGAACGGTAGGCGAGCAGCTTTATGCGCAGTTTGGTGTTGGTCTTGCCCGTATGGCAAGAACAATCAAGGAGCGTATGAACGTGCGTGACAACGAAGATTTCAAGCCGGTTGACCTGATCAACGCGCGTACGCTTTCTTCTGTGATCAACTCGTTTTTCGGAACAAACCAGTTGTCTCAGTTCATGGACCAGACAAACCCATTGGCAGAAGTGACGCACAAGCGTCGTGTGTCTGCACTGGGGCCAGGCGGTCTGTCAAGAGAGCGTGCCGGTTTCGAGGTTCGTGACGTTCACTATACCCACTATGGCCGTCTGTGTACAATTGAAACACCGGAAGGTCCGAACATCGGTCTGATATCTTCTCTGTGCGTGCATGCTCGTGTGAATCACATGGGCTTCATCGAAACACCTTACCGCAAGGTAAACGAAGGTATAGTAGAGATGGACGGTACCGTTGAGTATCTGACCGCAGAAGAAGAGGATACCCACCACATCGCACAGGCTAACGCCATTATCGATGATAAGGGTAACTTTATTAATGATAGAGTGAAGGGTAGATTTGAGGGTGACTTCCCTGTGGAAGAACCTAATACCTATACCTACATGGACGTTGCTCCGAACCAGATTGTATCAGTAGCGGCATCGTTGATTCCTTTCCTGGAGCATGATGACGCCAACCGTGCCCTGATGGGTTCAAACATGCAACGCCAGGCCGTTCCACTCTTGAAGGCGGAAGCCCCAATTGTAGGTACCGGTTTGGAAAGAAGAGCCGCTATTGACTCAAGAGCGCTAGTTATCGCTGAAGGCGATGGTGTGATTGACTTCGTAGATGCGAATAAGATTGTTGTAAAATACGATCTGACGGAAGATGAGAAGTTGGTTGCTTTTGATGCGGAGTATATCACATACAACCTGATCAAGTTCAGAAGAACGAACCAGGATACCTGCATTAACCTGACGCCGATTGTTTATACTGGTCAGCGCGTGACAAAAGGCCAGCCGCTTTGCGAAGGTTATGCCACTAACAATGGTGAACTGGCGATCGGCCGTAACATGCAGGTGGCGTTCATGCCATGGCAAGGTTACAACTTCGAGGATGCTATTGTTATCTCTGAAAAAGTAGTAAGAGATGATATCTTTACTTCGATCCACATCGAGGAATTTGAGCTGGAAGTTCGTGAGACGAAGCGTGGTGAAGAAGAACTTACTTCTGAGATTCCGAACGTGAGCGAGGAAGCCGTGAAGAACCTGGACGAGAACGGTATTATCCGTATCGGTGCTGAGGTTCGAGAAGGCGATATCCTGATTGGCAAGATCACACCAAAAGGTGAGACTGACCCGACTCCGGAAGAAAAACTGCTGCGTGCGATCTTCGGTGACAAAGCCGGTGATGTGAAGGATGCCTCGCTTAAGGCGCCGCCATCACTGAACGGTGTAGTAATCGAGACCAAACTTTTCTCCAGACCTAAGAAAGACAAAAACCTGCGGGCTAAGTCTAAGAAAGAGGTTGAAGAGCTGAAAGTAAAATACTCGAAGGATCTGAATGTTATCAAGAACGTAATGGTTGATAAACTGGTGGGTTTGCTGGAAGGCAAAACGTCTCAGGGCATCAAGCACAAGTTCGGCGACGAGATTCTGACGAAAGGTGTGAAGTTCACCAGAAAGAACATCATCGAGGCCCTGTTCCCTGAGAAGAACCCATATAAGGACGAAAGTAACTATGCGGTTCCTGAGGAAGTGAACATGTTCAAGGATCTGATTTTGGAAAACTGGACTGCCGACGAAAAGACTAACAGCATGCTGTTAGAGCTTGTGAAGAATTACAACAAGCGCCGCAACATCACTTCTGCACACTTCAAGCGTGAGCGTTTCACACTGGAAGTAGGAGATGAGTTGCCAGCAGGTATAGTGCAGCTAGCCAAGGTATACATCGCGAAGAAGCGCAAGCTGAAAGTGGGTGATAAGATGGCCGGTCGTCACGGTAACAAAGGTGTAGTAGCCCGTATCGTGCGTGAAGAGGATATGCCATTCCTGGAGACAGGTGAACCAATGGATATCGTGCTGAACCCGCTGGGTGTACCTTCAAGGATGAACATCGGTCAGATCTATGAAACTGTACTGGGTTGGGCTGGTAAGAAACTGGGTAGAACTTATGCTACTCCGATCTTCGACGGCGCCACTGAAGACCAGGTACAGGCCGAACTGAAAGAAGCAGGTCTGCCAAGCTTCGGTCGTACATACCTGTACGATGGTCTGTCAGGCGATCGTTTCGACCAGCCGGTAACCGTAGGTGTGATTTACATGCTGAAACTGGGTCACTTGGTTGACGATAAGATGCACGCCCGTTCTATCGGTCCATACTCGCTGATTACACAGCAACCATTGGGTGGTAAAGCCCAGTTCGGTGGTCAGCGTTTTGGTGAGATGGAAGTGTGGGCGCTTGAAGCATTCGGTGCTTCGAACGTACTGCAGGAAATACTTACAGTGAAATCTGACGACGTGATCGGCCGTGCGAAAGCCTACGAGGCAATCGTGAAAGGCGACGTGTTGCCAAAACCAAATATCCCGGAATCATTCAACGTACTGATTCACGAGTTAAGAGGTCTGGCACTCGAGATCACCTTAGAGTAGTAAAGTATAAGCTGAGCGCCCTGGCAAGAATCGGGGCGCTTAGCGCACTTTATACACAATTGCTGTAAGGCACATTCATTGTATCGACATTATTGTAATAATATGGCATTTGCAAAAAACAAAAAGCTAACTCAGGACTTCTCCAAAGTAACGATAAGCCTGGCTTCTCCAGAGTCGATTCTAGAGAGATCAAATGGCGAGGTTACAAAGCCTGAGACAATCAACTATAGAACCTATAAGCCTGAAATGGGTGGTCTGTTCTGCGAAAGAATATTCGGACCCGTTAAGGACTGGGAATGCCACTGCGGAAAGTATAAGAGAATCAGGTATAAAGGTATCATCTGCGACCGTTGCGGTGTGGAGGTTACTGAAAAGAAAGTGCGTCGCGAGCGTATGGGCCACATCGAGCTTGTAGTTCCTGTAGCGCACATCTGGTACTTCAAGTCTCTTCCAAACAAAATCGGTTATCTGCTGGGCTTGCCAACCAAGAAGCTTGACCAGATTATCTATTATGAAAGAT
Source organism: Pontibacter sp. YIM B11418 (assembly GCF_059278805.1). Lineage (NCBI taxonomy): Bacteria > Pseudomonadati > Bacteroidota > Cytophagia > Cytophagales > Hymenobacteraceae > Pontibacter > Pontibacter sp. YIM B11418. Next base: position 587,974 of record NZ_JCAEMH010000001.1, on the reverse strand, counting down.
ATGTAGTTATCCAACCGGGTATTTTGGCAGAAGACGGTGTGAACACACTGGACTTCCTGACAGAAGACGAATATCTGGATATGATCGACAAGCTCCCACGCGAGAACCAGATGTTGGATAACAACGATCCAAACAAGTTCATCGCGAAAATGGGTGCAGAGTCACTGCAAATGCTGTTGGAGCGCACGAACCTGGATGACTTGTCATACGAGCTTCGTCACGCAGCAGCGCACGAGACATCGCAGCAGCGTAAGGCTGAGGCGTTGAAGCGTCTTCGTGTAGTGGAAGCATTCCGTGATGCAACTACCAGAATCGAGAACAGACCTGAGTGGATGATCATCCGCATGGTGCCTGTTATTCCGCCAGAGCTTCGTCCGCTTGTTCCGTTGGATGGTGGCCGTTTCGCTACATCGGATTTGAACGACCTATACCGTCGTGTTATCATCCGTAACAACCGTCTAAAGCGTCTGATCGAGATCAAGGCTCCTGAAGTAATCCTTCGTAACGAGAAGCGTATGCTCCAGGAAGCGGTTGACTCTCTGTTTGACAACTCACGTAAAGTGAACGCTGTTCGTGCAGAAGGTAACCGTGCGCTGAAGTCGCTTTCTGACATGCTGAAAGGTAAGCAAGGACGTTTCCGTCAGAACTTGCTTGGTAAGCGTGTTGACTACTCTGGCCGTTCAGTAATTGTGGTTGGTCCTGAACTGAAGCTGCACGAGTGCGGTCTGCCTAAGAACATGGCAGCCGAGCTCTTCAAGCCGTTCATCATCCGCAAGCTGATCGAAAGAGGTATAGTAAAGACTGTAAAGTCAGCTAAGAAGATAGTAGACCGTAAGGACCCTGTTGTTTGGGATATTCTGGAAAATGTGCTGAAAGGCCATCCAGTGCTCCTCAACCGTGCTCCTACACTCCACAGATTAGGTATACAGGCCTTCCAGCCAAAACTGATCGAGGGTAAGGCGATCCAGTTGCACCCACTGGTGTGTACGGCATTCAACGCCGACTTTGACGGTGACCAGATGGCGGTGCACGTTCCACTCGGACCTGCTGCTGTACTGGAAGCCTCTATGCTGATGCTTGCTTCGCATAACATCCTGAACCCTGCTAACGGTGCGCCTATCGCGGTACCTTCTCAGGACATGGTACTTGGTCTATATTATGTATCAAAAGGAAAGCGTAGCACAGAGAAGGAAAATATACCTGGTGAAGGCATGAGCTTCTACTCTGCGGAGGAAGTGATCATTGCCATCAACGAAGGGCGTCTGTCTAAGCAGGCATATATTAAAGTAAGAGCGAAGATAAAGGACGAAAAAGGCGAACTGGTTACTAAACTTATAGAGACGGTTGCCGGTCGCGTTATCTTCAACCAGTTTGTTCCGGAAGAAGTTGGATACATTGATGAACTGTTGACAAAGAAAAAACTTCAGCAGATCATCTCCAGAGTGTTCAAAGAGACGGGTATGGCCCGTACCGCTCACTTCCTGGACGATATTAAAACACTAGGATTCCAGTCTGCCTATAAAGGCGGTCTGTCAATGGGTCTGGGTGATATCCAGATTCCAGCTGAAAAAGACATCCTGGTAGCCCAGGCCAAGAAAGATGTAGATGCTGTATGGCAGAACTACTCGATGGGTCTGATCACAGACAATGAGCGTTATAACCAGGTTATTGATATCTGGACCCGTATCAACAACCAGATCACTGAAACGTTGATGCGCCGACTGGAGAATGATGACCAAGGCTTTAACTCGATCTTCATGATGATGCACTCTGGTGCTCGTGGTTCGAGAGAACAGATCCGTCAGTTGGGTGGTATGCGTGGTCTGATGGCGAAGCCTCAGAAATCATTGCAAGGCTCAGTAGGTGAGATTATCGAGAACCCGATCCTTTCGAACTTTAAGGAAGGTCTGGATGTAATCGAGTACTTCATCTCGACGCACGGTGCCCGTAAAGGTCTTGCCGATACAGCCCTTAAAACTGCGGATGCTGGTTACCTGACTCGTCGTCTGGTAGACGTATCGCAGGACGTAATCGTGAACGAGGAAGACTGCGGTACGCTGAGAGGTCTGGAAGTGAGTGCACTGAAAGATAACGAAGACATTGTGGAGTCGCTCTCTGAGCGTATTTTGGGACGTGTGACGGTACACGATGTATACGATCCAATCACCAATGAACTGATCGTAGAGTCTGGTTCAGAAGTGACAGAAGAAGTTGCGCGTGCCATTGAGAACACAGCGATTGAAACCGTTGAGATCCGTTCGGTGCTGACTTGTGAGTCGAAGCGTGGTATCTGTGCCAAGTGCTATGGCCGTAACCTGGCAACAGGCTTTATGGTGCAGAAGGGCGAGGCTGTAGGTGTAATCGCAGCACAGTCCATCGGTGAGCCTGGTACTCAGCTGACACTCCGTACATTCCACGTGGGTGGTACTGCCTCAAACATTGCGGTGGATGCCATGATCCGTGCCAAATTTGCTGGTAGAGTAGAGTTCGAGGATGTTCGTACAATTGATACGATCAACAACGAAGGTGAGCCAGTGAAGGTAGTAATGGGGCGTTCAGGTGAAATTAAGATAGCTGATCCGGCTACCGGAAAAATGCTTATCAGTAATCACGTGCCTTACGGGTCATTTATTACAGTAAATGAAGGCCAGGAAGTAGAGAAAAATGATCAGCTGTGTATATGGGATCCATACAACGCGGTTATTCTTTCAGAGTTCGATGGTGAGATTGCTTACGAGTCGATCATTGAAGGTATAACTTACCGTGAGGAATCAGATGAGCAGACAGGCTACCGTGAAAAGGTAATTATCGATACAAAAGATAAGACACAGAACCCTGCTATTATCGTGAATCCGAAGAGTGGCGAGCCAAAAGGCTACAACATTCCGGTGGGAGCTCACTTAACAGTAGAGAACGGCGAGAAAATCAAAGCCGGTCAGATTCTGGTGAAAATTCCACGTGCGATCGGTAAGACAAGGGACATTACAGGTGGTCTTCCACGTGTGACGGAACTGTTCGAGGCGCGAAACCCATCTAACCCAGCCGTAGTGTCTGAGATCGACGGTGTGGTAACCTATGGTAGCGTGAAGCGTGGTAACCGTGAAATCTACATCGAGTCGAAAGACGGCGTGAAGAAGAAATACATGGTGCCGCTTTCCAAGCACATCCTGGTACAGGACAACGACTTCGTTCGTGCAGGTATGCCGCTGTCAGATGGCGCCATTACGCCAAGCGACATCCTGAATATTCAGGGTCCTGGCGCCGTGCAGGAGTACCTGGTGAATGAGATCCAGGAGGTATACCGTCTGCAGGGTGTGAAGATCAACGACAAGCACATTGAGGTAGTTGTACGCCAGATGATGCAGAAGGTAGTGATCATTGACGCAGGCGATACGAGCTTCCTGGAGCATCAGGTAGTGGACAAGATCAACTTCATGGAAGAGAACGACCGCATCATTGACATGAAAGTGGTGGAAGATGCAGGAGACTCTTCGAGCATGAAGCCAGGCCAGATTGTGACGGCAAGAAGATTGCGTGACGAAAACTCCAGCTTGAAGCGAAGAGACTTGAAATTGGTTACTGTGCGTGATGCATCGCCAGCCGTTTCGCGTCCAACGTTGCAAGGTATAACCCAGGCTTCTTTGGGTACACAGAGCTTTATATCGGCCGCATCGTTCCAGGAAACTACGAAGGTACTGAGCGAAGCAGCAATTAAAGGTAAAGCGGACGAACTGTTAGGTCTAAAGGAAAACGTGATCGTTGGTCACCTGATTCCGGCCGGTACAGGTCTGCGCGAATACCAGAATCTGATTGTTGGAAGCCAGGAAGAATACGATTCATTAGTAGAATCAAAAAAATCTGGAGTAGGGAGCCGCGCCAAGCAGCAGGAACTTCAGAATAACAGATAAGCAGGTATGGCAGAGGAACTAAAAAATCAGAATCAAATCAACATCGAGCTTTCGGAAGAGATAGCGGAAGGAGAATACGCCAATCTGGCTATGATTGCCCATTCGAGTGGAGAGTTTGTGATTGATTTTATACGACTGATGCCAGGATTGCCCAAAGCAAAAGTTAAATCCAGAATCGTTATCACGCCGGAGCACGCCAAAAGATTATTGGCGGCTCTGGCCGATAACATTCAAAAGTTTGAAAGCAGCTTTGGGGAAATTAAGCCGGCAAAAGACGCACCTTCCTTCCCGATGAACTTCGGAGGAACAGTGGGTGAAGCCTAAGGTGCTAATAATTAGTGGATTAAAATTTTGAAATTGCAAGGCGATTTTCATACCTTTGCAGACCAAAATTTAGAGTGAAAAATATCTTATAATTAACAAATTATAAATGCCTACTATACAGCAATTAGTAAGAAAAGGTAGAGAGAAACTGACTTATAATTCTAAGTCTCCTGCCTTAGACTCATGCCCACAACGTCGTGGCGTATGCACAAGAGTGTACACAACCACTCCTAAGAAGCCAAACTCAGCTATGCGTAAGGTAGCCAGGGTAAGACTTACAAACGGTAAAGAAGTGAACGCTTATATCCCTGGTGAGGGCCACAACCTTCAGGAGCACTCTATTGTGCTGATCAGAGGTGGTAGAGTAAAAGACCTTCCAGGTGTTCGTTATCACATCGTACGTGGAGCTCTGGATACTGCCGGTGTAAGCGGTCGTCTTCAGTCACGTTCTAAGTACGGTGCTAAAAGACCTAAGCCAGGCCAGCCAGCTGCTGCTGCAGGTAAGGGTGGTAAGAAAAAATAATTGTTAGAGTTATAATATAATGAGAAAAGCAAAGCCTAAAAGTAGAGTTCTCCTTCCAGATCCAAAGTTCAAAGAGACCCTGGTAACACGTTTCGTAAACTATCTGATGGAAGATGGTAAGAAAAGTATTGCTTATGGTATCTTCTATGATGCTGTAGAATTAGTAGAGCAAAGAACGAAGGAGAACGGCCTTGAGACTTGGAAGAAAGCATTGAACAATGTGATGCCAAGCGTAGAGGTAAAGAGCCGCCGTGTAGGTGGTGCTACTTTCCAAGTGCCGACTGAGGTTCGTCCGGACCGCAGAGTATCTCTTGGTATCAAGTGGATGATTTCTTACGCTCGCAGGAGAGGTGAGAAGACAATGAAAGACAAATTGGCTGGCGAAATTATCGCAGCTGCAAAAGGTGAAGGTGCTGCCGTGAAGAAGAAAGACGACACGCACAGAATGGCCGAGGCAAACAAAGCATTCTCACACTTTAGATTTTAATTAATGGCAAGAGACTTAAAATACACACGCAATATTGGTATTGCCGCTCACATTGACGCCGGTAAGACCACAACAACAGAGCGTATACTGTATTATACAGGTAAATCACACAAGTTGGGTGAGGTTCACGAAGGCGGTGCAACCACTGACTGGATGGAGCAGGAGCAGGAGCGTGGTATCACAATTACGTCTGCTGCGGTAACTGTGAACTGGAATTATAGAGGACAGCCATACCACATAAACATCATTGATACGCCAGGTCACGTGGACTTTACCGTAGAGGTAAACCGCTCACTGCGTGTACTGGATGGATTGGTTTTCCTTTTTAGTGCAGTTGACGGTGTAGAGCCTCAGTCTGAGACAAACTGGAGACTTGCTGATAACTACAAAGTAGCTCGCATTGGCTTCGTGAACAAGATGGACCGTTCAGGAGCTGACTTCCTTGCTGTGTGCAAGCAGGTAAAGGAAATGCTGGGAAGCAATGCTGTAGCGCTTCAATTGCCAATCGGTTCAGAAGAAAACTTCAAAGGAGTGGTTGACCTCGTGAATAACCGTGGTATCATCTGGAATGAAGCAGATAAGGGCATGACCTTTACTGAAGTGCCGATTCCAGAGGACATGGTAGAGGAAGCCGCAGAGTACAGAGAAAAGTTACTAGAAGCGGTAGCAGAGTACGACGAATCTTTGATGGAGAAATACTTCGAAGATCCAGACTCGATTTCTGAAGATGAAATTCTTGCTGCCCTTCGTGCGGCAACAATCGATATGGCCATTGTGCCTATGTTGTGCGGTTCATCATTTAAGAACAAGGGTGTACAGACAATGCTTGATTATGTGATGGCGTTGATTCCATCACCTATGGACAAAGAAAGCATAATAGGTACGGACCCAGACACAGGTAATGAGATCTCTCGCAAGCCAAGTGCGTCTGAGCCATTTGCAGGTTTGGCTTTTAAAATTGCCACTGACCCTTATGTAGGCCGTCTTTGCTTTGTAAGAGCGTACTCAGGCATACTGGAATCTGGATCCTATATTTACAACACAAGGTCTAATAATAAAGAGCGTATTTCCCGTATCTTCCAGATGCACGCCAACAAGCAGAACCAGATCGAAAGATTAGAAGCTGGTGATATCGGAGCGGTTGTAGGCTTTAAGGATATAAAGACTGGCGATACTCTTTGCGATCAGAACGCTAAAATCGTTCTAGAGTCAATGGACTTCCCAGAGCCAGTAATCGGTTACGCTATTGAACCTAAAACACAGGCGGACTCTGATAAAATGGGTATGGCTATTGCCAAGCTTGTTGAAGAGGATCCAACGCTTCAGGTTAATACTGACGAGGAAACAGGTCAGACCATCCTTAGAGGTATGGGTGAACTTCACCTGGAGATCATCATCGACCGTATGAAGCGCGAGTTCAAAGTAGAACTGAACCAGGGTGCGCCTCAGGTAGCTTATAAAGAAACCATCACCAAGTCAGTAGAGCACAGAGAAGTGTTCAAGAAGCAGTCTGGTGGTCGTGGTAAGTTTGCCGATATCGTGTTCACTATGGGACCACGTGAGGATGGCAAGCAAGGACTAGAGTTCGAAAACGCGATTGTAGGCGGTGTTATTCCAAGAGAATTCATCCCAGCGATACAGAAAGGTTTCGAGGAGTCAATGAAGAATGGTATTCTGGCTGGCTTCCCGATCGACTCCATGAAAGTTCGCCTATTCCATGGTTCATTCCACGACGTTGACTCTGACTCACTTTCTTTTGAACTTGCTGCACGTCAGGGCTTCAAAGAGGCAGGTAAGCAGTGTGCTCCTAAGCTACTTGAGCCTATCATGGCTGTGGACGTTGTAACTCCTGACGAATACACAGGTCCTGTGACTGGTGACTTGAACAGAAGAAGAGGTATCATGAAAGGTATGGATACAAAAGGAACCTCATCGGTAGTGAAAGCAAACGTTCCGCTTTCAGAACTGTTCGGTTATGTAACAGACCTTCGTACTATCACTTCAGGTAGAGCTACGGCTTCTCTTACTTTCTCTCATTACGAGCAAGTACCACAAAACCTGGCCGATGGCATCATTGCTAAATTAAAAGGAACTGCAGCTAAATAGTAGTAAAAGATAATGAATCAGAAAATTAGAATTAAACTCAAGTCTTACGACCACAACCTGGTAGACAAGTCTTCAGAGAAGATTGTAAAGGCTGTAAAGGCTACTGGTGCAATCGTAAGCGGTCCTATTCCTCTTCCAACTGAGAAGGATAAATTCACTGTACTTCGTTCACCACACGTTAACAAGAAGTCAAGAGAGCAGTTCCAGCTTTGCACGTACAAGCGACTGGTTGATATCTACTCTACTAGCTCTAAAACAGTTGACGCCCTGATGAAGCTTGAGCTTCCAAGTGGTGTAGATGTTGAGATCAAAGTTTGATAAGATCACACATGATAAGGAAAAGAGAACCTTCGGGTTCTCTTTTTTTATGTGCTGATTAATAATATTTTAGACAAATGTTGTTAAAGAATTTTAAAATTCATTAACTTTGCACTCCCTTAGCAAAAGCTGAGGGGTGAAATTATTATATCCATCTTTTAAAAAACAAGTTGAATGCCTGGAATTATCGGTAAAAAAATCGGAATGACAAGCCTCTTCACAGCAGATGGTAAATACACGCCAGTTACGCTTATTCAAGCAGGCCCATGTGTAGTTACTCAGGTGAAGACGGTTGAGACTGATGGCTACGCAGCTGTGCAGCTTGGCTATGGCGACAAAAAGCTTAAGAGAGTAACGAAAGCAGAAGCTGGTCATTACAAGAAAGCTAATACGTCAGCTAAGAAAAAAGTTGCTGAATTCGATACAGAAGGAGTGTCACTGAATCTGGGAGATACAGTTGATGTGAATCTGTTCGAAGAAGGAGAGTTTATTGACGTGGTTGGCACATCAAAAGGTAAAGGTTTTCAAGGTGTTGTAAAGCGCCATAACTTTGCCGGTGTTGGTGGTCAGACGCACGGTCAACACAACAGAGCAAGACACCCTGGTTCAATTGGTGCATGCTCTTGGCCATCAAGAGTATTTAAAGGAATGCGCATGGCTGGCCGTATGGGCGGTAACCGTGTGAAAATTCAAAACCTGACGGTAGTGCGTGTTATCGCAGACAAAAATCTGTTAGTAGTTAGTGGCTCTGTTCCTGGTGCCAAAAATTCTTACGTGTTAATTGAGAAATAAAATGGAGCTTTCTGTATTGAATATTAAAGGTGAGGATACAGGTAGAAAGGTAACACTTTCTGATGCTGTGTTTGGTGCTACACCAAATGAGCATGCGATGTATCTTGACGTGAAGCAGTACCTGGCAAATCAGAGACAGGGAACGCACAAGTCCAAAGAAAGAAACGAAGTTGCTGGATCTACAAAGAAGATCAAAAAGCAAAAAGGTACTGGTGGTGCTCGTGCAGGTAGCTTGAAAGCTCCTCTTTTTGTTGGTGGCGGTAGAGTGTTTGGTCCTAGACCAAGAAACTATAGCTTTAAACTGAACAAAAAACTGAAAGAAGTGGCACGTGTTTCAGCGCTTTCATTATTGGCGAAAGACAATAAAGTGTCTCTTTTAGAATCTTTCACATTTGAAGCTCCAAAGACCAAAGAATTCAAGAATATACTGAGCAACCTGAAGGTAGAAGGCAAAACTTTAATCGTGCTACCTGCAGTTGATAAGAATGTTGTTCTTTCTGGCCGCAACCTGAACAAAGTGAAGATTTCAACAGCTGGCGATTTAAATACATATGATCTGCTGAATACAGACCGTGTACTGCTGGTTGAAGATTCAGTTAACATTATTGAAAACCTCTTAAGCGCATAATATTATGATTCTGAAGAAACCGCTTCTGACGGAAAAGTTCGCTGCCATGACCGAAGTTGGAAAGTATGCTTTCGAGGTGAACATCAAAGCCAACAAAGTAGAAATCAAAAAGGCAGTTGAGAAACTTTATGGAGTTACCGTTGAGAAAGTAGCTACCATGAAAACGCAGGGCAAAGTTAAAAGCAAATACACCAAATCTGGTGCTGTAACTGGCCGTACGTCTTCCAAGAAAAAAGCAATCGTTACCTTGAAAGAGGGCGAAGTGATAGACTTTTACAGCAGCATTTAATTAAATAACAATGGCTTTAAAGAAGTTAAGACCAACAACACCAGGTCAAAGATTCCGCGTAGCGCCGGCGTTCGATGAGATCACGACAGCTACTCCAGAGAAATCTTTGTTGGCACCGAGTAAAAAATCTGGTGGACGCAATAACTCAGGCAGAATGACCTTGCGCTATTTGGGCGGTGGTCATAAGCAAAAGTACAGAGTAATAGACTTCAAGCGTACGAAGCACGGCGTGCCGGCTACTGTGAAGACTATTGAGTACGATCCGAACAGAACTGCTCGTATTGCTCTGCTATACTACGCTGATGGTGAGAAGAGCTACATCATCGCACCGTCAGGTATAGAGGTAGGCACAGTAATTGTGTCTGGCCCTGGTGTAGCACCAGAGGTAGGTAACTGCCTTCCATTATCTGATATTCCTCTAGGTACTATTGTACACAACATTGAACTACAGCCAGGCAACGGCGCAACCCTCGCAAGAAGCGCAGGCTCTTACGCGCAGTTGGTAGCAAGAGAAGGCCGCTATGCGACTATCAAGCTTCCATCTGGTGAGCTTCGCATGGTGCTGGTTAAATGCTATGCTACTGTAGGTACAGTTTCTAACTCAGACCACATGAACGTTAAGCTTGGTAAGGCTGGCCGTAACAGATGGTTAGGCAGACGTCCAAGAGTACGTGGTGTTGCGATGAACCCAGTCGATCACCCAATGGGTGGTGGTGAAGGTAAGTCTTCAGGTGGTCACCCACGTTCACGCAAAGGCTTACTGTCGAAAGGTCTGAAGACCCGTAGCAAGAAGAAGCATTCTGAGAAACTTATAGTTAATAGAGGAAAGAAATAGTAAATGGCTAGATCACTAAAAAAAGGGCCTTATATTGACTATAGGCTCGAGAAGAAAGTAGACGTGATGAATGAGTCTGGTAAGAAGACTGTTATCAAGACTTGGTCACGCAGATCCATGATTTCTCCAGATTTCGTTGGACATACATTTGCAGTTCATAACGGTAACAAATTCATACCAGTGTATGTGACTGAGAACATGGTAGGACATAAACTCGGTGAGTTTGCTCCAACCAGAAACTTTAGAGGTCACGTAGCTAAAAAAGATAAAGGAAAGCGATAATGGAAGCAGTAGCAAGACTTAAGAACGTGCCTACTTCTCCTCGCAAAATGCGATTAGTAGCAGGTTTGGTACGCGGTAAGAGCGTAAACAAAGCCCTTGGCTTATTAAAATTCGAAGCAAACTCAGGTGCTGCCAGAATCGAGAAACTTCTTTTATCTGCCTTAGCAAACTGGCAGCAGAAGAATGAAGATTCACGCATCGAAGATGCCAATCTTTTCATCAAAGAGATTTTTGTAGATGAAGGCAAAATGCTGAAGCGTCTTCGTCCGGCTCCACAAGGACGTGGATACCGCATCAGAAAGAGATCTAACCACGTGACACTCGTGATAGACAGCATGACTGAAGAGCAATTCGAGCAACAGCAATCTAAGAAATCTAAAAAAGCCAATAAGTAAGAATATGGGACAGAAAGTAAATCCGATCGGTTTTCGCCTAGGAGTTATCAAAGGTTGGGATTCTAACTGGTATGGTGGCAAAGATTTCGCTGAGAAGCTGGTTGAAGACGAGAAAATCAGAAAATATATTTTAGCGCGTATCCCTAAAGGTGGCATTTCTAAAATCATTATTGAAAGAACCCTTAAGCGCATCACTATTACTGTTAACACAGCCCGCCCAGGCGTTGTGATTGGTAAAGGTGGACAGGAAGTAGATAAGATCAAGGAAGAGCTTAAGAAACTTACTAACAAAGATGTTCAGATTAACATTTTTGAAATTAAGCGTCCGGAGCTTGATGCTAAACTGGTAGGCGAGTCAATCGCCCAGCAGCTGCAGGCTCGTATCTCTTTCCGTCGCGCCATGAAGCAGGCAATTGCTTCTGCTCTGCGTGTTGGTGCTGAAGGTATCAAGGTGCAGGTTTCAGGTCGTTTAGGCGGTGCTGAAATGGCCCGTACGGAGCACTACAAAGAGGGAAGAACTCCTCTGCACACGCTTCGTGCTGATATCGACTATGCATTGTCTGAAGCCCAGACTGTATATGGTAAGCTTGGTATCAAAGTTTGGATCTTCAAAGGCGAAGTTTATGGTAAGAAAGATCTTACTCCAAACGCTGGTCTAGAGACCAAGGGTGGACCAGGTGCACAAAGCGGAAGTGGTGACAGAAGAAGCCGTGGTGGCGAGCGTGGCGACCGTAAGAAAACGGACGGAGCAGCGAAGCCGCGTAAGCGTCGTCAATAATTGATTGATAACATTATTAAGTTTTAGAAAATGTTACAGCCTAAAAGGACTAAATATAGAAAAATGCAAAAAGGCCGCGTGAAAGGTCTGGCTCATAGAGGCAGTACTATTTCATTTGGTTCTTTTGCCATCAAATCTCTTGAAGCATCTTGGATTACCAGCCGCCAGATTGAAGCCGCTCGTATCGCCATGACAAGAGCAATGAAACGTGAGGGTCAGGTTTGGATCCGTATTTTCCCTGATAAACCTATTACGAAGAAGCCTGCAGAGGTTCGTATGGGTAAGGGTAAAGGTTCGCCTGAATATTGGGTAGCCGTTGTTAAGCCAGGTACCATCATGTTCGAATCTGACGGTGTACCTCTGGAAGTAGCTCAGGAGTCATTGAGACTAGCTGCACAGAAGCTGCCAGTTAAAACAAAGTTTGTAGTACGTAGAGATTACGTTGAGAAATAGTATATGAAAAATTCAGAGATTAAAGCTTTGTCTTTAGAAGAGCTGAAAGAGAAGCTTAATACGGAGCACACAACCATGCAGAACCTACGTTTCGCACATGCTATCTCTCCGTTGGAAAATCCGATGAAAATCCGTGAGACGAAGAAATCTATCGCTCGTCTGAATACTGAGATTCGTCGCCGTGAAATTGAAGCTAACTCTTAATACTTAATAGAAATCATGGAAGAGAGAAATCTTAGAAAAGAAAGAAGTGGTAAGGTTGTTAGCAACAAGATGGACAAATCTATCACTGTATTAGTGGAAAGCAGAATGAAGCACCCGATCTACGGTAAGTTCGTTAGCAAGTCCACCAAGTTCATGGCTCATGACGAGAAAAACGAGTGCAACATCGGTGATACCGTTCGCATTCAGGAGACGCGTCCTCTTAGCAAGACAAAGAACTGGCGTTTAGTAGAAATTATAGAAAGGGCGAAATAAGATGATACAGCAGGAATCAAGATTGAACGTAGCCGACAACAGTGGAGCTAAAGAAGTTCTTTGCATCCGCGTTCTAGGTGGTACAGGAAAGAAATACGCTTCTATCGGTGATAGAATAGTAGTAACTGTAAAGTCAGCCCTTTCTTCTGGAAACGTTAAAAAGGGAACTGTTTCGAAAGCAGTTATTGTAAGAACTAAGAAGGAGATCAGAAGAAAAGACGGTTCTTATATCCGTTTCGATGACAATGCCGCTGTTCTTCTGAACGCTAACAACGAGCCACGTGGTACACGTATTTTCGGACCAGTAGCGCGTGAGCTTCGTGAAAAGCAATTCATGAAAATTGTTTCGTTGGCACCTGAAGTTCTTTAATCATTAATTCAGACATCAAGATGAATAAGAAAAAACTTCATGTAAAAACTGGCGATACAGTTAAAGTAATTGCCGGTGACGACCGCGGAAAAACAGGCCGCATTACAGCTGTTAACATAGAGAAGCAAAGAGTAACTGTAGAGGGTATCAACATGGTGACAAAGCATGCTAAGCCTAGCGCCAAGAATCCTCAAGGTGGAATCTCCAAAATGGAAGCTCCTATTCACGCCAGCAATGTAGCTTTGGTAGACTCTAAGTCAGGTGAAACTACTAAGGCAGGCAGAAGAAAAAACAGCGAAGGTAAAACAGAGCGTTATTCTAAAAAATCAGGAGAAGTAATCTAATATGGCAACTGCAAGATTTAAAGAAAAATATCAGAAGGAGGTTGTACCTGCTCTGCTAGAAAAGTTCCAGTATAAGAACGTTATGCAGGTGCCTAAGATCACTAAGATCTCCATTAACAAAGGTATCGGCGCTGCTGTAGCTGATAAAAAACTGGTTGACATCGGGGTAGAAGAACTTACAACCATTTCTGGTCAGAAGGCTGTTGCTACTATCGCTAAGAAATCAGTTTCTAACTTCAAGCTTCGTGAAGGCATGCCAATTGGCGCCCGTGTGACACTAAGAGGTCAGCGTATGTACGAATTCATGGACCGTCTTTTGACAATCGCTCTTCCAAGAGTACGTGACTTCAGAGGCGTAAATGATAAAGGATTCGATGGTCGTGGTAACTATACACTAGGTGTTAAGGAGCAGATCATTTTCCCAGAGATCAGCATCGATAAAATTAAAGCCATTAGTGGTATGGATATTACCTTCGTAACTACTGCTCAGACAGATGAGGAGAGCTACGAGTTGCTTAAAGCGTTTGGTATGCCTTTCACTAATATTAAGAAATAAGAAAATGGCTAAAGAAGCAGTAAAAGCGAGAGAGCTTAAAAGACAGAAATTAGTAGCTAAGTACGCTGCGAAGCGTGCAGAACTTAAAGCTAAAGGAGATTACGAAGGACTCGACAAGCTTCCTAAGAACTCTTCTCCTGTAAGACTACACAATCGTTGCAAGTTAACCGGAAGGCCACGTGGCTACATGAGAAAGTTTGGTATTTCTCGTGTTACTTTCAGAGAGCTTGCTTCTGCTGGTAAAATCCCTGGCGTAACAAAGTCCAGCTGGTAATTTTTTCTTAAGAAACTAAGAAAGAAGAAAAGATATTCCTATCTTTGCCGCTCGCTTAGAAAAAAGCAATAAAGATTTAAGTGATTCATAATGAACTCAGATCCAATAGCAGATTATTTAACTAGAGTGCGTAATGCCATAAAGGCAAACCACAGAGTAGTTGAAATACCATCTAGCAATATCAAGAAAGAGATAACAAAAGTATTGTACGACAAAGGATACATTCAAAGCTATAAGTTTGAAGATTCTTCTGTACAAGGTACTATTAAGATCGCTCTGAAATACAATCCTACCACTAAGCAGTCTGCTATTGTGAAACTTGAGAGGATTAGTAAGCCAGGGCTTCGCAAGTACACTGGAAATGACAACCTGCCACGCGTTCTGAACGGATTGGGTGTAGCTATCTTGTCAACTTCCAAAGGTGTAATGACTGAAAAAGAAGCCAAGTCACTGAATGTAGGTGGTGAGGTGTTGTGTTACGTTTACTAATAGGAGGATAGACAATGTCACGTATAGGAAAATTGCCAATCAGCCTGCCAAATAATGTTGAATTTGCGATAGCAAAAGATAACGTTGTTACTGTAAAAGGACCAAAAGGCTCACTTACTACTCCGGTAGACAAAGACATGATTGTAAAGCAGGAGGAAAACCAGATCGTGGTGGAGCGTCCTACTGAGCAAAAGCGTCATAAAGCTATGCACGGTCTTTACCGCTCGCTGATCAACAACATGGTTGTTGGTGTAAGCGAAGGTTACAAAGAGCAGCTTGAGCTAGTGGGTGTAGGTTATAAAGCAACCGTGCAGGGAAACGTAATAGAGCTAGCTCTGGGATACTCTCACAATATCTTTATGGCCATGCCTCCGGAAGTTACTGCTACCGCAGTAACAGAAAAAGGTAAAGCTCCAGTTATTACGCTTGAAAGCAATGACAAGCAACTGATCGGTCAGGTAGCTGCTAAAATCAGAGCACTGCGCAAAGTAGAGCCTTACAAAGGTAAAGGTATCCGTTTTGTAGGTGAAGTTGTAAGAAGAAAAGCTGGTAAGACAGCGTCTAAATAATCATCATCATGTCTGTTAATAAAGTATCAAGAAGACTTAGAATTAAAAGAAGTATCAGAAACAAGATTTCTGGTACTTCTGCCAGACCGAGATTATCTGTTTTTAGAAGCAACAAAGCTATCTATGCGCAGTTGATCGATGACACTACAGGAAAAACTTTGGCGGCTGCCTCTTCTGCGAAGCTTGACGGTGTATCCAACGCTAATATTTCAGTGTCCAATCAGGTTGGAAAAGAAATAGGAGCAAAAGCTCTCGAGATGGGTATCTCTCAGGTGGTGTTTGACCGTTCTGGATACCTTTACCATGGTAACGTAAAATCATTGGCTGAAGGCGCTCGCGAGGCAGGCCTAAAATTCTAAGAATTATGTTGAAAAATAATGTTCGTAGTGTAAAGGCTAGCGAGATCGAACTCAAAGAAAGAGTAGTAGCGATCAATCGTGTGGCCAAAGTTGTAAAAGGTGGTAGAAGATTTAGCTTCGCTGCCATCGTCGTAGTAGGTGATGGTAACGGTGTAGTTGGATATGGCCTTGGTAAAGCAAATGAAGTTACTGACGCTATTGCGAAAGGTATTGATGATGCTAAGAAGAACCTGGTTAAAGTTCCTCTTTACCATCACACTGTGCCGCATGCAATGGAAGGTAAGTATTCAGGTGGTTTCGTGCTTGTGAAGCCTGCAGCTCCAGGTACAGGTGTAATTGCCGGTGGTGCAATGCGTGCCGTGCTTGAAAGTGCTGGTATAAAAGACGTACTTTGCAAGTCTAAAGGTTCTTCTAACCCACACAACGTGGTAAAGGCAACTTTTGACGCTTTGGCTAAGATGCGTGACCCTTTGGCCGTAGCACAGCAGCGTGGTGTTAATTTGCAGAAAGTATTTAACGGTTAATTGAGATGGCTAAAGTAACAATCACACAAGTTAAAAGCATTATTGACAGACCGAAAGACCAGAAGCTAACAATTCAAGCTTTAGGTCTTGGTAAGATCAATAAATCAGTAACTGTTGAAAAAACGCCTCAGATTGCTGGTATGATTAACAAGGTTCACAATTTAGTAGAAGTAAAGGACATTTAATATGTATTTGAATTCATTAAAACCTGCAGAAGGGTCTGTTAAGACTAGAAAGAGAATAGGCAGAGGAACTGGCTCAGGTAGAGGTGGAACTTCTACTAGAGGTCACAAAGGTGCCAAGTCTCGTTCAGGCTACTCGCAGAAGTCTGGCTTTGAAGGCGGTCAGATGCCACTTCAGAGACGTGTTCCTAAGTTTGGTTTCAAAAACTTCAACAGAGTAGAGTATAAAGGAATTAATTTAGATGTTCTGGAGTCATTGGCTGCGGATACTAATGAAAAAGTTTTTAACTTTGATTTCTTCAAGGCACACGGTTTAGTGTCCAAGAATGACAAAGTTAAGATCTTAGGTAGAGGAGAGATTTCTAAAGCTGTAGAAGTACACGCTCATGCTTTTTCTCAGACTGCCATTTCATCCATCGAAAAAGCAGGCGGTAAAACAGTAGCCCTTTAATTTTTATGAAGAAGTTTATAACAACAATTAAGAACATTTTTGCTATTGATGATCTAAGGGTACGAATTCTTAATACCTTAGGTTTTATAGCTATTTTTAGATTAGGTTCTTATGTTGTTCTTCCTGGTATAGATCCTAACCAGCTCAAGTCCAACACAGAGGGTATATTCGGCCTGTTGGATACGTTCTTAGGTGGAGCATTTAGCAATGCTTCCATCTTTGCGTTGGGTATTATGCCATATATATCAGCTTCTATCGTTTTACAGCTACTTACCATAGCCGTTCCTTATTTTCAGAAAATGCAGAAGGAGGGTGAGTCTGGTAGAAAGAAAATAAACCAAATCACCCGAGTTCTTACTATTATCATTACCCTTGCACAGGCGGTCGGCTTTGTGGCCACCATCAACAGCGAGGCAATCATAGTCAACACGACACTGTTTACCATCAGTTCGATGATTGTCCTGACATCAGGAACCATATTCTGTATGTGGCTTGGTGAAAAGATCACGGATAAAGGTATAGGCAACGGTATTTCAATGCTTATCATGATAGGCATTATCTCTCGTTTCCCTGGTGCTATTGTGGCAGAGGCATTGTCTAAAGAGTTGAATGGCGCTTTGCTATTTATCTTTGAGCTGATTGTTCTCTTCTTCGTTGTAATGTCTGTAGTTATGTTGACACAGGCTATCAGAAGAATTCCTGTACAGTATGCTAAGCAAGTTGGTGGCAGTTCTCTTTACAGCGGTCAGCGTCAGTTCATTCCACTGAAAGTGAATGCTGCAGGTGTTATGCCGATCATTTTCGCTCAATCACTAATGTTCCTGCCTTCTATGATTGCTTCAATCTGGGCTGACTCAAATGAAACAGCGAGTTACATCGGTGCTACATTCTCTGACTTTACATCATGGCAGTACAATGTAGTGTTTGGATTAATGATTCTGATCTTTACATACTTCTACACAGCGATCACGGTTAATCCAAATCAGATTGCTGACGATCTGAAGCGTAGCGGTGGCTTTGTGCCAGGTGTAAAACCGGGTCGTGCTACCTCTGAGTATATCGATAATATTCTCACTAAGATCACGCTTCCTGGTGCTATTTATCTAGCACTTGTGGCAATCTTCCCTGCTATCGCCATGCTATTCGGAGTGACAAGAGAGTTCGCCCAATTCTATGGTGGTACTTCACTTATCATTATGGTGGGTGTCGTGCTTGACACGCTGCAGCAAATCGAAAGTTATTTACTAATGCGTCATTATGATGGCATGATGAAATCTGGAAAGCTAAGAGGCAGAACAGAAAATATTGCCATGGTATCCTAATAAATGGTTTTTTACAAGACTGAAGAAGAAATTGAGCTAATTCGCCAGAGTGCTTTAATATTAAGTAAAGCACATGGCGAAATAGCTCTTCTTATAAAAGAGGGGGTATCCACCCTTACACTGGATAAAAGAGCTGAAGAGTTCATAAAAGATCATGGTGCTGTCCCATCTTTTAAAAACTATAATGGGTTTCCTTTTAGCCTTTGTATCTCGGTAAATTCTAATGTAGTGCATGGGATGCCAGGGAATTACGTTTTGAACGATGGGGATATAATTTCTGTTGACGGTGGTGTCTATCTCAATGGATTCCATAGTGACTCTGCCTATACCCATGCTGTTGGAAATGTCTCAGAAGAGGTTGCCCAACTACTGGAAGTTACTAAAGAGTCCTTGTACAAGGGAATCGAAAAGGCAGTTGTCGGAAACCGACTTGGTGATATAAGCCATGCTATCCAGACATACGCTGAAGCTTCTAAATATGGAGTTGTTCGTGAATTGGTAGGACACGGTATTGGCCGCAACTTGCATGAATCTCCTGAAGTGCCCAACTACGGAAAACGTGGTCAGGGAATGAAGCTTCAAAACGGTTTGGTACTTGCGATTGAGCCCATGGTTAATCTCGGTACCAGGTATATTATTCAGGAAGAGGACGGATGGACAATCCGTACTCGTGATAATAAACCTTCCGCTCATTTTGAGCATACAGTAGTCGTAAGAAATAACAAAGCAGAAGTATTAACAACTTTTGAATACATAGATAAAGCTAAACAACAATAAATGGCGAAGCAGTCCTCTATCGAGCAAGACGGTACTATCATCGAAGCATTATCAAATGCAATGTTCCGGGTAGAGTTAGAAAATGGACATCAGGTAGTGGCGCATATCTCAGGTAAAATGAGAATGAATTATATCAAAATACTGCCAGGTGACCGCGTTAAGTTGGAGATGTCACCCTATGATTTAACTAAAGGAAGAATTGTTTATCGTTATAAATAACTACAATGAAAGTCAAAGCATCAGTAAAAAAGAGAAGTGTTGACTGTAAGATTATCCGTCGCAAGGGTAAGCTCTACGTTATCAACAAAAAGAATCCAAGATATAAACAAAGACAAGGATAATTATTAATTATGGCAAGAATAGCAGGAGTTGATATTCCGGACAACAAAAGAGGAGAGATCTCTTTGACTTACATTTTTGGTATAGGTCGTAATCTCTCTGTTCAAATCCTAAACAAAGCCGGGGTGGATCTTGACAAAAAGGTGAAAGACTGGACCGAAGATGAAGCTAATGAGATCAGAAATATCATTGCAGCTGAGATCAAAACAGAAGGTGTTCTGAGATCAGAAGTGCAATTGCATATTAAGCGTCTTCTTGATATTGGCTGCTACCGTGGTTTGAGACACCGTAAAGGTCTACCTGTACGAGGTCAGCGCACGAAGAATAACTCGCGCACAAGAAAAGGTAAGCGCAAGACAGTAGCAAACAAGAAGAAAGCTTCTAAATAATTTTTGATCATGGCTCAGAAAAGAAAAGACAAAGCTAAGAAGCGTGTTGTAATTGTTGAATCAACAGGCCAGGTACACATCAAAGCTTCTTTCAACAATATCATTATCTCAGTAACCAATAACGCAGGACAAGTTATCTCTTGGGCTTCTGCTGGTAAAATGGGTTTTAAAGGTTCTAAAAAGAACACTCCTTACGCTGCACAAATGGCAGCTTCAGATTGCGCTAAGGTTGCTTATGACCTAGGAATGCGCAAAGCTGAGGTTTTCGTTAAAGGTCCTGGTGCAGGTAGAGAGTCCGCCATCCGTACTGTACAGAATACTGGCATCGAAGTGACAACTATCAAAGATGTTACGCCACTTCCTCACAACGGATGTCGTCCTCCTAAACGCAGAAGAGTTTAATTAGTAATTCAGATTAAATACAATGGCAAGATATACTGGTCCTAAAAGCAAAATCTCTAGAAAGTTTAACGAGGAGATTTTCGGCCCAAGCAAAGCATTAAAAAAGAAAAGCTATCCTCCGGGACAGCACGGCCGTGGCCGTCGTAAGAAGCAGTCCGAATACGCGCTTCAGCTGACTGAAAAGCAGAAAGCCAAGTTCATTTATGGCATGCTTGAAAAGCAATTCGCAAATCTGTTTGAGAAAGCTGCCAGAAAAGGTGGTGTAACTGGTGAGCAATTCCTGACCCTTCTGGAGTCTAGACTTGATAACACAGTTTACAGACTTGGTATTGCTCCAACAAGAAGAGCTGCTCGTCAGCTAGTATTGCACAAGCACATCACTGTTAACGGTGAGATTGTAAACATACCTTCATATAGCTTAAAAGTTGGTGATACGGTAGCTGTTAGAGAGAAATCTAAATCTCTAGAAGCAATTACTACTAGCCTGAGCGTTCGCAATGCGCGTGCTTTCAGTTGGTTAGAGTGGGATGGAGCTGAGATGGTTGGTAAATTTGTGTCTGCGCCACAGCGTGACCAGATCCCTGAGAAAATTCAGGAGCAGCTGATCGTCGAGTTCTATTCTAAGTAAGCCGCATAATCAAATTTTAACCTTTAACACTGCAAGTATGTCAATATTAGCATTTCAAATGCCAGAGAAAGTTGTGATGGAAAAAGCCGACGACTTTCATGGTTTATTTGAATTCAAGCCGCTTGAAAAAGGTTACGGAGTAACCATCGGTAATGCTCTGCGAAGAATTTTGCTTTCTTCTTTGGAAGGATTCGCAATTACTAGCGTTCGCATACCTGGTGTACTGCATGAGTTCTCGTCTGTTGAAGGCGTAGTGGAGGATGTATCTGATATTATCCTCAACCTGAAAATGGTTCGCTTTAAGAAAATAAGCGAAGTTATCGATGACAAAGTTACCGTTACCATCTCAGGTCAGGATAAGTTTGTAGCTGGCGACATAAGTAAGTTTTCTACAAGCTTTGAGGTGTTAAACCCAGAGTTGGTAATCTGCAACCTGGATAAGAACATGACACTGGAAGTTGAGTTGACTATTCAGAAAGGACGTGGCTACGTTCCTGCTGAAGAGAACAAGCCGGTTGACCAGGTGTTCGGTCTTATCCCGATCGATGCCATCTTTACGCCTATCAAGAATGTAAAGTTCAGTGTAGAGAATACACGCGTTGAGCAGAAGACTGACTATGAAAAGCTAGTGCTTGACATACAGACTGATGGTTCTATTCATCCGGAAGATGCCCTGAAAGGTGCTGCAAATATTTTGATCCAGCACTTCATGCTCTTCTCTGACAACACAATGACCTTCGAAACAGCTAAGCCTGAAGAAGAAGAAGCTGTAGATGAGGAACTGCTGCACATGCGCAAAGTACTGAAGACTTCGCTTCAGGATATGGATCTTTCAGTTAGAGCTTACAACTGTCTTAAGGCCGCCGACATCAAAACGCTTGGTGACCTTGTACAGCTTGACATCTCTGACATGATGAAGTTCCGTAACTTTGGTAAGAAGTCTTTGACTGAGCTTGAGAACCTGGTACAAGAGAAGGGCCTGACTTTTGGCATGGACCTTTCTAAGTATAAATTAGAAGAAGATTAATCAATCTACGGCATAATTCCCGATCCCCGGGTGGGTTGATCGACGGTATGCACGTGCACAATTCAAAATAATGAGACACGGTAAAAAAGTAAATCACTTAGGAAGAACCGCTTCGCACCGCAAAGCAATGCTGTCAAACATGGCTGCTTCGCTTATCCTGCACAAGCGTCTTTCTACTACAGTAGCCAAGGCAAAAGCACTACGCAAGTATGTTGAGCCCCTACTGACTAAAGCTAAAAACGACACAACTCACTCTAGAAGAACTGTTTTCGCATACCTGCAAGACAAGGAGTCTGTGAAAGAGCTGTTTGACGAAGTATCTGTTAAAATCGCGAACAGACCAGGTGGCTATACCCGCATTCTGAAGACTGGTTACAGACTAGGTGACAACGCAGAAATGTGCGTTATCGAGCTTGTTGACTACAACGAAGATATGCTGACTACAACTGGTACTGCTGGTGCTAAGAAAACTCGTCGTCGTTCTTCTTCTAAGAAAAAAGGTGCTGAGTCTACTGAGGCTTCAACTCCTGCAACTCCAGAAGCAGAGGGTACTAAAGAAGAGACAAAAGATGCTGAATAAGCTTCATTTGTGAAATATTGTAAAGGGACATGACATTAGTCGTGTCCCTTTTTTATTTTTGTATCAAATTATCAAGATGAAGAAACACACAACTTCCGAAGCTATTCTTTTATTGCAAGATGGTACCGTCTTCACGGGCAAAAGCCTGGGACGCATTGGTACGACAGGTGGTGAGTTATGCTTTAATACAGGTATGACAGGTTACCAGGAAATCTTCACGGATCCGTCTTATTACGGTCAGTTAGTTGTCACTACATTTTCCCACATAGGCAATTATGGTGTACAGTCTGACGAGGTAGAATCGGATAAAGTACAGATCAATGGCCTTGTTTGTAAGGAATTCTCGCATTTCTTTTCCCGTAAGCAAGCAGAAGGTTCTCTGCAGGATTATTTTGAAAAAGCAGGTATAGTAGGGATCTGTGAAATCGACACCCGTGCCCTAGTGCGACATATTCGCGATAAAGGAGCCATGAACGGTATTATCTCATCTGAGACTGCTGACGTAGCAGTGTTGAAGCAGAGATTAGCGGAGGTGCCTTCCATGGATGGTCTTGAGCTTTCATCGCATGTGAGTACGCATGAGATTTACCACATGAAACCTGAGGAGGTGAAGTATAAAGTGGCTGTGCTGGACCTTGGTGTTAAGCGTAATAGTTTGAACAACCTGGTGGCACGTGGCTGCGAAGTGAAGGTATTCCCATACGATACGCCATTCGAAGAAATGGAGAAGTGGAACCCAGATGGTTACTTTATATCAAACGGCCCTGGCGATCCGGCTGCAACAACAGTAGCTATCAACAGTGTGAAGCAAATACTGGATAAGAGCAGACCGATGTTCGGTATTTGCATGGGGCATCAGATGCTGGCGCAGGCCAATGGCATTGCTACCTACAAAATGCACAATGGACACAGAGGCCTGAATCATCCTGTGAAAAACCTGATCACCGGGCTGAGCGAGATCACCTCGCAAAACCACGGTTTTGTGGTAGATGCAGAACAACTGAAGAACCATCCGGACGTAGAAGTGACGCATATCAACCTGAACGATAACACAGTGGAAGGTATACGCATGAAGTCGAAGCCGGCGTTCTCGGTGCAGTATCACCCTGAGTCTTCACCGGGACCTCATGATTCCGTTTACCTGTTCGACGATTTTATCGCCCTGTTAGAGCAAAACAAGTAAAACTATATAAAAACAAACCGATGAGCTTAATTACAGATATTAAAGCCCGCCAGATCTTTGATTCAAGAGGCAACCCGACAGTAGAAGTTGATGTGTTTACAGAGAGCGGCGTGCTAGGCCGTGCTGCTGTGCCTTCCGGCGCTTCTACGGGTGTGCATGAGGCGGTAGAACTTCGCGATGGTGACAAAGGCAGATACATGGGCAAAGGTGTACTGCAGGCCGTTCAGAATGTAAACGAGAAAATAGCTGAAGAGCTTGTCGGATTTCCGGTTTTTGAGCAGAACCTGCTTGACAAGATCATGATTGAGCTGGATGGCACGGAGAACAAAGGCAACCTGGGCGCTAATGCCATACTAGGCGTTTCGCTGGCTATTGCTCGTGCAGCTGCACAGGAACTTGGTATGCCGTTGTACCGCTACGTAGGTGGTGTCAATGCCAACACATTGCCTGTGCCAATGATGAACATCCTGAACGGTGGTAGTCACGCTGACAATGCCATCGACTTCCAGGAGTTTATGATCATGCCGGTTGGTGCGCCTTCATTCTCTGAAGCGCTGCGTATGGGATCTGAGGTGTTCCATCACCTGAAAAATGTACTCAAGAAGAAAGGTCTTTCTACGAACGTAGGTGACGAGGGCGGCTTTGCTCCGAATATTGCGTCTAACGTAGAGGCGATCGAGGTAGTACTGCAGGCGATCGAAGCGGCTGGTTATAAGCCAGGCGATGACATGATGATCGCCATGGATGCGGCCAGCTCTGAGTTCTACGACAAGTCTACGGGTCTCTATACCTTCAAGAAGTCTACCGGCGATAAGTTGACCTCTTCTGAAATGGTGAGCTACTGGAAAGAGTGGACCGAGAAATACCCAATTGCTTCGATTGAAGACGGTATGGACGAAGACGACTGGAAAGGCTGGAAAGAGCTGACTGAGTCAATCGGCAGCAAAGTACAACTGGTAGGTGACGACTTGTTTGTTACGAACGTGAACCGTCTGCAGCAAGGTATAGACCAGGGCGTGGCCAACTCCATCCTGATCAAAGTAAACCAGATTGGTACACTGACAGAGACGATCAACGCGATTAACCTGGGCCTGCGCCATGGGTATAAGAGTGTGATGTCGCACCGCTCAGGTGAAACGGAAGACAACACCATCGCAGACCTGGCAGTGGCCCTTAACACAGGCCAGATCAAGACAGGCTCAGCTTCCCGCTCTGACCGTATGGCTAAGTACAACCAACTGCTCCGTATTGAGGAGGAGCTCGGAGAAGTGGCTTATTATCCTGGAAAGAAGTTCTAACGAACATCCTGAAAATATTTTAGGCATAAGGCTGTGGGTTTATGACTCACAGCCTTATTTTTGTGTAAAGCCCTCAGTGTAATATCTATAGTATCCTATATATGCTCAATCGTATACCTAAGTTTGTCCGCAGTTTCTATTTCATAACAGGTATGCTGTTTTTGGTGTGGATGTTATTTTTCGACTCTAACGACTTTATCACACAGTACCGCATGAGTAGGGAGCTGCACAATAAAGAGAAAGACAAGGAGTACTACCTCGAGAAAATGGCCGAGGTGCAGCAGGACCGCGAGGAACTGATGGGCAACCCGGAACTGCTCGAGAAATTTGCGAGAGAGAAATACCTGATGAAGCGCCCAAGTGAGGACGTGTTTATCGTTGTGCCAAAGAAAGAAAAGTAAGGTATAGGTCCATCGAGGGATATGCAGAAAGCTGTTTTGATGAACAGCTTTCTGCATTTATAGCCTCAAAGAGCGAAAAAGTCATTAATGTCATAGGAATGACGTAGAAATACCGCAAGCCTGGATGGCACTTTTACTGTAGTATTGAGAAACAAACCTAAAAAACTACACTATGAATGAGTTAGGAAACAGAATTCTCGAAATACGAAAGCGACAGGGCCTGAGCCAGGAGGAGCTATCAGAAATGGCAGGTATAAGTCTGCGGACTTTGCAGCGTATAGAGAAAGGAGAGACCGAACCGCGCGGCTATACCTTGAAATCCATCTGCCAGGCACTAAACGTAGACGTGGAGGAGGTATACGATTATGGCAAGGAGCCTGACAAAAGCGTGCTGCTGTTGATGCACCTGTCCGTGCTTCGTATTTGCTGATGCCGCTCGGCAATCTCGTTTTTCCGCTCATCATCTGGATTACACAGAAAAAGAAAGTGCTCCATGTGCATGAGCAGGGCATCAGCCTGTTGAACTTTCAGATTACCTGGTCTCTGGTCACCTATCCGCTAGTCATGCTTTTTGCCTGGATGAAGATCATGCACTACCCGGGTTCGTGGTATGTGTTTGCCGCCTATCTGGTGCTCTACTTCCTCAATGCGCTCTACGTCATTAGAGTCTGCTGGCTGGTGAGCAAAGACGCAACTCACGATCCATACCCTGTCTCGTTCACTATATTGAAGGCATAAGCCCGGAGATCAGGTATAAAGCGCCGACATCCCGACACCTCCCCTGATTTTTTCGTAACTTTGCGTATAGTGCTGCCCAGGTATAGGGCGGCCTCACTAACGTATACAAACATGGCAAAAGTTGCGATAAACCTTTCTACAGGAGCCCTTCAGCAGGAAGAGGTGATTGTAGGTATAGACCTCGGGACTACCAACAGCCTGGTAGCCTACATACATCCAGAAACCAAAAAACCAGTAGCCATCAACGACCTGGGGCGTGGTACCATTGTGCCGTCCATTGTGCATTTTACACAGAGCGGAGAGACGATTGTGGGCACGGAAGCGAAAGACTACCTGACCACCGACCCCGCCAACACCATTTACTCCGTTAAGCGCCTGCTGGGCAAATCATACAAAGACCTCGGCGAGCACAAAGACTACTTCGGCTATAAGATCATCGACGACGACAGCGAAGGCCTGGTGAAAATTAGGGTAGGAGATAAGTTCTACTCCCCAATCGAGCTGTCTGCGGAAATACTGAAGGAACTGCGCGAGCGTGCCGAACATGCCCTAAAAACTCCGGTAAACAGAGCCGTGATCACAGTGCCCGCCTACTTCAACGACTCCCAGCGCCAGGCCACCCGCGATGCCGGCAAGCTGGCCGGGCTGGAAGTGCTGCGCATCGTAAACGAGCCAACGGCGGCCTCGCTTGCTTATGGTATAGGTATAGATCCCTCTGAAGAAAAGACGATTGCCGTATACGACCTGGGCGGTGGTACGTTTGATATCTCTATCCTAAGCCTGCATCAAGGTATATTTGAGGTGCTCTCCACGCACGGCGATACTTACTTGGGCGGCGACGACATGGACCGGGCCATTATCAACTACTGGATTCAGGAAAACCAGCTCGTGGCAGATAGCATCAACGAGGACAAAAAACTACAGCAGGTACTGCGCCTGAAAGCTGAAGAGGCTAAAAAGGCGCTCAGTCAGCAGCAGATCTATACCAGCAGGGTGAACGACACGATAGAATGCGGCATCACGCGTCACAAGTTCGAGGAACTGATTGCCCCGATCGTGGCCAAGACCATCGAAAGCTGCCGACAGGCGATGGGCGATGCCAAACTAAAGCCGGAACAAATTGATGCCGTGATCATGGTGGGTGGCTCTACCCGTGTGCCGCTGGTATACGAGACGGTATCGGAGTTTTTCGGCAAGCCCGCGAACATTTCCCTCAACCCTGATGAAGTGGTATCCCTGGGAGCGGCCATTCAGGCTGATATCCTATCAGGTAACCGCAAAGACATCCTCTTACTGGACGTGACGCCACTCACGCTAGGTATAGAAACCATGGGCGGACTGATGGACTCGATCATCCCACGCAACTCCAAGATCCCTACCAAAGCCGGCCGCCAGTACACGACATCGATCGACGGGCAGGTTAACATGAAAATATCCGTTTACCAGGGTGAGCGTGACCTGGTGCAGGAAAACAGAAAGCTGGCCGAGTTCGACCTGAAAGGTATACCGGCCATGCCAGCAGGCTTTCCGAAAGTGGACGTGAACTTCATTCTGAACGCCGACGGCATCTTGAAAGTAGAGGCGATTGAACTGCGCTCTGGTGTGCGGCAGGAGGTAGAAGTGAAACCACAGTACGGCCTGACGGACTCGCAGGTAGAGCAAATGCTGATGGACTCTATCACGCACGCCCGCGAAGACGTGTCGGCACGTATGGTGATTGAAGCCCGCACCACAGCTGAGCAGATGCTGTACCAGGTGGAGCGCTTCCTGGAGAAGAACGGACAGCACCTGACCGAAGCCGAAGTAAACCTGACACGCGAGAATCTGCAGAAACTGCGTGATGTGCTGCCAAGCGGCGACAAAGACCAGATACTGAAAGCGGTGGATAATCTAGAAGAGCAGACCAGCCCGTTTGCAGAGCGTGTGATGCAGATTTCCATCAAGCAGGCCATGGCCGGCAAGAAAATCGAATAGGCTATACCTGTTGCCTATACCTGCAAACAAGAAGAGCTGACCGTAATGGCCAGCTCTTCTCGTTTTATCGGCTAATGGAAATCAGCGCGTCGAGTAAGGTATAGTTCAGGTATAGCAGCGTTAAGGCCACGATCACCCCGACCAGCACACTGGCATAAGGCTCATCTTGTTCGCGTACGCCTTTAACGCCCCAGTATACATAGGCCACCAAGGCAAGCAGACCGTAAAGCAGCAGGAGCACAGGTATAGCAATCAGCACCGACTCCGGAACAAGGCTCCAGAAATAATTGAAACCGAGCCAGGCCACATTTAAGGTCCAGGACACTACCAGCATCAGGATACTGCGCCGCGTGGAGCCCAGGCCCAGTACCTGGAACAGGGCTATACCTTTGTCGGTCGCCATGGCTTAGAATTTCACGCCTAGTTTTTTGCCTAACTCCGCCAGGTCTTTCTCAACAGGTGGCAGCAATGGTATACCTTTTTGCAGGCGTATAGCAGTCATGATGCGCTCCGGATCGCCAGGTATAAGCACGGCTTCTTCACCGCTCTTCACATCCGCCTTGCGAAATGATGTGATCCAGTTGTCCATGTGCTGCTTGAACTCGTCGGCTGGACGGAAAGCGTCGATGCGCATCGCTCCGAGGAAGTGGCCTATCCCTTTGCCCACTGGGTCGATAGGCGGCGCCAGGAAGCTCACAAAAGGCGGCACCCACGGACCGTAATTTGCTCCGGATAGTACCGCAGAGAATATATCGACGATAGCGCCCAGAGCATAACCCTTGTGACTGCCATGAGTCAGGTCACTGCCTAGTGGTAGGAGCGAACCACCCTGTTTTAATTCGTCTGCATTGTCCGTGTCCTCGCCTTGAGCCGTTTGTATCCAGCCGAGTGGCGCTTTTTCGTTTTTGCGCTGCAGGATTTCCAGCTTGCCATTGGCTGCAGAAGCAGTAGCAAAGTCTGCCACGAAAGGAGGCTGTTCTTTGGCAGGCACCGCCACCGCAATCGGGTTGGTGCCCAGCATGCGCTTCGTCGAGTGGGTGGGCGCCACCAGCGGGCTGGCGTTCGTCATGGCCATCCCGATCATGTCGCGCTGCAGGGCCTGCATGGCGTGGTAGCCTGCTATACCGAAGTGGTTTGAGTTCCGAACCGACACCCAACCTGTACCTACGTTCTCTGCTTTCTGCATGGCAATGTCCATGGCGCGTGGCGCCACCACCAGGCCGAGTCCGCCGTCGCCGTCTACTGTGGCAGTGCTGGGCGTTTCGTGCACAATGGAAATGGAGGGCTTCGGGTTGATGCGGCCTGCTTCCCAAAGGCGAACGTAACCGCTCAGTCGGGCCACGCCATGGGAATCAATGCCGCGCAGGTCAGCTTCCAGCAATACCTGGGTCGCCAGTTGGGCGTCTTCCAGCGGGCAGCCGATGTTCAGAAAAATCTCGCGGGTGAAGTCAAAGAGGTGTCGGTATGGGTACATAGTAATCGGATTAGGGCCGCAAATTAAAAAAATATCAGGCCAATGCCTCGCAATTCCTAAAGCGATTGTCCTTCACGGAAATTATGGGGCTGATTACCATTTATATACCCTTTTTTCTATACTTTCGGAGTTTGGTAGAAAAGTGGAATAGATTTTGACTTGGCCAAAGCAGGCTAAAACGATACGATTATGAAAAGAGCACTACTTCTGATTTGGCTACTCACAGCGGCTGTTGCAGTACAGGCACAGAGCCAGCTTGTGTTTAACGAAGCCATACCTGTTTCTTTCCTGATAAAGCAGGAAGCGGCTGGCAGCAGCAGTCAGGTGAATAGCAACAAGATGATCCAGCTGCTAACCGAAGGCGGCACGACTAGCAGTAAAACCGGGGGCCGCCCCAGCCGCAAGCCTGAGTTTGTAGTGCGCCTGGAGCAGCATTCCCGCATTGCCAGAGCCGGTGATCAGTTGCAGATCAAGGTGCAGCTGCAGCAGATAGGAGTGAACGGCGATGTGCATTACCGTGGTTTCGACCTGGGCAACGTGCTCTTGCCCGAGCAGGCCAAAATGACGGTACGGTTGCTCAACAGCCAGCAGAAGGAAGTGAAGCGTTATAGCCTGCCTATCCTGAATCTGAAGCCAAACGGCATCGTGGCGCTGGAAACTTCTGTGCCGGACACCGCCAACAGCCAGGGCTATACCTTAAAAGTAGAGAGTTTGGGCTTGGTGTATACTCAGGCCGATGTGCAGGAACTGGAAGGACAGATCAACCTGGTCAAAGACTATTATGCAGCCGATGCCACGTTGAACAAGATGCTGCAGGATGTCGTGTTGATCAAGCACGACGATGTGGACCGCATCAAACAGGAGGACAAGCGCCTGCGCGATATGGAGGAAATGCTGGACAAACTGCAGGACAAGCGCTTCTCTGACAAGCTGAGCCTGAATCAGTACGACCCGCAGCGCTATACCGCCAAATCAAACCAACTGAATCAGTTGCTGAAAGAGCGCCGCAAAGCCGTGAACCATACCCTGGCTACGCTCGACCAGCAGTTTTACAACCGGGGCATTAGCCTGATGGCCCGCAACAACCTGGCCGCTGCCAGCACTTACTTTGTGAAATCGCTGGAGGTGAACCCACGCTTTGCACCGGCGCACCTGCAACTGGCCCGCCTGGACTTTATGAGCGGCAACCTGCAGGGAGCGGCCGGCCGTACCCGCGACATCCTCACCCAAATGCGCGTGGACCCTGAAACGCAGCAAATGGCACTGGGGCTGGCGCACGATATCTACAGTTCGTTCATGGCAGAAGGCCACGCTCACAACGGTCGCGGTGATTACCGTAGTGCCGTAGCCGCCTACGCCGATGCCCGCGCCCTGTGCAGCACCCTGGGCGGACTGCGTTGTAACATGCCCGCCCTGAACGACGGCGAAGGCCGCGCCGTGTACGGCTACTACCGCAGCATGGTGGAGGAGGGCAAGCGCTTTCTGAGCAGAGGCGACCTGGCACAGGCCGACCAGTTGGCTAACGAAGCCTATACCTTCCAGCGCCAGTACGACTACCTGCTGCGCGACGCACCCGAGGCTGCCGAACTGCAGGGACAGGTGAAATACCAGTACTATGTGCAGCACATCGACAAAGGTCGTCAGGCCATCAAGTCGAAAGACTACCGTTATGCGCTGGAGCAGTTCGAGTCAGCATTGGCTTTGGAGCAGGGCTATACCTTCCAGCCTGTGCGTGAGCTTAATGGTTTGCTGCAGCAGGCCGCGAAACCGGTGCTGCTGAGTCAGTTGGCGGAGGGCTATACCCTGGCCATGAACAACCGGTTAAGCGATGCCAGAGCAGTGGCCAGTTCCGCTGAGAACATGCGCGCACGTTATGCCCTGGAGCGTGACAATGAGGTGCAGGGCAAGTACATTGAGCTCCGGGATCGCATCTTCACGCAGGAGTGTCTGAATGTCCAGGCCGATTACGATCGCCACTACCAGAATGCGCAGGCGCTTGTACGCGAGAAGAAGTTCATTGCCGCTGACCAGGCCTACCAGGCTGCTTTAACTGCGGCGGAAACGAAAGTAACCTGCACCATTGCTACGTTCACGGCAGAAGACGGCCGTGCCACCATTGGCGATGCTGTTGCCTATCAAAGTATGCTGGAAGAAGCAAACCGTATGGTAGCGACAGGTCGGTACACGGATGCGATACAACGCTACAACACTGCCGAACAACACTACCTGAGCAAGAAAGTTGCTCGTTTTGGATTGGATCATATTTCGCTTTACAATTTTGCCCGTGAGCAAAGCAAACTGGCTTTCACGGCTTCTGTGGTAGATCACTTCACCGACATCCATCAGGAGAAAGCTGCTCTGCAACTCCTGACCAACCTGCTCAACCATGGCTATGCGAAAGGCAAAACCAAGAAGGTGCAGCAGCAGCTAGGTATACAGCTGGCGATACAAGACGTGAGCAGCGGCCGGACTGAAGCGGCCAAGGTGCTGGCAGCCGGCTATACCCAGGGCGATAAAAAGCTGAAACACCTGGGCAAGGCCTACGAGAAAGAGCGCAAGAAACTGGCAAAAGGGTAAATGCCGATGAAAACAACAAAGCCTATCCAATGGATAGGCTTTGTTGTTTTTCTGAACAAGGTATAGCGGCTACATTTTTTCAAGTGCCTGTGCCAAAACCCCTTCCTTCAGCGCATAAGCCGACACCCGGATCTCTTTCAGGTGATAGGTCTCCAGCACGAAGTCGACCAGTATACTTGCCAGCACGATCATATCCACGCGCATCTCCAGCATACCAGGTATAGCCAGGCGCTCGTCGTGGGTTTTGTGCAGCAGTTCCTGGTATATCTTGTAGAAGTCCGAGATTTGCAGTGAAGAAGCGGCAGGCTGCGAAAGCTGCCGGGCATTGTCACCGTGGCTCAGGGCATCGATGTCGCAGAGGGTGTCGAACGTACCGGATGCGCCTACCAGCCGGACGGGCTTATACCTTGCTACAGCATCGGTGAGTGGCTGTAGTTGCACCGCCAGGAATTGCTTCTCGGCTGCGACCTCCGCATCAGGTATAGGATCGGCGCTGAAGAATTTGTCCATCAGGCGCTGGGCACCTACCTCAAAGCTTTGCTTCCAGAAAATCTCCTGATTGTTGCAGATAATAAACTCCACACTGCCCCCGCCAATGTCCATGATCAGCGAGGTCTGTTCGTCCAGCACACCAGCCGAGCGCACGCCGTGGTAAATCAGCTCTGCCTCACGTTCCCCGTCGATGACCTCTACCTGAATGTCAGTTTGTTTGTAAATGTCTTTAATAAAGTCCTCCCCGTTGCTGGCATTGCGCACCATGCTCGTGGCCATGGCCCGCACCGTCTCCACGTCGTATTCGTCAATTTGCCTGCGAAAATCATTCAGCGTTTTCAAAGCCCGCTCATAAGCCTCCGGCGCAATAGCCCCCTTGCTGATGCCGCCCTGGCCCAGTCGAACCGGCAGCTTGGTTTTCACGAAGTCCGTGCGGTTACCGTTTTCATCTACCTCTGTGATGAGGAGGTGAAAGGTGTTGGTACCCATGTCGATGAGTGCGAGGCGTTTGGTCATAGGAGAGGGGTTAAAACGAATTACATCGTATCAAAAGTGGCGAAGATTGCCCCAATCAGAAACAAGAGAATATAAAAAGCTATTGCAGCAGATATAAGCGCAAATACCAGAAAGAACAGGTATACGAAAAATTTCTGTATAGCCGGGTAATTAGTATAGCTCAGATTGTAAAAAGGGGTTTTGGTGGCATATATGTGCGACCAGATAATAACGGCCAATGCTCCTAAGAATGCTCCAAGGAGGCTGGTAAGCATACCTGTCGAAAATCCTCCGCTTAGTAGAATCATAACTTAATCTTCAATGTCAATGATTGAGAAGCCAACCTTACACTACCTCTTCGTGGCCGCAGCCAACATAATTCACCTCAAGGATAAATCATCAAAAACACGAAAGCGAACAGGTTGACGAGCAATACCACCCCGTACACAATATTCGTCTTACCGCCACTCAGCGACAGCATCACCGTGAACACGGACAGGCCTAGTAGGATAATGGACTTGATGTCGAGCCCCAGGATGATGGGAATATCATAGTAGATGCAGACTGCCGCCACGCTTGGTATCGTTAGGCCGATACTTGCCAGGGCCGAGCCGAGCGACAGGTTGATACTGGTCTGTAGTCTGTTTTTTCTGGCGGCGTTGATGGCGGCTATACCTTCCGGCAACAGAATGATGCCTGCAATCACAATACCTACCAGTGTTTTGGGAAGGCTGTAGCTCGTGATAATACTCTCGATGGTAGGCGACAGCGTTTTTGCCAGCAGCACGACAATGCCCAGGCAGACAATCAGAAACAGCAGGCTGATTATAAACACCCTGTTACTGATGATGATCGGCACCGCTTTTTCTTCATCTTCATCCTTCCCAACTGTCAGGAAATATTGGCGGTATCTTCTGGTTTGCGCAAACAAAAAGCATCCGTAAATAACCAGGCAGGCACCAGAGGCAAAAACGAGTTGGGGTGTAGAGTAGTAAGCTCCGGATACGCTTTCCGTGAAAGTAGGAAACACTAGTGTGAAAACGACAATGGAGATAAGCGAAACCAAGGCAATGGTAACGGAGGGTTTGGAAAAGTCCTGTTCGTAATGCTTCAAACTTCCAATCAGCAGGCAAAGCCCGACTATGCCGTTGAGAATAAGCATGGTAGCGGCATACACGGTGTCTCTGGCAAGCGAAACAGCCGCCTGTCCTTCTGTCATCATCAGTGAGACAATGATCGAAACCTCAATAACTGTGATGGATATAGCCAGAATGATCGTGCCGTAGGGTTCGCCAACTCTTTCAGCAATTACTTCAGAATGATGCACTGCTGCCATCACACTAAATACAAGTAGTAAACTAGCTACAACCTGAAATATACTACTGTCGCTGATAAGTCCGGAAAAGAAAAGTACCCAGGCTAGTACCGGGATGACAGTCGTCCACTGTAACAATGATCTCATTGTATATATAAGGGTATAAGTGTGATTTAAAAGTTTTTCAACTTGTATGGTAGCGCCACCCCGGAGCTAGTGCTACTAATTGTTTTTAATAGGCTTAGCAGAAAACAAAAGCGCCAGGAAAAGTCTATTTCTGCAGTATATTCCTAATTTCCCGCGGAGCTAAACCGGAAGAAAGTGCCCAGGGGCAGTTTGCGCGCGCCACGGTCGTGCAGGTATATCTCACCCAGTTCTTCATGCTTGATTTGCTCTCCAAACGTCAAACGCATCAGGTTGTCCAAGATCAGGGCTGAGAAGCCAAGGGAGTAGAGGTTGATGACCAGGAAATAGTCAGTTTTGTCGAGCATCTGGTGGCAGAGTTTGATGAGCTCGTTCAGTTCGTTTTCCAGTTGCCATTTCTCGCCGTTCGGACCACGGCCATAGGCGGGCGGGTCCAGTATGATGCCGTTGTAGGTATTGCCGCGCTTCACCTCCCGGCGGGCGTACTTCATGGCGTCTTCCACGATCCAACGCACATTGTCCAGGCCGCTGGCCTCCATGTTGTCGCGGGCCCAGAAATTCACCTGCTTCACCGAGTCAAGGTGGGTCACGTCGGCGCCGGCGGCTTTGGCGGCCAGGGTGGCGGCACCGGTATACGCAAACATGTTGAGCACCTTCGGCGTTTTAGTCTTCAACGAGCGGGTGTTGTCGTAGATGAACTTCCAGTTACTGTCCTGCTCCGGAAAGAGGCCCACGTGCTTGAACGAGGACAAGCCCAAGCGGAAGCGTAACTTCAGGTCCTGGTACTGGTAATTGATGAACCACTGCTCGGGCATTCCTTTTTTAAGTTTCCACTGGCCTTTGTCCTGGCTGCCTTTGTCGCGGGTGAACTCGGCATTGGCCATGCGCTGCCACTCCGACTCGGGAAGATGCTTGTCCCAGATGGCCTGCGGTTCGGGGCGTGCCACATAGTATTGCCCGAATCGCTCCAGTTTTTCGAAATTTCCGGAGTCAACGAGTTCGTAGTCAGTCCAGTTTTCTGTTGTTAAAAAGGAATACATATATTTGCTGTTTATAATCGGCGCACGCCGGGGGACGGCAATTTACGAATTTAATGCCGCGTCTGAAAGTGCACGTATCAGCTGTTTTAAATGTTTTAAAGTATGCCACTAAGCTTTTATAAATACCAGGGTACGGGCAACGACTTCGTTATGGTTGATAACCGGAAGATGAACTTCCCGGCAGAGGACGAACAGATGATAAAGCATTTGTGTGACCGCCGGACCGGCATCGGCGCTGATGGACTGATTCTGTTGCAGGACCACGACGAATACGACTTCGAGATGGTTTACTTTAACGCAGACGGTCGCTTGGGTTCTATGTGCGGAAACGGAGCCCGCTGCACAGTGCGTTTTGCCAAACAGCTTGGTGTAATCGAGGATGTGGCTTATTTTCTGGCAGCCGACGGCGAGCACCAGGCCACCATCGAGCGTGAAGAGATACAGCTGAAAATGGGCGATGTGACGGGTGTGGAGCGTATTGGAGAGGACTTCTATCTGAATACCGGCTCGCCTCACTATGTGCGCTTTGTAGACAATGTGCGTGACCTGGATGTATATGCCGAGGGCCGCGCCGTGCGCTACAACGACCGCTTCGAGGCTAAAGGGACCAACGTGAATTTTGTGGAACGTCTTTCTGAGGACACCATTTACGTGCGCACCTACGAGCGCGGTGTGGAAAACGAAACGCTATCGTGCGGAACCGGCGTAACGGCCTGCGCCCTGGTGGCAGGTATGCGCGGTATGGAAAGCCCGGTGCGCGTTAAAACCCCCGGAGGTAACCTGCAGGTGAGCTTCGAACAGCACGGCGACAACTTCCGGTACGTATATCTGACGGGCCCTGCCAGACTGGTGTTCACTGGCACGGTGCCGCTTCCGGAGAAGGTATAGCCCATGTTTCTGAAAGGCGACCATACCTGCCTGCGGGCCCTCGAGCCGACCGACCTGGATTTTCTCTATACCCTGGAGAACGATACTTCCACCTGGCATGTCAGCAACACGCTTACGCCCTACGCCAAGTTTGTGCTGGAGCAATACCTCGAAAACGCCGCCCTCGATATCTACACCGTCAAGCAACTCCGGCTCGTCATCTGCAACCATCAGCAGGAACCCATTGGCGCCATCGACCTCTTCGACTTCGATCCACTGCATCGCCGCGCAGGTATAGGCATTGTTGTTTCTGCCGCATACCGTGGCCAGGGACACTCATCCGAAGCATTACATCTTTTGCTCAACTACTGTCAGCATACCTTGCAGATGCACCAGGTATACTGCAGCATCACGGCCACCAACCACACCAGCATCAGGCTTTTTAATAACGCCGGCTTCGAGGAAGTCGGTATACGACGCGAATGGCTGCGCAAATCTGATGGTAGTTGGGATGATGTGGTAGAGATGCAGCTGCTGTTCGTCTGAATCGGGATTTAAGGATTGACAGGATTCTCGTGCATGATTGACATCCCCCTGCCCCCTTCAAAGGGGGACTTTGGCCTTTACCATTTCAGGGGTATAGGTGTTGTAGTTTCTGCAGTTTAGATTCCTTCTGATTTAATCCACTCCTGCCCCTCCCGAGAGGGGAACTAGCCCTTGCCATTCTACAGGTATAAGTTTCGTGGTTATAGCAGTTTTTTTGCCGTACCGGGTCCAACCACCCCTGCCCCTCCTTATCCAAGGAGGGGAGTTTGCCGCTGCCCAATTCTTAGGTATAAGTGTTGTGGCAAACTACTTCTGGCAGGTATAGGAAGACTAACTTGCACGCCTACTACGAAGCAGAAAGCTGTTCCCGGTGCACTCTTGACGATTTTGTGTTTGAGCGGTCAGCGAGTTTAAAAGCGTCTTGATTTTTTTGCTTACTTTTTTCATCAAGGAAAAAAGTAAGGCCCGCCCGGCCAGGGCAAGCTATAAAACAACATAGGTTCCTATACCTGCGAAAGCATTAGCCACAAAGCAAGCTATACCTATACCTGGGCTAGAGGCCCCACTATACTAGTCACGAGCGAGGACGCTCGCGCTATACCTGCACCAACTCCAAAAAACAAAAAACCTGATATGTCACAATGCCACAGCCCTTCCCAATACTTTCCCTTTCTGACACAGGAATTTACAAGGCCTGTGCTTTGTTGAGGATGTAAGTATAGCCGATCGGTAAATATGGCAGATTGGCTATACCCGTGTTATTCTGGTATTGTTTTGGCGCATTGCCTTAGATATGTCAGAAAAACACTTTATTTTTGACGATATTGCAAACGCAGAATTTCATTTAAGAACAACCAATACAGATGTTTGATTTTTTCGGTAAAACCGTTGCGAAACTATTCGGAACCAAGTCCGACAGAGATATAAAGGAGGTAGTACCTTACGTATCCAAAATTAATGAGGAGTACGCGAAGCTTACCAGCCTGACCGACGACCAGCTTCGCCAGAAAACGGTCGAAATTAAAGGCATTATTGATGAGCGCCTGAAGCCTACCGACGATAAAATAGCTGCCCTGCACAAGCGGGTGGCCGATGAGACGGAACTGAACATCGTGCAGAAGGAGAGCATCTTC
Organism: Pontibacter sp. YIM B11418; assembly: GCF_059278805.1. Lineage (NCBI taxonomy): Bacteria > Pseudomonadati > Bacteroidota > Cytophagia > Cytophagales > Hymenobacteraceae > Pontibacter > Pontibacter sp. YIM B11418. The sequence goes on along the minus strand of NZ_JCAEMH010000001.1, from coordinate 550,120 downwards.
TCTGAGATAGATGAACTGGAGAAGGAGCGTAACAAAGAACTGGAGGTAGTGCTGATGGAAGTGCTGCCTGTCGGTTTTGCCATTGTGAAAGAAACAGCCCGCCGCTGGAAAGAGAACGGTCAACTGGTGGTAACCGCCACTGACATGGACCGCCAACTGGCTGCGCGCAAGCCAAACGTGCAACTGGACGGCGAAAAAGCTGTTTGGGCCAACAAGTGGGAGGCTGCCGGCAACGAAATTACCTGGGACATGCTGCACTACGACGTGCAGCTGATCGGTGGTATCGTGCTGCACCAGGGCAAGATCGCGGAGATGGCTACTGGTGAGGGTAAGACCCTGGTGGCGACGCTGCCAGCTTTCCTGAACGCCCTGTCTAAGCGTGGCGTGCACGTAGTAACCGTAAACGACTACCTGGCCCGTCGTGACTCCGAGTGGATGGCACCATTATTCGAGTTCCACGGCCTGACCATTGACTGCATCGACAAACACCAGCCTAACTCCGAAGGACGTCGTAACGCCTACCGCGCCGACATCACCTACGGTACCAACAATGAGTTCGGTTTTGACTACCTGCGCGACAATATGTCACGCGAAACAAAAGACCTGGTACAGCGCAAGCACCATTACGCCATGGTCGATGAAGTGGACTCCGTGTTGATCGACGACGCCCGTACACCACTGATCATTTCTGGTCCGGTGCCGCGCGGCGATGAGCACGAGTTTTATCAACTGAAGCCACGCATCGCGATGCTGGTGGAGGCGCAGCGCAAAGTCGTGAACAACTTCCTGACGGAGGCCAAGCGCATGATCAAGGAAGGAAACACACAGGAGGGCGGTCTTTCGCTTTTCAGAGCCTACCGTGGTCTGCCAAAGAGCAAGCCGTTGATCAAGTTCCTGAGCGAGACGGGTAACCGTGCCATCATGCAGAAGGTGGAAAACCACTACCTGCAGGATAACTCCCGCATGATGCCGGAGGCCGACGAGCCGCTTTACTTTACCATCGACGAGAAGCACAACCAGATCGAGCTGACCGAAAAGGGCCTCGACCTCATCACAGGCCAGGGCGAAGATCCGCAGCTATTCATCCTGCCAGATATCGGCACCGAGATCGCTAACATCGAGAACAATAAATCGCTGAACGAAGAAGAGATACTGCACGCCAAAGAAAAGCTGATCGCTGACTTCCAAGAGAAGACCAAGCGCGTGCATACCATTAACCAGTTGCTCAAGGCCTATACCTTGTTCGAGAAGGACACGGAGTACATCGTGACGCCGGACAATAAGGTGAAGATCGTAGATGAGCAAACCGGTCGTGTAATGGAAGGCCGTCGCTACTCTGATGGTCTGCACCAGGCCATCGAGGCAAAAGAAAACGTGAAAGTAGAGGATGCCACGCAGACCTACGCCACCGTTACGCTGCAGAACTACTTCCGTATGTACCATAAACTGTCAGGTATGACGGGTACAGCCGAGACGGAAGCGGGCGAATTCTGGGATATCTACAAACTGGATGTGGTGGTTATACCTACCAACCGCCCAATCTCCAGAAAGGATGAGCACGACAAGGTATACAAGACCACGCGTGAGAAATACAATGCCGTAGCCGACGAAATCGTGCAACTGACAGAGAAAGGCCGCCCGGTGCTGGTAGGTACTACTTCGGTAGAGATCTCGGAGCTCCTGAGCCGTATGCTGACATTGCGCAAGATCAGACACCAGGTACTGAACGCCAAAATGCACCAGAAAGAAGCCGAAATTGTGGCCGAAGCTGGTAAGCCAGGCACAGTTACCATCGCGACCAACATGGCTGGTCGTGGTACCGACATTAAGCTAACACCAGAGTCGAAGGGTTCAGGTGGTCTGGCCATCATCGGTACGGAGCGCCACGAGTCCCGTCGCGTTGACCGCCAGCTGCGTGGTCGTGCCGGCCGTCAGGGTGACCCGGGTTCTTCGCAGTTCTTCGTGTCGCTTGAGGATAACCTGATGCGCCTGTTCGGATCTGACCGTATTGCCCGTCTGATGGACCGCATGGGTCTGGAAGAAGGCGAAGTGATTCAGCACTCGATGATCACGAACTCGATTGAGCGTGCGCAGAAGAAAGTGGAGGAAAACAACTTCGGACAGCGTAAGCGCCTGCTTGAGTACGACGACGTGATGAACGCCCAGCGTGAGGTGGTGTACAAGCGCCGCCGCAATGCCCTGTACGGCGAGCGTCTGGAGCTCGATATCTGGAACATGATCTATGATATCAGCGAGGACATGGTGGTGAACTACAAAAACACGGTTGACTACGACAACTTCCAGCTCAACATTATCCGTGTATTTGGTATCAATACCACAATCACGGAAGACGAGTTTAAGTCTGGTCAGGCCAATGCCCTGGTAGAGCGCCTGTACAATGAGGCTCTGAATCACTACCTGGCCAAGAACAAGCAAATCGCAGAGCAGGCCTACCCGATCATCGAGAACATCCACCTGAACCGTGGGCCGATGATCGAGAACGTGGCCGTGCCGTTCACAGATGGCAAGCGCCAACTGGCCGCTGTGGCTAACCTGACCAAGACGTATGAGTCGCATGGCATGGAGCTGATCCGTGCAATGGAGAAGATTATTACGCTAGGTACGATTGACCAAGCCTGGACTGACCACCTGCGCCAGATGGACGACCTGAAGCAAGTGGTGCAGAACGCCGTGTACGAGCAGAAAGACCCACTGTTGATCTACAAGTTTGAGTCGTTTGAACTGTTCAAGCGTATGATCGGCAAAGTGAACGAGGAAACGGTATCGTTCCTGTTCCACGCCTATATTCCGGTACAGGCACCAGAGCAGGTACAGGAGCCGCGTGTGCCGCAAATGCCAAAAGCGCCGGTGCTGCACGAGCAGAAAGAGGAAGTGCACTCGTCGCTGGATCATAACAGCAGCCCGATGCACGCTCCGGAACCTGAGAAGATAATGCCCGCCCATTCGCAGAAACTGGCCGGACGCAATGACCGCGTGAGTGTACAATACAACGATGGCCGCGTGTTGAAAGACGTGAAATTCAAGACGGTAGAGGACGACTTGCTCCACAACCGTTGCGTACTGATTGAAGAATAATTAAGATAGCCGCCTTCTGAAAAGCTGAGCGGCTATACTTTTATATGATCATCTAAAAGTGAAGGATATAAAAGCGGATGCAAATCCAGTCTTTATATCCTTTACTTTTGTAAAAAACATCTTTTGTCAAAAATTATGTCAGGAGAAGAACTTGCTACCTATATAGACCACACCATCCTGCGTCCGGATGCTACACAGGATCAGGTGCTGCAGCTTTGCGACGAAGCCCGCGACTACGGTTTCGCGGCAGTATGTGTACCGCCTTGCTACGTGCAGGCTGCCACTGAGCGCCTGGGACCGGGCGCCCGGGTAAAAGTAGCCACAGTGATCGGCTTTCCGCTGGGTTATCAGCATCCTAAAGTAAAGATTCTGGAAACCCACCAAGCCATCGCCGACGGCGCTAATGAAATCGATGTCGTGATGAATGTGTCGTTTTTCAAGTCGGGCAGGTATAGCGAGATAGAGAGTGAGTTAAGCGATCTGGCTAACTTCTGTCATCTGAAAGAGGCGGAACTGAAGGTGATTATTGAGACCGCGTTGCTTTCGCAGGACGAGATTACCAAAGCCTGTGAAATTTGCGCTGCGGCCAGGGTAGACTTTGTGAAAACATCGACAGGTTTTGCTTCGGGTGGAGCCCGGGTGGAAGATGTGCAACTGATGCGTCGCGTTCTGCCAAACCACATCAAAATAAAAGCATCGGGCGGCATTAAAACATACGCCGATGCTGTCGCGTTAATTGAGGCTGGAGCCGACCGTTTAGGTTGCTCGGCCAGTATCCAAATTGTAAAGCATGAACAGAGCGCTTAGTTTCCTTTTTATCATTGCCCTAATGGTATCCTCGGCCTGCAAGCCTTCGGCAGAGGCCCGTACAAGCACGCCGGACAGAGCTAGTGCCCGCGTAGTGGACGACATCAGTGTATACCGCCCAACGTACCCAGCCGATGATGCCAATGCCCCGGCAGTTGCCAGGGTAGAGCCCACGAACCATGCCAATGCCAAGGTAGCTGTACTGATGGATTCGGTGGCCAGCGTCAACAAGAACATTCGCTATGCGCAAGGTTACCGTATTATGGCCTATAACGGATCGGAACGCCAGACCGTGATGAACCTACGCAAAGCCATCATTGCCCGCGTGCCGGAGCAAAAGGATTATCTGACCTACCAGCAACCGAACTTCCGACTCAAAATAGGCGACTACTTTAGCCGTATGGAGGCGCAGCAGGTACTCAACCAGATCAGCGACCTGATACCCAATGCCCACATTGTGCAGGACCAGATCAACATACCGAAGCAATAAGGTATAGCGGTCTGCTACAGGTATACAGCGTTGCAGTTGCTTAGGCGGCTGCAACGTTTTTCTTTTTATATTTGACAGCTTGTAATAAGGTGAATAGTGCCTTATCACTGAAATACTTACATGAATCAACTAGCACAGAAAATAAAAAAGCTGGCCACGACCTATACCCACGATACGGTAGGTATACGCCGGCACATCCACGCCAATCCGGAGCTTTCCTTTGAAGAGCACAATACGGCCGCTTACGTGGAGCAGGTGTTGCAAAGCTATGGATTGGAAACAGTGCGTATGGCTCATACCGGGGTGGTAGCCTTGATCAAAGGACATCATCCGGAAAGCAAAACCATCGCCCTGCGCGCTGATTTGGATGCCCTGCCGATCACGGAGCAAAACGCCGTGGATTACAAATCGAAGAATGCAGGTGTGATGCATGCCTGCGGGCACGATGTGCACACGGCCTCTTTGCTGGGCGCGGCCCGTATTCTGCAGGAAGTACGAGGAGAGTTTGAAGGTACTGTGAAGCTGGTGTTTCAACCAGGTGAGGAGAAGTTTCCGGGAGGAGCCTCTATCATGATCAAAGAAGGGGTACTGCAGCAACCGGCCCCATCAGGTATCATAGGCCAGCACGTGTTCCCGATGTTGCCGGCCGGCAAGGTTGGTTTCCGGTCAGGCATGTACATGGCTAGCGCCGACGAAATCTACATTACCGTAAAAGGCAAGGGCGGTCACGCAGCCCTGCCGGAGCTTAATGTGGACCCGGTGCTGATCACGTCGCACCTGATTGTGGCGCTGCAGCAGATCGTGAGCCGGCACGCTAGCCCCAAAGTGCCGACAGTGCTCTCCTTTGGCAAAGTGGAAGCGTTGGGTGCTACGAATGTGATTCCGAATGAAGTGAAGGTGGAAGGCACGTTTCGGACCATGGATGAGGTATGGCGCAAAGAGGCACACGGCCGTATACGCAAACTGGCCGAAGGGCTTTGCGAAAGCATGGGCGGCAGCTGCGACATCGACATTAAGTTTGGCTACCCTTTCCTGAAGAACGACCCAGACCTGACCGGCCGTGCCCGCGAGGCGGCAGTGCTATACCTTGGGGAAGAAAACGTGGTGGACCTTGACCTGTGGATGGGTGCTGAGGACTTTGCCTATTACTCGCAGGAAGTGGCTGCCTGCTTCTACCGCCTGGGTACACGCAACGAGGCGCGAGGCATCACCTCTGGCGTACATACCCCAACATTCGATATAGACGAAACAGCATTGGAAACCAGCATCGGCTTGATGGCCTGGATTGCCGTGCAGGAATTAGTAGCCCAATCAATAGACTAAACAAATATGAAGAAGCTATACCTGATACTATCACTGGCTGTGCTGCCGTTCTTGGGCCAAGCCCAGAGCAAGGTGAGTGCGCCTACCGCCATCTGGCCCGAACTGCAACTGAGCTACGGCCTGGGCGAAAGCGGGCTATTGTTTCTGCAGAACCAGTATCGCATCAACACCGATAGCCGCTACAACGGGGTGGGCAGCTTCGAGCGCATAGAGTTCACGCTGGGATATGAGCATACCTTTACCGACCACTGGCTGGCAGGCGCTATGTTCCGTTATGCGAAAGAGGACATGCCTTCGAGTAACTTCACATCAGCTTTCCTGCGCCATGCCGGCACTATCAAGAGTTTGTATTTTAACAAACAGTTGACACTCGATTATGTGAACCAGGAGCGCCGCGATCCTTTCGCGCGGTTCAGGCTGGGGATAGAGCTGGGCAAACGCCTTCCGTTGGGAGACCGTTTCATCACACCGTCCCTGTCGTATGAGATGCTGGTGGTAAAGGATTTTGGGGAAGAAACGAACGATCTGCTGGTGCGCACCATCGACCGGACCCGCCTCAGATTAGACGCCACTTACGAGATCAGCGACAAGTTCCGTATCACGCCCTACTTCCTGCGGCAGACCGACTACTATTTTGTGGAGGTGAGTCCGAAATATGATGAAGACGGGGTGCTGGTCGAGCAGGGTTATACCACGAAGCGCAACCGCATCTCGCCTGTGTTTGGGCTAGAACTAAAATATACCTTTAACAGAGCCACCTCTACAGCCAGCTATTCCTATTAAACTTCTGAAAAATTGGCAGAATTGACAGGTTTGTACCTTTAATTTAAATGACATTATTTCATGATTATATAAAATAATCCGGTTGGCAAACTTTTGGCTATACCCTCTTTGTAATGAAAACATTAACTCAAAAAAAGGAGGTAGCTATGGTACTCAGAAAATATAACGGCATGCAGAACGACATGCCGCAGACTTTCAGTTCAATGCTAGACAGATTCTTCAACGAGTCTGTAAACTCACGAGGCTTTGCCGGATTTACGCCGCATGTGGATGCCTGCGAAACCGAGAATGGTTACGAAATTGAAGTAGCCCTGCCCGGCATTCGCAAAGAGGACATCGCCATCGATTTTCAGGAAGGCAAGCTGACCATTTCAGGTGAGCGCCGCTTCGAGAAGAAAGAGGAAGGACGCCGCTACCAGATGCTCGAAACCCAGTACGGTACATTCTCCCGCTCTTTCTACCTGCCTGACAACGTGAACCCGGATAAGATATCAGCGCAGCTCGAGGACGGTGTGCTGCGGGTGAACGTGCCGAAAGACGAGCACAAAACCATGAAGCGCCAGATCACGATCGCCGGTGGAGAGGAAGCCAGGCAGAGTAGCAAGCAAAAGCGTGTGAGTGCTTCTGAGAATGGTAAATAATGACAAGGAATTTAAATTGACAAAAAAGAGGCCACCGAAACTGGCCTCTTTTTTGTTATAGAAATGTTAAAGAATGCAAATCGCCTTGACTAGGTATACTGTCGTATAGTATATTAGCGTTAAAGGTTTGTTATATATATAATACTTAATATTAAAACCCATCAATTAGAAGGAGTTCAATACATGAAGACGAAACAGTTTATTGTTGGCCTCACACTTTCGGCGCTAATGGGCGGCGGTGTGGCAGTAGGCAGCTATAAGTTGCTGGAAAATGATAGTCCGCAGGGAGTAGAGACTCAACAGCAGTACCCGACCGTACGCTACACAAGCGACATGCGCAGCAGCAACGTGATCGTGCCGGAAGGTCTTAATTTTGTTAATGCAGCGCAAGTGACTACGCCAGCCGTTGTGCACGTTATGACGGAATACAGTGCACGTACCACACAGCGCAGCAACACCCCAATGGATCCTTTCCTGCGGGAGTTTTTCGGTGATGGCTTTGGCGAACGTGTACCGCGTGGTCCGCAGATGGGCTCTGGCTCCGGCGTTATCATCGCCTCGAACGGCTACATCGTCACCAACAACCACGTAATCGACCGCGCCGACAAAATAGAAGTGACGCTGGATGATAAACGTAAGTTTGAGGCAACATTGGTAGGCACTGACCCTACTACAGACCTTGCCTTACTGAAGATCAACGCCGACAAACTGCCGGTTATTCGCTACGGTAACTCCGACGACCTGCAGGTAGGCGAGTGGGTGCTGGCCGTGGGTAACCCCATGAACCTGACCTCTACGGTAACAGCAGGTATAGTGAGCGCCAAAGGACGTAACATCAACATTCTGCGCACCAGCGCCACTGATGACCTGAGCATCGAATCTTTTATTCAGACTGATGCTGCTGTAAACCCCGGTAACAGTGGCGGCGCCCTGGTAAACCTGAACGGTGATCTGGTAGGTATAAACACAGCGATTGCTTCGCAGACCGGCTCTTTTGCCGGATACTCTTTTGCGGTGCCTTCGGCCATTGTGAGCAAGGTGGTAGACGACCTGCTGAAATACGGAGAAGTGCAGCGTGCCTTGCTTGGGGCGACTATTCGTGAAATTGATGCGGCTCTTGCCAAAGAGAAAAGCCTTAACACCCTGAGCGGAGTATACCTGGAGGAAGTGCGTGAAGGTGGCGCTAAAGAAGCAGGTCTGCGCAATGGTGACGTGGTAACAGCTATCAACGATGTGAAAGTAGCTCGTACGTCGCAACTGCTCGAGCAGGTAGCGCGCTATCGCCCTGGCGACAAGGTGAAAGTAGAGTACCTGCGTGACGGCAAGACCCGTACAGCAAACGTAACGCTCCGTAACCTGAACAACAGCACCGAGATATCGAAGCGCAGCAATGCTAGTACCGTGACATTCGACGGCGCTTCTTTTGAGGCGGTGAGTAAGCAGGAAATGAACAAGCTAGGTATAGACGGTGGTGCCAAAATCTCCAACGTGGCCAAGAGCAAGTTCCGCGACACGGGCATGAAAGATGGCTTCATAATCACCCGAATCGATAAGTATGCGGTAAACGTGCCTTCCGATGTGGAGCGCCACCTGAAGAACTTCGAAACCGGCATCGTTTACATAGAAGGTGTATACCCTGACGGTCTGAAAGCGTACTACCCGATCGGGAAACGCTAAGATTTAACCATTCGACAAAAAAGCTTCTGCCATGCAAGGCGGGAGCTTTTTTGTTTTATTAGAAAAGAAAAAAAGGCTATCTTCATGCTGCAGAGCCTCCTGTGTACAGGAAATGCCGCTCAGTAGATGTTTAAACACCATAACCCGAGAATAACAGATAGAATTATGAAACAAGCCATAGATGAAATGCCCATGACAAAGGCTATTGCCGATGTGTTGCAGCAGCTAGGTATAAAAGAACTGAACCCGGCCTACAGCACAGGTTTGAACTGGGGCGGCGAAAACAACAAGACCATCCGCGATATTCACTCGCCTGCCGACGGTAACCTGATTGCGAGCGTAAACATGGCCACCGCCGACGACTACGAGCAAGTGGTGAAGACCGCTCAGGAAGCCTTTAAGGTATGGCGTACCGTACCGGCCCCAAAACGCGGCGATATCGTGCGGCAGATCAGCAACAAGCTGCGTGAGCACAAAGACGCGCTAGGCAAACTGGTGAGCTACGAAATGGGCAAAATCCTGCAGGAAGGCCTTGGCGAAGTGCAGGAAATGATCGACATCTGCGACTTTGCAGTAGGTCTGTCGCGCCAGTTGCACGGGTATACCATGCACTCCGAGCGTCCGCAGCACCGCATGTACGAACAGTACCATCCGCTGGGCATCGTGGGCGTGATCTCAGCCTTCAACTTCCCGGTAGCGGTTTGGAGTTGGAACGCTATGCTGGCCGCTGTTTGCGGTGACGTGACCATCTGGAAACCATCTGAAAAAACACCGCTTACAGCCGTTGCCTGTCAGCACATCATCCGCGACGTGCTCGCTGAAAACGAGCTGCCAGAAGGTATCTTTAACGTAATTATCGGAGATGCTGAGATCGGCAGCCTGATGGCGCATGACACCCGCGTACCACTAGTATCAGCTACAGGCTCTACCCGCATGGGCAAGAAAGTAGGCGAGGCAGTTGGTGCTCGTCTGGGCAAGTCTTTGCTGGAACTGGGAGGTAACAATGCCATCATCATCACCGAAAACGCAGATATCGAAATGGCGCTTCGTGCCGTAGTATTCGGTGCCGTGGGTACCTGCGGACAGCGCTGTACTTCCACCCGTCGCCTGATTGTTCACGAGAATGTTTTCGATCAGGTTCGAGACCGCCTGCTCAAGATCTACCCGAACCTGCCGATCGGTCACCCGCTGAGCGACACAACACTCGTTGGTCCGCTGATCGACAAAGATGCCGTGAAGGCTTTCCAGAACGCGTTGGAAGAAGTACAGGGCGAAGGTGGCAAGCTGTTGATCGGTGGTGAGGTGCTGGAAGGCGAACAATATGCAACCGGTACCTATGTGACGCCTGCCATCGTAGAGGCCGAGAATCATTACCACATGGTGCAGGAGGAGACATTTGCACCCATCCTATACCTGATCCGGTATAGCGGTGACGTAGAGAATGCTATCGACATCCAGAATGGGGTGAAGCAAGGGCTATCTTCTTCCATCTTCTCAACAAACCTGCTCGAGACAGAAGCCTTCCTGACCCATTGGGGTTCAGACTGCGGTATAGCCAACGTGAACATCGGTACATCTGGTGCCGAGATTGGTGGTGCCTTCGGAGGTGAGAAAGACACTGGTGGTGGCCGTGAGTCGGGTTCCGACGCCTGGAGGATTTACATGCGCCGTCAGACCAATACCATCAATTACAGCCGAGAACTGCCACTGGCGCAAGGCATCAAGTTTGATATCATGGACTAATTCTTTGCATCAGGATTTTCAGGACTCAATTTGTGCAGATTTAGAATTTGAGAACTTTGAAGAGTCGTTGTTTGAGGAAATCCTGTTCATCTTGAAATCTTATAAATTTCGATTCAGGCAAAGCCAGCTCCATCCGGGGCTGGCTTTTTTTGTGGCTATACCTGACAAATAAGTGAAGCGGTGTAATGCAGCTGTGGGCAGCGGATAATTTAAAAATATTTTGCAACTTGATGCAACCCAACGGATTTAGCTGTGTCTTTAGTGCAGATAGAATGAAGGGAGGAAAGAAATTAAGATGAAGTAAGAGAATAAGTCGACTAACAAGGTAAACGGAACGATAAACGAGGCGATTTTGGGAAAAAGCACTTTTCAGGATGTGAACGCACAAGTCGTGCAGCGCTGCAGGGAAGGGGATAACCGTGCCCAGTATGAGCTATACAAACTGTATTCCAAGGCCATGTTTAACGTGAGCATGCGCATCACCAACGACTATGCTGAGTCCGAAGACGTGCTGCAGGAAGCCTTCATCAGCGCCTTCAAAAACTTACATTCTTACAAAGCAGAAGCTTCATTCGGGAGCTGGCTCAAACGGATCGTGATCAATGCATCGGTCAACGCCGTGCGCAAGCGCCGTTCGGAACTGGTACCGCTCGAAGACCGCATCGCCGGGGACATTGCAGACGAGGACTACGACGATGATACCGAGTGGCAGGTAGAACAAGTGCGACGCGCCATACAGCGTCTGCCCGACGGCTACAGAGTGGTGCTCAGCCTATACCTGCTGGAAGGACTCGATCATGCCGAAATTGGAGAGGTGCTGGGTATAAGCGAGTCAACTTCGAAGTCGCAGTATAGCCGGGCCCGCAAGAAGCTCCTGGAGATTATGAAAGACACACATTCCATGGCCTAGCCGTGGATAATGATAAAGAAGAGAAAGATGAAAGATAGGTTAAAGGATTTTGTGAATGAAAACCGGGAAGACTTCGACGTGTTCGAGCCCAGACCGGAACTGTGGCAGGAAATCTGTTCCGAGCTGAAAGTGCAGAAAGCACAGCAAGAGAAGCCCCGCAAAGAAGCCAAGGTGATCAGCATCAACTTCGGAGAGCGCCTCAACTTCACTGCCGATTTTATGTTTATGCGCGTGGCCGCCACCATCGTACTCTTGCTGGCCTGTGGCATCACGCTCTGGACGGTGAAACAAAACAACCCGGCAGCCACCAATACCCTTGCCGCTACTACCGAAACAGGAGAACAGGCATCGGTATACCAAGTAGCGCCTGAGCTCGCGGAGGTGGAGGTATACTATACCAGCCAGATCAACAGCAAACGCGAAGAGCTAAGCGAGTACGACCTGAAAGTGCTCGGTCTGGACGAAACACGCGAGATAGACAGCGAGTTGGCCCGACTCGACAGCAGCTATACCCGACTCAAGAATCAATTACAAACTACTCCGAATACCGACCAGGTGATGGCGGCCATGATCCGAAACCTGCAGATCCGGATCGACGTGCTGAACCGTCAGCTGGAGGTGCTCAAGAAAATAGAAGCTATAAAAGAACAGGATACTACTGAACCACAGAACAATGAAACTACTACTATTTAAATCGTTGCGCTACCACATAGCCACGCTTTTGGTTATACTTCCCGCGCTGGCCTTAGCACAGCCCTATGCGCCGGAGCCTTGCCCAAGCCAAACGCTCCCTGCACCACCAACCCCTGTCGTGCAGCAGACACTACCGCCCACTCCTCCAGTTCCTCCGGCGCCTCCTGTAATTGTGGTGCCACATCAGCCGGAAGCAGAGGCCTATACCTATAAATCGGAAAAACGTAAGACCTTCGACAAGACTTACAAAGTGAGCAAGTCGGATGTGCTGAACATCGATAACAAGTTTGGTAACGTGCACGTGAACACCTGGAACCGCAGTGAAATACAGGTGAAGGTCGACATCATCAGTCGCGCCAACTCAGAGCAAGTGGCGCAGGAAATGCTGAACAAGATCAACGTAACAGATAACCGCAGTGGCAATACCATCGTTGTGAAAACCGAAATGGGATCTATGAACTCCAAGAGCGGTCATCAGAGCTTTGAGATCAACTATACAGTGAACATGCCTGCCGATAATAATCTGGTGGTGAAGAACAGCTTTGGCAACGTATATCTGCCCGACATGAAAGGCAAAGTGGACCTGCATGTGCGCTATGGTGCGTTTAAGGCAGGTAATCTGACTAACTCTTCCAACAGCATCAAAGCCTCATTCTGTAACAGTTCCTCTAACACTATCGGCTTCCTGAACAAGGGCAATGTGGAGTTAGCTTATTCTACATTAAGTCTTGGTAAAACCAATGGTGTGCACGGTTCGTCTAAATTCAGCGACTTCAAGATCGGGAATCTCTCCGAAGCCCTGGAGATTGATGTGAAATACGGCACATTCAGAGTGGATAACGTGCAGAAGAACTTCAAATCCATCAATGTAAATGGTGGCTTCACCCCAATCCAACTGAACTTCGAGAGCGATTCGGCCTTTGACTTTGATGTAAACGTTCAGTTTGCCGATTTTAAGGTGGACCGCAACCTGGTGAAGTTCACATCTCTGGAGAAAGGCCATACCTCAGCAGAGTATAAAGGCAAGTACGGCAACGCCTCATCTAAAGGCACGCTCAGCATCACTTCCAAGTACAACGATGTGAAGTTCACAAAATAGCCTATTGATTTTAAACATATTAGCCCGAATCGGGTTAAATAATAGAGTTTGTTTAAGGGAAGAGAAGCCGGCCTGGTTAGGGTCGGCTTTTTTTGTTGTAGTGTTACAGAAGCAGGAACTCAAAGCACAATGCTGGCCAGAATGTTTTATATTTGAGTATGACAAACGACAAAGAGCTTCTCAATTCATCGAAAGCCCCGGAGCCGGTGGGGTTATACCCGCATGCCCGCCGTGTGGGCAATCTTTTGTTCCTGTCTGGCGTTGGACCAAGGGAGCGTGGCACCAAAAAGATCCCAGGGGTGGAGCTGGACGAGGCAGGCAACATTGCCTCGTACGACATTGAGAAACAGTGCCGTTCTGTGTTTCAAAATGTACGCTACATACTGGAGGACGCCGGATCGAACTGGGCGAACCTGGTGGACGTAACCGTATACCTGACAAACATGAAGGACGACTTTGCTACCTACAACCGCATCTATGCTGAGTATTTCAAGGACAACCAGCCTTGCCGCACTACCGTGGAGATCAATAAACTACCAACGCCCATTGCCATTGAGTTGAAGTGCATCGCCACGATTGACTAACCTCCTATACCTGCAAACAGAACAACTATACGTGAACAGTAGAGAAGAAGAATTTAAGAAGCGGGCCGCGGCCTATGCGGAACAGGAACAGAAAGCAGCCGGCAAATCGAAGTCCGTGTCGTGGTTAAGGGTAGTGGTGTTTGTGGCAGGCGCTATTGCAGCCTGGCTCTTTTTCAGAGATGGCAATATCAGTGCAGGAATCATCAGCATTGTCGGGTTTTACATCCTTTTTATACTGGTGATGCGCTGGCACAGCCGACTCGACTACAGGTATAAGCAGCTGCAGCTACTCAGCAAACTCAATCTGCAGGAGATCGATAGGCTGCAGGGCAAGCTCCATTCCTTTGACGGAGGAAATGCCTTCAAAGACGATCATCATCCCTATACCTCCGACCTGGATATCTTCGGTCCCGATTCGCTCTTCCAGCTGATGAACCGTTCTGTAAGTAGTATCGGGAAGCTGCGGCTGGCTCAGTGGTTCCGGCAGGCCGCACCCACCCCGGAAGTATTGCGCAGACAAGAAGCGGTAGCAGAACTGGCACAGCCCGATCAGCAGGAATGGCTGCAGCAGGCCATCGTGAAACCCATGCATTACAAGCACACCGAGGCAAACACACAGGAGTTCTTTGACTGGCTACGTGCACAGGACCTGTACAAAGTGCATCCATGGCTGAAGCTACTGGTGTTTGTGTTGCCTGTTTTGACTTTGGCTGCTATTGCGGCCTGGTTCTATGGCTACTCGGGTTACATTGCCGTTGCGTTTTTGGTTATTCAGTACCTCCTGGGACTTAAGTTTCAGAAGCAACGCGATGATTACTACGAAAAGAGCATCGGCATGTACGAGGCCATGCAAAGCTATACCGACCAGCTACGGCACCTGGAGGCGCATACCTTTAAAGCACCGCTTCTGGAGGAGATCAGGACAGGACTTTATAAAGCCGACACGCCTGCCTCCACAGCCATCGGCAAAGTCGCTACCATCATCGATTATTTCTCGTGGCGACTCAGCACATTGATGAGTTTTTTCCTGAACACTATCCTGATGTGGGATTTTGTGTGGATCTACCGGATCGAGTCCTGGAAAGCAGTGCATCTGGACCAGGTAGAGAACAGCCTTGTTCTGCTTGCAGACTTCGAAGCACTCTCCAGTATGGCGGCTTACCAGTATGCCCAGCCGCATTATGCTATACCTGAGTTGAGCGCTATACCTTTCGAGTTTGATGCCGAGCAGCTGGCGCACCCGCTTATCTTTTCGGTAGAGCGCATTGCTAATGATTTTCAAATGCAGGGAGCCGGTAAAACGATTGTGGTAACGGGCTCCAATATGTCCGGTAAGACGACCTTCCTGCGCACGGTAGGTATCAACATGATACTGGCCTTTATGGGAGCAGCCGTGTGCGCCCGCCGCCTGACAGTGGCCCCGGCACAGGTATACACCGCCATGCGCACTGTCGATAACCTGGCCGAGAACACCTCTTCCTTTTACGCTGAGCTCAAGCGCCTGCGCATTTTGTTGAATATGACGGAAGGGGAGGAGCCGGTCTTCTACTTGCTAGATGAAATACTGAAAGGCACCAACTCCCGCGACCGCCACGCTGGCGCGATGGCCCTGATCCGGCAACTGCATCGCCGCAACGCTTCCGGCCTTATCTCGACGCACGACTTGGAGCTAGGCGCCATGGAGCAGGAGTTGCCGGGCAGTGTGGAGAACTTCAGCTTCAACAGCACCATCGAGGGTGACAAGATCCTCTTTGACTATACCTTGCACCGGGGCATCTGCCGAAGTTTCAACGCCAGCAAACTGATGCAGCTGATGGGTATAGAGATGGAGCGGACCGATGCGGCAGGCTAGAGTCGTGCACCTGCCGCCTGATTTTACGTTAGCATATTAAAACATATAAGAAGCAAATAAACCCATGAGAGTAGTAGCAGACATACCTAACCCGCACGTGAAGATCACGCTGCATTCCTATAACAACAAGTATATCCTGAAGCTGGAGAAAGCCAACCTGGAGCAGATTTATAAGATAGAGGAAACCGAAGTAGCTGGAGATGAGGGAGCCATGGCCTTACTGGATGAGGACTTTATCGAAGCAGTAGTCAACCGTTTTCAGGACATGCGCGATGCTTTTGTGAGCACGGTGAGGCGGAATAATTAAGGTATAGCCTGTTGGTTTTTATTTGGAATCGACTGTAATTCAGGTATATTTACTTAAACTATATTTGGAATATACCTTATACACTAGCTAACCTCATCTATCTCATGAAAAAACTTATCCTGCAAAATACCTTAGTGACCCAGTGCCTGATGTATGGCGGGTTAGCCCTGATGATGTGGCCAAATATGCTACGCTCGCTGGGCGTGATGAATTATGGGGATACTTTCAATTCCATTTTTCTTTATGCAGGCCTGACCGTTACACTTGCAGGCGTTGTCCTACGACTTTACCAGCAGCAGCAAATGGGGCAGTCAGCGCTCAGGAGCTATTTCCTCCGTTTTGCTTTCGGTATAACCATTGTCGTGATCATGATGATGACGGGTTTGGTCCGCACACCGGCTTTCCTGCAGAATCTGTTTTAAGGCTGATTAGCCTATTTTAAAGCTTATACCTCAGGTACAGACAAACAAAAAAGGCTCTGATTTCTCAGAGCCTTTTTTTTAATATAGTTGCTAAAACGGATTAACCGATCGCTACACGCTTGAACTCAGTTACAGTCAAACCTTTGCTTGTTTTCTCAAGCAGCTGAGAGATTGTAAGTGAAGAGTCTTTTACGAACTCCTGGTTCAGAAGAGTGCTCTCTTTGTAGAACTTGTTCAGTTTACCCTGCGCGATCTTCTCCAGCATTTGCTCTGGCTTGCCTTCCTGGCGCGCCTGCTCTTTGCCGATCTCGATCTCACGCTCGATTGTAGCAGCGTCAACGCCGTCTTTGTCAAGCGCGATTGGCTTCATGGCAGCGATCTGCATCGCGATGTCCTTGCCAACTTCAGTCACATCCGTACCGCTGGTGTTGTTCATACCTACTAATACACCCAACTTACCGTTAGAGTGGTTGTAAGCTACCACTTTCTCAGCCTTCACAGTTTCGTAAGAAACCACGTCGATTTTCTCACCGATTTTACCCATCAGGTCCGTGATGTGGTCCTGCAGTGAGCGACCGTCAGCCTGAGCAGCAGCCAGCAATTCTTCTTTAGAAGAAGCGTTAGTAGAAACAGCAGCCTCCAGAACAGTGTTAGCCAGGTTCTTGAAGTCTTCAACCTTAGATACTGGCTCAGTTTCGCAAGCCAATGCCACTACGCGACCAGTTGAACCGTCAGCGCTCACGTTTGTCAATACGATACCTTCAGAAGTAGCATTGTCAGCACGCTTGCTGGCAATCTTCTGGCCTTGCTTACGCAGAATATCTTTAGCAGCTTCGAAGTCACCGTTGGCTTCTGTAAGTGCTTTTTTGCAATCCATCATACCTGCACCAGTTTCCTGGCGAAGTCTGTTAACGTCTTGTGCTGTAATAGCCATCTTTTTATAATTAAGAATTAAGAATTATAAATGTTGTACTCAGTTTGAAAGGAGCATTGCAGGAAGGTATAGAACGGGAAAGTAGTGCTCTAGCCCCTTATCTTTTGTCAGAATTTCTCTTGTCAAAGAAGCGTTTCCTTCCGATTTGCCCTAAAACAAACTGAACATTGAAGCTTATGAGCCCAATGTTCAGTTTATTGATTATGCTATATGCATGCGAGATTATTGCTCGTCAGCTTCCTGCTTGGCTTTGATGCCTTCTTCTTCAGAACGCTTACGCTCAGTCTCTTCTTTGTCTACTTTGCGCTCAGACAGACCTTCTTCAATGGCCTTACCGATCACAGAAACGATAAGAGCGATAGACTTAGAAGCATCGTCGTTTGCTGGAATTGGGAAGTCAACCGTCTCTGGGTTAGAGTTTGTATCGCAAACTGCGAATACAGGCAGGTTCAACTTGTGTGCTTCCTTTACGGCAATGTGCTCACGCTTCACGTCCACGATGAACAGAGCAGCTGGCAGGCGAGACAGATCAGCGATACCGCCGAGAACACGCTCCAGTTTCTCACGCTCACGAGAAAGCATCAGACGCTCACGCTTTGCAATTGCTGCATAAGCCGTGTTGTCTTTTACCATCTTGTCGATCGTAGACATTTTCTTAAGTGACTTGCGCACAGTGGCGAAGTTCGTCAGCATACCACCCAACCAACGGTCGGTTACGTAAGGCATTTTCAGACGACGTGCTTCTTCTGCAACGATGTCCTGCGCCTGCTTTTTTGTAGCTACGAAAAGGATTTTACGACCAGACTTGGCGATGTTCTTGATAGCCGAAGAAGCTTCCTCAAGGGCAACCAGTGTCTTGTTCAGGTCAATGATGTGGATTCCGTTCTTCTCCATGAAGATGTATGGAGCCATTTTCGGATCCCACTTGCGGGTAAGGTGACCGAAGTGAACACCTGCCTCAAGTAATTCTTTATAATTAGTACTTGCCATGTTGTTGATACACCTTTAATATTAACGTTTACTGAACTGGAATGAACGACGCGCTTTGCGCTTACCGAACTTCTTACGCTCCACCATACGAGGATCTCTGGTTACGAATCCTTCTTTGCGGAGTGCAGATTTTGTCTCGGCGTTTTCTACTACCAGTGCTTTAGATATAGCAAGTCTAAGTGCTTCAGCCTGGCCGCTTACACCACCACCTTTTAGATTAGCAGTAACATCGTACTTGCCAATTAGTTCTAAGGTTTGAAACGGCTGATTCACAATAGTTTGCAGTACTTCGTCAGGGAAGTACGCCTTGATATCTTTACCGTTAATAGTGATATTCCCTTGCCCGGCCGTCATGTAGATACGAGCCACCGAGGTTTTTCTTCTACCAGATGTATTGATAACTTCCATTAATTATTAGATGTTGAGGGTTAATTCTTTAGGCTGCTGAGCTCCGAAAGGATGCTCACTTCCTGCAAAAACATGAAGATTTCTGAATAGCTCGCGGCCTAGTGGGCCCTTAGGCAACATGCCACGAACAGCGTGCTCAACGAGCAGCGTTGATGATTTAGCCTTAAGCTCACGTGGAGAAGTCTTGCGCTGACCACCTGGGTAACCAGTGTGCGACAGGTAGTACTTCTGATCCCACTTGCGACCAGTGAAACGCGTGTCATCAGCATTGATAACGATTACGTTGTCGCCGCAGTCAGCGTTTGGCGTGTACGAAGGCTTGTTCTTGCCTTTCAGGATCTTGGCGATTTCAGACGCCACGCGACCCAAGCTTCCTTGCCCTGCATCAATAATCACCCAGCCTTTGTTGGCTGTCTTCTTATTGACAGTAAGGGTCTTATAACTTAAATGATCCATTTTTGGTGGTTGTAAGCGATTTATTTAACAATTAATTTCTTCTCGAGGGTTCTTGAAAAATGGTCACAAAGATAGGAACTCTTTATTTGATATGCAATACTTGGTGTAGAAATATGCTGGAATACAGGGGGATACTGAAAAAAGAAAGGCAGCGACACAAAGTTGCGTCGCTGCCTGTAAGCGAGTCTATTATCCAAGTCGAAGCTACTAGGAGTTGCAGCCCATTGCGAAGTGTATGCAGGTTTGATGTAACGCAGTATAGCAGAACCTACCCAACTGTGACTGCATTAGGATTTTATTCCAGCAGCGTGTCTAACAGAGCAGCCATTTCCTTGAGTTTCGGTTCGCCGTAACCCATGGACACATATTTTACTACGCCTTCTTTATCAAGAATGAAATTCAAGGGCAAGCCTCCTTCTTCATAAAGTTTCCAGATGTCTTCTTGTGGGTCTAGACCAGAATTGATGTCTATACCTTTTTCCCTGAGCTTAGCCAACGTTTTCTGCACCCTTTCCTTGGGTTCACCTCTTGAGATTGGCAAGAACACGAAATCCTTTATCTTGTATTTCTGCAAAATGGCTTCAGGTAATTCATGAAACTCCATGATGCAGGGTTGGCACCAGGTGGCCCAGAAATTGAGCAGTACCACCTTGCCTTTCAGATCCGATAGCTTCACGTGAGTTCCGTCGACCAACTCTACTTGAAAGTCCCTCGCCATGTCGCCGACTTTTAAAGCAGAAGCATTATTAGGTGATTCTTTGGGTGCAGCAGACTTAGCAACTTTAATCAGGGCGCCATTTTTTGCCTTTTCCTTTTTTTCCTCATCTGTCAAGGTATAGATTCTGGCTATGAAATTATCCCCAATCACATCGCCAAATTTCGCCTGATAGCTTTGCCTTTCCTCGTCAGTAGCGCCAGACACTACATTTTTCACGTATCCGCTTTTGGCGATTTCATTTATCTCGTTCTCTGTGACAATCCTGCTGTCATTTAAGATATAGACTCTTTGTGGCTTTTTTATCGCTTTGTTTTCTTGCGCCTGCGCTAGACCAACAAATCCCAAAAACAGCAGAGTTAGCAACTTAAGCTTCATATAAGGTCTCTTTTAGTTGTACACAATGACTCTTATCTCGGTGCGAGCGTGGTGGCGATCCTTACCTCGCCGGTCTTCTTGTTGCCCTGCACTATCACAATGTTGTCTGCATCCAGAATGCTTTTTAAAGCCTCCGCATTATAAGCTGCGCTTGCGCGAGAATTGTTGTTTCTGGAAGCAATCTCGATTTTCAGGCTGCTGATCTTCCCACCTTCATATTTTTCGTTAAAGTTCAGTTCGAAACCACTGCCTAAAAATGCCTGCTGTGCTACTTCAAGTTCACGCTTTGTAATTTCTTCTGGCCAAAGAAAGTATGCTACATACTCTTCTGTTTCAACCAGCCGGGTTCCTCCAACTTTAGGTATAGCCGGGCCTTCATACCTGGTCGGAGGCGGAGGTGGAGGAAGTTGCTCCCTTGATGGTGCCGGAGGTACGGGTGGTATTGCTTCTTTGCCAGGCGCAGGGGGCGGTGGCGGTGTTCCCGGAGCTGGCGGTGCAGGAGGCGTTGGAAGTTTTTTGTTGAACTCCTGCACCTGACGGGAATCTTTGTTCCTTTCAGTTACAACCGAAATAACACCTTGTGCAGCTTCCTTGCCGAATATCTCTACTGCGGATTTACCTTTGATCACATTCAGACTATGGATAGTCTTTGGGTCAAGCTTTTGTACGGCTTCCCGGCTAGCCTTTACTCCGTCAATATAATACAGAGCTGCTGGCATACCAGCTATCATTTCGGATTTATCCGGTGCTGGTGGAGCTGGTGGCGCATCCGGGGCAGCCGGTGCTGGCGGTGGTGGAGGCGGTAACTCCGGCTGCACGTACTTGCGCTCTAACTCAGCCAGACTGCCTGCATCTGATACAATGTATACCTCCGTGCCGCCACCTTTCAAGGCGACCACTATAGCATCTCTACCGTCTACTTTTTTAGCCTGCACACTCTTTATCGCACGGTTTTGCTTGAGCTGATTTATAAGCTTTTCGATGTCGCGTTTTTGGGTACCCTGCTCCGGATTGTCCCTTCTGGCAATGGGTGGTGCGCTTGGCATTTCGCCATACTTCAGCTCGGCCGAAGCCATGCTTTGCTTGTCACCAAAGGTATAGACCTCTTCAGCACCAGACTTGAGCGCAACTACTATTTTCTTGTTCGATCTCCAGGATATTCGGTTTACATCGGGATTGCGGGCATAGAAAGCAGCGTATTCGTCAGTCGGGTCAGAAGGAGCCTGTATTGCTTCATCCGGGAATATGGCTTCCGTCATAGTGGTCATATCATCCTGCGAGGCGCTCTGGAAGGCAACAAGCAGCACCATTATGAGGGGCAGCACGACCAGCAATCTGAGCCGGTTTGCTTTATTTGTGGGCATTTTGTTCATCATGGCAATTCGTCGTTTAAGTGATGGAAAATTAAACTGATTGGCAATCTGAGGTTGTGTGGCGCCCACAACTTTCAGTAAGAGGTATTGGTAAGCTACTCGATCGACGCCAGCATTTACAACATGCTGGTCGGCTATAAATTCAAGGTTTTCTTTCATGGCCTGCTTCATCAGCCACACCCCCGGGTTGAACCAGTAAAACACAGTGCTCAGCTCAGCCAGCAGCACATCCAGGGTATGCCACCCGTTCACGTGTATCTGCTCGTGTCTTAAAATAGACTCCAGCTCAGGCGATTGGTGCTGCGTTGGGTTCAGGTAGATGGTTTTCCAGAACGAAAAGGCTTCGCTTATACCTGGCACCTTCCGAAATTTCACCCCTTGGTAAGAGGCGGGCACCGAGGCGCGGTGTATCCGGTAAAGCGAGATGAATTGCACGGCTAACCGAATCAGCATTAGTCCGCAGCCGAGCCAGAACAGGGCAACAGGTATAAGCCAGTAGTCGAATGCGGCCTGTTCAGGTATAGGGGTTGGTGACCACGCAGGCAACACCACGGCATAAGTTTGCATGGCGGCCAGCTCTTCGTGCCGGCTAAATAACTCGGTCAGATCTATCAAAGGATAAACTGCAGAGAACACGATGCCGAACACCAGGAAAAGCCGGTTGAGGTGGTAGAACGTGAGTTTGCGCAGTACCAGGTGGTAAACCAGGTAAAACAGTACCAGGGCTATGTTCGCTTTCAGCAGGTATAGGAACAGGGCTGGCATATCATTTCGTTTTTTTGTTCTCGATCATGTCAATAATCTCCTTCAACTCCTCCGCACTGATCTGCTTTTCCTTGGCAAAAAAGGCCACCAGTTCTTTGTAAGAACTCTTGAAGTAATCGCCGACAAAGCCCTTCATGAAACGTTTCTTGTAGTCTTCTTCTTTAATGGCCGGGGTATAGCGGTAGGTGTTGCCAAATTTCTCGCTCTCCAAAAAGCCTTTCTTCTCCAGGTTCTTCACCGTAGAGGCCAGCGTGGTATAGGGCGGCTTGGGCTCTTCCAGCTTTTCCAGGAATTCTTTGATGAAACCGCCGTCCAGCGACCAAATCGCCTGCATAGCTTCCTCTTCTTGTTGTGTCAGCTTCTCCATAGTTCTACGATGTTTTCGTATAGTTACGAAAGTTTCGTAATAAGGTCAAATGAATTGGTATAATTCTTTCAGAATTTATTTCAGTTAGGTATAGAAAACTTGTTTGGAACCAATGGAAGCGGTTTTGATAGAAGAGCGGAAACATCTAATTTTAGCTGGCGTCTTAAGGTATAGCCACAACCACACCATCATCTGATATGAAAGCCATACTTGTAAAGCAACCCGGCGGGCCAGAGCAACTGGAACTGGGCGAATACGAACAGCCGTTGCCTAAACCTTACGAATTGCTGGTGCGCGTACACGCCACTGCGCTCAACCGTGCCGACACCATGCAGCGCCAGGGTAAGTACCCGCCTCCGAAGGGAGAAAGTCCGCTGTTGGGCCTCGAAATAGCGGGGGAGGTGGTGGAGGCAGGTATAAGCTGCACCCGTTTCAAGAAAGGCGACAAGATTATGGGGTTGCTGCCGGGCGGAGGTTATGCTGAGTACGCCGTGATACACGAAGAAATGGCCATGGCTATACCTGAAAACCTGAGCATGGAAGAAGCCGCTGCTATACCTGAAGTCTTCCTCACGGCCTGGCAAGGCATCTCATGGCTGGGCAAACTGCAGGCTGGCGAACGGGTGCTTATTCATGCTGGCGCAAGTGGGGTAGGTACGGCAGGTATACAACTGGCACGCGCCCTAAACGCCGAAGTGCTCGTGACAGCCTCCGAAAAGAAACTGCAGGCCTGTCTGGACCTGGGAGCGCATAAAGCCATCAACTACAAAGAGGTGCCGTTCGAAGAAGAAGTGCTCGCCTATACCCACTCAGAAGGAGTTGACGTGATCGTGGACTTTATCGCGGGACCCTACTTCAGGCAAAATATCGAATGTCTGCGCCTGGATGGCAGAATGGTACTGCTGGCGAGCCTGGGCGGTGGCAAAGTAGAAGAGTTTGATCTTCGAAAGATCCTGACCAAGCGCCTGCAGGTGATTGGCTCTACGCTGCGTTCCCGTACCCGCGACTACCAGATCAAACTCACACAAGACATGGCTGCTTTTGCTATACCTTTGTTCACGAACGGCACGATTAAACCGGTAGTAGATTCTGTATTTGATTGGGCAGACGCGGCCGAGGCGCACCGCTACATGGAGGCCAACAAGAACATCGGGAAGATTGTGCTGCGTGTAAATTAGCTTGACAAAAGACTTTTTGATAAAGGGTAGAATTGGAGTGAAGTTGGAAAAATTGCCGAAACCATTCTTTGATTTCAAAATCCGAAAAAAATAAAAGGACAAAAGATGAAGGTTCGCCCAGCGTCTTTTGTCCTTTGTCACATAATCCTTTGTCAAAAATAAAATGGTCTATTGTTAAAACTAACTATACTGCCGAAGTTGCTTGATCAGTACGGCCATGTCCTTTGGGTAAGGCGCCTCAATCTTGATCGGCTCTTCGTTCATCAGCCTGAAACCGATAGCGTGCGAGTGCAGCGCAAAGCGTTTGATTAGCGGCTGTTCCTCGGTCTGCTGCTTCAGGTTAAACTTGCGTTTCAGGGTGCTCAGGTATAGGTCCTCGCCACCGTATAATTTATCCCCCACAATTGGAGCTCCCAAAAAAGCCAGGTGCACACGAATCTGGTGTAGGCGACCAGTTACCGGCATACATTCCAGCAAGGTATGGCGACTGTAGCTTTCCAGCGTAGTGAAGTATGTTTCGGCGGGTTTGCCCTGCGGCGTGAGTTTAGCTACACCTTTGGCACCTGCTAGTATTGAACGGTTCACCAACTGGTCTTCAAATTTGTGTACGCCCCAGGCTACGGCATGGTATACCTTGTATACCTCGCGGTGCTCAAACTGCATTGACACGTGTCGGTAAGCCTCGGGATTTTTGGCAAACACCAGGCAGCCCGATGTGTCTTTGTCGAGTCGGTGGCAGGCCTGCAGATTCGGATCGTGCTGTTTTGCCAGCTTAAGCAGGTTGGTGGTGTTCGGAGTGCGGTCTTCGAGTGTGGCCAGATAAGGCGGCTTGTTCACCACCAGGAAGTCCTCGTTCTCAAATATGATCAGGTCTTTAAAAACCGGGTATTTCATGCTGTACTGTATCGTTAATGCGCGCAGCTATACCTTAACCGCACGGCCCGCAAAGATACTTATAATTATGGTTGGATGGTTGAGGGTTAAATTGTTGAATTGCTAAATGGCTAAATTGTTAATTGTCTGAAGATTGATAAGGTACAGCCTCCGCTTTTCTATTTAATCAAGCACATCATCCAAAGTTATACCCCTAAATCGTTTTGGGATCACAACAATTCAACCATCAACAATTTAACAATTCAATTAACCTTCGCCTTGAGCAGTTTGAATCGGAGCGTAGTGCCCTTGTCGAGCTCGCTTTTGACGGCGATGAAGGAGCGGTGGGCTTCGATGATGTGCTTGGAAATGGCCAGGCCGAGGCCGGAGCCGCCTTTGTCGCGGGAGCGGCTCTTGTCGATGCGGTAGAAGCGCTCGAATATGCGGTTGATGTGCTCCTGGGCTATACCCGGGCCATCGTCTTTCACGGTAATGGTAAAGCGCTTGCGCCCTTCCGTAAACGAAACCCAGATATTGCCCCCTTCATGACCGTATTTAATGGCATTGTCCACCAGGTTGATGAATACCTGACGAATACGATTAGGGTCGGCATAGATCATTACTTTCTCGCCGGGGTTCACATCCAACAGATGCAGTTTCGTCTGGCTTTTGTTTGCTTTTTGCTCCAGCTGCTCAAAGACTTCCCGCACCAGCTGCACAGCGTCAAAGTCCTGCTTCTCCATCCTTACAACGCCCTTCTCGAACTGCGAGATGCTGATCAGGTCCTGCACCAAAGTATCGAGTCCGTCGAGGCTGTTGGCCGCTTTCTGTAAAAACTTGTCACGCACATTAGGGTCGTCCACGGCGCCGTCTAGCAGGGTATGGATGAAGCCCTGCGCGGCGAAGATCGGGGTCTTGAGCTCGTGCGATACGTCGGCCAGAAATTCGCGTCGCATCACCTGCAAGTGCCGGAGTTCGTCAATCTCTTGCTGCTTACGCTCGGCAATAAGGAAGATGTCGTCTTTTATTTTCCGGAGCGGGTCGGCCGTAAACAGAGAGCGGCCCTCTGCTTTGCGGTATTCCTGCTTCTTTATTTTCTCCAGGCTGGAGTACAAGTTTTTGATTTCACGGAATACAAGCGCCTCGTACGAAAAATAGATCAGCAGGAAACAGCAGATGAAAACCAGTACAAGCGCCGCCATTAAACCCCGTGAGGAAAAGTAGCTGGCTAAAGCCAAAAAGGCAGTGAGCACAAGGGCCACTGCCAGGGATATTAAAAGGGCAAGCGTACGGGAGTTTAAATTCATGTTTTAGTCGGTGTTAAACTTATAGCCAACACCCTTGATGGTCCTGATCTTGTCTTCGCCTATCTTCTCACGCACTTTCCTGATGTGTACATCCACGGTGCGTGCGATCACATACACGTCACTTCCCCACACGTTGTTGAGCAGCTCTTCGCGTGTAAATACTTTATTTGGAGTAGCTGCCAGAAAGGCCAGTAATTCAAATTCTTTTTTCGGGAGCGTGATCTTCTCTTCGCCTTTGTACACGGCAAAACTGGTGCGGTCTATCCTCAAACCACCTATCTCGATCACCTGCTCTTGTTCTTCCTGCTGCGCATCGCGGCGGGCGTAGGCTGCCAGGCGGCTGAGCAGGGCACGTGGCTTTATAGGTTTTGTGATAAAATCATCAGCACCGGCGTCGAAAGCGGCTACTTCGGAAAATTCCTCTGATCGGGCGGTGAGAAAAATGATGTGTGTATGACGGAAATCCTGCTCTTCGCGCAGTTGGCGGCAGGCGGCTATCCCGTCCAGTACCGGCATCATCACATCCATCAGGATCACGTCAGGCTTAAAAGTATTCGCTACCTCTATCGCTTTTTTGCCGTTGTCGGCTTGGGCGACGTCGTAGCCTTCGCGGGCCAAGTTATATTGCAGCAGCTCTACGATATCCGGGTCATCGTCAACTACCAGTATTTTATAATGGGCTTGGTTCGGTGTCAGCACGTTTTTAGGATTAGGTTTTTCCGCCTTTACTAACAGGTCGGTATAACTATTGTCGGAAGCCATTCAGTGCACTCCATTTCAATACAAAGATACCATTCCGGAAGGTATAGAAGCAGCTGGCGGTCAAATCATAATATTTTCTTAACATTGGCTTTTTGGCAAAAGAAAAACCAGCTGTCTAAGCTGGCTTATTCTCTTATTTCTGTGCCACAAGGGCAGGTTTATGCTTCAGATTCCGGTGTTCGTAAAGGTCAACTTTTACAGATCCCACAAACATATTAGCGGAGATCAGTACCGGTATCTTGTTTTTGTCATCTGACAGGTATACGGTAATGGCATCCTCACCATTAAACAACTTGTTTTTTGGCATACGTGGCACCAGTTTGATCGCTCTAAAAGAACCGGCCTTGGTGCTGATCGTTTCGCGGCCCTGGTAGGTGACTACCATGTCGAATGCCTCCTCATCGAAGAATCCTTTGACCGTAAACTTGTCACCGGGCTTATAACGGTCGTAATCTAGGGTGCGCAGGTAATAAAACCCGCTCACAATATCCTGCGCGCCAGAAGGGATCTTATGGCTACTTTGCCTTTTGTCTCTGTTCTTTTTCTTTGATTCTACCTTAGCTG
Organism: Pontibacter sp. YIM B11418; assembly: GCF_059278805.1. Lineage (NCBI taxonomy): Bacteria > Pseudomonadati > Bacteroidota > Cytophagia > Cytophagales > Hymenobacteraceae > Pontibacter > Pontibacter sp. YIM B11418. The sequence continues at coordinate 522,623 of NZ_JCAEMH010000001.1, read as the reverse complement.
TGTTTGTGAAGTGGTTAAAGTCCACGGTTTCGCGCTTACGGTAGCTGCCTTCCTCAATGTTGCGGAAAGAGCGGTGCGGTAGAATGGCAGCTGTATCAATGTAAGACTGGTAAGTATTACGAATCTTAATGAACAGGTCGAATGAACTGCTCGTCTTGCCGTACACGGTGGCTTTATAGGTCGGTCTGTCGTTGACGCGGTGCAGGTTAGGTGCGATATCGATTACAGCTTCGGCTGCCGTTATCGGGCCGTAGTGTACTTTATATTTAAGCAGTTCGCCTGCACTAAAGCTTTCGTTAGGGATAGTGCGAAGTGACTCCTTGGCTGCAAAGCCAGAGAGCACCATAATGGCTAATATTATCGCTGGAAAAATCTTCTTCATAAACAGTTTCAGACTTACAGTGTTTTTATAGTATCTCCAATATCAACTATTATACCAACTGCGGGTCCTTACTCTAAAGATAATAAGTTGTCTTCACACTACCAACAACTTAAAATGCAAAAAGGTGCTACACAGTGTAGCACCTTTTTGATTATTTGTTAGTTGGAAATAATGTTCATTCCGCGCCGCTCAGATCTTCCAATGCTGCGGCCACCTTCTCAGGCTCGCCTTTCACAATTGCTCTGATCTTAGCTTCGATCTCCTCCTGCAATTCCGGGTTGTCAAGCAGGATCTGCTTCACGCCATCACGGCCCTGACCCAGCTTGTCGCCGTTGTAAGAGAACCATGAACCAGATTTCTGCACCACACCCAGCTCAACGCCCAGGTCCAGAATCTCACCTACTTTAGAGATGCCTTCGCCATACATAATGTCGAACTCAACTACTTTGAACGGAGGCGCTACTTTGTTTTTTACCACCTTCACGCGGGTACGGTTACCTGTAATATTGTCAGCAGACTCTTTGATCTGGCCAATACGACGGATGTCCAGACGCACAGAGGCATAGAACTTCAAAGCGTTACCACCTGTAGTAGTTTCCGGGTTACCGAACATCACACCGATCTTCTCACGAAGTTGGTTGATGAAGATACAGCAGCAGCCGGTTTTGTTGATCGTACCGGTCAGCTTACGCAATGCCTGCGACATTAAACGAGCCTGAAGACCCATTTTGCTGTCACCCATGTCGCCTTCCAGTTCGCCTTTCGGTACCAATGCGGCCACAGAGTCAATTACAATAATATCGATCGCGCCGGAGCGGATCAGGTGATCGGCAATCTCCAGGGCCTGCTCACCGTTGTCAGGCTGCGAGATCAGGAGGTTCTCCGTGTCTATTCCAAGTTTTTCGGCATATGCCTTGTCAAATGCGTGCTCTGCGTCGATAAAGGCGGCCAGGCCACCGGCGCGCTGCGCCTCTGCAATAGCATGCATGGTAAGCGTAGTTTTACCAGACGATTCAGGACCGTAGATTTCGATGACACGGCCGCGCGGCAAACCGCCAATTCCTAAAGCAATGTCAAGTCCAAGCGAGCCGGTAGAGATAGCCGGAATGTCTTCCACTTTGTTGTCGCTCAACTTCATTACAGTACCTTTACCGTAAGTCTTGTCAAGCTTGTCTATCGTCAGCTGCAGGGCTTTTAGTTTTTCGTTGCTTACGCTCATGTGTGTTTAATTAAATAGCTTTATATTGATGTGAAATTACGACGTTCAAAATCAATTTGCAAAAAAAGTAGCAGGTATTTTGCTAAATATTTTAGTTGATTATGGCCGTCTTGTTACAACATACACAATGGCAATTTTGTGCCATCCTACACGCTTTTTTATGAGATATTTCAGGCTTTTAATTTGTGCGTTTGCTGTGCTATACAGCCATTTAGGGTATAGCCAGCTAAACAACGATGCACTGAAGCTGGCTATACCTGTTAAACCTGAGAATGCTAATCAGATTAGAATTGGCCTGCACGCCTTTGGCTTCTCTAAAAACAACGAGTACTTCAATAAGATAGCCGATGGCTATACCTTGTTTGGCTATCACCTGATGCCGCGCGTCAGCTATTATCCGTCTGCTTCCGTGCGAATTGATGCGGGCGCTTTTCTCTGGAAGGACTTCGGTAGTTCAGGCTACCAGGAATTTCAGCCAACCTTCACTGTAAAATGGCAGCAGGAAAACTGGGCTTTTGTGTTTGGTACGTTAGAGGGCAACGTGAGCCATGGTTACGTGGAGCCGCTCTATGATTTTGAGCGGGTGATCAACGACCGGCTGGAGAACGGCCTGCAGTTTCTGCTAAGCACCCATCGGGTTAAATTGGATGCCTGGATCGACTGGAGCAAAATGATTTACCCGGCTGACCCGGTGCGGGAGGAAGTGGCCGGTGGCATCAGCTCGGCCATACACCTGCTTAACAAACCCGGCAGGGTGGAAGGCGATACTCTGCGCCTGGCTATACCTGTGCAGTTCACGGCGCAACACAAAGGCGGGCAGATCGACAGTTCACCCTTGCCGCTGCTCACGGTGTTCAATGCTGCCGTGGGATTTGAGTTAGAAAGGCAACTGCCGCACCGCGTGCTTCACCGGGTATACACCAAAAACTACCTGCTTGGCTTCAATGACTTTTCGAACACGTTTCAACTGCCTTTCACAAAGGGCGGTGCTATTTACCTGAATGCAGGTATAGACACCAGGTACCAGGATGTGATGCTGAGCTATTGGCGCGGTGACGGGTATATCACCGAACTGGGCGGCAAGCTCTTTCAGTCGGCTTCCACGACTTACAAAGACCCCGACTACATACAGGAAGACCGGCACCTGCTGATCCTCCGCCTGATGAAGGACATCAAGATAATGGAAGATCTATACCTGACGCTGCGCCTGGAGCCTGTGGTCGACCTGGATGATCCGAAACTGGAGTTTTCGAACGCAATCTACCTAACGTTCGATACCGATTTTTTTGTCGGGAAACCACGTAAGTAAAGGTAGTTAAACCGCTTCCTGAGAATCTCTCTGCTTAAGCTGGGTTGCCTGCTCGTAGTCGTCGCGGGTCATGCCATAGTAGCTCAGGTCCAGAAGCTCCTCGGAGTCGGCACCTCTGAAGTCGCTTCTGAGCACGCCTTCTTTCACAAAACCACAGCTCTCGGCCAACTGCGAACACACATTATTATACTGTGTGCAGCGCATGTATACCTTGTTGAGCTTCAAGTCCTCAAATGCAAAGTGCAGCACCGCCCTGAAAGCCTCCTGCGCCAGGTCCAGCATTTCGGACCAGCTGGTGAAGTATAAGGCAGCCTCCGCTTTTGGCACGGACCGATCTATGTTTTTGAGTGTGATATCGCCAATATACGTGTTGCTCTCCCGAAGCCATACACCAAAATCAAACTGCTTGCGGTTATCCCAGTCAGTGCGCAACTGGGCCAGCTGGGTGCGGGCATCCTCCAATACACGCACGCTGGCCACTCTTCCGGTAAAGGCCGGGCTCAGGGCTGATGTATCCTCATGGATAACACGCATAAACTCCTGCTCGTCTCCTTCTGCATAGGGCCTGATGACCAAGTGGTCTGTCCCTAGTTGTTCATCAAAAGCATCCGGCAGGGTATTGTATAAAAAGCTCATGGACATGTTTCGTTTTAATGGAACAGATGGATCGTTGCCTCTCCTGCTTTGTCTGTCATACGCTATTTAGTCAAAAATGTAAGTATAATCTTTCCTGCCCCACTAAGTACTAACCGACCAGGAGTTGCGGCCGTTATAGGATGATACAATATATGTGCTAAAAACTTTAACTATTGATCTATGAAAAACAGACTGGAAGGCAAAGTCGCCATCGTAACGGGCGGCGGAACAGGTATAGGAGAGGCCATCTGCAAGAAATTTGCGCAGGAAGGCGCCCGCGTCGTAGTAGCAGGTTTCCCGGAAGACCCCGTGGAAGACGTGGTGAAGGAGATCCAAAAGCAGGGCGGTGAAGCGATCGCCTATAATGGTGATATTTCCACTGCAGCCAATGCGAAGGCGTGTGTTGAGCTGGCTGTCAAGCAATATGGACAACTCGATATTCTGGTTAATAATGCCGGGGTTTTCCCGGAGGTGAATCTTCTGCAGGACTACACGGAGGAAGCGCTGGATTACATGATCAAGAACAACATCAAGACAGCTTTTGCCATGAGCAAGGCCGCGCTGCCCGAACTGCACAAAACGAAAGGAAATATCGTGTCAGCCGGATCGGAAGCTGGCGTGATAGGTATAGCCCAGAACACGCCCTATGGTGGCACCAAAGGTTTCATACATGCCTTTATGAAAGGGCTGGCCGTGGAGCAAGCGCAGTTCGGTGTGCGGGTGAACATTGTGGGCCCGGGGCCGATTGATACGGCCTGGACCCATGAGAGCACCGGCCCTATGGATGGCAAAATGGTAAAGACTATGAAAGGAGCCACACCTATGGGCCGCAGAGGCAGCCCGGAGGAGGTAGCGAACGTTTACTGCTTCCTGGCCTCAGACGAAGCCTCGTATGTGACGGGTGCGCTCTATATGGTGGATGGCGGCATCACGGTTGCAAAAGGCCCGGTAGGGGAGGAAGCAGACTCCAGCATGAAGAAAGAGCCCAAAGGTGAGCTTGACCTAGAGCATTCCAAAGAGGGGCATACTTCTATCCGGAACAAGTAAGCATTCCCTGGTATAATAAGCAAAGCGCCCGCAGGTATAAGACTGCGGGCGCTTTGAGTTTATCAGGCTATTGATTCAGTAGGAAAGGGTACTTGAAGTGTTTCGGGCTGTTGAGTTGCTGCTGGCGCATCATTACCTGCAGGGTATGGGCCGTTTCGTTGAAAAACTCCAATCTGCGGATCAGCATTTCTTTCTGCAATATCACACCGCCTGCCGTTTTCATGTAAGCTTTTTTGTCTTCCATGACACGCTGCAGTTTGTCCATCACCGTGTTCTCGTTCTGTTCAAACCAACGCGTGAAATCCTCCAGGCGGGCTGCTCCAGCTGTTTCAGATTTGAACTCAAGGCCATGCAAATGCAAGATATCAGCCAGCAGATCTACCTCCAGCGGAATAGATACATTGTATGGCATGGAGCGAACCTCCAGCTTGCTGTTTAGGGCTCCGATGATCGTGGCCAGGTTTTCTTTAAAGCGAACGTATAGCGCTGCCGCCTCCATAAGTTTCAGAGTAATGTGTCAAAAAATCAGTACAGGCGCAAAATTACACCAATAAGCTTAGATTGCTAAATTGTTGAAGGGTTAAATTGTTAAATGGCTGAATTGTTAGATCGTTGACTATTGGATGGTTTAGTTGCTAAATTGTTGAAACCCCATGTATCCAATAAATTGAACAAGACACGACTCTGCTTTAATCTTCAACTATATTCAGCAAACTGAAGCTATACCTGAGTAGTTAGACAATTAGCAATCTACAAGCAGCAATTACAGGAGTTCCTGAATCAGCTGCTCTACCGTTATACCTTCTGCCTCGGCTTTGAAGTTACGCACAATGCGGTGACGAAGGATTGGCAGGGCAACAGCCTGCACGTCTTCTATATCTGGGGAGTATTTGCCGTTGAGGAGGGCGTTGCACTTTGCGCCGATAATCAGGTGCTGGGAGGCACGAGGTCCTGCGCCCCATTCCAGGTATTGACTGGCCCGCTCAGATCCCATCGCTGTATTTGGGCGGGTCTTGTGCACCAGTTTCACGGCATACTCCACCACATTGTCCACCACGGGTACGCGGCGCACCAGTTGCTGGAATGCCATGATATCATCAGCGTGCAAAATCTTGTCGAGGGCCACGCGGGCTGCGCCTGTTGTATTCTTCACAATCTGAAGTTCCGACTCGTAGCTGGGGTAGCCCAGCGTGATGTTGAACATGAAACGGTCGAGCTGCGCTTCGGGCAGGGGGTAGGTGCCTTCCTGCTCGATCGGGTTTTGGGTGGCCAGCACAAAGAAGGGGCGGGGCAGTTCGTAGCGCTTGCCGGCTACGGTTACAGCATACTCCTGCATGGCCTCCAACAGGGCCGCCTGCGTTTTGGGAGGTGTACGGTTTATCTCGTCCGCCAGAATGATGTTGGCGAAGATAGGACCCGTCACGAAGTTGAAATTACGGTCCTTGTCCATTGTTTCGGCTCCCACAATATCGCTTGGCATCAGGTCCGGAGTAAACTGTACCCGGCTAAAAGACATATCGAGCGAGGAGGCGATGGTCTGGATGAGGAGGGTTTTGGCAAGGCCTGGGACGCCGACCAGGAGGCAGTGCCCCTGACAAAAAACAGCTGTGAGCACCAGGCGCACGACTTCTTCCTGTCCTACGATCACTTTTGATATTTCGGAAGTGAGGTCGTGGTAGGACCGGTGCAGCGCGTCGGCTGCTTCTTTGTCAGAGGTATACTGCTTCATGTATGTGTTTATTGCGTTAAGTCAAGCACTTTGCATTGGTCGTACTCAGGGTCGATCTCAATGAATACGGTGTCTATGTTTTTTCGGAACCACTCATCCACAGCTTTGTCCCTTTTCTGGGCCAGGGCGGCGGCGGCTATTTTCTGGTAGTCGTCGCTCATGTTGGCCAGGTGAGGAGTCGATTTGTAACGAAGCTGAATGATACGAGCTGCCTCTCTGCCGTCTGGCGTGGTAAAGCTCACTGGTTTCGACACATCATCCACTTTCATGGTGTCGATCACGAAGAATATACTTGGTTCCACTTCATTCATCGGGATGTACGAGTTACCCGTCATACGGCTTATAATGGTACCACCGTTGTCCTTTGTGTTCTTATCGTCCGAAAAATCTTTGGCAGCTTTTGCAAAGCTGATACTATCGTTCACAATAAGGGTGCGCACGCTGTCCAGTGCGGCGATGGCGTCCTGCACATCCACACGTTCAGTGGCAGGCTTGATGAGGATGTGGCGTGTGTTGAACTCCTGTCCTTTGCGCTCGATCAACTGAATCAGGTGAAAGCCGAACATCGACTCGATTACGTTTGACATCTGGCCTGGCTCGAGGCGCAGTGCAGCGGCTTCGTACTCCGGTACCAGTTCCTTTTTCTTGAAGAAACCGAGTTCTCCGCCTGCTTCTGCCGAGCCTGGGTCTTCTGAGTGTTCTTTTGCTAATGTGGCAAAATCTTCACCGGCCACAATGCGGGCACGCAGTGCTTCCAGCTTCTGGCGGGCGGCCTGCTTCTGCTGGCGGCTTACCTCTGCATACTTTACGATGTGGCTCAGCTGCACTTCGCTGGAGAAGTAAGGCAAGCTGTCAGCGGGAATCTGGTTAAAGTAGCGACGCACCTCTTTCGGGGTTACGGTTACTTTATCAGTGATTTCGCGCTGCATCTTTTCCGACAACATCTGGTTGCGAACAGAGCGTCGCAATTCGTCGCGCAGTTGCTTAACGCTCTTGTTATAGTATTGCTCCAGGCGCTCCGTGCCACCTACCTGCGAGGCCAGGTAATCAATTCTGCGGTTCAGTTCGCCAGTTATGGCGGTTTCTTCTACTACAACAGAGTCGATCTCGGCGCGGGCCAGCAAGAGTTTTTCCTGCACCATCGACTTTAATATTTCGCACTTCATTGGCTCTGTCTGTGCGCTTGGCTGCTGTTTGTTCTGGGCCAGGAACTGCAGGTAGCTGAACTCAAGCTCTGAGCGCAGGATCACGTGGTTGTCTACCTTGGCTATGATGCCGTCCAGTTTTTTCTGGGTGGGCGCCTGTGCCGTAGCTGTAAATGCCGTGATCAGGCAGAGCAGTAGCAGGGACAGGGTTCTCGTTTTATGGGTTGTGTTGTGCATGTTGACTTGTATCGGTTCTCTTGTTACGGACCCGCTTTATTTTCTGATAATTTTATCGACCTCTGTCTGGTTAACGCTAACCGGGTTCTTTTCCTGCAGCTGCTTCACCCACTGCTCGTCCAGGTAGTTCTGGTAGTCGGCCGTTACCTGGCCTCTTACCTCGGAAAGCTGCTTCGGAGCAGGAGCCAGCACATCGTGCACGATCACCAGGTACTGGCGCTCGTTCAGTTCGGTATTGTAAGTGCCCTTTTCCCACTTCACAGCGTCTACGGCTTTGTTTTCGCCTTTCTGAAATCTCTTTTCAGTGATCTGAACACCCAGCGGATTACCGGCATTCAGGTTTTCAGCCAGCACGCTCAGCTCTGGTGAGTAAAGCGTAAACGATACGCGTCTGTTGCGGCGGCGACCGGTTTCGGTATTGTCGGCAGCGGCTTGCTTGGTTTTGCCCAGTGCTTTGGAGCTGAGTTGGTCAGCTGCTACACCACGGCTCGTCAGGAAGGCTACAATGGCTTTGGAACGCTCTGCTGAGAGGTCGCGCTTGCCAGCTGCCTCACGTGCGTCGGCGTGGCCGTTCACTTCCAGAGTCAGGTTCGGATTATTGCTCAGGCGGTCTGCCAGTTCGCTTAGTCGGGCTACACTTGCCTGGTCTGGCGTAGCGCTGTTTGTTTCGAATGTGATATCAGCTGGTTTGCCGTTGCGTATTTCGTAGCGGCGTTCGCTTAACTGCTGCTGGGCCTTGTTGAGTAGCTCCTTATTCGCAGCACTGATCACGGTGGCGTGCGCACGTTCTTTCCACTGGTACTTGTCGCGGTTCTGATCAAAGTAGGCCTTGAGTCCAGTGGTATCTTCCACCGCCTTCGACCATACCTTCTCGTCCATCAACTGGAACAGCAGGATGCCGTCGTGGTACTCACGCACCAGCATGCGGTAGTCGGGGTACTTATTCTCCAGGTTGGCACGCTCATACGCCAGCAAGCTCTTCTGCACAAAGTTGTCGTAGAGCGAGTTCATATGATGTTGCGGAGTACCAGCCATGCGCGGGCGCTGTTCAGCCTTTACGTAGGTATAGAAGTCAGACACGGTATAAGGCTTGCCCTGTATCGTGAAGAGTGTGTTCTTGAGTGTTTTGTCGGCGGCATCAAAATCCCACTTGCCTTGCAGCAGGTCATCTGTTCCCTTGCTTAAAGCGGCGGCTTTAACAGTGGCGTCTTCGCTAAAGTTGTTTTCTGATTTAATTCGCTTCAGGAAGGCCGCTTTATTGAGCTCAGAACGGGAGTCTTTCGCGATCTTGTTGCGCAGGTTTTGTTCCATGTCCTCAAACGAAGGAAGCGGCTGCTTGCCGATCAGCTTGATGATGTGCCAGCCGTAGGGCGTCAGGACAGCAGGTGCTATTTCGCCTTCTTTCTTCAGACCAAACGCTACTTCTTCAAAAGACGGGATCATACGGCCGGTACCGAACCAGGGCAGCTCACCTCCGTTGGCGGCAGAGTTGGCGTCCTCCGAAAACTCTGCAGCCAGGCGGTCCCAGTTCTCGTTACGCTGCACACGCTTGTAGATGGCGTCTACGCGCTGTTTGGCTGCCAGCGAGTCTGCCTTAGGCATACCCGGCGTGGCGCGCACCATAATATGGGCCACTTTCACTTCGCCCTTCGCGTTGCGCTTGTCGTTTACTTTGATCAGGTGATAGCCAAAACGGGAGCGAACCGGCTGCGAGATCTGGCCAACCGGGGTTTTGTAGGCGGCGTCTTCGAATCGGTATACCATCTGCATGGCTGTGAAATAACCCAGGTTGCCGCCGTTTTCGGCTGCGGACGGGTCGTGCGAAAACTCACGGGCCAGCTTGCCGAAATCCTCACCGCCCTCGAGTCGCTTGCGCAGTTCCAGGGCCTGGTTATAGGCAGCCAGCGTGTCCTGCGGACTCGGGTCGTTAGGCAGGCCTAGCAAAATGTGCGATGCGTTTACCTCCTGTTTCAGGCGCTCATAAGCCTCCCGCACCAGTTGGTCGGTCACACTCTTTTCGGTGAGGTAGGGTTGTGCAAGCTGCTCTTTGTAGCCCTCCAGTTCGCGCTTAAAAGCGGCGGTGGTGTCCAGGCCACGGCTCTCGCCTTCCATTACCTTCAGTTTGAATCGGGTATAGAGGTCGAGGTACTCGCTTACACTTTGGCGGGTATAGGCATCTTCGTTGCCCCCGTTGTTCTTCTCATACACATACTGAAACTCGGATGTGTAAATAGGTTGGGAGCCAATGGTCGCAATGATAGGTTCCTGCTTGTCATTCTTCTTAGTTGCGGTACAGCCAGCCATAACAAGAGCCGCTGCCGCAACAAGTAGTTGATTGCTGCGCATAAATAGATGATAAACTAACGCTTGGTTTTGCTCTGACGAGGTCAGATCATGCAATTTTAGTTAATTTTTCTGACAGATTAGTCAAAAAGTACCACTATAATCCTATTGCATGCGATTTCGTTCCGGATAACGGACACGGGGCGCTAAAAGTGTGCAGTTCAGCCCTATTTAATTTTTTTGTACAGAAAGCAGGTGTTCTGCCTGTCAGTCGTCTCAAATTCCACACGGTCCATGATGCGGTTGACCAGGGCGATGCCGACGCCCCCTTTCTTGCCGACCCGGATGTGTTCTTCGATGTTAGGCTCTTTATACTCAGAGCGACGGAAGGCCACCCCGTTGTCGACGATCTCGAATTTGACGATGCCGGCCTTCTCCGTGATGGAGAGGGAAATGCTTTTGGACGGGTCTTCGTTGTTGGCGTGGATGATGAGGTTGGCGCATATCTCATCCACGGCCAATACGATCTGGTTCATCTGGATGTCTGACAAGGTATACGCTGCCAGATACTCCGTGACGAAGTCCCGTATTTGCTTCAGATTTTTTTTAGTACAGCTAACTGTAATTTTATTATTCATCAGCAATGGTCATGGCTTCCTCGTAATCCGAAACGATGGTCATGAGCAGGTCGAGGCCCAGGATTTCGAATACGTTGCGCACTTTGTCCTGCATGTTGTAGAAAATGAGTTTGATGTGAGCATCCTCAAAGCGCTGCAGATGCGAAATAAATACCCCAAGGCCTGCAGACGAAATGTAGTTCAGGTCTTTGCAATCTACCAGGATCTTGCTGTAGGTCATGATCTCGGGGTCGGACAGTGCTTCATCGAGCATTACAGATGAGCTTGCGTCCAGTTCACCATCCAGGGTGATGATGATCGTTGTGTCTTTGATTTGGTTAGTAATTTTCATCGGCATCCTTTACGTATAACTATTCACTAGGTTGAGTCGGTTTAAATTTGATGACGAGCAGCGTCTGGTCGTCGTATATGTTTTCTGTCGGACCGGTAAAATCTTCCAGATCGTTGATGATGGCGTACTTGATGTCCTCGGCCTCCAGGTGGTAGGTTTGGGTGAGCATGTAGCGCAACCTGTCCTCCCCATACTCCTCGTTGGTCGGACTGCGGGCCTCCACGATGCCATCCGTGTAAATCACCATCACGTCGGTCGGGTTGTAGTCATAATACATTTCCCGGACGTGATTGTTATAACTTTTATCACGAATGATGCCAAGTCCCAGTCCATCCGTCTGAAAATAGAAGGTATCGTCCATCATGGAGTTGTAATACAGGGTATGGCAGTGGCCCGCGCGGGCAAACATAAAGCCCTTCATGCGATAATCAATGATGTATAGCGCAGAAGTGATAAAAGAGGTTTTCTCGAGGCAGCGGCTCAGAGCGCTATTGGCCTGTTTCATAAACTCGCTCGGTGGCATGTCCTGCTGCATCAGGCCATGAAAGATACCTTTCATCTGAGCCATGTGGAAGGCCGCCGAAATACCTTTACCTGATACGTCGCCGATGATGATGGCAATGCGCGACTCGCTCAGTTGCAGGAAGTCATAAAAGTCACCGCCCACCTCTTTGGCGGCTTTGGCGTAGGTCGAGATCTCAAACCAACTGTCGCTCGGGAATTTTTTCGGGATCAGGCTGTCCTGCACCACCGAGGCGATCTTGAGTTCTTCTTTGTAACGCTCGTTCTGCAGCGACTCGTGCACCAGGCGCAGGTTCTCGATCGTGAGAATGGTCTGGTTGGTAAAAGTGCGCAGCACGTTCACCGTTTCCCTGTCAAAGCCCTGCTCAATATCCTTGAGCAGGTATAGCACCCCAAACAGGTGTTTCTTGGATTTGATTGGCAGGATGATGAGCGACTTCCAGGGCAGCGTCAGGTCACGGAAGCCGGGGTTGCGGTCGAGGTTGTTGTTGATGTAGTCGATGTGCTGGATGTTGTAGGCCAGCAGCAGGTGGCGGATGCGCTTGATCTGCTCTTCTTCTATCGTGAGCTGGTGGCAAAGTTCTATCTCGTCTTTCTTCTCGCCCCTGAATATCTCGAGCCAGGCGGCGCTGGCATCCGATGCCTTCACGGTACTCTCAAAGAGCATATCGTATACCTGTTTCTCACTCTGTCCCTGCTGTATAGACTGGCTCAGGCGCTGAAAGTTGAGTAGGTCCTCGCTCTTTTGCTCAAACACGCTGGAAGTTGGCAGGCTAAAAAGCGCCACCAGGAAAGAGGCCAGGGTATACAGGGCCACAAAGAACATGGCCAGCAGCAGGAAGCCCACGTCAGAGTAATCGATTACCAGCAGCGGGCTGTCCGCAAAGCCGTAGAAAAAGTCAAAGAAGATGTAGCAGGCCAGCAGGATAGCTACGAGCAATATAAGAGATCTGCCTTTTTTGTTGAATGTCAGGTAGGCAACCCACTTCAGGTTGGTGCACAGGAACAAGGTATAGAGCCCGATCAAGCCGAGCAGTGGCAGGAAGATCAGACTACTGTAGTTGAAATTGAGCAGCGTGAGAATCAGCGTGGCAAAAAGCAGAATCTCGTACCAGTCCCAGGCGATCTGGATAAACTTGTTTTTATGATAGAGTATGAGCTGGCGCCAAACGTAAAAGGCCTTTGCCAGGAACAACACCATCAAGCCGAAGTTTAGCTGGTAGACCATGTGCAACAGCAGCGGCGACTGCACACTCGAGTAGTTGGTGACCATGCGGTATACCATGTACAAGGCAATGCTCAGGTAGGCGGCTATACCTCCTTTGGCAAAGATGTTCCAAAGGTAGCCGATAAAGTCTATACCTTTAAGGTTCTCGGCGCTAAGGCGTTGAAAGCCGAACACTGATATGATGAATACAACGATCAGGAAATTGTTGACGAAAGGAAGATCCAGCGCAATGGAGCTCTCGCGATGCATACTCTCAGCCGCCAACAGCACATTAGCCAGCAGGAGTGACCAGCTGATCAGGGCAGAGGTAATAAATAGAGATTTTGCGTTGGTTCTATAAAGCATAAAACGGAAAACCGTGCTTAGTTTTTTCGGCGATAGAAAATGGCTTGCCCGAGACTTTATCAGTTTGTAAGGTAAGAAAATTTTTTGCTCTTTGCCCAAGTTGTCGAGGTGAGTTTTGAAAGAACAACTTGCATAACGTAAAAAAGAAGAAGTAGGTTAACAAAAGCCAACCTACTTCTTCTTTTATGCTATATATGAAATGACTAGCGGCTGTAGTTCGGCGCCTCGCGCATGATGTGCACATCATGCGGATGACTTTCGCGCAGGCCAGCCCCTGTTATTTTCACCATTTTGGCCTCTTGCAGTCTAGGTATAGTAGGCGTACCGCAATAGCCCATGCCAGCGCGGATGCCGCCCACCAATTGGTAGATCACCTCCGACACCAGACCTTTGTAAGCCACACGGCCCACTATACCTTCCGGCACCAGTTTCTTGCTGTCTTTTTCGTTGCCCTGGAAGTAGCGGTCTTTCGAGCCTTCCTCCATCGCCTCGATAGAGCCCATGCCGCGGTAGGTCTTGAACTTGCGACCTTCGTAAATGATCATCTCGCCCGGAGCCTCTTCGGTACCAGCTAGCAGCGAACCCACCATTACGGTGCTGGCGCCTCCGGCAAGTGCTTTCACGATGTCGCCCGAGAACTTGATGCCGCCGTCGGCAATAACCGGAACGCCGGTACCCAGCAAGCCTCTGGCGGCTTCCATTACGGCAGACAGCTGCGGCATGCCTATACCTGCAATCACGCGGGTGGTACAGATACTGCCCGGGCCCACGCCCACTTTCACGGCATCGGCACCGGCATCGGCCAGGGCTTTCGCGCCATCGGCAGTGGCTACGTTACCGGCAATCACCTCTAGCTTCGGGAAGTTCTCTTTGATCTTGCGTACCACATCAAGCACGCCTTTGGAGTGGCCGTGCGCCGTATCCACGCTGATCACGTCCACGCCGGCTTCTACCAGCGCCTTGATGCGGTCCATCACGTCAGGCGTCACGCCCACGGCGGCACCTACACGCAGACGGCCGTACTCATCTTTGCAGGCATTCGGGCGGTCTTTCTTTTTGAGGATGTCTTTGTATGTGATCAGACCCACCAGGTTGCCTTCGTCATCCACCACAGGCAGTTTCTCGATCTTGTACTCCTGCAGAATGTCTTCGGCTTTGGCCAGGTCTGTTCCTTTCGCGGCCGTGATCAGGTTTTCGGTCGTCATCACGCCTCTTACAGGCAGCGACATGTTCTTCTCGAAACGCAGGTCGCGGTTGGTGAGGATGCCGGTAAGCTTGCCGTTTCCGTTGGTAATAGGTATACCACCGATTTTGTTCTCCGACATGATGCGGATAGCATCGCCGAGCGTGGCGTCTTCCTGCAGGGTGATCGGGTCGAGGATCATGCCGCTTTCGGAGCGTTTTACTTTGCGCACCTGCTCCGCCTGCTTCTTGATCGACATGTTTTTGTGAATGATGCCGATGCCCCCTTCCTGCGCCATGGAGATGGCCAGTTCAGTCTCGGTAACAGTGTCCATAGCCGCGGATAGCAGCGGAATGTTGATTCGGATATTACGAGTAAGCTGTGTGGAAGTATCGGTGTTGTGGGGGAGCACCTCGGAGTAGGCCGGGAGCAGAAGCACGTCATCGTAAGTGAGTGCCTCAAATACTATTTTGGATTGATCTGCGATCATGGCAAATAAATTAGGGGTCCTTATTTGCCGCGTAAAATTACATAAATTAATCCGGAAAATATAGCAAGCGGTGTGAGAAAATTATTCGGGTCATGCTACCGGGCTGCTGCCTTTGGCATTTTTTAGTGTCAAATGCCCCTTAGGATCGCATAAGGGGAAATATTATAAAAAGGGGATGAAAGCCTCTGATTTAAAAAGGATCCGGTACTGTATACCTAGTATACCCGCATAGTTGGATCAATCTGTGTTGCCCAAGCATGGATGCCGCCCTTCAGGTTGAGGAGGTTGTCATAGCCGAGGCGTTGGGTGAGGTATAGGATAGCTTGAGCGCTGCGGAAGCCGTGGTGGCAAACCATGACCACGGGTACATCGCGGCGGATGCGGTTTGCCTGCTTCGGTACATCACCCAAAGGTATAAGCTCGCCGCCCAGGTTGCAGATCGCAAACTCCTCCGGCTCGCGCACATCCACGATCTGCAGTTCGGCGCTGCGGCCTAGTCTCTCCTTTAGTTCCTGTGCTGTGATCTCGTCCATAGTAGTAGCGCTCCTGCCTGTGCTATACCTTAAGCTTTGGTGTTTTGGTTTCGATTTGCAAACTTAGCAACAATTTAGCCCAAAACATGGGCTTGCACAGGTATAGATGACAGATTTTTACAATAGCATGACAGCGGCGCTGCAGGCCATGAGCCTGGTCGAAGTAATAGGGGTAATTACAGGTATAGCAGGGGTATGGCTGGCGGCCCGCCAAAGCATCTGGACTTGGCCGATCAGTGTGGTGAGTGTAACGGCTTACGTATTTGTGTTCTACGACGCCCGCCTCTATGCCGACATGGGGCTGAATGCCTTTTACATCATCACAAGTTTTTATGGCTGGTACGAGTGGCTGTACGGCGGAAGCGGACATACCGAGCGGAAAGTAACCCGAGTGGGAAAGCGGGAGTTATGGGTGATGATTGCGCTTGCAGTGGTGTTTACGGCTAGCCTCGGCTATTTCCTGGACAACTATACCAACGCCGACCTCTCCTATACCGACTCGGCCACGACCGCTGTGAGCCTAATGGCCTACTGGATGATGGCCAAGAAGCGGCTCGAAAACTGGCTGGTATGGCTGGCCGTGGATGTCGTGTACATCGGGGTGTTTACTTATAAGGAGCTATACCTGACAGCTCTTCTGTACTTTATCTTCCTCATACTGGCTACTATGGGCTACCTGGATTGGAAGCGGGGCATGGAAAAGGAAACTGCAGCTCCTGTTATAAAGTGATTATTGGAAATATCCTGTTTTATGTTTTTATCTTATGCAGTCATGGCATGGTATGTGCCGTACATGAGTATAACTGAGGCAATCGTTGAATTTTAGTGCGCCAAAGTATGCGAGTACCTATGTTCCACGCTACAACGACACTATGTATGATGAATCACAAGATTGAATTGCCAGATGAACTGAAGTACGAGAACCGTATGAAGTGGGGCTACGAGTCCCCGGACGAGAGCCCCAAGCGCCTGCTGCTCTGTCAGTACGGCGATCGGCACCCCAAAGAGGTAGAGGTATATAACTTTTACGATTATAGCTTCACCGAGAATTAAGAAATGCCCGTCTCCACCAAAGTAGAGAGACGAAAGTACAGCGGGGACACATTTTAAGGAATGTGTCCCCGTTTTTTTGTCTAGGCTTTCTACTAGGAGCCCTTATCCATTAATTAGGTTCAAATTGTCTTGTTCTTTCAGGTCACAGTGTGCAATAATTAAATCAGGGAGTTTTTACAATTAAAATTTGTGCCTGAATTGTTATATGCCTTGTTGGATATTCTTCCTACACATCAAAAACTTATGTCCACCCATCTCTAGCACATAACAACTAAGAATATAAACATTCCATTTATTTATTTTAGTTTTCATAGTATATCTATTTAAGGTTCATCCATTTAGCAGCTGTCATTCAATAATTTAGCTGTTGGATTGGTGCTAAACCACCGCTACATTTCCTTACTTGTTCTATGATCCATTGGTGATTCAACCCTCTCCGCCAATTCTAGTTTCTTAATTATATAGTACGCACTTATTTTTAGCAAACCAACCATGCTACACGCCTCCTATTACTGGCAATTCCTGGTATAGTCACCACCATAAGCCTTTCATTTTACTGAGTAGTCATTTGGCTGCTTAAGCCTCTTCGTGAGAACTGGCCTTACACTGATGAACGCACAAGCATCGGACAGGCGCTGTTTTGCCAAATTTTCATGCTTACAAACACCACTTAAAACACTTTCTAACAATCAAAAAATCTTTACACTTATGGAAAATCTTAACAATTACACGAGGGGAACGGGGTACGTTCTGCCGAATCTGATGTCGGGGCTATGGCGATTTGCTATAATATTGTTTGTATTGCCTCTATTTGTGAGTACTGAAGCATTTTCCCAAAAAACTCCGCCAGATCCTGGGGTGGGCGGTACTGTATATGGAGTAGAGATAGATGCAGATTTTTTTTCAGGCACCAAACCCAGTTTTTGGAATAACACGAATTATACAAACCTAAGTCTATTCGGTGCTGACTGGTCAGGGCCTAATGGAATTTTGAATAAATCAGGCGTCAACTCAGTAGTTGGTAGATCTGCAGATGGTAGAACACTTTGGCAACAGGATGGCAACTGGGGAACTAGGGCAGGTGTAGCTGAAATTTCTACCTTTAGTGGTACCAGTAATAAAAATGGACAAATCATTAACAGTGCTGCAACTGGAGGTGATCCTTATACTGTGCAGCTTGGTGGATCAGGCCCACAAAAGAACGATATCACTGATATGTTCCTGCATACCCGAGATGTAATGGTACAGGGCGAACTCCATACTATTCTGTTTTTTGGAGCTGGAACACGCGCAACAACTGGCTCAAGCTACCTTGACTTCGAGTATAATCAAGCTGGTGTAACAGTAGCAGATGGCTTCATGACTGGTAAGGGTACTGTAGGCGGTCGTACACCCGGAGACTTTGTTCTGGTAGTTAACTATGAAGGGGGAGGTAGCAAACCTGTTGTCGGCTACAGAGTTTGGTTAGCTTCAGGGCAATGGTCTGAAGAAACAATGGTTACAGGCTCTAATGGCTATATCACAACTAATATTGTAAACATTGCTCCTGTAGCACCTAATATGGGTGTAGCTAGTAACGGTGCTTTTGCAAATATTACGGGGGCGTTCCAGTTTGTTGAAGGTGGCGTTGATATTACAGCGCTCAATCTTGATGGTGCAGATCTTTGTAACCCTGAAGCTACTTTAACTGCAAAAACCCGTTCTTCCCCTTCATTTACAGCTGAATTAAAAGATTTTTCTTATGCTACATTTCCATTAGTGCCTGGGGCAACCATTACCGATCTGTCACCCGTAACAAAGTGCCCTGGCGAAAGCGCTGTATTCAGCACAAGTGTGAGCGGTGATGGTGCCTTGGCGGCTAACGTAGAATGGTATAAAGGTACTACCAAAATCGTAGACGATAATAGTAAGTATAACATCGAGGTCTCAAATGGAACCAGTACTCTTACCATCAATAATCTAGTAACGGCTGATGGCGATACCTACAAGGCTTTGCTTACAGCAGCTACCTGTGGGGATCCAGAAAAGACAGCATTACTTACTATAAATCCTAGTCCTGCTACAGATGATGTTGCAAACAGAACCCACTGCCATGGTGAATCTGGTGGAGTTATTATTTTTAGTAGTTCTGTGGCAGGCGCAACCTTCGCATGGACCTCTGATATAAATGTAGGCTTTGGCGTCAGCGGCACAGGCAATATTCCTGCTTACACAGCCTCTAATACTACTACAGCACCCATTATTGCGACTGTAACAGTAACTGCGGCTGCCAACAACTGTCCTGGACCTCCTAATACATTTACAGTAACAGTGAATCCAATACCAGCAGGAGTTAATACCACAATGGAAACCTGCCCTACCACTGGCGGAGGTACTACTGCGGTATTTGATTTAACTTCTAAAAATACTACTGTAGTGGGCACTAGTGGAGCAGCCGTAGAAGGTTGGTATACAACCTATTCCAACGGAGTATTCTCAGGTAAGATTGATGAACCAGAAAGTTACGTTTCTGCTACAGGCAATACTGTATTCGCCAAATTGGTAGGCACAGGTAATTGTGTTGGGGTAGCTCAGAATGCGCTGACTGTAAACCCATCAGCGCCAGGGCCCGATGTTACTTACAATGCACCCAAATGTGATGAAGCTGTCTTTAGTGTCACTGTCAATAATCCGGCTGTAGGAGCTACTTATACAATAGTAGATAAAAACGGAGGAAATTCTGCGAGTATTATTGTCACTATGGCGAATCAGGAGGTAATATTTACGAATAGACCTGCAGGTTCAGGTTATAGTGTGACTGCTACAGTTGGTCAGTGTGTCTCAGAGGCCACTGATTGTGAAAGTAGTGCACCTGGTGTATTGAAAACCGAAGCACCTGTCCAATCACTTCAAGGAGTTAGTGAATTACAAGGCAGGCAGCTTACTGCTTACCCGGTTCCATTTTATGATAGAGCAACTGTGGAGTATACTGCTGAACACGAAGGGAATTATGTAATTAATCTCTATGACATGAAGGGAAGCTTAATTAAGCAACTTCAATCAGGAAATGCTAGAGCAGGTGAGAAGACTACTATTGAAGTTGATGGGAACGGAATGCCTGAAGGAATGTATCTTATCCGTGTTGTAAATGGACGTGGTGCGAAAACCGTGAAACTACTTAAAAAAGAATAACAGTAGGAGGCTGTTAAATAAGGCTGCCGCCGGTGGGGAAACCTGTTGGTGGCAGCTTTTTTGTGGCAGGCCCTGTGATGGCGACTTTCAGCATAATTGGGCTACCTTTGCGGTATGTTGAAAGTCGCCATCACAGGGCCTGAATCCACGGGCAAATCTACGCTGTCGCAGCAGTTGGCTGCGCACTACAACACCGTGTGGGTGCCGGAGTATGCGCGCACCTACGTCGAAACGCTCGACAGACCCTATACCTTGCAGGACCTGGAACAGATTGCCAAAGGACAGCTGGCACTGGAGGCCCGTATACAGGAAGAAGCAAGCCGCATCTTGTTCTCAGACACCGACCTGCTGGTGATCAAAATATGGAGCGAACATGCCTTCGGCGAGTGCCCCGACTGGGTGCTGCAAAAACTAAAGCAACAGGACTACAACCTTTACCTGCTGATGGGCGTTGATTTGCCCTGGGAGCCTGATCCGCAACGGGAGCATCCGCACCTGCGCCAGTACTTTTATGACTGGTACAAGCGGGAACTGGAGGAACTGCAGGTGCCCTACCTGGAGATCAGCGGGCAGCACGAAGACCGGTTCGATAAGGCCACTGAGTACATCGATGCTTTGCTCCGGCAACATACCTAAAACCATACCTGGCCATGCTATACTATTTACAGAACTATAACTTTAAGGTGGGCGTCGAGAGTAAAGGCGCTGAGTTGCAGCACTTCGTTAAGCTCGATGAGGGCCTGGAGTTTATCTGGCAGGCCGACCCGGAGATCTGGGGCAGCCACGCGCCCAACCTTTTCCCGATCGTGGGGGAGTTGCCCGAAGGAACCTATACCTACGAAGACGAGATTTTCGCCCTGAAACGCCATGGTTTTGCGCGACACAAGGAATTCAAGCTGATTGAGGAGGAAGAAGACAAACTGGTGTTTGAGCTAGAGGACGATGAGGAAACCCTGCAGGTATACCCGTTTAAGTTCAGGCTCCTGATCGCCTACAAGCTCGAAAACAATAAATTGTCGGTTACTTACCAGGTGCTCAACCGCGACAAGAAAGGCATGTACTTTTCCATCGGCGGCCATCCGGGCTTCAATGTGCCATTTTATGCGGGGGAGCAATACGAAGACTATTTCATCGAGTTTGATAAAGAAGAGACCCTGCACCGCTACCTGCTCACTGACGAAGGGCTGCAAAGCGGCGACACGGCAAAAGTGTTGGAGCACGATCGGCTGCTGCCCCTGAAGCACAGCTATTTTGACAAGGATGCACTGGTGTTCAAAAACCTGAACTCAGACAAGCTGTCGTTGGGGAGCCGCACTAACCAGCGCCGCATCGAAATGACCTTTCCGGGCTTTCCATACCTGGGTATCTGGGCGAAGCCGGGGCCGACTCCTTACGTGTGCATCGAGCCCTGGTGTGGTATAGCAGGCCGTGATGGGGAGTCCGGCGAATTGGACAAAAAGGAAGGCATTAACCTGCTCAGTCCGATGCATGTGTTTGAGCGCACTTTTACCATGGAAGTGCTATAGCAGAATCTAAGCTATTTAAACCAAAAAGTCCCCTGTCGAATGGTCGAGCAGGGGACTTTTTGGTTTCATCGTGTTTCATTGCAGGGAAGGCTCCGGAAACTTGGGAACCTTGATGCGTCTCAAGTCATAATGCGGTTCATAATCATTGATAGGCAATGATATGCCGGGTGGCAGGTCCAGATCTGGCAGATCGTCGCCTAGTGGCTCGCCTCCATCGTCATCGTTATCAGTAGAGGAAGACCCTCTGAATTTTTTGCGCGGAGCGAAAGCGTAGTATGCCAGTATCGTTAGCAGTGCTAAAGTATACAGTAAGCTGATCATCATCACATTTCTTCTTTAACTCTCTAAAATTGTTTCAGCCGGCCTGTTTTCCTGGCAAATCCTGCTTTGTTAGAAGCGGGCGCTTGAAAACGTGCCTTGTATTGTTTTCAACGTAGTTTGCCCGCAAGGGGTTATCGGCTTTTGTTAAAATAAAATTGCACTTAACTGGCTGATACTGTGGGTTGGCCATTCATAGCGCCACAGGACTTTGTTTTGATCAAAAAACGGGTCTACCTTTGCATCAGTTTAGGGGTGCCTTATAACAACGGGCTGAGATCATACCCATTGAACCTGATCCGGGTAATGCCGGCGAAGGGAAAAACACGGGGAAACTATGTAGCAGGCTGCCGGCCCCAGGCAGGTCTGTATGTTTCAACTTATTCTTTTTTACACCTCAATGAAAAAATTACTGATTGTGATGGCAGTCGTTGTACTGTTGCCATTGCAGTTGCTTGCTCAGTTCAATCTGAGCGGCTACGTAACCGATGCTACCCAAAACGAAGCGCTGGCGGGAGCCACCGTCGAACTTTCCGGCAGCAATCAAGCCACCGTGTCTGCCCCCGATGGCCGCTTCCAATTCCAGAACCTGCCAGCCGGCAGCTATACCTTGGAGGTGTCATACCTGGGCTATGCTCAAATGAGCAGACAAGTGCAACTCAACGCCGACACTGAACTTCGCCTGGCCTTGCAGCCAACCAGTGTGACCACCGGTGAAGTACTGGTATCGTCTACCCGCGCCAACGAAAGAACGGGAACAACCTTCACGAACGTGACGCGCGAAGAGATAGCAGAACGCAACTTCGGACAGGACCTACCCTACCTACTGGAACAGACGCCCTCGGTGGTGGTGAACTCCGATGCGGGCGCTGGCGTGGGCTATACCGGTATTCGCATACGTGGCTCCGATATTACCCGCATCAACGTGACCGTGAACGGTATACCTGTCAACGACTCCGAAAGCCACGGGACCTTCTTTGTGAACATGCCGGATTTTTCCTCTTCTGTAGAAGATATGCAGGTGCAGCGCGGTGTAGGTACGTCCACCAACGGAGCAGGTGCCTTTGGGGCCAGCATCAACATTCAAACGCAGGGGGTGCGCCGTGAAGCCTACGCCGAAACCGACAACAGCTACGGCTCTTTCAACACCTGGAAAAACAATGTGCGCTTCGGCACGGGCCTGATCAACGGAAAATTTGCTTTTGATGGCCGACTGTCGCGCATCAAGTCAGATGGCTACATCGATCGTGCTTTTTCTGACCTGAAATCCATGTACTTCTCGGGAGGTTACTATGGCGATAAAACAACCGTGAAATTTGTGACCTTCTCGGGTAAGGAGCAAACTTACCAGGCCTGGTATGGTACGCCGGAGGCGCTGGTGTATGGCAACGCCGCTGACCTGCAGGCCTATATCGATCGTAACGGGATTGAAGGCAGCGACCTGGAGAACCTGCGTACCGCCGGCCGCAGGTACAATTACTATACCTACGACAACGAAACCGATAACTACCAGCAGGACCACTACCAGCTGCACTTGTCGCATGATTTCTCTCCGGAGCTTACTTTCTCCACTGCCCTGCACTATACCTATGGCCGCGGCTATTACGAGCAGTTCCGTACCAATGACAAACTCTCGAACTACGGTTTGCCGAATGTGATGATAGGAGAGGAGACGATCAGCAGGACTGACCTGATCCGCCGCCGCTGGCTCGACAATAACTTTTTCGGTGCCACTTATGCCTTTCAGTACAATCCGACGCCACGCCTGAATGCTACCCTGGGTGGTGCCTGGAACAGGTATGACGGTGACCACTTCGGGGAGGTGATCTGGGCCAGATTTGCCTCGACCTCCAACATCGGCGACCGCTATTACGACAACAATGCCGTGAAGACGGACTTCAACATTTTTGGTAAAGTGATCTATAGTCTGACGGATCAGTTGAGTCTGTTTGGTGACATGCAGGTGCGAACCGTGAATTATACCTTCGAGGGCATCGACAAGAACTTCGAGAACCTGGAACAGAACGTGGATTATACCTTCTATAACCCCAAAGCAGGTATAAGCTATGAATTTAAGCCGGGGCATCAGCTCTACGCTTCTTATGCGATCGGCAACCGCGAACCAGTTCGTGACGACTTTACAGAGTCTACCGCCGACAGCCGCCCGAAGCACGAGACACTGCGCAACGTAGAGGCTGGCTACCGTGGTCAGTTGGCGCTGGGCGAACTGGCAGGACGCGAACTGGGCGCGAGTCTCGAGGCAAACTACTTTTTCATGGACTACAAAAACCAGCTGGTGCTGACCGGAGAGATCAACGATGTAGGTGCCTATACCCGCACGAACATTGATCGCAGCTACCGTCAAGGTATAGAGTTGGCAGGAGCAGTTCGCCTGGGTGGTTTGGCCAGTCTGAGCAGTAACCTGAGCTACAGCCAAAATAAAGTGCGCGACTTTGAAGAGTACATCGACGACTACGACGAGGGAGGCCAGGTAATGAACAGCTACAGCGAAGCCACTATTGCTTACTCTCCGGATTTTGTGTCGGCCACGCAACTGGAGGTAGAGGTGCTGAA
The DNA here is from genome assembly GCF_059278805.1 of Pontibacter sp. YIM B11418. NCBI lineage: Bacteria > Pseudomonadati > Bacteroidota > Cytophagia > Cytophagales > Hymenobacteraceae > Pontibacter > Pontibacter sp. YIM B11418. The sequence goes on along the minus strand of NZ_JCAEMH010000001.1, from coordinate 498,724 downwards.
AGGACTGAAGGCCGCCTTTATTTACAAAACAGTGAGCAAGCAGTACCTGGACAATACACAGAATGATAACCGCATTATACCTGCCTATCAGGTGGGCGACCTGCGTCTGCGCTACACCACCGGTTTCACGGGCGTGCTGAAAGGCCTGGAGCTTGGTCTGCTGGTGAACAATATTTTCAACGAGCGTTATGCCGCCAATGGCTATACCTACAGCTACCTGGCAGGAGGGGAGCTGACAACCGAAAACTTCTATTACCCGCAAGCCACCCGCAACTTCCTGGCGTCTGTAGGCTTAAGATTTTAACATAGATTGATTTTTGATGTTTAAAGGCCTCACCAACTGGTGGGGCTTTTTTTTGATCTGGATTTGCAGGGTGGGTAAATTGTTGAATGGTTAAATGATTAATTTGTTGCCGGTGCACGATTGGTAGAGTACACACCCAATGCCTTTTATTAAGTTAACGCTCTTTCGGACATCCCTGTCCGGATGTATTTCTGCAGGGGGACATCCGTGTCCCCTATACCTAAAATAAGATATGCATACGGGGATGTGGACATCCCCAGCAGATAGCTTTCGGACTCGGAAGTCCGAAAGAGCGCTAAAACCGACACACGGGGGTTAGGAAATCCCTGGCAGTTTACTTCGGGATTGAGAAATATCGAAGAGCTTTTTTGACAGAATTTCTCAATCCCGAAGAGTTTTTTAGAAAACGTGACAACTTGTAGGGACAGGTCGCGGCCTGTCCGAATCGTGCACCTCTATTCCTTACCAAGTGCCGGACCATCATACCTTTCGGAATCTTACAGGGAAATTCCTCTCTCGGGAGGGGCGGGAGTGGGTTAATCTTATACTGAACTATTCAACCACTTAACCTTTCAACAATTCAACCATTTAGCAATTTAACTACTCAACAAACCCCGATTCAGAAATCTTGTTATATTTGCGTGTTACCCTTACCCTTAAAAGACAAATTAAGCTATGGCCTACGAATCATCAGGAGCCCCTGATTATTATAACATTGACGACCTACTCACTGAGGAGCATATCCTTATCCGCCAGTCCCTGCGTGAATTTGTGAAGCGTGAGATCTCTCCAAACATCGAGCAGTGGGCGCAGGACGCACACTTCCCTTCCGAAATCGTGAAAAAATTTGGCGATGTAGGCGCTTTCGGCCCGACTATACCTGCTGAGTACGGCGGTGGTGGTCTGGACTACATCAGCTACGGCATCATTATGCAGGAGATTGAGCGCGGCGACTCCGGTATGCGTTCTACGGCTTCGGTGCAGGGCTCGCTGGTGATGTATCCGATCTACGCTTATGGCTCAGAAGAGCAACGCAAAAAGTACCTGCCCAAGCTTGCCAGCGGCGAATGGTTGGGCTGCTTCGGCCTCACAGAGCCTGACCATGGTTCTAACCCGGGTGGCATGACGACCAACATCAAAGATATGGGCGACCACTACCTGCTCAACGGTGCCAAGATGTGGATTTCCAACTCACCAGAGTGCCAGGTGGCCGTGGTGTGGGCCAAGAACGAACAGGGTCGCATCAAAGGTCTGATCGTGGAGCGTGGTATGGAAGGCTTCTCTACACCGGAAATCCATAACAAGTGGAGCCTGCGTGCCAGCTGCACCGGCGAACTGGTATTCGACAACGTGAAAGTGCCGAAAGAAAACCTGCTACCGAATATTGAAGGTCTGCGCGGTCCGCTCGGTTGCCTCGATTCTGCCCGCTACGGTATAGCCTGGGGTGCAATTGGTGTAGCCATCGATTGCTACGAGTCAGCCCGCAAGTATGCCATGGAGCGTATTCAGTTCGATAAGCCGATTGGTGCTTTCCAGCTTACACAAAAGAAACTGGCCGAAATGCTGACTGAGATCACAAAGGCCCAGCTACTGGCCTGGAGACTCGGCACCTTGAAAAACGAAGGCAAAGCGACAACCCAGCAAATCTCGATGGCCAAGCGTAACAACGTGGACATGGCCCTGCACATCGCCCGCGAGGCACGGCAGATTCATGGCGGTATGGGCATCACGGGCGAGTACCCGATTATGCGCCACATGATGAACCTGGAGTCGGTGATCACCTACGAAGGCACCCACGATATTCACTTGCTCATTACCGGAGCAGATATCACAGGTATACCGGCGTTTAAATAATAGTTGATTATTATGCGTTGTCCGTTGATCGGGCAGCGAGTAAGGTATAGAAAGGCAGCTGCGCAAGTGGCTGCCTTTTCTGTTTCTGTATACCTCGCGGTGTGCGTCGCTCCCGCGCGTGTCTGTGATAAACCTGTTATCGCAAGGCTTGAGGAAATACAACAGAAGCTGAAAGAGGTATAGGTATAGGTATAGGTATAGGTGATTTTGTTGGAGCAATCAGATTACTCTCCCAGCTCCCGAAGCTCCTCCCTGCTTTTGCCTCCGGGGTTGTACTTCATCATATCCTGCCAGAGCCGGTCAAACTCCTCGCTGAAATCCTGCACAATGCTGCGGTTGTCGGTGATCAGGATGTTCTCGTGGTTGTATAGAGCGGCGCTACGGGTCCAGTTGTAGCTACCGGTCAATACCTGCACTTCATCAAAAATGGCGAACTTGTGATGCATGTGGTTACGCGTTTTGTCAATACGGATCTCCAGCCCTCTGGCAGCGAGTTCCTGTATGTCCGATCCCGCGTCGTGCAGCTTGTGGTTGTCAGTCATGATTTTGATGGCAATACCTCGTTTGTACGCCCGCACAATGGCGTCTGAAATACGGTTGTCGCTGATGGTGAACACGCATATTTTTACACTCTCTTCGGCCGCGTCCATAGAAGCGATGATGGCGTTGAGGCAGTCGTCTCCGGGGCTGAAGAAAGCATGGCTGGTGATCTTTTGCTGATGGGTATGCATCGGGAGCTTGTTGTTAAGTCTTGTAAGGTAACACAGGTATATCATATTCTTAAACAAATCCTGTATTTTGCTAACCTCGTTAGATTTTTGATGAATTACTATAATATAGTTAGCAAAATTTAGTAAATTCGTAGGCAGAAATGGAGCGAAAGCGACGCTGAAACTGTTACCTTTAGGTATAGCAGAAAGCGCTAAATCAGATAGCATTTTTTATGAGAGAAGATTACCTGACTGGCAGTAACGACTACATGTCGCCGGTCGAAAAAGACATAGACAAGGCGCTTCGTCCGCTGAGCTTTGCCGACTTTACGGGGCAGGCCAAAGTGGTGGAGAACCTCAAGATATTTGTGCTGGCGGCCAAAAACCGTGGCGAGGCTTTGGACCACGTGCTGCTGCACGGACCTCCCGGCCTGGGCAAAACCACGCTGTCGCATATCATTGCTTCTGAGCTGGACGCAGGTATAAAAATGACCTCCGGACCGGTGCTGGACAAGCCAAGCGATCTGGCGGGTTTGCTCACCAACCTCGATCCGAACGATGTGCTCTTCATCGACGAGATTCACCGACTCAACCCGATTGTGGAAGAGTACCTGTACTCGGCAATGGAGGACTATAAGATCGACATTATGCTCGACTCTGGTCCGAATGCCCGCTCCGTGCAGATCAGCCTGAACCCGTTTACGCTGATCGGAGCCACGACACGTTCCGGCTTGCTGACAGCACCGTTGCGTGCCCGTTTCAGCATTAACTCACGTCTGGAGTACTATGATGCTGAGTTGCTGACTTCGATTGTGAAGCGTTCCTCTGCCTTGCTTGGAGCGCCTATACATGAGGATGCCGCTTTCGAGATTGCCCGCCGTAGCCGTGGTACGCCGCGTATCGCCAACAACCTGCTGCGCCGTACCCGCGACTTTGCGCAGGTGAAGAGCAACGGTACCATCGACGTGGAGATCGCGCGTTTCGCCCTGGCTGCCCTGGATGTAGACCACAATGGCCTCGATGATATGGACAAGCGCATCCTGTCCTGCATTATCGACAAGTACAAAGGCGGTCCGGTAGGTCTATCCACCATCGCGACGGCCTGCGGCGAAGAGGCCGAGACGATAGAGGAGGTATACGAGCCGTTCCTGATCCAGGAAGGCTACATCAAGCGCACCGCCCGCGGACGTGAAGCAACAGAAGCTGCCTACCGCCACCTAGGCAAAATTCCGCCACAGCAAGTTGTAGCTGGTGGTTTGTTTGATCAGGCTGAATAATAATTGTTTGTGATATATGAAAAAAGCAGGCTGTAGGCCTGCTTTTTTTGTTTTAACAGGTGCAACCACTCCTATACCTTGGATTAATAGGAAAGCTTCATTTTAACCTCGTTCCGCTTTTCCAGATTCCGATGATTTTGCAGAGGGATTCAATGTCGCTGGTTGGATCACCCTCAATCAGTAAAAAGTTAGCTTTATTATTCTCTTTTATAAGCTGGGTCTCCAAAAAATTGAAAGCTATTGCCGGATTGATGGTAGCAGTTTTCAGAGTTTCAAAATCGCTGAGGCCTGATGCCTTAAGTAATCTCAATTCCTCCAATAAGTCATCATGGAAATTTATACCTAGATTAGGCGCATCTGTTCCAGCCAGTATAAGTAGTTGGCTCTTGTGTAGCTTATGCACTTCTTTCTGTATTTCTTCAAACGGGAGATAATTCACCGCTATACCTTTTTGTTCTGCAAATTGAAATAATTTCTGAGTGGCATATAAGGTTGGGATGACAAACGGTTTATGTTTTGCCAATTGGGAGAGCTGTTCTTCACCAATCGCTTTGTCTACCCAGATATGGGCAAATCCATTTATGCCAAGTTTACTTATTGCAAGCGCATCATCCAAAGTCGAAATATGCACAATCACAGCTTTATCGTTTTGGTGAGAGGCTTTTGTGAGCGCCTCAATGGTTTTAAAATCAAGCGTAGCGCGTAAAGGCTCACGGATGATCTTGGTAAAATCAACGCCTTCATCGACTCTGTCCTGTATAAAGGCTTCTGCCTCGCTAGCACTAGAAACAGTGGGTACTGCATAGCCCAATTGTGTACCATGACCACCCGGGGCTGTGGCTCCAGGTCCGGAGGTATAGTAAGTAGCGTAATGTGTAGAATCATTAAACGTCCGGAGTTGCTTCGCCTTTTCACTGGAAGTATACAAGTCGAGAACAGTACCTATACCCTGTGTCAGGCTTTCTTTTAGATGCAGCGGTTCGTGCACATGGGCGTGCCCATTTACCAGCAGCGGTACAATGGTTTTGCCTTTCCCATCCACTACGGTAGCGGCTGGATCGGATATATGTTCCCCAATGGAAATAATTACCCCGTCCGAAATCAGTACATCCACCTGCTCCCTGATTGTTGAGCCGTCATACAGCTTGACATTTTGGATCAGTACGTCCTCTTTGCTGCCGTCACACCCATAAAGTAGCATGCAATACAAAAGCGCTAATATTTTAAAGTTATAGGTTAGGGTTTGGGGTGACATGAGTTCAGGATGGTAGGAATAAGGCAAATGTATACCATTCTTCAAATATTTTGCAATGGTTTGCCATACATGGAGTTCTCACAAGCTTCTAGCTATATAACATCCAACCAAAATCCTGCACAGGGACTTTTTTCTCCCTAAATTTGTTCTCCTCCAGGTGTAGCTATACCTGAGCGACACGCATATTTTGAACAAAGCACAACATACATACCTCATCAAGCAGAAAGCACAGGAACTGGGCTTCATGTACTGTGGTATTTCCAAAGCAGATTTTCTGGAAGAGGAGGCGCCGCGGCTGGAGAACTGGCTGAAGCAGAACATGCACGGGCAAATGCGCTACATGGAAAACCACTTCGACAAGCGCCTGGACCCGCGGCTGTTGGTGGAAGGGGCAAAATCGGTGGTATCGCTGCTGCTCAACTATTACCCCGAAAAAGAAAACCAGCAGGCCGGCGAGGATACCTATAAAGTGTCGAAGTATGCCTACGGTACCGACTATCACTTTGTCATCAAAGACAAGCTGAAGACGCTGCTCAATTATATAAACGAGGAAATAGGGGAGGTCGGTGGTCGCTGCTTCGTGGATTCTGCCCCGGTGCTGGACAAGGCCTGGGCCTCGAAAAGCGGACTTGGCTGGGTTGGTAAACATACCCTCCTCATAACACCCCAGGCAGGAAGTTTTCATTTTGTCGCCGAACTGATCATCGATCTGGAACTGGAATACGACGGCCCGATCAAAGACTACTGTGGCTCCTGCACCCGCTGTCTGGATGCCTGCCCGACCGATGCGATCGTGGCGCCCTATGTGGTTGACGGGAGCAAGTGCATCTCCTACTTTACCATCGAGCTGAAAGACCAGCTGCCGCAGGAAATGAACGGGAAGTTCGGTAACTGGATATTCGGCTGCGACATCTGCCAGGATGTATGCCCCTGGAACCGGTTCAGCAAGCCGCACCAGGAGCCGGCCTTTGAGCCGCACCCGCAGCTGAAGGAAATGAAGAAGTCGGACTGGGAGGAAATCACACAGGAGGTCTTTGCGCAGCTGTTCAAGAAATCAGCTGTGAAACGAACAGGTTACAATGGCCTACTGCGCAATATCCGCTTCCTTGAGCAAAGCCCCGGCTCTCATACCTGAGCTCTGGAGAACACCTTGTTCAGCACATAAAGGTACATCTCCGAAAATTTTTCATAGCACCATTGCTTCAGCTGCTTAAGTTCTTCTGGAATCAGCACTTTAAAGGCTTTTCTCAGTTCTTTCTCAAACAGCATTTTGTCGAAGCTCACCTTCAACAAGATCGTTTTAACGTACTCCAGCATTATTATCGTTTGGTATTTCGGTATTCTACTCTGCTATACGAAATTAATCTAAAAGGTTCATTCAGTCTTGATTAAATTGTAAAATTCTACGTTAATCAGTTGATTCTGAATGCGAAAACCGGGCCGGCTTCCATTGTTTGACTGATAGCAGAACGCTCAAAACAGGCCTGTATTTTAAAGGAACAGCCAGTCAACCCGAAACAGACAGAAGCGACAAATTCCCGAAAATTGGACTATAATATTCCGGTGGATAGCGACAAGAATTTGTAAATTTGCTATTATACCTGAATGATGCGCCTGACTTTCCTACTTATGCTGCTATACCTGTTGGTGCTGGTGCCCGCTTTTGGGCAGCAGGCCCGCATTGAGCTAGGCAAAAGTCCGCTGCCCATCAACACCTACTTCACGGTTTCCATCCGGCTGCAGGATCAGCAACTCAAGGATTATTCTCCTTTTCCGGAGATTGAAGGCTTCAAAAAAAGCAACCGCTTTTCGTCCACCAAAACAGTCATAGCAGGAGGCAAGACCACCACCGTGCTCACCATTACCCAGAATTATGCTGCCCTGGCCGAAGGAGACTACGAGCTCAAGCCCTTCAGCATGACCGTGAACGGGCAGCCCCTGAAGTCGGCCGGTATGAAGATCAAGGTGGGCCCGATGGCCGCTGTCAGTCCCCAGGAACCGGAACTGGTTATACCTGAGCAGCCCGAGCAGGGCGAAGCGAAACCCCAGGAGTACGTGGATCAGGAAGATAATGCCTTCCTGACTCTTTATACCGATAAGAAGGAGGTATATGTGGGTGAGGGCCTGAACATTGTGCTGTACTTCTATCTGGCCGAAGCAGATCAGCGGTTGCTGGACTTTCATGATTTTGGCAACCAGATAACAGGTATACTACGTCAGCTGAAACAACCCAACGCCTGGGAGGAAGTGTTCGAGATAGACGAAGTAACGCCTGAGCAGGTGGTAGTACAAGGTGAGCCATACCTGCGTTTCAGGCTGTATGAAGCCGTGCTATACCCGCTCACTACCGAGCCACTGCACTTTCCGAAGCTGTCACTGCGCATGCTCAAATACAAAGTAGCCGTTGACCCAACGCTGCTTGAGGACAGGATGGAAGGCTATAAGACCTTTTTTGCCCGGGAGCGCATCATACCTGTCAAAGAGCTGCCGCCGCACCCGTTGCGCGACATGGTACCCGTCGGAGAGTATACCTTGCGGGAGGGGCTGTCGAGCCAGTCGGTGCCGCTGAACAAAAGCTTCAGGTATATGTTTGAGCTGGAAGGGGAGGGAAACCTGGCTGCCCTTATGCCACCAAGCCCAACAACTACTGGTACACTCGACTTCTATCAGCCCGATATGCGGCAGGACATTACCTTGCGTGCCGGGCGTGTGCAGGGCGTGAAGCGCTTCACGTATTCCGTACTCGGCCGCGTGCCAGGCACTTACAACCTGGCCAACGACTTTCAGTGGATCTACTTCAACCCGGTTACCGCTACGTACGACACACTTCGATCTGAGCAGAGCGTTACGGTAACAGGTGTAGCCGAAGCGGGTACCATGGTGCTGGCCCGCGATCTGGGCCCTTTTTACAAGATCATCGAGAACGAAGACCATACCTTGGTCAGTCTCTACCAGGACGAAGTCATTAAGCGCTATACAAACATTATCCTGCTGGTGCTGCTGGCCTTGTCAGGATTCATTTTCTTAAAGTATCGGAACATCAAATGAGCAATTCATACGGTAAGATTTTCAAAATAACCACCTTTGGCGAGTCCCATGGCGTGGCAGTGGGCGTGATTGTAGATGGCTGCCCTGCGGGACTGGAGATCACAGCAGAAGAGATACAAACCGCCCTGGACCGTCGCCGGCCCGGGCAGTCCGACATCACGACTCCCCGTAAGGAAGAAGATAAAGTAACGATACTTTCCGGCGTGTTCGAAGGCAAAACCACAGGCACCCCGATCGCGTTGGTGGTGGGCAACAAAGACCAGGCAAGCCACGACTACTCGCATGTGGCGCAGGCTTTCCGCCCTTCGCACGCTGACTATACCTACACCGCTAAGTATGGCTTGCGTGACCACCGTGGTGGTGGCCGCAGCTCAGCCCGCGAAACTGTGGCGCGTGTGGCAGCAGGTGCTTTGGCAGCCAAGCTGTTGCAGCACTACGGCATCACGGTGCGCTCCTATGTGTCGCAGGTGGGAGGTATAAAAGTGCGCAAGCATTACTCCAAACTCGACTTGTCGCAGATCGACAGCAATAAAGTGCGCTGCCCCGATGGCAAAACAGCCGCCCGAATGATCAGTCTGATAGAAGATGCCCGTGATAGCCTGGATACCATTGGTGGCGTTGTAAGCTGTGTGGTGCAGGGCGTTCCGGTTGGACTGGGCGAGCCTGTTTTCGACAAGCTGCACGCGGAGTTGGGCAAGGCCATGCTGAGCATCAATGCTGTGAAAGGCTTTGAGTACGGCAGCGGCTTTGAGGGCGTGAAACTGCGTGGTTCACAGCATAATGACCAATTCTATACGGATGAGGAAGGACATGTGCGTACCAGAACCAACCACTCCGGCGGTATACAGGGCGGCATCAGCAACGGGCAGGACATTTACTTCAATGTAGCCTTTAAGCCCGTCGCTACTATCCTGCAGCCGCAGCAAACCATCAACGATGCCGGCGAGGAGATCACGCTGCAGGGCAAAGGCCGCCACGACCCTTGTGTGTTGCCACGCGCCGTCCCGATCGTGGATGCCATGGCTGCGCTCGTGCTGGCTGACTTTCTGCTGCGGAAGCGAGCTAACAGGCTGGACATCTGAAAGGAGGTTGCCGCGTTAGCTTAAAATGATTATATTTGTTAATAGTGATGATAAGCGGCGTTTACATATCCACCTGTGTCAGACCTTTGATGATGGCCTTCGCGTTGTTCGTGATCTTCATGAGCAACGGGCATGCGGCATCAGGCTGTATCACTGAATCTAAATTCTCTGCCCTACCCGAATCCGCTGCGATCACACTAGAAGAAACGGGCTCTGTTCTTTCGCAGGGGAAGCAGCGCCTCTCCCAGGATGCTACCCCGCCTTCTGTCCTTTATTACGGATTTCAAAAGGCAGAAACACCGTTAAAGAGCTTTACTTTCCTCGTTCCTTCTGATGAGCCTATTCCGCTTTATGCCCCCAGAGCTCCCGGCAGAGACGGCTTTTTCAAATACTTCTATCGGTCCATTCAACCGCAAGCCCCTTAGACAGCTTTTCTTGCTACGCATGCCCATTTATTGGCAAAGCAAACTTACCTGACCGGTAGGTATACGCTTTGCTGTAAAAGACGCAGTCTGCCCGACGATTACTTCGATTCCATTATACCCTACCTAAGCGACTGCCCGGAATGATCCAATTCCGTTGGGCCATTCGCCTATACCTGTGGTCTGCCCTGTACAGCTGCTGTTATGCAGTTACATTATTTACACAATTCTTAATTCTGCTAATAAAATGACTAACGATACAACTCTGATCATACTAGAAGATATAACGACCTGGCCCCAGGAGATCCTTGACTATGTAAACCCGAACCTTGCCCGTATCAGCCAGGAGCGTGAACTGGAACTAGCCAAAAACCTGCAGGGAAAGAGCTGGCTTTCAAATATACCTGACTCCATTTATGTAAGAGCCCAGAAGCAGCTGGCAATCATGCTGCGTAGCTACGCCATTAAGGCGTATCACTGTACCAGGCTCATCTCTCCTGACAAAGTGCTTCAGAAAGGCTTGTTGCCACTCAGTTTGAAAACGCTGGCAACGGGGCTGAAAAAAATGTCCACGCTACTTACGTCACCGGAAGATGGTGTGGAGGCAGAATTGGAGTTGATCCATTTTGTAAAAGGCGAAGATTTCAAAAACCAGCAGGGGCTTGTGTGGCTATACCTGACAGAAGCGCAGACGCAGCAGTATGATTGCCAGGACCTGCAGGAATTTTATGGAGGGCGCTCGCTGCGTGCTGCTTTGGCCAACAAGCGGTACAAATTTTACCCGCTTCTCAAGCGCCTGGGAGCTCCTGCTGTAATTGCCTGCCGTGTTCAGATTGCGGACGCTACCGACAGTCAGGTGGAAGCACTAGCTAAACTGATGCTGGACCATATGCTGGATGATGCTAACGGATATCCGGCCCGACCTTTAATGGGTGAGCTTTCAGTTAACACGGCGGTGCCTGCAACAGATATCATTGAGATTCAGGAGCAATTGCAGTACGCCTGACAGACAGCACTGAAAAGCGCTTCGCTATAGGAGCGCTTTACAACTTGCTTGTGGTGCTTCCCAAGCTCTGCATGTTCTGCATCAGGGCGTCCAGGTCGTCTGTGATGATGAGCAGTTTGTCATCTTCCTGCAGTGCCGTTTTACCTTTCGGTACAAAGTATTTGTCGTCTCGCTTCACCATTACGGCGAGCGTCTTGTCTGGTAGCGGCAGATCCATCAGGTAAATGCCGTTTGCCAACATCGGTTCTGTAATGTTAATCTCGGTCGTGATGGATTTGATCTCGTCCGAGAATTCAATATCAAAATCCTTCAGCTTGTGAAGCTCCTTCGGCTTCTCTGCCAGCCCCAGCCAGACTGCCACCTGCGAGAGCGTCGTGCCCTGCACTATCAGCGATATCAGCGTACAGAAGAACACGATGTTGAATATCAGGCGGGCATGCGGTACATCGGCAGCCAGCGGTAAAATGGCAAAGATAATGGGCACTGCACCCCGCAGACCCACCCACGACACGTAGGTTTTGTCTTTGGTACTCATGCTGCGGAAAGGCAACAGGCACAGGAACACGCTCAGCGGACGGGTTATGAATATCATCAGAAAGCTGATAATCAGGCCGGGTACGATGAGCGGTACCAGTTCATGCGGATTAACGAGCAGGCCCAGGGTAAGGAACAAAAGCAGTTGGCTCATCCAGGCCATGCCATCGAAGAAGTTGAGCGAAGAGCGTTTGTGTACGAACTTAGAATTGCCAATCACGAGGCCACCAATGTATACTGCCAGGAAACCGTTGCCTTTGATAAAGTAAGTGGCCGAGAAAATAAAGATACAAACCGTAAAAACAAGGATCGGGTAGAGCGAGCTGTTGTCTATGTCCACGTAGTTGATCAGCCGTATAGCCAGTCTGCCTAACACATAACCAGCAACCGCGCCTACAATCAACTGCACCAGCAACATGCCGCCTGCCGCCCAATAGTTCACGCCACTTTCCATTAATATAATCTCAATGAGCGTGATGGTCAGGATATAGGCCATCGGGTCGTTACTGCCGCTCTCCAGCTCCAGCATAGGGCGGAGGTTGTTTTTGAGGTTTAGGCTCTTGGAGCGGAGAATCGAGAAAACAGAGGCCGAGTCAGTGGAGGACATGGTGGCCGCCAGAAGCATCGAAGTGGTCAGGCCTATACCTGCAGACTCCATCGTCATGCCCAATACCCACCAGATGGCAAAGCCCGTCACTAAAGCAGTGAGAAATACGCCGATAGTGGCCAGCACGACACCTTGCGCTATGACCGGACGGATGTCGGCGATCTTGGTGTCCATACCGCCCGAGAAAAGAATGATACACAGTGCCACCGTACCGATAATCTGAGCAATCTGGATGTTTTGGAACTGTATGCCCAGGCCGTCGCTACCTGAGATCATACCTATTGAAAGGAACAGCAATAAAGCGGGAACACCGAATCTGTGCCCTGCTTTTCCGGCCATGATACTTACAAAAAAGAGAATAGCAATAGCAAATAATATCAGTTCAACATTTATGTTCTCCATGCGGTAGGGGTATCGGGTTACTGTTTTCAGCCTGCTGCGAAGCCATACAAATATAACGATAAAAACCTAATTAAGTGGCTCTGAAAGTGCCCTGGCACAAAGTTAGATGCATTTTTTGCCATTAGTGTTCTACAATATTCCGCTCATAGCTATGTAGACAAAAGCTAATTGTCCAAAAAAAGAGCCGCGCCCTGGACCAGGGAGCGGCTCTCGTATGATCATGGCCATACCTTGTTTGGATGGCTTAGAAGAGTCTCAGGTGCACCACGAAGAACCAAACCAGGATGAGGATTGGCAGCAGGAACGGGATAGAGTAACGCAGCACGTAGCCGAAGAAAGAAGGCATTTTCACGCCGGCGCTCTCGGCGATTGCTTTCACCATAAAGTTTGGCCCGTTGCCGATGTAGGTGAAGGCTCCGAATAATACCGATGCCAGCGAGATGGCCTCGAGCTGTATAAGCGTTTCCATACCTGCGGCAGAGGTGCCGGCGGCAAATTGTCTGACATCTTCCACATTGCTCTGTGCCAAATCGAACTTAGCCATGGCCAGCGACAGGAAGTTGGCGTAGGTAGGCGCATTGTCCAGGAAGCCCGAGAGTGAACCTGTGGCCCAGTACAGGAAGTTCGACGTGATGTAGCTGGAGTAGGCTGGCGAAGAAGCGATTTCGGCAGACAGCTGCAGGGCCGGCATCATGGTAAAGAAGATACCGAAGAACAGGAACACCACTTCCAGGATCGGGTGAAAATTGAACTGGTTACCAGCCAGGGCCTCTTTGTTTGAGTTACGATAGCACATAAAGGCGGCACCCAGCTGGATGATCTCGCGCAGGTATGAGAACTTGTTACCGTCATAGTAGATGTGCGGCAGCGAATCGATCACGTTCGGGTCGAGGAACACGGCACCGATGATGACAGCCAGCCAAAGCAGGTTGCGACGACCCTTGAAGCTGAATTCCGTTTTGCCGGAGCTTGGCACTACCATATCGAGCTCAGCTATGATCTGCCCGCCTTTGTTGCGGCTGTCCACAAAGAAGAACATGATGCAAAGTAGTACGATAGCCAACACCCATGGCATAATCAGGTGCTGCAGTGTCCAGAAAAACGGTACGCCTTTGATGAAGCCGATGAAGAGTGGCGGGTCACCCAGCGGCGTTAACAGACCGCCCGCGTTACTCACGATAAAAATGAAAAATATGATCTGATAAGGCTGCAGACGGTGTGCGTTGAGGCGCATGAACGGACGGATCAGGAGTAGCGATGCACCTGTTGTACCGATAAAGTTGGCCAGTATGGCGCCTATGGCCACTATCACCACGTTTATCAAGGGCGTTGCCTTTGCATTCACGTTGATATATATACCGCCTGCCGCAATGTAGAGGGAACTGAGGAGCACGGCAAAGGTAAAGTACTCTGCTAAGGTATGTATTGGCATGTGCACATCGCCTAATACAAACAGGTAGTAGGCCAGCACAGTAAGTCCGAGGGTAACAGCTATTTTTTTATAATTGTGCTCCCAAAAGTGTCCGAAAAAAATGGGACCACTGGCGATAAGACCAATCAGGAGCAGGAAGGGGATAATCATGAAACCGGGAATGGCTTGCTGCGATTGCGCCAGCAGAATATAGTTGTAAAGCATGTTAAACGCGCGGAGAGTTTTTCAGATCAAAAATTTAACTGCGTTACAAAGTTACTTTTTCTGGACTAATTATCTAACCAAATTGCTGTATATACAGGCCTTGTGAGGTAATCTGCCAGCGTGAATTAAAGAAAAACGAACCGGTTGCGGGCGCTTTTGTCATGTAAGTCGGCATGCGGTATACTATCACTTGTCAGAATAATTGAGTAATTTTGGAAACTTTAAGGCGAAGGCCTAGGTTTTAATTTAAAACGCTGATATCCATGTTAGAAAATAGAGAAAAGACGGTTTCGGTATACGCCGAAGCCAACCCGAACCCCGAGTCAATGAAGTTTGTGATGAACGTTGGCCTTCTGCCAGATGGCCAGAGCGTAGACTACCCGAACTTAGAGAGCGCCGCCGACTCACCGTTGGCGCAGGAGCTCTTTAACTTCGACTACGTAACGCGCGTGTTCATTGCCAGCAACTTTGTTACCGTAACGAAAGCTGCCAACATCGAGTGGGTGAAGCTTATACCTGAACTGCGTACTTTCTTGAAGTCGTATGTAGAGGCAGGTGGCCCTGTCTTTGTGGAAGGCTTCCAGGCAAACAAACCAGCAACAAGTGACGAAACTCATGCAGATGCTACAGAAGAGGACGCCGCTATCTCTAAGAAAGTAACTGACCTTTTGGAAAATTATGTGCGTCCGGCTGTAGAGCAGGATGGCGGTAACATTTCTTTTAAGTCTTACAAAGACGGCGTGGTGACCGTGCACCTGCAAGGTTCTTGCAGCGGCTGCCCATCAGCTACCGTAACGCTGAAGGCAGGTATAGAGAACCTGTTGAAGCGTATGGTACCTGAAGTGACGGAAGTAGTGGCAGACGGTGTAACCATCTAAGGTATACCTGAAGGAGAAATGATATAAAAAAGGCCAGCCCTGTTCAGTGCTGGCCTTTTTTGTTGCTATGAAAGAAAGAATCCCCGGAGCAGGCTAATCCGCTCCGGGGTTTCTGTTTTAGGCTTTCTGTGCCTGTGTTGCAGGCTTAGCTGGAGCAGGCGTAGGCTGCGGCTTTTTCTTCATGGTGTCGACCACTATCGGTGATGCGATGAACAGCGTAGAGTATACACCGAACAGGACACCGATCATCATAGCAAGAGAGAAACCACGCAGGATCTCGCCACCGAAGATGAAGAGCACCAACACCACCATGAACACAGTGAAGGAAGTGATAATAGTACGGCTGAACGTGTGTACGAGCGCCGGGTTAATGATCTCACTCACATGCAGACGTGGGTTATCGTTCAGGTACTCCCGCACACGGTCAAAGATTACCACGGTATCGTTGATGGAGAAACCGATGATGGTCAGCACCGCCGCAATGAAGATCTGATCCATCTCGTAGGAGATGCCAAACAGGTCAAGGATGGCAAAAATAGAGATGATCATGATGGCGTCATGGAGCAAGGCGATCACACCTCCCAAGCTGAACTGCCAGTTGCTGAAACGGAACATCACATAGATGAAGATACCCACCAGTGCCAGCACCAGCGATATCACAGCCGTCTTTTGGATGTCATCTGCCATAGTGGCACCTACCTTCGATGAGCTCAGAATCTCAGGATTGAGGTTTTTGTACTCTTCCAGACCCTGTAAAAGGGCTGTTTTCACCTGCTCATCCGCTGTCGTGCTCTCGTCATCCGCCAGGTAACTGGTGATCACTTTCAGACGGTTAGAAGCGCCGAAGGTTTTCACTTCCGTGCCTTCCTCCTCAAAGTTGTCGAGTAAAGCGCCACGTACGTCAGATGCCGGAACGGCGTCATCAAACTGCACAACGTAAGAACGACCGCCCTTGAAGTCTACGCCCAGGTTCGGGCCCTTAATGGCCATGGCTACCATACCGAAGGTAATTACAGCCAACGAGAAGGCATAGGCAGGCTTCTTCCACTTCATCACATCGAACTGCACGTTAGCGAAAAGCCTATCGGTGAATGAGCTTGAGAAAGACAGTTTGCCAGCTCTCTTGAAGCTACGCTCGATCAGCAACCTGGAAATGAATACCGAGGTGAAGAAAGAAGTAACGATACCAAGCATCATGGTGATGGCAAAGCCTTTCACCGGACCCGAGCCGAAGAAGTAGAGGATGAAACCGGCCAGGAACG
Organism: Pontibacter sp. YIM B11418; assembly: GCF_059278805.1. Taxonomy (NCBI): domain Bacteria; kingdom Pseudomonadati; phylum Bacteroidota; class Cytophagia; order Cytophagales; family Hymenobacteraceae; genus Pontibacter; species Pontibacter sp. YIM B11418. The sequence goes on along the minus strand of NZ_JCAEMH010000001.1, from coordinate 482,447 downwards.
TCGTGGCGTTCGCATCCAGAATCGTCAGGAATGCCTTGTCATATCCCTTGTTGATCACGTCACGCAGGCTCAGGCCTTTGGCGGCCTCTTCGCGCATACGCTCAAATATCAGTACGTTCGCATCCACGGCCATACCCAGGGTAAGCACGATACCGGCGATACCAGGGAGTGTGAGGGCTGCGTTGAACTGGGCCAGAATACCCAGGATAAAGAACACGTTGAAAACGAGAGCCAGGTTAGCGATAAAACCACCCGTTCTATAGTAAGCGATCATGAAAACTACTACTACCAGTAAACCGGCCAGTGTTGACAACAAACCCTGGTTGATGGCTTCCTGACCCAGTGAAGGACCTACGATAGCTTCTTCCACGATGCGTGTAGGGGCTGGCATTTTACCGGCTTTCAGGATGTTGGCAAGGTCTTTTGCTTCTTCGATCGTAAAGTTACCTGTGATAGAAGAGTTACCGCCTGTAATCTCGCCTTGCACCACTGGTGCAGAGTATACATAGTTGTCGAGTACGATGGCTACCTGACGACCTACATTGTCGCCTGTAAGTTTGGCCCAACGCTTGGCACCGGCCGGCGTCATGGTCATGTTGATCTCAGGGCGTCCGTTCTGGTCAAAGTCCTGGCGGGCGTCGTTCACAGCCTCACCGGTCATCGGCGCCTTGCCGTCACGTCCTTTTTTGATGGCGTAGAATTCTACGAACTCCTGACGGTTGTCACCTTTTATAGGCTTCACACCCCACAGGAACTTCATGTTTGGAGGGAAGATGGCGCGTACGTCCGATCTTTGGAAAATGTCGTTGATTCTGGCTGTGTCGCGCACGTTGGCACCGATACCGCCCGGCATCATGGTGAACAGACGGCCCATTACGCCCATCTGCTCTTCTTGCAGCGACTGAAGCGCATCAGCAGTGTCAGTCTTTGCCTGGTCGGCAGAAGCTAGCGCTGTGGTGTCGTTTGAAGCGGCAGCTGTGTCATTAGTAGTAGCGGCAGCCTGTGCCAGTACATCGTCAGCAGCAGCATCTTGTACGGCAGCTGGCGTCGTGTCACCAGCTGTTGGAGCAGTTTGTGCAGAAGTACGGCCAATGTTCAGACGACCGGCTTTTTCTTCTTTGTCAAGATGCTCGCTCAGTTGAGAGAAATACGGAGAGAATTCTTCCGGCGTCCATACCTCCCAGAATTCCAGGTTCGCCATACCTTGCAGGAGCTTACGTACACGGTCCGGGTTGTCTATACCTGGAAGCTCAATCTGGATACGGCCACCTCCCTTGAGGCGCTGAATGTTTGGCTGGTTTACACCGAACTTATCGATACGCGTGCGCAGGATGTTGAAAGAGCGCTCGATGGCGTCATCTACTTCCTGGTCAATTACGTTGATAACTTCCGCGTTGCTGGACTCGAAGCTGATCTTACCACGGTTGGCTGTGTTAGAGAAGATGCGGCTCAGGCGTCCGTCCGGCTCCACCTCGCGGTAAGCCTCGGCAAACAGGGTAGTGAACTTCTCCTGGCTGTTCTTCTGCATCTCCTGGGCGCGGGCAAGCGCCTTCAGGAAGTTAGGGTCTTTGCTGTTGCCAGAGAGGGACCGGATGATTTCAACCGGGGAAACCTCGAGCACCACGTGCATACCGCCACGCAAGTCAAGGCCAAGGCCCAGTTCGTTTTCCTTTACATCCTGGTAGGTGTACTCAGCACCCAGGAAGTTGTAAACAGGCTCCTTCCAGATAGAGTCGAGGTAGGTTTGCTGTTTGTCGTGGTTTACGTTGCCTTGTGCGTCTGTGGCGTAAGCCTCAGCGTCGTTCTGCACACTGCGGGCAACAAACGAAAATGACAGGTAGTACAGGCAGAGTGCCGATACAATCACCGTCATAATGATAATGAAATTCTTATTCCGCATGGGTTGGTTGATAAAAAAGGTATAGTTGATAGAATGTTAATACTCAGAAAATCACAGCGGCGCTATCTTACATAAACCAAGAAATGCTGTGAAGCCGTTCCGCTATACCTTGCAATTCAGGCATGCGCAACGGGGCAGGACCGTAGGTGGACCTGCAGGGAAAGGGTTCGCTTAGGGCGCGTTGGGTTGAATGGAAATAGGGAAGAAGCGGGCTACGAAGCCAGCTCCGGGCGCTCTGGCCGCATAGGCAGGCAGCGCCTCGTCGGTAGGTATAGCAAAAGCAGGTATAGGAGTCGGCTCCAGTGCGTCCTGCTCCAGGTTGAGCACCACAAATGAGGTCGTCGCCTCCAGCGTCACCTTTTGCTTGATAACCGTTTTCTCCTGCGGTGCCGAGGCCAGTTGGGAGGCCGACTTAACAGGAGTGCCTTGCGCCGGGTAGGTATACGCCACTACTTCCTGCCCATTGAGCATAAGCGCCCAAAGCAGGGTTACGGTCATCAGAAGATGACGGAAGTGTGGCAATATGTTGGCAGCGTGTGGCATACAGAAAGCAAATGTAAGGCTTTCTTTGAAAAATTAAAACCTGTTAGCGGTTTATATCAATAAATCGTTTGATGTCGTGCTTTTTTCCGATAAGGATCAGAATGTCAGAGGGATATATAATGGTGTCGGCCTTGGGTACACCGATGATGTGCTCCACCTGCGTGGGTTTACCGTCCTGTATCTCCTCAAAAAAGCGCTTGATCGTGATCAGGTTGAGGTTGTACTTCTCGCGCAGTGATATCTTGGCGAGGCTTTTATTGGAGATGCCACGCGGGGTGTTGATCTCCACGATCTCATAGTTGTCGGGCAGCGACAGGAAGGTTCGGATGCTTGGCTGCAGCAGGCGCTCAGCCACTGTTTTTCCAACTTCCCCCTCCGGCGACAGAATTTCCTGCACACCCATCTTTTCCAGAATGCGGCGCTGCTGCTTGTTGGCGGCACGCGTAATAATCCGCTTGATGTTGAGTTCCTGCAGGTTGGCTGTTGTGATGAGCAGGGCTTCGAAGTCCTCACCGATGGACACGATGGCCGCGTCCATGTCCTGCACGTTCTGAGCCTCCAGTGCCCGGATGTCCGTCGCGTCCAGGGTCACGGCATAGGCCACGTCGTCCTTTATGTCCTCCACATGGTCCTCGTTGTTGTCGATGGCGAGCACCTCTGCACCGCGCTCTGCGAGCGTGCGGGCGATGGAGTTGCCAAATCTACCCAGTCCGATTACTGCAAACTTGTGTCGCATCCTTATAGTTTGGAATTAAGAAATGTGGTCAGAACCTCCAGTCCGCGGTCAAACTTCTCGTTGTTCGGGATGATGATGTCTGCGTCGTTTTTGTAAGGTTTGATGTACTTCTCGTACGTGGGCGCCACGTGGTGGGTGTAGCGGTAGAGCACATCGTCGAGGTCGTAGCCGCGCTCCACTTTGTCGCGCACGATGCGGCGCTGCAGCTTAATGTACTCCTTGGCGTCGATGTATACCTTCAGGTCCAGCAGTTTGGCGATTTCCTCAAAGTAGAAAACGAAAATACCCTCTACCACCACAATGGGGGCCGGCTTAAACTCCAGCTGCTTGGGCACTACATTGGGGTTGTTGTAGGTATACTCTTTGCGGAAAACGGACTCGCCTTTGCTCAGCTTCAGGATGTCCTGCGCATAAGCCTCGTCGTCGATGCAGGAAGGAAGGTCAAAGTTGACGACCCCGTTAAGGTCGCGGGTCTGGTGCTCGCGGTCTTTGTAGTAGTTGTCCTGAGAGATCAGGCAGATGTTCTCAGGGGAGAAAGACGCAAGTAGTCTGTTCAAAAAAGTGGTTTTCCCTGAAGCACTACCTCCTGTAATTCCGACGATAAATGGCTTTTGCATTGGAGATTATAGTTTCAGGCTACAAAATTAGTCTTTTAAGGCCAATGTGGCTACAGCCTGCGCTAATTATTTTACCTCCCAAACGCTAAGTTGCTTTCAAAAATTCCACCAGCTTCCGGATGGCCTCTCCACGGTGACTGATGGCGTTTTTCTCTTCCGGCGACATCTCCGCAAAAGTGCGGTCGTAGCCCTCAGGTATAAACACGGGGTCGTAGCCAAAGCCTTTGTCGCCTTTCCACTCAGTGGTGATGTGCCCGTTCACAATGCCCTCGAACTGGTACTCCTGCCCATCCAGGTATAGCGTAATGGAGGTACGGAAGCGGGCGCGACGAATGTCGTGGCCTTCGAGATTCTTAAGTAGGTGGCGGATGTTGTCGGCATCATTGCGCTGCGGACCGGCATAGCGGGCCGAGTAGACGCCCGGTTCACCGCAAATGGCGTCTACTTCCAGCCCAGTATCATCGGCAAAGCAGTTGACCTTGTACTTCTCCCACACATATTGCGCTTTCTGGCGTGAGTTGCCTTCCAGCGTGTCCTGGTCCTCGGCCAGTTCCTCGTGGCAGCCTATGTCCTCGAGGGTGAGCAGTTTATACTTGCCTTCGAGCATGCGGCTTACCTCAGCTACTTTGTTTTTGTTGTTGGTGGCGAAGCAGAGTTCTTTCATAGTTTATGATTTGCAGGGTTAGCAAGGACATCCAAGCATACTAAATGGGGTAAAAAAACCCAAAAGTAGTTTTCCGATCTCAAGGTGATTAGTACGAACTGAGGTATAATTGGATTAATTGGCTGCTTCGGAATGGCTCTTCGTGGTATCCGACACGGCTTGTGAATGCCTTTCGATGTTTTTCAGTTGGTTATACCTTTTGGTGTTGAAATTCCAATGGTAAGCGTATATACCTAACCCGATTGTGCTGTAGATCAAGAGTCTAACAAAGAAGTCAGAAGAAATAAAGCTATCTGCAAGTACGGTGGTGTCCCATGCTTTAAGCGAATCCCAAGACTGAAAAAGATATGAAAAGACACTGACCATCGCACCCCACAGCAAACCGCGTGTCAGGATGTAGCGCCACTGGCCTCGCTCTTTCGCCCTGGCCCATCTGCTGCTGAATCGTGTTTCTTCTTTGTTCAGATGCATAAGACCTCTTTTAAGGTATAGATGCTTTTATAAGATAAGTGTTATGCTCTTAATGCAGGTACGCCGCTACTTCATCATCCTGCAGCACCACATCCACGCGCTCGCGCAAAGTCGTGGCCAGCGAGTAACCGGTATAGGTGCACGACACCGGGAACAGGGTGTGGTGGCGGTTCACCAGCGTGGCGATTTCCACTTTCTTGGGGTTTTGTGGCAGTAGGGAGTTCAAGGTATAGGCGAGTGTTTTGCCGGTGTTTAGCACATCGTCCACAATAATTACCACGGCTTTCTCAATAGAGGCGGTTTCGGGTGTGATAGCGACCGGCGACTGCAGCGGAGCGGTTTTGTCTATCGTTACCTTCAGCAGCGTTACTTTGATGGGGGAAATCTTCTCCAGTTCGGTAGCCAGCATGCCTGCCAGGGTATAGCCGTTGCGGTGTATACCTGCCAGTACAAGTGCCTGTTCCTCAAAGTTCTGCTCGTATACCTCGTAGGCCATGCGGGTGATCTTCTGCTGGATCTGCCCCTGGTCGAGTATCAGGTTCTGCTGTGGGTGTGTCATGAGGGTATGGGTGTAAGGTATGGCGCTGTGCCTGAGACAAATTTATATAAATATCGCTAGCAACGTCGAATGTTAAAATAATTTGGTTAGTAACATTTTAAATTCGAAAATACTTCTTAAATTTGCAGTCCGATTCAGAAATTAAGGTTAATTAACGTTTATAATAATGAAAAAAGGCATTCACCCAGAATACAGAGAGGTGGTTTTCCAGGATATGACGAGTGATTTTAAATTTATCACCCGTTCTACGATGAACTCTAGCGAGACAATCACGATGGAAGACGGCAAAGAATATCCAGTAATCAAAGTGGAAGTTTCTTCTGCGTCACACCCTTTCTACACTGGTAAAAACATCTTTGTGGATACTGCGGGTCGTGTGGAGCGTTTCAACACACGTTACAAGAAAAAATAGTCAGGTATAAAGCTTGGTTAAAACGTTTGAAAAAAGTCTTTCTGTTACCATACGGAAAGACTTTTTTGCTTTTAACAACTTTCTGAAGGCCCTGTCCGGTACAGGTACGGCATGCATTATTGAGATTAAAGAACCTGTTTCAAATTCCGCAAGACTTTTTATTTTTACAGCTATGAACATCATTCTCTTCGATGACCCTGTTATCCGGCAGTCGCTTTTGCCGCTGACTTTTACCAGGCCAGTGGCCGATATCCGCGTTGGCATCATGACCATTGCCGAAAAGTGGCAGCTACAGGCAGGGGCGACCGTGTCGTATCTGACGCAGCCATACCTGCAGCAGAAGTTTCCGGCGCACTACGATATCCACAATGTGTTTGTCAACGGCGCTGTTTGTCCGGACGAAGCGCTGGTAGATAAAATAAAATCCCTGAAAGCGGGGGAAGGATTGTATTGCGAAGGTATGTTAGTAGCCCTCCATGCTGATAACCTGGACCTGCACGATGCCGGTGAACTGGCCATCTACTCTTCCTCCAAAAAGATAGAATGCCAACCTGAAAACATCGTTCGGGAGGTATGGGAGATTTTCGTTCAGAACGGCAACCAGATCCGCAGCGACTTTAAAGTGCTGACGGCAGGGCGCCAGAGCCAGCCCATCGACGATAAGTATACCATGGTGTACGACGAGGAAAATATCTTCATAGAAGAGGGCGTCAAGATACGTGCGGCTATCCTCAATGCCGAAAACGGGCCGATCTACATCGGGAAGAATGCACAGATACACGAAGGCGCAATTATCAAAGGGCCATTTGCGATCTGTGAAGGCAGCAATGTGAACGTCGGCGGCAAAATGCGCGGCGACGTGACCATCGGGCCTTTCTGCAAAGTAGGCGGCGAGGTGGCAGCTTCGGTTATCTTTGGCCATACTAACAAAGGACACGAAGGCTACCTGGGCAATTCGGTGCTGGGCGAGTGGTGCAACCTGGGCGCCGACACCAATACTTCGAACCTGAAGAACAACTACGCCGAAGTGAAAATATGGAGCTATGCCAAAGGTGGCTTCAAAAGCACCGGGCAGCAGTTCTGCGGCCTGATCATGGGCGACCACAGCAAGAGCGGCATCAACACCATGTTCAACACGGGCACGGTGGTGGGTGTGAGCGCCAACATCTTTGGGGCCGGCTACCCGCGCAACTTTATACCTTCCTTTGCCTGGGGAGGCGCCTCCGGTTTCGAGACTTTTCAGCTGCGCAAAGCCAGCGAAGTAGCCGAAAAAGTAATGGGACGGCGCAATTTGCCCTTCGATGACACAGAAAAGGCTATCTTCGCAGAAATATTCGAGCAAACCCAGGAATACCGGGTGTGGGATAGGAAAGGGTAGTGGCTGAATTGTTATAGGTTAAATTGTTAACTTCGTGGAATGTAAATTCTGCGTGTGTTACCCAGCAGATTAACAATTTAACCATTCAACAATTTAATAATTAAAACGTGCATTTCTCTCAAATACTAGGGCATCAGGAAACGAAAACCTTACTGGTTAACTCGGTGCGACAGAACCATGTGGCGCATGCGCAGCTGTTTCTGGGGCAGGAGGGAAGTGCAAATCTGGCCTTAGCGCTGGCTTACGCTACCTACATTAATTGCGAGGACAGGCAGCCCGATGATTCATGTGGAACGTGCAACAGCTGCGTGAAAATGAACAAGCTGGTGCACCCCGACTTTAACTTCGTGATGCCGGTAACGAGCACCAAGTCCATTACCAAGGATGTACTGAGCCAGAAGTTCCTGACCGAGTGGCGCGAATTCGTGCTGGCCAATCCCTACCAGGGGCTCAACGAATGGATGCAGCACATCGGCGCTGAGAACAAGCAGGGCAATGTCTCCAAAGAGGAAAGCCGCCAACTGGTAAAACTGGTGTCACTGAAAGCTTTTGAGGGCGATTACAAGATCATACTCATCTGGCTGCCGGAACTGATGCACCCTTTCGCGGCCAATGCGTTACTTAAATTACTCGAAGAACCGCCAGCCAAAACGCTCTTTCTGTTGGTGTCGCAGTCGGCCGACAAGCTCTTAGCAACCATCACCTCGCGTACCCAGATTGTGCAGGTGCGGGCTTTTACCGAAGAGGAAGTGATCAGCTACCTGCAGGAAAAGCACGGACTCGTCAACACAGCCGCCTACCAGGTGGCGCAGCTGGCAGAGGGAAGTCTGAATGCCGCTTCCAAACTCACCAGCGAGGTCAGCAGCGACTACTTCACCTTCTTCACCGACTGGATGCGTAACTGCTACAGCTACAAGTTCGAGAAAGTGGTGGACGCCAGCGAGGAGTTTCAGAAGTTGGGCCGCGAGAACCAGAAGAACTTTTTGCTTTATGCGCTAAACCTCTTCCGTAAGGTGATGCTCTACGGCGTGGATGAGTCGTTGATCGCCTACCTACCCCCTAACGAGCTCGATTTCGTACAAAAGTTCTCGAAGCTGATCACAGAAAACAATGCCGATAAACTGGCGCAGGAACTAAACGAGGCGCACTATCATATAGAGCGCAACGCCAACCCGAAAATGGTGTTTGTAGACAGCTCGATTCAGATCGCCCAGTACCTGCGCAATGCTAGTTAAGGAGAAAATATCATGGAAAATAATACAATAGTTAAAACCATCCGAATCGGAACGCGTGGCAGCAAGCTGGCCCTTTGGCAGGCGAATGCCGTCGCCGATAAACTACAGGCCGCCGGTCTCGATACTGAGATTGTCATCATCAGCACCAAAGGCGACCAGATACTCGACCGTTCCCTCGTTAAGCTGGGTTCAAAGGGCGTGTTCACTGAAGAGCTGGAAGTAGGTCTGCGCGAAGGCACCATCGAGGTTGCCGTGCACAGCGCCAAAGATGTGCAGTCGACTATACCTGACGAGCTGGAGTTGGTGGCCTTTATGGAGCGCGAGATTGTTAACGACGTGGTCCTGTCCTTCAACCCGGACTTCAAACTAGAGCGCGACAGCAAGGTGATGCTTGGTACATCTTCTACACGTCGCAGAGCCCTGCTCAGAAAGTACTACCCGAACGTGACCACTGATGAGTCGCGCGGCAACCTGCAGACCCGCTTGCAGAAGCTAAAGGAAGGCCCCTTTGAAGCACTGGTACTAGCCTATGCCGGTGTGATCCGGATGGGCTACGACCACATGATCGTGCATACCTTCCCGGACGATGAATTTGTGCCTGCAGCCGGCCAGGGCAGCGTGGCCGTGGAGTGCGCCCGCGACCTTGATCCCGAGCTGAAGCAGCTGATAAAAGATGCCGTTAACCACGCCGATACCCACGTGTGCCTGCTGGCAGAGCGCGCTTTCCTGCGTACCATGGAGGGCGGTTGCAGCATACCTTCTTTTGCACTGGCTAAACTGACGGCGGAGGGAAATGTGCGCATACATGGCGGCATCGTGAGCCTCGACGGGCAGCAGCACCTCTCAGAGGTATATGAAGGTAGCCAGGAGGAGGCCGAAGCATTGGGCACAAGGCTGGCCGAAACGATTCTGAGCCGTGGCGGAGACAAGATCCTGAAGGAGATCAGGTCTGAAAGAGAAGAATAAGTACACTAAAGATTCAAATAAGAAATGGGCCATCTGTAGAAAGCAGGTGGCCCCTTTCTTTTACAGGTATAGAAGTATTCAGCATAATGGTCCTGCCTGTAGCTTCCTAACATGCTCAAAAGAATTCGTATGAACCTGCAGAAAATGCAGGCAATACATGGAAAGGAACCAAAAAGGCTTAAATTTGGAATCTGGACTTGATTTTAAACCGAAAACTTACCCCTCAACATGAACATGCTTAGAAAGATAATTGTTTTCATTTTGATGCTGGCGCTTCTGCCAATGGCCGCGATGGCACAGAAAGCCCCCAAAGGCAAAGATCAACTGGTAACCATCTCCACTCCGCACGGAGAAATGAAACTGGTGCTCTTCGATGACACGCCGTTCCACAAAGAGAACTTCCTGAAACTCGCACGGCAGGGCTTTTACGACGGCACCACTTTCCACCGCGTGATCGATGGGTTTATGATCCAGGGCGGCGACCCAAACACCAAGGACGATGATCCACGGAACGACGGAGCCGGCAACCCGGGTTATACCGTGCCTGCCGAGATCAAACCCAGGTATAAGCATGTGCGTGGCGCCCTGGCCGCCGCCCGTATGGGTGACCAGGTAAATCCTAAAAAAGAGTCGAGCGGCTCCCAGTTCTATATTGTGGAGAACCACCAGGGAACGCCACAGCTTGATGAAGCCTACACGGTGTATGGGCAGGTGATCGATGGTCTGGATGTGATCGATAAGATTGCAGCACAAGCTGTAGACGGTCGAAATCGCCCACTTTCCGATATACCTATGAAAGTGAAGGTGGAGGAAGTGAAGAAGAAAAAGATCGCCAAGAAGTACCGCTATACCTATCAGCAGGCGGACTAACTATACCTGAAACAACTTTGCCTCTTCAGTCAATTGCTATACCTGCAAGTAGGGCCATGTCGATAAGTAACCACGCACTTACCTTTATAATGAGGGCATGATGCCGTTGCTTCTCGAAGGGATAGTGAAGTGATCCACTTCAAGGAGAATCAATCATACAACAGAAACTGAAAACATGAAAAAAATACTAATCACAGGCTCCAACGGTCTGCTGGGCCAGAAACTGGCTTCCCTGCTGCTTCCTCGCACCGATGTGGAATTGCTGGCGACCAGCCGTGGCGAGAACAAACTGGCGGAGATTTTCCCAACACTGTCCTTTGCCTCGATGGATGTGACTAACCGCGAAGAGATCGAAAAGGTAGTGGCCGATTTCAAACCAACGCACCTGATCCATACCGCCGCCATGACCAACGTGGATCAGTGCGAATCGGACCAGGCGGGCGCCCTGAAACTCAACCGCGACGCGGTAGCCTACGTGGTAGAGGCCTGCGAAAAGCACAACGTGCACCTTATCCATCTGTCCACGGACTTTATTTTTGATGGCGAAGACGGCCCTTATGACGAGGAGGCAGCAGGCAACCCGATCAGCTTTTATGGCGAAACCAAGCTGATGGCAGAGGAAATTGTGAAACAGGCCAAGTGCAAATGGGCGATACTACGCACGGTGCTCGTGTACGGCGTGGTGCACGACTACGGCCGCACCAACATTGTGCTGTGGGTGCGCGACAGCCTGCGGGCTGGCAAGGTGATCAAGGTAGTAACCGACCAGTTCCGTACCCCGACACTGGCCGAGGACCTGGCCATGGGCTGCTGGCTGGCCGTGCAGCACGATGCAGAGGGCATTTATAACATCTCGGGCAAGGAAATGTACACCCCCTACGACATGGCCCTGCTGGTAGCCGACTATTTCAAGCTGGACAAATCGCTGATCGACAAAGCCGACGGCAGCACCTTCTCGCAGCCTGCCAGGCGCCCTGCCCGCACTGGTTTCATCATCACCAAAGCCGAACGGGAGCTTGGGTACAAACCGCATACGTTTCAGGAGGGCATTGCCATGGTGGCAGAACAGGCTGATATGTATTAAAAATATTGAATTTAATATGGTTCAATCAGAACCATTGCTTAAATTGGAAGCTTTAAATCCTGATTACCCGTGCCTTTACACTAAACCAACTAATCTAAACTAACCAACCTTTACCCTTTTTATGAGTGCTAACAAAGAATCATGGGGCTCCCGGGTGGGTCTCATTCTGGCCATGGCCGGCAACGCAGTGGGCCTGGGGAACTTCCTCCGTTTCCCGGTGCAGGCGGTGCAGAACGGCGGAGGAGCCTTCATTATACCTTACCTGGTCTGCTTTCTGGTGATGGGTATTCCCCTGCTCTGGATTGAATGGTCTATGGGCCGCTTCGGGGGCAAGTTCGGTCACCACTCCACTCCCTTCATTGTAGATACCATGCACAAGAACCGCCTGTGGAAGTACATCGGCGTATTCGGCATCTGGACCAACATTGCGGTTGCTTCTTACTACTGCTACCTGGAATCCTGGACGCTTTCCTATGTGTTCCACTCGCTGGCTGGCTCTTTCAATGGACTCGACCAGAACGGCGTTTCCAACTTCTTTGATCAGTATGTGAGCCTGGGTGAGTCTACCTTCGGTATCCCTTACGAGCCCATCTTCTTCTTTGTCATCTGCTTGCTGCTTAACACCTGGATTCTCTCCCAGGGTCTTGCCAAAGGAGTGGAGCGCGTTGCCAAGATAGGTATGCCGCTCCTGATTCTTTTCGGTATGTTCCTGGCCTACAAAGGCTTTACGATTACCGCAGGTGAAAATGGTGCCATTAACGACAGCTCAGTTGGCCTTAACTTCCTATGGACGCCAAACTTCGATGAGCTCTGGTCTCCTACGGTATGGTTGGCTGCGGCCGGTCAAATCTTCTTTACACTTTCGGTAGGTATGGGTACCATACACTGCTATGCTTCCTATGTGCGCTCCAAAGACGATATCGCCCTCAATGCCATGTCGGCAGGTTGGATGAACGAGTTCGTGGAAGTGGTGCTGGGTGCTTCTATCCTGATTCCAATTTCGATTGGTTACCTGGGTATAGATGGTGTAGTTGACCTCGTAAACAGCCAGGGTGGTCTTGGATTAGGCTTCCGAACGCTGCCATACCTGTTCTACCAGTGGGGCGATGTACTTGGTGCCGTTGCCGGTGTGATGTGGTTTGGCTTGCTGTTCTTTGCGGGCATCACGTCTTCTTTGGCCATGGGAACACCGTGGATTGGTTTCTTGCAGGACGAGTTTAACTGGAATCGCAGACCTGCTGCCTGGTCTTTTGGCCTTATCGTGCTGGTGCTGGGTATGCCAACGGTGCTGTTCTTCAAGTACGGCGTGTTCGACGAGTACGACTACTGGGCAGGTACGGTATCGCTGGTGGTGTTTGCCTTGTTTGAATCCATTTTGTTTGCGTGGGTGTTTGGTATGAACAAAGGCTGGAGAGAAATTACCTCTGGTGCTGACATCAAAGTGCCGAACATCTACAAATTCATCATCAAATTCGTAACCCCACTGCTGTTGCTATGGGTGTTCATCGGCTCCCTTATCACACCGAAGGGCGGCGATTGGGCAGGCGCATTCAGCAACGGCTGGGAACTGGACGATAGCTCCATCATCAACAAGATAAAGAACTCGAACCTGAAGCGCCAGCTGGCCGAAGCCACCGACCCGGCCGTGATTGAGCAACTGCAGGATACGCTGTTCTTTGTGAATGCTTCGCGCATACTGCTGGTAGTTGTGTTCCTGAGTATAGCGGGGCTAGTATACATGGCGTATAAAAAAAGAGTTAGAGAAGGAAGAATTTAGGAAACTATGAATACATCTGCACTTGTTGTCATGCTCAGTACCATGTTGTTAGTAACTGGCGCAACTATCTACTTTTTTATAAGGGTGCTCAATGCCCCTCACAAACCGGAGCCTGACTCCTATCTTGACAACGACGACGAGATAGAGCGGCGGACTCCACAGGCTTAACTATTTTATGAAGAAAATCAGGTACTGGATTCGACGCAACTTTGGCTTTTCGCAGCGTGAAGTAAACGGGTTTCTGGTACTGATAGGAGCAATGGTGCTGCTGACGGCAGCACCATTGCTGTTTAAATGGTTCACGACACTGGAAACTGGCGTTGTTGAGAGCAGCCCGGCCGACAAGCAACTGCTCGACAGCCTGGTGGCGCAACTCGAAGCAAAGCAGCCAGAGAAAACGGGCAGAAAACAGATATACCAACTGCCTGTAGCGCTGCAGCCATTTAACCCCAATCACCTGACAGAAGCACAATGGCAGGAGCTCGGCATGCCTAAGTACATGGCCCAACGCATCCTCAACTACCGCAACAAAGTCGGCGACTTCACCTACAAGGCCCAGCTTGCGACTATCTACGGTCTACCCGATTCCGTTTTTCAGACGCTATACCCGTACATTCAGCTCCCCGAATCCAAGCCTGACAGGTATGGCCGCAAGCAAGGTATAGCCGCCAACTCGCGTACGACCCCCAATCCAAACTGGGCAAACAACCCACGACCCCGCGAGCGTTTTATCCTTGCCCCTTTCAACATCAACACCGCCGACACAACTGCCTTGAAACAGATCAGGGGAATTGGCAGCAAACTTTCGGCGAGGATTGTGAAATACCGGGATGGGCTGGGAGGCTTTCACAGCATGGCGCAGGTACAGGAGGTATACGCCCTGCCGCCCGCAGTGGTAGACAGTCTGCATAAGTATACCTTCGTGCCGAAAGCCAACACCCTGCAACAATTATCACTCAACCAGGCTAGTGTCGAACAGCTACGAGCACATCCGTACATCAGTTCCAATGTGGCGCGTGCCATCGTGGCCTATAGGGAGCAGCACGGGGAGTTCAGCAAAGTAGAGGATGTGCGGCAGATCAAGATCGTAACGGCAGAGTTGTTTGAGAAGATCAGCCCATACCTGGTGCTGTAGGTATAGTGTGTTACTTTTCGAGGGCGTCGATCAGCCGCTCCGCTTTTTCCAACGCTTGCCGTTCGCTTTTAAAAGACAGTAGTTCCTTAGCCGCCTGCAGATCCACCCAGCGGGCTTCGTTCACTTCCCAGTCGTGCTGGCCAATGTCGCCTGACTGGTAAGCGAGCAAAAAGAAATGCACAAACTTATGAAAACGGACCCGCTGCCCCGCCCTGTCGCCCACATACCAGTACTCAATCGTATCTATCTTCTCGACCAGCGCAGCCGTCACACCGGTTTCTTCCCGCACTTCCCGCACAGCCGTTACCTCGGGCGTTTCGCCGGGGTCTACTATACCTTTCGGCAGTTGCCAGCGCTCGGGCTTGCCTACCGATATCAACGCTACTTCTATACCTGAGGCTCCCTGCCGGAACACCACACCGCCAGAAGAAACCTGCTCCAGCGTGGGTACAGTAGGTTTGGCGTGCTCGTCTTTATTAGAAGCTTCAGGCATCGGTTCTATCTGAAATAGGAAAATTTCTTAGTGCCCGGCAACTGGCTCAAGGGTAGTTGGAGCCACTTTCCTGCGCTGTTCGTTCAGCCACAACAGACCGGGGTTGTAGGCCATGTCGTGCTGCCCCACAAATAGCACCAGACGCACATTTTCGGATTGCCGCACAAACACCACCTCCGGGTCCGAAGGTCCGAAGTACTTGCTCTCCTCAGTTGTCCTGGCCATTTCCTCTGGCAGCGCCTGTTCTTTCAGAAGATAGTCGATGTCCTGCTGCGAAATAGTATCGCCCGGGCTGGCCAGAATGTTGAAGGGCCGGATAGAGTGATCCGGCGGGACCAGCACATCTTCTGTGCCGTGCGCCAGGAAGATCGGGACGTCTTTGGCTTGGTGGATGTAAGTACTGGGGCTGCGGCGTTTGCATTCTTCGGCGGCGGGAGTGCCTGGCAGCGGCTCGCCCCCACAGGCAGCCACCACGTGGCGGTTGTAGTCGCGGTGCGGGTAGTTCTGGCTGAAGGCATACCAGTCCACCAGATCAAAAACGGGCACCCAGGCCACTACGCCTGCCCAGATCTCGGGGTGCCGGCCGGCCGCCACCAGCGCCGTCATCGCGCCGCCGGAGGAGCCGAGGATATAGATGCGGTTCGTGTCGATCTCTGTGTGCTGTTTGGCGTAATTCACGGCATCCACAATGTCCTGTATGGCCAGGTCAGAGGCCATGGCGTCCGGATTGTCGAACTTGCCACGGTAGTTGGGATGAATGAAAGCCCAGTCGTATTCCTTGCTCCAGAGTGCGTACGGGATGCTCTTTACCTGCAGGTACTCGCTGCTCCAACTGTGAAGCATCACCAGCAGCGGTCTGGGGCCGGTTGTTTCGGAGGTATAGAACAGGGCCGGCTGCTGGACGCCGTCCATCGTGGACTTAATGTTGACTTTCTGGATCTCCGGAACCTGCTCTTTCCATTTCTCCAGGCTCTCGTCTGTAAACTTAAAAGGGTACTTCTTGGAGGTCGTGACTTCGTCCATGCGTTCTACTTCTTTCTCCACCCGCTCTTTGCGGCAGGAGGCAAGTAGGGTGAGGATCAACCCAAAGAAAAGGAGTAGATTGGTAGGCTTTTTCATAGTAAATGTCGGTGCAAGCAGATGCAAGCTACAGCATGTGCGTGACACTACAACTGCTGCTCAGCGGAAAATGTTGTAAGGTATAGCAGGTCACGAAACCACAAAATAGCTTGGCAGGAAATTTTTACTCCATACGGTTAAACAGGCCGGATAGGTTAGTGGCATGCCTTTGAATTTCAGGCTGCTTTCGGTTAAAAGGATAGGCTATACCTGAGTCGGGTGCGAAATGCTCCTGTTGTAAGGCATCAGGAAGGCGTAAAAAATAAAGCTAACGAGCACGAATTCCTGCAGTTCCCACTTTTTCCCATCATTAATGAGCAGCAGGCTGATGAATAGAAAGGTATAGAGCAGCGCTTGCAAAGGAGTTGGCAAAGGAAGCCTGATTTTATCTACCAGTTGCCTAAACCACTGCCTGTGCCGGTATAGCGCGGGCAAAGCCAAAAAGTAAACGAATACGCCCAGGTATAATATTTTGCCGAAAATAAGCTTGTTCAGGTTCACGCCATTCAAGTGAATGTTGTGGAGGTTAAACTCGCTTTGCGGATTGATCTTCTCCAGGTCCTCCGGCACTTCAAAGCCCAGTAGGCGCTGCCCCCAGGAAATCTCCTCGCCAAAGCCAAAGAAAAAAACAGCCGCCGCCACATAAAAGAACGCCTTTGCCCATTTGCCATCTATCCGGGGTGCTTTATAAAAACAGTACAGCGAAGTAGCTAGCAAAAAAAAAGACGTGAAATATTCGATATAGCCGTCTTCTGTGAGATAGCTGTAAAAGCGACTCGTATCCTGAAAATAAAACGCGATGCCGACCAAAACATGCGCCACGGCAAAGGTATAGAGAAAAGTACTCAACAGAACAGTCCTGTTGATAGTAACATGTCCCAGGCTTTCTCCGGCAACAGTAATAAATAAGCTGGATGATCTGAATTTTCTGATCGGATTCATAGGTACAGGTATCGCGCTGAGGTATGAGCCCTGCTGATGCTGTATCCGGTTTGTAAACAAGGCTTTATGAATATTTTTACGGAAATAATACCAGAATGATAGCCGTTTCATCGTTTCCAAGTCCACTAAATTCATACTAACTTGCCGTCATGCTGCCGACTTGCCGTATAGCTACAGACTATTCTGCAATTCTATCCGTTTTCGGAACAACGCACTTTATGAAATCCATTCTCAAAAGCTATCGTCATCGTCTGCTAAACCTGAGCGCCGGCAACAGGGCCCTGTTGCTGTTGCGGCTTTCGCGTGAGCTGCACCTGGATGTCAACGAGCTGGATTTCATCAACAACAAGCCCGCTTTCCATATACTGGAGAAAGTGATTAGTGGCAAAACTGCTGTGCTGGCTCCTTTCGCCGACAGTCGCTATGCCCCCGTTACGCCCGTCAGCCAGCGATTGCGTTTTATACGCCGCAAAGCCGACATGATTCTGGAGGAGCGCGGAAGCCGGGAGCTATACCTGGGCTGGCCTTTTGTGCATGGCAAGTTCGCCGATGGCACCACGGTGCGCTGCCCGCTGCTATTTTTTCCGGTGCAGCTGCAGGTAAACGGCAGGCAGGAGTGGGAGCTTATACCTGACACCTCGCAGCCAGCGCAGTTCAATCAGAGTTTTGTGCTGGCCTATGCGCACTACATGGGCACGCCGCTGGCCGAGCCTCTGCTGGAGCTTGACCTGAGCACACTGCCCTCGCACCCGCTGGAATTCCGCACACAGGTATACGAGCTCCTGAAAGAAAACCAGCTGACTGTAAACGCCGGCCGCGAATTCTTTACCGATAAACTCAAGCCATTCCACGATTCCCGCAAAGCCGATTATGAAGCCGATCTCAAACCCGGTCAGCTATACCTGGAGCAGGAGGCTGTGCTCGGTCTATACCCGCAAGCCGCGTCTTATCTGCTGGGCGACTACGACGAACTGTTGCAGCGCAGCGGCTTGCAGGAAATGGAAGACTTGTTTATAGGGCCCGATACAGGTATAACCCAGGCCACCACGCAGGCACAACATACCTTTACTGCTTTTGCCATGGATGCGTCGCAGGAGGCGGCTTTGCAGCAGGTGAAACAGGGGCGTTCGCTCGTAGTACAGGGGCCTCCGGGCACGGGCAAGTCACAGCTCATCTGTAACCTGGTATCGGACTTTACGGCCCGCGGCAAAAGGGTGCTCGTAGTGAGTCAAAAACGCGCTGCCCTCGACGTAGTGCACCAGCGCTTGTCACCAGCCGGGCTCGGTCCGTTTGCCGCTTTAGTGCACGACATCAACGCCGACCGCAAAAGCATCTACCAGCAACTACTCCTGCAGATAGACCAGCTGGAAGAATACAAAAAACAGAACAACGCCCTCAACAGCATTTACACCGACCGTACTTTCCTGGAAGTAAGCCGTGGCATTAACCAGTGCCTGCAAAAGCTGGAGAGTTTCCGCACCGCCCTGTTCGACAGCAGTCGTTGTGGCTGGTCACCCAAGGAGTTATACCTGCGCAGCAGCCTGCAGCAGCCGCACGTGCAGTTGTCAGAAGTATTCAAGCAGTTCACAGCCGCTACGGTGAATGACTTTTTGCCTCGTTTGCGGGCCAGTCTGCAGCAGGGCATCGTGCTGGAGAAGGCCGATTTTATCTGGAAAGTGCGGCATAGCATGCAGGGCTTCGGTTGGCCGCAGCAGCAGGAAATGGAGCGCACCATCGAAGCACTGCCCGAGCAGTACCGCGCCATGCAGCAAGGTATAAGCCAGCTGAGCGGTGCCGAATTCGAATTGAGCAGCCTGGAACGCTTCCGCACCGCCTACGACACCCTGGACGAACTGCAGCACTTGCTCGATCGGGAAGGCGTGGCCGAGGCACTGCAACCTCTGCTTCGAAAAGAGGCCAAAGCTTCAGAATTGAAAAAACTGGTGCGCCAGCTCAAAGCGCTATACCTGACTTGCCCCGCTCCGGACGCCACTATACCTATTGAGCAACTGACGCTGGTGAAATCGGCAATCACGGTCTTTGAGGCGAAGAAGCAGGATTTTTTTAAAGGGATAGGCTGGTATTTTTCGCAGGACAAGAAAGTGCTGCAGCAGGCACTGGCCAAGTATAAGCTTGAACTGACTCCTAAGAGAGTGGGCGAATTGCAGCGCCGCATCGAGCTGCGGGAGGAGGCACAGGGGCTGATCAAATCCATTAATAAAAGCATCCGCTATACCTTGCGCCTCGAAGACAACCCCACCCCGATGCTGCAAAAGCTGGAGGTGGTGGAGCAGGCCCTGGAGGCGCATCAACTACTGAAGCAACTGCACCGGGAGCGGGTGCTGCACGAGAAGATGTGGCTGGAGAAAAACTTGTCGGATCATTTGCAAGCGCTGGCGCAGGCGCTACAAGTGTTTGAGCAGCGCTACGGCGAGTGGGAGCAATGGCTTCCGAAAATGCATATCGAAAAACTGGCAGAACAGGAAGACTATAGCCCTAAATTGCTGGAAAGCTTGCGTCAGTATTTTGAGCCGATGGTGGCTTACGATGAGCTGCGCAGCACACTTTCGGCTGCTGAACAGGAAGTCTGCAGGCAAGTGCTGCACGAAGGTATAGCTACCCCCCAACTAGGTGAGACGCTGTTTTTGAACAGCTTATACCTGGCCTGGTTGCACGAACTCGAAAGTCAGTGGCCTGAACTGCGCATGCCCGATAGCGGCGAGCTGGACCGGGTTGAAGCTGATCTCCAGAACCTGCTGCAGCAAAAGCAGGACCTGAGTCAGGAGATTGTGCTGTCGCGGTTGCGTGAACAGACCTACCGGAACATGGAGTACAACCGCCTTGGCAACGCCGTGACCTATCGTCGTCTGCATGCGCAGGTCAGCAAAAAACGCAGTCTATACCCGATCCGCAAGTTGTTCGAACTTTTCAGCGATGAAATCCTGAATTTGGCTCCTTGCTGGCTGGCTTCACCTGAAACAGTGTCGGCGGTGTTCCCGCTGGAGCGCTGCTTTGATCTGGTAATCTTTGACGAGGCCAGCCAATGTTTTGCCGAAACAGGTATACCCTCCATGCTGCGCGGGCAGCAGGTGGTCGTGGCCGGCGACGAGCAGCAGCTGCGTCCGTCAGACCTGTACCGTTCCCGCTGGGGCGGCAACGGCAACGAAGAGCCAGAGGAACTGACCGCAGAATCGCTGCTGCAACTTTGCGGACTATACCTGCCACAGACCATGCTCACGCAGCATTACCGCAGCCGCTTCCCGGAATTGATCGATTTCTCTAACCGCTACTTTTACCGCAACCGCCTGGAGCTTATACCTGAGCGACATGACGTGAACGCCCACCAGCCCGCCATACAGTTTGTGAAAGTACAGGGGCTGTGGCAACAGAACAGCAACCTGCCCGAAGCCGAAAAAGTGGTGGAGCAGGTATGGCAGCTTGTACAGAGCGGTATGGAGGATGTGGGGGTGATCACTTTCAACTACAATCAGCAAATGCTGGTGCAGGACCTGCTCGAAGAAAAAGCCCAATTGCAAGGTATAGCTTTGCCACCAACCGTAACGGTCAAAAACATCGAAAACATGCAGGGCGATGAGAAAGAGGTGGTGATCTTATCGGTAGGGTATGCACCGGATGCGAAAGGCAAAATGGTGATGCAGTTCGGTAGTCTGAACCAGGCCGGTGGCGAAAACCGGTTGAATGTGGCCATTACCCGTGCCAGGCAACTAGTGATTGTGGTGAGCAGTATCCGGAGTGAGCAGTTGCAGGTAGAGAACGCACAGCATGCCGGACCGAAGCTGCTGCGCGATTACCTGCATTATGCCCAGCAGGTTAGTCGTCGCTATTTCAAGTACGAGCCGCAGGTGCTGCCCATGCCATCGCAGGTGCCGATGCTTAAAGAGCAACTGGCCCGGGCAGTTCCTGCTTTGCAAGCCGCCGTGCCTTTCGCGGACTTGACCGTAGTCGAGGAGGGCAACTACAGCAGCGTAGTACTGACCGATGACGACCTGTACTTCAACAACCTCTCCGTGCGCCACGCCCACGCCGATATACCCAAACTGCTCCGGCAAAGAAACTGGCCTTCTCAAAGAATCTACAGTCGGCAGTTCTGGTCTAACAGCAAGGCGGTGCTGGATAAGTTTAAGCGTCTGGGAGTGAAAGAGTTTGGGAGTTGAAGATTTTGGAAGGTATATCCTGTTGGGACAGGTCGCGACCTGTTCAAATCGTGCACCGGCAACAATCAACAATTAGCTATCAATAATTAAAAAATGCTCATCAAGCTTTTCACCCTGTATGTATACCTGCAAACGGCGCTGTGTGGCTGCGGACCTGACAGACGCAACAGCGATTTTGAGCGGCTGCGGAAAGATTACAAGGTGAGCGTGCAGCGTATCGGCCGACTGGACGCGCGCATAAGGGAGAGCTCCGGGCTGGCCCATGCTACTGACAGCACTTTCTGGACCCATCCCGACGGTGGCCAGCCAGCAGAGCTATACCTTTTCAACCTGAAGGGTAAGTTGCTGAAAACTGTACCGCTGTCTATACCTAACCGCGATTGGGAAGAGCTGGCGCAGGACGACAACGGCAATCTCTACATCGGCGACTTCGGCAACAACGCCAATGCCCGCCGCGACTTGCGCGCCTTTAAGTTGCAGCAGGAGGGGATGATCGTGCAGGATACCATACTATTCAGCTTCGCCGACCAGCAGGATTTTCCGCCACCGGCACAGGAGCGAAACTTCGATCTGGAGGCTTTCTTCTACCGTGCTGACAGTCTGCACCTATTCACCAAAAGCCGGGCCCGCAAAGGCATTACCCGCCGCTATACCTTGCCTGCCACAGCTGGTTCCTATACCTTATCGCCGCAGGAAGAATTGCGTGTTAGTTCAGCCATCACAGCTGCCGACAGCGCCCCGAACGGGAAATACTTTGCCCTGCTGGGGTATGGGCGGCTATACCTGTTTGAACCCGAAAACGAGCTGGTGCAGTTTACCGGCAAGCGCTATTGTCTGCCGCTGGGCCGCACAGGGCAGGCGGAAGCGGTGCTATACCTGTCACCTACAGAACTGCTCATCAGTAATGAGAAAGGGAAACTATACTTGGTTAGTTTTGAGCTGAAGCGGTAAACACAACAGCACCCTCAACCTAACACCAGCCAGATCAGTTTATAGGTATAGCTGCAAAACGACACGCCAGCAGTGCTGTGCACGTATAGTGAACATACCTCAAAAGAATAAAACGATGCGACAAACGATATTGGTAACGGGTGCTACAGGTACGGTAGGCCATGAAATTGTAAATCAGCTTTCCATGCAGGATGTCATAGTGAGGGCAGGTGTACACTCCGTCATCAAAGGTGAAAATCTGAGACGGCTGCCCGGTGTGGAGATTGTGGAGATCGACTTCAATGATTCTGATTCGCTGCATGCTGCTTTCACAAACATAGATAAGCTTGTGCTCATTACGCCACTTTCCGAAAACCAGCTGGAGATGACCCGCAACCTGGTAGAAGAGGCGAAGAAGAAGGGTGTGAAACATATTGTCAGGCTGTCGGCGTTGGGAGCAGGGGCTGAGCCAGGTATACAACTGGGCCGTTGGCACCGGGAGATGGAGAAGTATGTAGAGGAAAGCGGCATCCCTTACACTATCCTGCGGCCCGCGGCCTTTATGCAGAACTTGGTGAACTACAGTGCTGAGTCGATTAAGCGGGAAGGTAAATTCTACATGCCCGTAGGGGAGAGCAAGGTAAGTTACATTGACACGCGTGATATTGCGGCCGTAACCGAAGAGGTGCTTCTGTCAGACAAGCATCATGGAAAGGTATACGAACTGACCGGACCGGAGGCGCTCTCGCATCAGGAAATGGCTGCGCTGCTGGGGGAGATAACAGGCAAGCAAATTGACTTTGTGGATGTGCCTGAAGATGCAGTCCGGCAAGCCATGCTGAAGCATCATACGCCAGTACGAATAGCTGACGCCATCTTAGAATTGTACGCTGCTTACAAGGCTGGGAAATCTGCTGACGTAACACATACAGTACAGGAAGTAACAGGTCGCTCGCCCCACAGTTTCCGCCAGTTTGCCAACGACTACCAAGAGTGCTTTTAAGCATCAGGTATAGCACAAAAAAAGAGGCCCCTTCCTGATGCAGGAAAGGGCCTCTTGCTTTAGATCAATTCAGATTAGTCAAGGTCGCGGTAGCGGTCGCTTCTTCTTGTTTCGAAGCTGCTGCTATCGTCATCATAGTTGGAGCGTCCGCGCTGCGAAGAATCCTGGCCGCCCATACCACTGCGATAATTTTCGCGTGAAGATGAGCCCTGGTTATCGCTGTAGTAAGAGGTGCCGCTGTCCATAGAGCCATAGCGGCTCTGGTCGCCTCCTCGTCCGCCTTGGCCGTAGCCACCTTCACGGTAACCACTCTGGCCATAGCCGCTCATGCCGCCGCTTCTTTCAGAGCCACCGTAGCCGCCACTGCTCATAGAGCCGTAACCGCCTTGTGACCTGCCCTGCGAGCCGTAACCGCCTTGCGATGAAGAACCATAGCCGCCTTGAGAACCACTGCGGCCACTCATAGAGCCGTAATCACCCTGTGAAGAAGAGCCATAGCCACTACCTTGTGAGCCCTGACGGGAAGAACCGCCGTAGCTACTCTGTGAGCCGTAGTTATCACCGTAAGAGCTTCCGCCACGGCCGCGGTCCTGAGACGAACGGTATTCATCGTTGTAAGAACCACCACGTGAGCCGTAGCCGCCCTGCGAGCCATAGCCACCCTGCATGGAGCTTTGTGAGCTGTAACCTCTTTGTGAGCCATAGTCATCGCGGTCGTATTCACTCATGCCTCTGGATGAGCCATATCCCATAGAACCGTAACGGTCACGGTCGCCGGAGCTGCCCTGCGAGCCACCCATAGAACCATAGCTGCCTTGCGAAGACGAGCCGTAGCCACCCTGCGAGCCACTGCGGCCGCCCATAGAGCCAGATCCTCCTTGTGAGGAAGAGCTATAGCCACTACTGTCGCCGTAGCCGCGCTGCATGCCGCTGCCCTGCGATGAACCATAGCCACCCTGAGAGCCGCGCTGGCCATAATCGCCTTGTCCGTAGCCCTGCTGGTAGCTGCCTTGGCTACCATAGCCACCATGCATGTTTGTTCTGGATGAACCAGAGCCCGTCATGCTGGAGCCGTAACCTTCCTGTCCACTGCCCTGCGAACCATAGCCGCCCTGAGACGAGCCTCCATAATTGCCTTGGTTACTGCTGCGGTAGCTACCGCCTTGTTCGTATCCACCGCGGCCGCTATCGTAGCTGCCGTAGCCGCCCTGGTTAGAGCCACTGCCTTGCATACCGAAAGAGCCCTGCGAACCACCGTAGCTCTGGCCACCGATGTTGTCGCCTTCTCTGTCCTGCATGCCGCCCTGCATACCACCTCTCGAGGCACCGTAGTCCTGATCCTGGTAGCGGGTGCGGTTGCCTTCCATGCCGCCTTGGTTGCCATAGTTAAAGCCGCCCTGCGAGCCTCCGTAGTTACCCTGTGAAGAAGAGCTGTAGCCGCTGCTGTCGCCGTAGCCGCGCTGCATGCCACCGCCTTGCTGCGAAGAACCGTAGTCGCCCTGATAACCATAGCCACTCTGGCCGCCGTAGCCGCCGCTGTGCTGCGAACCGTAGCCGTAGCCGCCCTGCGAGCCATAACCCTGCTGGCTGTCGCCGTAGCCCTGGCCACCCTGCTGTGAACCATATCCACCCATGCCGCCTTGCTGCTGGCTGCCATAACCCTGCTGTGAGCCGCTCTGACTACCATAGCTCTGGCTCTGGTCGCTGCTGCCCATCAGGTTGCTATCAGAATCTTTGCTGCTTCTGGAAGAAGTTGAAGATTTTCCTGTTTTGGAATCAGAAGATTTGGAAGAGGTTTTAGTGCCTGATTTGGCTTTTGTACCTGTCGACTTGCTGTCAGAAGAAGCAGATTTGCTGCTCTTCGAGGAAGGAGTAGAACTGGAAGATGATGAGCCCATACCGGAACTTCCCTGGCTCATGGAGCCCATACCAGAACCACTCTGACCGGAGCCACTTTGGCTGGAACCACTCAAGCCTGAACCACTTTGACTTGAGCCACTTAAATTAGATCCGCTTTGGTTAGAGCTACCCGATGACGAGCTGCCCGACATACTTCCAGACTGGCTGGATGATTGATTTTTTTCGTTTTCTTTCATAGTTCTGATCTCCTCAGTTTATAGTTATAGATTAATTGGAATAGTAAAGGCTCGATTAAATCTGACATCGCCACCGCACAGCACAAAGCGCCGGAACAGAGGCAAGGCCTTGTTCAAGCCACATCAAAAAATGGTGGTCATACCTATTTAGTTAGTGTAACTGAACGTTTTAGCTATACGCACCTCACGTAGGAGGGTTATGAGGTGCGCACCGGGTAGAAGCGTGCAGATTAGTGCCGACGTTGCTCGCGACAGGTACCTTCAGGAGTCACAAAATCAAGGCTATGTTTCTGAGACAGATATCCTTATTTTATTTTTATGAATTTGGTTATTTATAAGAACTTATTTTTACCTTTGCTTCTATTATTAACAATTATTTATCATGCAAACAGGTAAAGTAAAATTCTACAACGTATCTAAGGGCTTCGGCTTCATCGTAGCTGACGATACAAACCAAGACATCTTCGTTCACCAGACTGGTCTAGTTCACGAAATCCGTGAGAATGACCGTGTTTCTTTCGAAGTGAAAGATGGCAAAAAAGGATTGAATGCAATTAACGTAGAGCGTATCTAGGTTGACGAACATATAGCCCTTTAGGCAGGGCATTCATCTATTTTGACCCGCTCAGTTTACTGAGCGGGTTTTTTATTTCATGCCGTTTTCGGCCTTCTTTTCTCCGTTGCGCTCCTCGCCTTTTTCCAGCCCTTCCTGTATCAGTTCATTGGCTTCTTCGTGGTCTTCGGCATCGGCTTTAGGAGGCTGTTGTTCTTCCTGATTCTTTGGCTCGTAGTTGAGTGTGATCAGAATCGGGAAATGGTCGGATCCGAACTTTGGCAGTCGCTCCATGTGCACCAATCGGAATGAGGGATCATAAAAGACATGGTCCAGGGGGTAGCGGAAAAGTGGTATGTAGGCATTGTAGGTGTTGAAAAAGCCACGACCAACCCGTGGGTCCAGCATGCCACTTATCTGCTTGAACAGTTTGGTGGTGCTAGACCAGGCCACATCGTTCAGGTCGCCTGCTACGATAGAGGGGTGCGGGGATTTCTTTACAACCTTCGCCGCGATGAGCAGTTCCGCCTCGCGGGTCTCGGTATTTTGCATGAGCCGGGGCGGCTGCGGATGTACTGTATACAAGTCAAACTGAAGGCCGCTCGGCAATTCCACCACCGTGAAAAACGAAGGGATATCATCTTCCACCATAAAGCGTATCTCACTGTCCAGAAGCTTGAACTTGCTGAAGAGCAACATGCCGTAGGTATTCTCCAGCGGCTTTTTGATGGCATAGGGGAAGCGCTTATCGAGTTCCGGCTGCAAATGATCGTACCACGCCTGATTGGGCTCATTGATCAGCACGATGTCAGGGTCAGTGCGCAGGACGAGTTGCAAGAACTTTTCATACTTTTTGTTGGTCATGCGCACATTCGACACCATCAGTGTGACACAGTTGGCTGGCACCTCTACTTCCGTGCGCAGGGCTTCTATTGGAGCGAGTGGCGTAAAGTAGTAGACATAGCGCAATTCATTCACAATAGCCAGCACCCAAAGCGCGAGCATCCCAATCTCACCTGCGCTACCTGTCACACCATAAAGCGCCACATACGCCACCAGTACGCCCGTGAGCAGTATGGCCACATGCAGGCGGGGAAAGTCAAGCACCCTGATCCACCACAAGGGGGATTTGATAAGAGGCAGGAAAGAAAATAGCGTCAGAACGAATCCGGCTATCTGGAGGGTGAGCTTCATACAGTTGCAAGCAATTAGGTATAGGACTTAAGATATACTGCATACTTTCAACCGTAATTTTTTGTTGTAGAAGCCTGCTGTTTCTTGTCAGGATATAAAGCGTTCGATGTAAAGTATAGAGTGCTGATGCGCACAAAAAAACGGCCGGAGCTACATGCTAGCTCCGGCCGTTTTCTCAATGATCGTGTATGGTCCTAATTGGCAGCTTCTTCCACACGCACACCCACTGCCAGGATATTTGGAAGCGGATCGCGGCGCATGTACTGTGTCAGCTGCAGGCGGTAAGTGCCCACCTGTGGGAGTGCCACCTCCTTCAGCACAAGCGACTGTACATCGTAAATATCGCTCGAACCTTTTCCTTCCGGCTTGCCTGTTTTGGCATCCATCAAGTGCAGTTCTTGTAGCGACGATGATACCAGGCTGCTATCGGGCGCCGTGAGGCGATGCTGCAGGTATAGGTTATAGTAGTCGTAAGCCAGGGAGTAACGCACATTGAAGTACACATTGTACCGCTTGGTGGTGTCCTCGATGGCAAACTCAAACACAGGCGCATTGTCTACTGTCCAGTTCTTGTCGGGCATTTCTACGTTCTGCTCATATACCCGTGAAGGGTCGCAAGCCGACAGTACAAGGGTGCCCATTACCGCCAGCGTTAGCATCATGTTACGCATCAGACGAAGGTGTATTAGGTTGGTTTGGTTTTGGGCCTCGGTTTGGTCTGCGTGACTTCTGACGCCTTGGCTGCTGCGGGGCGCCTTCGCCTTGCGGTTGCTGCGCTTCCGGTCTGCCTTCACCACGCGGCTGTCTTGGCGCTCCACCTTCCCGTGCAGGCCTTGGCTCACGCGGCTGCCTTTCATCTCCTCTTGGCGGCCTGTCCTCCCTGTTTTCACGTCCTTCGCGGTTACCACGGTTGCGCGGTGGGCGCTGCTTTTTAGGGCGCTGGCCCTGTTCGGCAGGTGCTCCTTCCGTTCCCGTTGTAGGCATTTCCGCTTTCGCCTGTTGCTGCTGGTCGGCAGGTTTTGCTTCGCGCGGACCTCTGTCACGGCCACGGCCGTCACGCTGCCCTCTGCCTTCGCGCGGTCCTCGGTCCTCACGAGGCCCTCTGTCTTCACGCGGGGCACGTGGCTCGCGAACTTCTGTGTCCTGAATGCCACTCCCTGACAAGCCTTCTACCTTATCGCCAGCTGACTTTTTCTTCTTTTTCTTCTTTTTCTTGTTCTTGAACTTGTCATCAAGGCGCTCCAGGCTGCCTTCTACCTGAGCTACAAACTCGTTCTGCTTCGATTCCTGTACAGGTTCCTCTACCAGCGTTTCAGGCACAATGCCTTGGCTGTTCATTTTTAGGATTTCGTGCACACGCTCTACCGGCACAGGGTACCAGTTATTGTCGCCCCGGTAGCCGAACCACATCATCTTTTTAAAGATGTCTGTTTTCTGCAGCATGGCATCGCCCTGCTTGGTCTGCAGCGGACGCGACACGGTAGGTATATCCTTGAGCGCTTCCATGTAGGTTTCCAGCTCATAGTTGAGGCAGCACTTCAGGCGCCCGCACTGTCCAGACAGTTTGCTCGGGTTGAGAGAAAGGTTCTGGTAACGGGCCGCCGTAGTGGACACGCTCTTGAAATCGGTGAGCCAGGTGGAGCAGCAAAGTTCGCGTCCGCAGGAGCCGATGCCACCCAGGCGACCGGCCTCATGGCGCAGGCTGATCTGGCGCATCTCGATGCGTACCTTAAACTCCTCAGCCAGCTTTTTGATCAGGTCACGGAAATCGACGCGGTCGTCGGCAGAGTAGTAGAACGTTGCCTTGGAGCGGTCGGCCTGGAACTCCACGTCGGAGAGTTTCATGCGGAGCCCCGTCTGCTGTATGATCTCGCGGGAACGGTACATGGTCGTAGCTTCCTGCTCCTGCACCTCGCGCAGCTTTTCCATGTCGCGCTCGTTGGCGATGCGGTAGATGGTGCGGATCTCCTCGCTGTTGTCTACCTTTTTCTTGAGCATCTGCAGGCGCACGAGTTCGCCTTTCAGCGATACGGTGCCGATGTGATGCCCATTCGGCACGTCTACTACTACCGGGTCGCCGGTGGTCAGGTCAATCCTGTTTATGTTGCGGAAGAAATCCTTGCGACCTCCCTTGAATCTTACTTCTACAATGTCGAACTCCTCAAACGCGGTTGGAATCTCCATATCGCTGAGCCAGTCGAACACGTTTAAACGATTGCAGCCTCCTGTGCTACAACCGCCGTTACTTTTGCAGCCGCCTGGCTTTTCGCCGGTGCTGCATCCGCCACTAGAACATGAACTACATCCCACTTATTATATCTCCTATATAGCCGTGAAGCTTCTTGTTTTCTTATTGTCTGAATTAACAAATATACTAATTTTTTGAGCTTATGCTCAACATGACAACTTTTGTGCCTGCGGTTTTTGACAGACCGGAGCATAAATTAATGCTTTTACGGAAGTTTAAACAGCCTGGGATAAAGTGATTTCTGAAAATGCATTTGCTCAGGTATGGCTGTGAATGGATTATCACCTAATTTTAGAGGATGCTTCGAAAACTCCTGTCACACGCTGCGATCTACGGCCTGTCAGCACAGATCCCCCGTCTGGCGGGTGTGCTGGCCCTGCCGCTGATCACGCAGCACCTGACCCCGGTTGATTATGGGGTGGCAGGGGTCGTGACAGCCTACTACAGTGCCCTGATCATGCTGCAGTCGCTGGGCTTTACGGTAGTGATGGAAAACAGCTTTGCACGGCATCCCAGCCGCTTCCAATGGATCTGGCGCCAGCTCTACGGCTTTCTGACTAGTTGGTCAGTGCTTTATGGGCTTGTCTCTATGGGCATACTCTATTGGGTGGTGCCTGCCGATGCGCATGATAACCGATTTCTCATTGCGCTGCTTGTCGGGATTCCGATGGTCTTTTTTGTAGTCACCGATCTGTTTGGGGGGATGTTTTGCCTGCACACACAGCGGCCGCTCCCTACTGCACTGCGATCTTTTTTGATGGGAGGCGTTAACGTGATCCTGACCATCTACTTTATTGCAGAACTCCGAATGGGGTATATGGGCTGGTTTTATGCCAGTACCATTTCTGCGGCGGCAGGCTTTGTGGTGAGTATCTACATTATAGCCAGTCAGAAGCTCTGGCCTATCTTTAATTTTAAATGGTACCGCATCCGGCACAGTCTCAAAGTTTCTTTACCGGCTGTGCCGCATGGCTTTTCGTTTTTTATGCTCGATACCTCTGATCGACTTGTGTTGGATGTGGTTGGTATACCTGTCGGGCGGATCGGTCTCTACAATGTGGCTTCGAACTTTGGGATTTATTTTGCCTCGGCCAGCTTCGCCGTGGTGCAGGCGGCCACACCCTTATACATGAAGCTTTATGCCCAGACAAAAAGCATAGAAGCCGCGCTGCAGGCACGCTACATGACCTATACATTGCAGCTGCTCTTTTTCATCGGCACATTTATCGGGAGCCTTTGGATGAAGGAAATTTTCGGCTTCCTGATCCGAAACCAGGAACTGCAACAGGCTTATCCGTTGGCTATTGTCATTCTGATGGGGTATAACTTCCGGCCCATGTACATGGCGGTCATCAACCTGCTCACTTTCCATGAAAAAACAAATAAACTCTGGCGCATCTCCACCGTGGCAGGTATAGGAAACATTGTGCTCAACCTGATTTTAGTGCCGCTCTACGGTTTTCAGATGGCAGCCTATACCACTTTTGCCGCATTGATGTACATGGGCTATGCCGGCTTTTTCCTGAAGGTATACAAAGAGTTGGCCTTGGTGCGCTACCATGCTATTTGGTGGCTGCTGGCAACGGTTGTGTTGCTCGTATTGGCATATCAACTGCGGGAAGTAGAAGTGTGGCAGAAAACGTTGATTACACTCCTGAGTTTGTGTGCAGGTATAGCGGCTTTCTGGAAATACAGGAGCAAGGCACAGTCCTAAGATTGTAGCTGTGGCTAACGCTTCCGAATATTTTTAAGCAAAAAAACCAGCAACAAGGTTTAGCCCTGCTGCTGGTTTTCTATTTAAGTGGTCTCCAGATTATGGTTTTAGTACTACCTTTAGGCAGTTGTCTTCTTTTTTGTTGAAGATATCGTACATGCGCGAC
Source organism: Pontibacter sp. YIM B11418 (assembly GCF_059278805.1). Classification (NCBI taxonomy): domain Bacteria; kingdom Pseudomonadati; phylum Bacteroidota; class Cytophagia; order Cytophagales; family Hymenobacteraceae; genus Pontibacter; species Pontibacter sp. YIM B11418. The sequence goes on along the minus strand of NZ_JCAEMH010000001.1, from coordinate 451,467 downwards.
GCTTCCGCCAATGGCACGGTATGGGTGATAATGTCGTCGAGCTTGACTTTGCCTTCCTGCACCAGCGAAATGAGATGATCAATGTAGCGGTGTACCCAGGCCTGTCCACCCCGCAGCGTCAGGCCCTTGTCGAACCACTTGTAGAGCGGGAAGTTATTGTAAGGCGAGCCGTACACACCAACTACTGTTACAGTTCCGGACCGCCTCACAGAGTCCATGCACTTTTCGAGTACTTTCATAGTGCCTTTCTCCATCTGCACGACGTTCATGGCTTTTTCCAGCACGGTGCGGTCGGCCTCCATACCTACGGCATCTACGCACACATCGGCTCCGTAGCCGCCGGTCATATCCCGTATCACTTGCACAGCGTCTACTTCAGCGTAGTTGATAACTTCTGCGTTGGCTGATTTGCGGGCCATTTCCAGACGGTAGGGCTGTATGTCCACGCCAATCACCCGCTTGGCGCCTTGCAGCCAGGCCGATTTCATGGCCATGATGCCTACCGGACCGCAACCCCACACTACCACGGTCTCACCGCCTTTCAACTGCGCCCAGTCAATGGCTGCCCAACCGGTCGGGAAGATGTCTGTCAGGAAAAGCACCTGCTCGTCTGTCAGGTTATCCTGTACTTTGCGGGGACCGTAGTCGGCGTAAGGCACGCGCACATACTCTGCCTGCCCGCCATTGTAGCCGCCATAAATATCGGTATAGCCAAACAAAGCCGCACCGACACCCTTCATCAAGGGGACTTCACCTTCGGGTCCGTAGTTATCCGGGTTGGAGTTTTCGCAGTGCGTGGGCAGCTGCATGTTGCAGTAGTGGCAAGTGCCGCAGGAGATAGGGAAGGGCACCACCACACGGTCGCCTTTTTTGAGGTTTTTCACACCCGAGCCTACTTCCTCGACAATGCCCATAAATTCATGGCCCATCACCATGTCACGTGCCTGGGGTACCATGCCGTTATAAATGTGCAGGTCGGAGCCGCAAATGGCCGTGGAGGTTACCCGAAGTATACAGTCGCGCGCGTCCTCTATTCTGGGGTCATCGATGGTCTCCACCTGGATATCTTTCATTTTGTGGAATACTGCTGCTTTCATAGTTTATTTTTTAGGTTTTCGTATTAGCTTCTATAAGCTTTTGTATTTTTCAGTACTTCAGTTTAACGGTAAGCAGTGAAGGCGGGTTATCGGGGAAGGCGTGTTGATAATGCTGATGCTGGAAGTGCTTCCTTCTTGTATTTCAAATCTATACCTCATGCAGACTCAGGCTTCTTATACTTTCTCGTTTTTGCGCGAACACGATGTCCCTGCGCTTTACGATACCTTCCTGGCCGCCTTTGCCGACTACGTGATCCCCATCAAGGTAAGCAGGGAAGAATTTGCCATGAAGTTTAAGCGCGAAGGCGTAGAGCCCACCTTTTGTGCAGGTGCTTTCTACGGCGGGCAACTGGTGGGCTTTATACTCACAGGTCTGGGGAATGGCAGGGTATACCTACCGCCTACAACGCGGGCACGGGCGTGCTTCCTGAGCATCGGGGAAACCAGCTCACCAAGCGGCTCTATGCGTTTCTGCTCCCCAAGTTGCGCGAAAGTGGCGTGGAGCAGTGCCTGCTGGAGGTAATTAAGGGCAATGCGGCCGCCTTTAAGGTATACCGCTCCATCGGCTTTGGGGTAGTCCGCACGCTGGAGTGCTATCGGAACCCGGTTGGGGAATTGCTGCTCTCAGGTAAAGAACCTGAGCCCACGGTGGAGATCCGGCCGGCAGCTACGCCAGATTGGAAAACCTATGACGGCTTCTGCGATATCCGGCCGAGCTGGCAAAATACCAAAGGCGCCTTTTGCAAAAATCCCGATCAGAAACTGGTGCTGGAGGCTTATGCAGAAAAACAACCGGTAGGCTTCCTTGCTTTACTCCCGCGTACAGGCGTTATTGCCCAATTGGGAGTGCATCCGGCTAACCGTAACCAGGGTATAGCGAAGGCGCTGCTTAAGGAAGCGTCAAAACAAACCCAGGTACCGGCCCTGCTGCTGCTCAACATAGATCATACAAGCACCACCCTGGCTGCTTTTTTAGAGCGTATGCATCTCAACCGCTTTTTGACGCAGCACGAAATGCTCCTGCGCCTGCAGTAGGTATGGCGATCCACTTTAATCTGCCTAATTTGCAGCCTGATTCTATTATCACCGGGGCTTCAGCGCTCTTCAAAACTTAATTGTATGAACACTGCGTGGATTTACCTGCTATTGGCAGGTATATGCGAAATTGGATGGGCCTTTGGGCTGAAGTATAGCGAAGGATTTTCAAAACCTTTGATCAGCATCGTGACGGTCATCGTGATGATTCTGAGCTTTATCCTGCTGGCGCAAGCCATGAAAACGCTGCCGCTCGGCACCGCTTATGCCATCTGGACAGGTATAGGCGCCGCGGGCACCGCCATCCTGGGGATGGTATTCCTCAACGAGCCCAAAGACCTGATGCGGATCTTGTGCCTGCTGATGATCGTAGCGGGTGTGGTGGGGTTGAAATACTTTGCCGAAAGCAATTAGCGGCTCAGTCGGAACACATCGGCCTGCTCTTTGGTGAACAGGTAGAGCGTGTTGTTGCTGATCAGGGCGGAGAGGTAGTTCTTGTCGGCCGGCAGGGGCAAGGTGCGCTCCTGCAGCTTGTACAGATCGAAAAAGTGCAGTGCGTTGTCTTTCACAAAGTATAGCTCGTTCCCTTTGAAAGAAATGTAAGATACCCCCGTAAAAGGCAGCTTCTTCTTGTAGTTGCCCAGGTTGTCGAACACATAGATGCCGCTGTTATAATCGAGCAGGTAGACCATGTTCTGATACTCCCGGATAAAGCGCACATCAAAGCGGGCTTTGTCGAGGATAAGATTGAGCGGGGTTTCGATGATAGGTTTCTGGTAGCGCAGGTCCAGCTTGCTGAGCGTGAAGTCCGATTCGTTGAAGAGCCAGAAACTATCGTCGGAGGTGAGGGTAGCTGCCTGTACGTTGCCCATGTAGCCCAGGTCCGTCAGGCGGGTGTTGGCAATGGGGCGCATAAAACGGTCGAGCAGAGTGAGTTCCTGGCGGTCTTCGTAAAAGAGAAAGACTTTCATGGGGTTCCAGGCTTCCACGGCTGTGATGCGACCCCGGCTGGGCGGTGAAAAAGTGTTGACCGGCTTGCCCAGTGTGTCGATCACAAACAGGTTCTGGCTCTGGTCCATGAGGTATACGTTGCCGTTTCGGGCAACGGAGACCGTAGCCGGAGAGGAGATGGCAAAGCTGTGGCTGAAGGTGAGCGCAACCGATGAGTCCGGCTGCTGCGCGAATGCAGGTATAGCCAGCACGGCCAGGAGCAGGTATAGGACTGCGCTCAGGTATAGTCTACTGTTCAAAATACTCCAGTTTAAGGTCTTTGCCATCGTATACGCCGTAAGAGCAAAAATTGACCCATTCTCCCAGGTTCACATACCGGCTGCCGCCGTTAATGGGCATGTCGAGGGGCAGGTGGCGGTGACCGAATATGTAGAAGTCGTGGTGCTGTTCGTTTTCTACTTCCTTGCAGTACTGCACCAGCCATTCCTCCTCGCCAAAAAATTTTTCGTCTTCCTTGGTGTTGCTGATGCGGCTCCGGCGTGACCACCTGTTGGCAATGCCTATGCCTGCGTTGGGGTGAAGCCAGCCAAACATCCACTGACAGGCTTTGTTATTGAACACCTTCTTGAGCACTTTGTAGGTATGGTCGCCCGGACCCAGGCCATCGCCGTGGCCGATGTAGAATTTGTGACCGCCAAAGTTTGTAGAAATCGGCTCCCGGATAATGGGGATGTTGAGCTCTTCTGGAAAGTAATCGAACATCCACATGTCGTGGTTCCCCGTGAAAAATAGCACCGGTATACCAGCATCGGTCAGTTCGGCTAGTTTGCCCTGTAATCGGATAAAGCCCTTAGGTATAGCATGCCGGTACTCGAACCAAAAATCGAATATGTCGCCCAGCAGCAGGATGGCCGCAGCGTCGTGCTTTACGGTGTCGAGCCAGCGCACGATCTTTTTCTCGCGGGCAAGGCTCTGCTCGGCGTTGGGCACACCCAGGTGAAAGTCAGAGGCGAAATACACTTTCTGGCCGGGAGCCAGCTGGTCAATGCGGAAGGTCATCTATCAGAAAAAGTACGAGCTGTTTTGGGCCGTGAGCGCCCATTACCAATGTTTTTTCGATATCGGCTGTGCGACTCGGGCCACTCACCAGCGATACCATGGAAGGGAAATTCTCCTTATACTTGTCGCGCACCCGCTGCAGACCGTCTTTGATATCGGGCACCAGTTGGCTGGCTTTGGCTACAACCATATGCGTTTCAGGGTAGATACTCAAACGCCGGCCACCAGCATTGCCTGAGCTCACCAGGATGCTGCCGGTACGCGTCACGAGCGCTTCGCAGGTGGTAAGACTGGCCTGGGCCTTTTGAATAAAGTCCTCCTCTGTGGATGTGAAATCTATACCTGCCTGGTAGAGGATGTTCTGCAGATTGGGCTCCCAAACGTGTAGGAACTCGATCTGCTGCTCTCTCTTTAAGTTGAAAAGCTGGTCGAAAAAGTCCTCCTCGTCTTCGCAGTATACAAAAAGGCCGCTGTTGGCGATAAATGCCTGTGCAAAGGCAATGGACTGATCTTCAGAGAGCGGCAAATGCAGGGGCGAGCTGAAGTCAGGGGTGGGAGGCAGAAAAGGCGCTGACTTAGCCAGCGCCTCTCTTACTCTTCTTAATACAATTTCTTTCGATTTTGCTTCGTACATGCTCGGGGTTTATCAAGCAGTTCTGCTATTGATGGTATCATTCGGGTTAGCAGATGCATCGTTCTGAATAGGTGTGCCCGGAACGCCGCCCTGGCCATTTTGTTCAGGGTGCTCTGTCTGTCCAACCTCTACCGGATGCTGTTCCTGGCTTACTTCGCTCTTTGTTTTGCTGCGATCCGTACCGGCAGTGTGGGCCTGGTAAGTCGTGAGCTCATCAAAAGGACGTTTGCCAACCAGTCGCTCCAGATCACTCTGGAACAGAATCTCTTTCTGCAACAGCTCCTGCGCCACTATTTCCAGTTCTCTCGCCTTGTCCGTCAGCAATTGCTTGGTGCGGAGGTAAGCGGTCTCGATGATATTGCGTACCTCGTTGTCGATGGTTTCGGCAGTAGCCTCAGAATACGGCTTGTTGAAACTCATATCCGTCTGCTTTGAATCGTAGAACGACACATTACCGATTTTAGCGTTCATGCCATACATCGTCACGATGCTGTAAGCCATTTTGGTGATGCGCTCCAGGTCACTCAAAGCGCCTGTAGATATCTTTCCAAACACGAGCTCTTCAGCGGCGCGTCCACCCAGGGCCATGCACATTTCGTCGATCAGCTGCTCTGTGGTATACAGGAACTGCTCTTTTGGTAAGTACTGCGCATAACCCAGCGCGGCAACGCCACGTGGAACAATGCTCACTTTTACCAACGGATCGGCGTGCTCCAGGAACCAGCCTGCAATGGCGTGACCCGCTTCGTGGTAAGCCACGATCTTCTTCTCTCCAGGAGAGATGATCTTGTTCTTCTTCTCCAGACCACCAATTACTCGGTCGATGGCGTCGTTGAAGTCCTGCTGGTCTACTGCCTTTTTGTTGCGACGGGCAGCGATTAGAGCGGCCTCGTTACAAACGTTGGCAATTTCGGCACCAGCAAAACCAGGCGTCTGGGCGGCCAGCTTACGGGCATCTACATCAGGCGCCAGCGTAAGCGGCTTCAGGTGCACGTCAAATATTTCGGTACGGCCGTTAATGTCTGGCTTATCGATGCTGATCTGGCGGTCAAAACGACCCGGACGCAGCAGGGCGGAGTCCAGGGTGTCAGGGCGGTTGGTCGCCGCCAGGATAATCACACCGGAGTCAGTCGCGAAACCGTCCATTTCTACCAGCAGGGAGTTCAGTGTGTTCTCACGTTCGTCGTTGCCACCTGGCGTTGCGCCACGGCTACGGTGACGGCCAATGGCGTCAATCTCGTCAATGAAGATGATACACGGCGCTTTGGCTTTTGCCTGCTTAAACAAGTCACGCACACGGGCCGCACCCACACCTACGAACATTTCCACGAAGTCAGAACCTGACAGTGAGAAGAATGGCACGTCGGCTTCACCGGCCACCGCTTTGGCAAGCAAGGTTTTACCTGTACCGGGAGGGCCTACCAGGAGTGCGCCTTTCGGGATCTTACCACCCAGGATCGTGAATTTGCTTGGGTTCTTGAGGAACTCTACAATCTCCTGAATCTCTTCTTTCGCCTCTTCCAGGCCAGCCACGTCCTTGAACGTGATCTTTACTTTGTTTTCGGCATCAAACAGGGCAGCCTTAGACTTGCCGATGTTAAAAATCTGGCCACCTGCGCCACCCGCTGTTACGCGGCGCATCAGGAACCAGAAACCAAACAGCAACAAGATCAGGAAGCCCCACTGGAAGAAGAAGTCAGCGAAACCGGTGCGTGTCTCAATGGTGTAAGGCACGCGATTCTCACGCGGGATGTTCTCCTGCAGTTTCTCATAGTCCTCTTTAAAAGACTCTGCTGTGATGATGGTGAAGTGGTAGTGCGGACCCTGGTCTACGCTGCCTAAGGTGCCACGACCCGACAGCTCGCTGCTATACTTTTCGTTCTTGAGAGCATCGTCCTTCAGGTATACTTCCACGATTTTGCCGTTCACGATGGTCAGTTTCTTCACATCGTTACTGACCAGCATCTCCTCAAAGTTCTGCTGGGTGGTTTCTACGGAGGCGTTGCTCTTGTTAAGCCAGGTGAGTCCGAAAATAAGCAGGATGAGTACCGCCAGCATCCACAGCTGCATCGTAGGCCGTGGGGGCGTCTGGGGTATCATCGGCTTTTTCTTCTTGTTATTATTTCCTTTATTATTCTTTTCAGCCATGAATGTGTTGTTTCAGATACATGAAATACAGGAAGGAACCCCTCTTTGTTCAGGATTCCTTCTTAGGGTTAAGCATCTTCTATACGCTTGATGTTGGCATCGCCCCATAGTTCCTCAAGCGCATAGAATTCGCGCTTGTCTTTCAGAAACACGTGCGCCACTACGTCTACGTAGTCCAGCAGCACCCACTCCTTGTTGGTGCGGCCTTCGCTCTGCCAGGGATTCTGGCGGACGGCTTTGAATATTTCCTCTTCTATGGAAGTCGCGATGGCGTCAAGCTGCGAGTCTGATGATGCGGATGCGATCACAAAGTAATCAGATACGGCATTTTTGAGTGACTTCAGGTTAAGAACGACGATATTGCTGGCTTTCTTTTCCTGCATGCCTTTTACTACAAGCTCTGCCAATATGTCTGAATTGGCCTCAGCCTTGGTTTCTTTCATTTGTACTACTTAAATTTGATTTACAAAAGTACTAAATTCTGTTCAATTTATGGTGCCTAATACGCTCTTTATGGGCCAGCAGCTGTTTTTTCTGCCGGTATGTGCATCCACTAACTCAGAAGCCCAGCAGCTACTCCTCAAAAATGAAGCCACAGAGGGTTGTGTGGTGCTTACTGACGAGCAGACGCAAGGTCGCGGCCAGCGGGGCAACACCTGGGAGGCAGCGCCAGGTAAAAACATTACCCTTTCTGTAATTCTGTCACCTGTTTTTCTGGCTGTCAGGCACCAGTTTTACCTCAACATGGCGGTTTCGCTGGCAGTGCTTGACCTGTTGCGCGAACAGGGGCTGGCGCAGGCCCGTATCAAATGGCCCAACGACCTTTACTTCGAGGACAGGAAGCTTGGCGGGATTCTGATAGAAAATACAGTTACCAGTCAATCCATACAACACAGTATTGTAGGGATTGGTTTAAACGTAAATCAGCTTCATTTCGGAATCAGCACGGCCACTTCGCTGGCAGCCGAGATAGGTACGCAACTCGACGTGAAAAGATTGGTGAATAGGCTGCTCGAACTGCTCGAGAAACGCTACCTGGAGCTGCGTAGTGGAAAAACTGATAAGCTGAAGTACGAATACCTGCAGGCGCTCTACCGTTACCAGGAGGAGTATGATTATCAGATTGGCTTGGAACAGGTGCGGGGTCAGATCATGGGAGTGGACGAAGACGGCAGACTGGCGCTTGAAGTGGATGGCGAGCTGCGCTACTTCGCTTTTAAGGAAATCGCCTACCTTATCTAAAACTGAATTTCTTGATGGCTACAATTTGCTGCGGTTCAGGCTCAGTGGGCGTAAGCGGCATTTTGAGCGAAACGTTCATAGTACTGGCGCCATAGCCCGAACTTAGCCTGGGCGCCTGGATGTGATGGTCAGCCAGCTTAACCGGGAAGTCAGTCACAAGCTGCCAGGTGTTTCCCTTCTGTACAATTGTGCCGGTGATGGTTCTTTTTTTAGAAACGCCGTGGATGGTCAGGATGCCTTCAGCAGTTACTTTCGCCTCTCCCTTCGCTGAACCCGGACCTTTTTCGGTAATCTTGCCTACAAAGGTTGCCTTCTGAAATCGGCTGCTTTGCATGTACTTGTCGTTGAAACGCTCCTGCATGAGCGAGTTTAGAAACTGGAAAGAAGTGATGGGAACGTCGAATCTGAATTTGCCTGTCTCTAGGTCAATCAATCCGTTGGCGGACTCGGAGGTGCCTTTGATCAGGCTGAGGGGAGCGCCGGCCTCGAACACGATGGTGCCGATGCCTTTATAGGTGCCTGTCTGGGCCTGTGCCTGCGGGAGTAGCCAGTAAAGGCTGCATACAATTAGGAGTAGCTTTTTCATACATGTCTCGTCTTCTCATCGGGTAAGCTTTCCTTCCTTTTATTTAACTAGTCTGCGCAGAGATAGTTGAGCCCGTTTACTAAAAATAACAGGTCACTGAGAATTTTTTTGCTGTTTGGCTTCTCCAATCGCTGCGCGCTCTTTTGTTTCTCCAGGTAAGAGTGTCTGCTCTGTTTCTTGCGGAAACCTTGTTGCTGTCAACTATTTTTAAAAAATATCGGACTAACGGATTTGATGCTGGGCAAAAGGATTAGTCCAATAAGCTGCTTATTTTTGATGTAACGGGGTGTCTGCCTATGAGTTGCACAATTTCTATGTATGGCTTTATAGTTCAATCAGATTCTTTTTATCTTTATAAATCTTGATTAGGCTTATTTTGGGTCTGTGATAGTGAATTATGAAATCATGTAGGCGGCGTGTTGTGATGTGAGATGGAGATTGATAGTATAGTATAATATTAATATAATTGTCGCCTCTAAAGCAGCAGAATTGGAAAGTGTAAGTGCTATTTATGTCGCCGTAACACAGGGCACGGGAGGAATAATTTGGCTGCATGCGATGCAACCTCAGGTATAGGTATGGGGTCATGATGGTACAAAGGGTATTGAAAGGCATGGTTCTTGATAATGTCTGAGCGAATCCAAAACAGTAAAAATTCCAGGTATAGCTATTTCTATAGTATCCTGCATTTTTAATTAGATTTTTTCTATTTACTATATTTTGGTATATCTTTGACAGCCTGCCAGCTCGTGGCCAGGACCTTTAGAAAAGTGAGGTGTGATATATGAGAACTTTTACAAAAATGATAATAACGGCTGTCTTTGCGGTTTCGCATTTGGCAGCATACAGTGTAATGGCCGATGGCCGCTTAAAAGAGGCTGGCGCCCTCTCCACCAAAGAAGGAGGTAGCTCCGTCTGGAAAGCCGTTCCTGAGAAGAAAGCCGAAGCGAATGTGCGTGCCGAAAATGCCAGAACCGCTGCCTGGGTTAAGGATTACACCAAAAACAAGAGCAAAAGCTTATACCTGACAGAAACGGCCTACGCCAGCTCTTCCAGATTTGTAATCAACTCTTACATGGCCTTCATGCCGTCGCCTGAGCATCAGACGCCTTCGATCAATGCTTACCCGAACCCTTCGCGTGGCATTACCCGGGTGCAGCTGTCGCAGGTGGGTGTGGCTGAAAACTACAAGCTGAAAATATCGAACACGATTGGCAAGGTGATGGAAACGCACGAATTGCCGGTAACGCACTCCAACGTGTTTGTGCTCGACATGACAGGATACCCGGCTGGGGTGTATTTCTACAGCCTGCTCGTGAACGATAAGACCGTGGAAACGAAGCGTTTGATTCTTCAGAAATAATAGGGAGCTATACCCTTTACAAAGCGAAAGCCAGTTGAGAGACTGGCTTTTTTTTATGGCAGACTCTCCAAAGGTGCGCAGGCACCAATTTATTTAGTATTTTCGACGCTGAATATTTGTAAATTGCTATGACGGATTATCGCAAGATAAACAACCTCGTAGGCTGGCTCGTGTTTTTGATCGCGACCGCCGTGTATGTATTGACGCTGGAACCTACTGCCAGCTTTTGGGACGCGGGCGAATTCATCGCCTGTTCTTACAAGCTTTTAGTGCCACACCCTCCGGGGGCACCGTTCTACCTGCTGGTAGGTCGTATGTTCTCCATGCTTGCCGGCGATCCAACCCAGGTAGCCTGGTGGGTGAACCTCCTTTCTGCGCTCTGCAGCTCATTTACCGTGTTGTTCCTTTTCTGGTCCATTACCATCCTGTCGCGCCGCCTGCTGGTGAAGGAGGAGGGAGTAGCTCCTGCCAAAGGGCAGACTGTACTCATTATGGGCGCTGGTGCCGTGGGAGCGCTTGCCTATACCTTTACTGACTCAGCCTGGTTCTCGGCAGTAGAAGCCGAGGTATACGCCATGTCGTCTTTCTTCACGGCTATCGTATTCTGGGCCATGCTGCGCTGGGAATCCAAGGTAGGGGAGTCACTCTCTGACAAGTGGCTGATCCTGATTGCCTACCTCATCGGGCTTTCAATTGGCGCGCACTTACTGAACCTGGTGGCTATACCTGCACTAGCCTTCATCTATTACTTCCGTCTGTACAAACCAAGCTGGAAAGGTGGCCTGATCGCGTTTCTGATCAGTGCTGTAATCGTGATGGCCATTCTATGGGGCATTATACCTGGTCTGCCGTCGCTGGCAGGAAATGTGGAGGTGTTCTTCGTCAACTCACTGGGAATGCCTTTCGGCTCGGGTATCATCTTCTTTGTGATTCTGCTGGTGGCAGCCATCATCTACGGTATACGCTACTCTATCCAGCGCAACCTTCGGGTGCTGAACACAGCCATTCTTTGCTTCTCCTTCATCCTGATCGGCTACTCGTCTTACATGATCATCCCGATCAGATCATCTTACAACCCAACGATTGACGAAAATGCGCCGGACGATATTCTGAGCTTTGTCTCCTACCTGAAGCGCGAGCAGTACGGCGACCGTCCACTACTTTACGGACCACAGTACAACGCGCAGCCTGTTGCCCAGGAGGAGGGAGCCCCGCGTTACGTAAAGGGCAAAGATAAATACGTGATGGCAGGGCGTAAGCTCGAAACCATTTACGACAGCAAAGACAAAACCCTCCTGCCGCGCATCTACAGCGACAATCCGCAGCACCTGCAGGAGTATAAAAAATGGGTAGATCTCCGGGAAGGACAGGCGCCATCCTTTGGCCAGAACCTGAGCTTCCTGTTCCGCTACCAGCTGGGGCACATGTACTGGCGCTATTTTCTTTGGAATTTTGTAGGTCGCGAAAGTGACGTGCAACAGTCGGGCGTGCTGTGGTTTGGTAAGCCAACCGACGGCATACCAGACCGGGTGGCCAACAGTAAGGCGCGCAACACCTTCTACCTGCTGCCCCTTATCTTCGGTATTGTTGGTCTGATCTATCAGATACGAAAGAACGAGCGGGATGCCTTTATTGTGGGTCTGCTCTTCTTCTTTACAGGTATAGCCATTGCCCTATACTTGAACCAGCCGCCAATAGAGCCGCGCGAGCGTGACTATACCTTTGCGGGTTCCTTCTATGCCTTCTCCATCTGGATCGGTCTGGGGGTGCTAGGTATAGCCGAGCTGCTTAATCGTGGCCTGCGCAACGTTACAACCAGCGGTGCCATTGCCACCGTCATTGGTCTGGCAGTGCCGGGTATACTGGCCGCAGAAGGCTGGGACGACCACGACCGCTCTAACCGTTATCACTCCGTAGACTCCGCTAAAAACTTACTGGACTCCGTGGCGCCAAACGGCATCCTGTTCACAAACGGCGACAACGATACCTTCCCGCTGTGGTATGCGCAGGAGGTGGAAGGTTACCGTACCGATGTGCGCGTGGCCGTACTCAGCTACCTGAACACCGATTGGTACATCGATCAGATGAAGCGCCAGGCATACAAGTCCGAGCCATGGCCGCTGACGCTCGAGAACGAGAACTACCGCCAGGGCACCAACGACTACCTGCCGTACGTAGAGCGCCAGCAGGTGGCGGCAGGTATAGACCTGAAGCAGTTTATTAGTCTGGTGCGTCAGAATCATCCGGCGCTGCAGGTGCAGGCAGGTAGCGGTACTTCGCTGTTGAGTTTCCCAACCAAGAACTTCTTCCTGGATGTAGACCAGAACAAAGTTGCGCAGGACGGCTTTGTTGCCAAAGACTTCCAGGACCAGATCACGGACCGCATGCAGTGGACCATCAACAAGTCGCTGCTGGAGAAGAAACACCTGATCATACTGGACCTGTTGTCCACAAACGAGTGGGAGCGTCCGGTGTACTTCTCCACGACTGTGAACAGTGCCGATTTTATGGGCTTGTCGGAATACTTCCAGCTCGAGGGACTCGCCTATCGCGTAGTGCCTGTTAAGGTGAGCAGCGAGGAGGCGCCAGGCTTCCTGAACAAGGAACTCATGTATAAGAACATGATGAACTTCAGCTTCCGCAACTTCAACGATCCGAGCATCTTCTACGACGAGAACTACTTCCGTTTCGCCGCCAATGCCCGCGACAAGTTCGGCAAGCTGGCCGCGGAGTATCTGTTAAGCGGCGACAATGCCCGTGCCAAGGAGCTCGTAGACCATTGCTTTGAGCAACTGCCGCCAAGCACCGTGCCTTACGACTACTATACACCGCAGTTTATTTCCATTATGGCGGATTTAGGGGAAGAGGAAAGAGCGAAGAGCCTGTGGGAAGACATGGCCAAAAACTCGCGTGAGTCAGTGGACTACTACCTCGAAAAAGGCGCCCTGTTTGACATGGAGATACAAACCAACCTGTTTATCATGCAGCAGCTTATCGGCGAGGCGCAGGCCATCGGCGAAGAGGAGAAGGCAAAAGAACTGCAGGACGTGTTTGTGCAATATCTGCAACGCATGCGGCGTTAAACAAAATAGAGAGTTAAACAGTACAAAAGCCGAACCCGTTTGTGTGTTCGGCTTTTGCTATTTTCGGGTGCCTGCTTTATCTTCAAGCTAATGAAACAGATAAGTCTACTTACCTGCCTGTCCATACTGCTGCTCTCCTCGTGCGGCAGCTCAGACATTGCCTATGCGCCAATGTACCGCGACACTGCGCCCGTTGCCGCCAAATCAGAGCAACCCGAGGTGGTGCTGCAGCACGGCTATTACAGCACCCCCGACAGCCTGCACCTGATCCTGCGCTTTGACGAGCTCCGGCAGTTGCTCGACCTGACACAGGCCGCAGACCGCGTGGACTTCACCATCCGCTCAGGCAGCACCGAACGGGATATGCTTCTGCTGCGCGATACCGTGCAGGTGCTGCCACAGTACAGGATTGCGTCAAATGGAACATTAGAGGTGCCGGTGACAGTACCTGCCAAGTTTGCAGCGGCGGGCAACACCATGCAGGTGCGACTTTGGATGAAGCTGGCCGGGCAGGAGCGCCTGGGTGTGTCTCACCGGTTGGCGCTGCACCCCAACATGCTGCAGAAAGACTTTATGCTGTTGCAGGTGCGGACGAATGCGCCGCTACTGCGTGGCTTTGCGACCATTACGGATAGCCTATACCTGTGGCAGCCAAGCGATACCAATGCTTCTTTTACGGCGCAGCGGGTAGACTATACCTTGCAGCCCGCTTTGCCCCCCATGTCAACGCGCCAGGAGAGTATGCCAGCGGTGCCCCAAGCTGCCGGAGACACGCTGGCGATGGCCGTTCTGGATACCTTTCGTTTAGAGCAGGAGGGGCTATACCTGCTGCGCACCAGTTCAGGCGCTACACAGGGTCTGGTGGTGGAGGCCGGTACCTTTCCGCTCATCACCCGCGTGCAGGACATGATTACCCCGCTCATTTATCTGACTACTTCAGCTGAGCGGGAAGCACTTTACAATACACAGGACAAGAAAGCTGCCGTGGATGCCTTCTGGCTGAAAATTGCGAAGGATAAGAAGCTGGCGCGTGAGTTGATTAAGGCCTACTATACCCGCGTTGAGACGGCGAACAAGCTCTATACCTCATTCAAGCCTGGCTGGGCCACCGACCGCGGCATGATCTACATCATCTATGGCAAGCCGCACAACGTAAGCGTCAGCACCGATGCCGAAACCTGGATCTACCGTGAATCAGAGGCGACGCCCTACGTCAAGTTCGTATTTACAAAAAAAGACAATACCTTTACCGAAAATCACTTTGAGCTGGTACGGAACCGTGAATACGAGGAGAACTGGTACAGCACTGTAGCAAGATGGAGAGCAGGAATAACAAATTTGTAGGTGGAAACCGCTATGGCGGCCCCAGAACTCCGAAGGAGGATAAAATGGAAATGATCTTCGGCCTAAGACCGATCATAGAGGCCATGCTGGCCGGAAAGGTGCTGGAGAAGATCTTTGTACAGAAGGGCGCCCGAAATGCCAACACGGATGAATTGCTTGACCTGGCCAAAAAGCACGATATACCGGTTGCCAGCGTGCCGATCGAAAAACTCAACAACCTGACCCGCAAAAATCACCAGGGAGCCGTTGCACTAATTTCAGCCATCACCTACATGCCGCTGGACGAGATCGTGACCTCGCTTTTTGAGAAAGGCAAGAGCCCGTTGTTGCTTATACTGGATCGCATCACGGACGTGCGAAACTTTGGTTCGATTGCCCGTAACGCCGAGTGTATGGGCGTGGATGCCATCGTTATACCGAGCAGGGGAGGCGCCCAGATCAATGCGGATGCGATTAAAACATCGGCCGGCGCCCTGCACTTGGTGCCTGTCTGCCGTGAGCAGAACCTGAAACACACGATCGATTATCTGAAGGACTACGGCGTGCAAATCGTAGCCTGTACAGAAAAGACTGAGCATAACCTGACCGATAACACGGTGGATTTCGTGGGCCCGACTGCCATTATCATGGGCAGCGAGGAAGATGGTATCTCGCCGGAGTACCTCAAGCGTGCCGATGCCAAACTGCGTATTCCGCTGATAGGCCAGATCGGATCACTCAACGTTTCGGTTGCCACGGGCATCATCCTTTATGAGGCTATGAGCCACCGCCTGCGCGAAAGCGGTTATTCAAGCCTGAATACTTTTGAGCCGAGATAAGCAGGTATAGCCTAACCTATTGAAGGTATAGCTTACCGGAAACAGAACGAAAAAGGGGAACGCTGACAGCAGCGTTCCCCTTTTTCGTTCTGAACTATACCTCAGCAGGTATAGAAAGTATGCTAGATATACTCAGCGCCTTTTTTAGACTTGGCATCCGACATGAATTCCTTCACTTTCTGCTCTTCGCTCAGGCGGCAGATCATCAGCACATTGTCGTGCTCGGCCACAATATAGCCTTCCAGCCCCTCCACCACCACCAAGCGGTCTTTCGGGGTTTTGATGATGCAGTTTTTGGTATCGTAAAGCAGCACATCGCCGCCTACTACGTTGCCGGCTTCGTCTTTCTCATTGATGGTATAGAGCGAGTTCCAGGTACCCAAGTCGGACCAGCCGATATCAGCCAGCACCACATACACATTGTCCACCTTCTCCATAATACCATAGTCGATGGAAATGTTGCGGCAATGCGAGTAGGCCTTCACAATGAAATTGGATTCTTTGGGCGTATTCAGGGTGGTGGCGCCCTCTTCAAAAATTTCGCTTATCTCAGGCAGGTACTGTCTGAAGGCCCGCATAATGCTCTGCACATTCCAGATGAAAATGCCGGAGTTCCACACAAAGTCGCCGCTGTTGAGGAACATCTGTGCCAGCTCCAGGTTCGGCTTCTCCGTGAAGGTCTTTACCTTCTTGATGTTCTGTGAGTCTCCATCGATGTACTGGATGTACCCGTAGCCGGTGTCAGGGCGGCTTGGCGTGATGCCGAGCGTAATGAGCACGTCGTCGCTGTCGGCAGCCTCCACTGCTTTTTTGATTACCTGAGTAAAAGCGTCCTGCTTCAGTACCACGTGGTCCGAAGGCGTCACGATCAGGTTGGCGTTCGGGTTGATCTGCGCAATCTTCCAGGAGGCGTAGGCAATGCAGGGAGCGGTGTTGCGTCCGATCGGCTCGAGCAGAATCTGGTTGTCGCTCAGTTCAGGCAGCTGCTCCTTCACCAGGTTTTCATAGTCGCGGTTGGTTACCACGTATATGTTTTCGGGTGGGCAGATGTCCTTAAACCGGTTCATGGTCATCTGGAGCATGCTTTCGCCTACGCCCAGCACATCATGAAACTGCTTTGGGAAATCGGTACGGCTAAATGGCCAGAAGCGGCTTCCGATGCCGCCTGCCATGATGACCACAAAAGTGTTTTCGTTCATGTCTATATGAGTCCTTCTTTCAGCAAGTCGTGGAGGTGTACGAATCCCTCGAACTTACCTGCTTTCGTGACAATGAGTTGTGTGATGTTTTTTTCCTGCATGATAGCAAGGGCTTCTGCGGCATAGGTTTCAGGCTCTATGGAAAGAGGGGAGGCTGTCATGATATCTGATGCGCGTATACCTTCTATCGAATCATATTTGTTGAGCATACGGCGTAAATCGCCATCAGTTATGATTCCCACTAATTCTGCCGTGCCGTCCTTTACAACGGCGGTGGCTCCCAGTCTTTTAGAGGAAATTTCGATAATAATATCCTTCAGCGGGGCGTTCTCTGAAACGTGTGGGGCCATGTTCTGGCGGAAGATGTCGTCCACTTTCAGGTATAGGCGCTTGCCCAGCGAGCCGCCCGGATGCAGCGTGGCAAAGTCGGCGCTGCTGAAACCGCGGGCCTCCAGCAGGCTCACCGCCAGGGCGTCGCCAAGCGCCAGGGCGGCCGTGGTGCTGGTAGTAGGGGCCAGGTTGTGCGGACAGGCTTCGCGCTCTACAGAGGCATTCAGCACGAAGTCTGCGCTCTGAGCCAGGTATGAGTCAGTGCTCGAAACCAGGGCCGCCAGCTGCGCACCTTTGCGTTTGAGCAAAGGAACAAGTACCTTTATCTCAGGCGTGTTGCCGCTCTTGGAGATACAGATCACAAAATCATCGGGCTGGATCATACCAAGGTCGCCGTGAATGGCATCAGCCGCGTGCATAAAAAGCGCAGGCGTGCCCGTCGAGTTGAGGGTGGCGACAATCTTGGTGGCGATGTTGGCGCTCTTGCCTATACCTGTCACCACCACGCGGCCTTTGATGTTCAAAATGGCTTTGACACAATTTTCGAAGCTTTCGTCGATAAAATCTGCCAGTCTGGCGATAGCCTCGGCTTCGTCAGTCAATACTTTTTTTGCCGTAAGGGCTATATTATTAAGAAGATTCAATTTAAATTTGTGTTAGAGGTATCCTACAGGGGATACGTTGCTTTACAGTTAAATTTCTGATTTATTACATGTCTACCAAAACGGAGATCAATCTCAAGAACAAATTAAAGGAAGTTTTTGGGTATAATCAATTTAGGGGGAATCAGGAGTTGATAATAAACAATATTATCAACGGAAAGAACACCTTTGTGATTATGCCGACCGGAGCTGGCAAGTCGTTGTGCTACCAACTGCCTGCCCTATCGCTGCCGGGAACTGCCATCGTTATCTCGCCGCTTATTGCCCTGATGAAAAATCAGGTGGATCAACTGAACGCTTTCGGGGTGAATGCTCAGTTCTTGAACTCCACACTTTCTAAGTCGGAGATCAACAAAGTGAAGAAGGAAACCCTGGCCGGCGAAGTGAAGCTGCTCTACGTAGCACCGGAATCGCTGACCAAAGAGGAAACGGTTGAGTTCCTGCGTGCGTCCAATATCTCCTTTGTAGCCATCGATGAGGCGCACTGCATCTCGGAGTGGGGGCATGATTTCCGTCCGGAGTACCGTCGTATCCGTGGTATCATCGACCAGATTGGCAACCTGCCGATCATCGCCCTGACGGCTACGGCCACGCCGAAGGTACAGCTCGACATCCAACGCAACCTGCAGATGGACGAAGCCTCGGTGTTTAAGTCTTCGTTTAACCGTACGAACCTGTACTACGAGGTGCGCCCCAAGCACAACACCAAGAAGCAGGTGATCCAGTACGTGAAGAAGCACAAAGGCAAGAGCGGCGTGATCTATTGCCTGAGCCGCAAAAAAGTTGAAGAGATCGCGGAGCTGCTCCGCGTGAATGATATTAAGGCATTGCCTTACCACGCTGGTCTGGATTCCCACATCCGTATGGCTAACCAGGATGCCTTCCTGAATGAAGACGCCGACGTGATCGTGGCGACCATCGCCTTCGGTATGGGTATCGATAAACCGGACGTGCGTTTTGTGATCCACTACGACACGCCAAAATCCATTGAAGGCTACTACCAGGAAACCGGCCGTGCCGGCCGCGATGGCCTGGAAGGTAACTGTATCATGTTCTACAGCTACGACGATATCATCAAGCTGGAGAAATTCAACAAAGACAAGCCGGTAACAGAGCGCGACAACTCCAAACTGCTATTGCAGGAGATGGCCGCTTACGCCGACTCGGCCGTGTGCCGCCGCAAGCAACTGCTGCACTATTTTGGAGAAGCTTACGAAAAAGACTGTGGCTTCTGCGACAACTGCCTGCACCCAAAAGAACGTTTCGAGGCGCAGAACGAAGCATTGCTGGCCCTTAAAACCATCCAGCAGACAGGAGAGCGCTTCAGCATTGAGCATAACACAGCGGTGCTGACAGGTCTGCGCAACCAGCACGTTACAAGCTACGAGCACGATCAACTGGAAGTGTTTGGCGCCGGCAAAGCGTACGATGCGCAGTTCTGGAGTTCGGTGCTGCGCCAGGTGTTGCTGTCGGAGTATCTGGAGAAGGACATTGAGCAGTTTGGTATCGTGAAGCTGACCCAAAAAGGGCTCGACTTTATTGCCAACCCGCACCCGATCCAGCTGACCAAAGACCACGATTTTGAGCAGGAGGTAAAAGAGGACGAGGAGAAGGAGGAAACACAGGCCGCTGCCGGCCACGACGAAGTACTCTTTGATCTGCTCAAAAACCTGCGCAAAAAACTGGCGAAGGAGAAGAACCTTCCTCCTTACGTACTGTTCCAGGATCCGTCCCTGAAGGAGATGGCCACCGTATACCCGACTACCCGCGACGAGCTGGCCTATATAGCCGGTGTAGGTATGGGCAAGGTGCAGAAGTTCGGTAAGCCCTTTCTGGATCTGATCAGCAAGTATGTAGAGGAAAACGACATTGTAACGGCCGCTGATGTGGTGGTAAAGACCACTGTCAACAAGTCGAAAATCAAGATCTACATCATTCAGCAGATAGACAAAAAGGTGGACCTGGAGGAGATTGCCTCTTCCAAAGACCTGACCATGCAGGAACTGATCGAGGAGATTGAGCACATTTGCTACTCGGGCACCAAACTGAACCTGAACTACTATATCGACAACATTCTGGATGATGAGCGCCAGGATGAGATATACGACTACTTCATGAGTGCCAACACCGACAACATAGCGGTGGCGCTCAAGGAGCTTGGCACAGACGACTACAGCGAAGAGGATGTGCGCCTGATGCGGATCAAGTTCCTGTCGGAGTATGCGAATTAAATTGTTGATGGCTGGGTGCTGATCGTTTGATCAGAAACAATGGCAAGAATAAGTACAGGAGACCGTTGTATTGGAGCAGCGGTCTCTTTTTGCTTAAAAGCTATACCTGGCTAAAAAGTAAAAACCATGATTTGTGCTTTACTGCGCCTTATAAATTTATAACTTCGTGCCAACGCTTTTGGAACGCTGAGAGCACCGAATAACAACGAGCAATTAGACTATGAACGTACTGATAATAGGTTCCGGAGCAAGAGAACATGCGCTTGCCTGGAAACTGAGCCAGAGCCCATACGCCCAACAGATATTTGTCGCACCCGGAAACGCAGGCACAGACGAGTTTCATACAAGCTGCGCCATCGACATCCACAACTTCGATGAGGTTGCCAAGTTTGTCACAGATTTCAACATCATGATGGTCGTAGTGGGTCCTGAAAACACGCTGGTAGAAGGTATACACGATTACTTCCAGGAGAAGGATTTTCTGCGCGATGTGTTGGTGGTAGGCCCTAAAAAGCTGGGTGCGATGCTGGAAGGCAGCAAGGACTTCTGCAAGGCCTTTCTGCAGAAGTACAACATCCCGACGGCACGTTACGAAACATTCACTGAAGCTAACTACCGCGAGGCCGTGGAGTACCTGCGCTCGCACAGTTACCCTGTGGTGCTCAAAGCCGACGGCCTGGCTGCCGGCAAAGGTGTGATCATTGCACAGAGCTTTGAGGAAGCCGTTGACAGCCTGGAGGCCATGCTGCGCAATAACAAGTTTGGCAAAGCCGGCAGCAAGGTCGTGATCGAGGAGTACCTGCAAGGTATAGAAGTGTCGGTGTTTATTTTGACGGACGGCAAAGAGTATGTGCTGTTGCCTGAGGCAAAAGACTACAAGCGCATCGGCGAAGGCGATGCGGGTCTGAACACAGGAGGTATGGGCGCTGTTTCGCCTGTTCCGTTTGCCGACGACGCCTTTATGCAGAAGGTACGCGAGCGTGTGATCGAGCCGACCATCCACGGCATGCAGGCCGATAACCTGGACTATACCGGCTTCCTGTTCATTGGCCTGATGAACGTGAACGGCGACCCTTACGTGATCGAGTTCAACGTGCGTTTGGGCGACCCGGAAACAGAGGCCATTCTACCGCGCATTAAGTCAGATTTGTTTGAGCTTTTTCTGGCCCTGCACGACCATAAACTCGGCGAGTTCAAACTGGAGATAGACCCGCGTACAGCGGCCACGGTTTTCCTGGTGTCCGGTGGTTATCCGGAAGGCTTTGACAAAGGCAAGGAGATCTCAGGCCTGGGGCAGGTGAACCCTGATACCCTGGTGTTCCATGCCGGCACAAAACGTGTAAATGATAAGATTGTGAACAACGGTGGCCGTGTGATTGCGGTAACCGGGTTGGGCGATACCATGGAAGAAGCACTGGCAAAAGCCAACCAGGCAGCCGAAGCGATTACCTGGACCGACCGTTACTATCGTCGTGACATAGGCTTTGACTTACAGAAGCAACCAATACGCTAGGGCTATACCTGTATAAAAACAAAGGCCGGTGTTTTGCGAAACACCGGCCTTTTTGTTGGGATAAATTCGAAGCTTAGCAGTAAGCTTCAAAAGCGCCTTGCAGGTTATCTACAATGCGGTTAAGTTCATTTCCCTCGATGTGGTAGCGCTCGATCATGTGCACCAGTTCGCCGTCCTTGAACAGGGCAATAGAAGGAGATGATGGCGGATAGGGCAGCATGTACTCACGCGCTTTGGCCACAGCGTCCTGCTCCATACCTGCAAACACGGTAATCATTTTAGACGGGCGCTTCTCAGAAGCGGCAACAGCCATCTTAAGAGCAGGGCGCGCCTTAGAAGCGGCGCAGCCGCAAACAGAGTTTACCGCTACCAGCACTGTACCTTCTTTAGAAGAAAGTGCCTGCTCTACCTCTTCTGCGGTCATCAGTTGTTCGAAGCCTGCAGAGGTGAGGTCTTCACGGATCGGGGCGACCATATATTCAGGATACATTCCCATGATTATCAGCTTTTTAATTGAAAGATAATTGACTCCGCAAAATTAATCATAATTCTGCAGAAAGGCTACATATCAGAAGTATAACACGGGATAGGGAACTTAAAATATATCTTTTTGTATAGTTTTGAGAATATGCATTTTAGCTAAACACAAGGTATAGAATAAGGGTATATACGCTTATTCCGTTATGCTGTGTTCACGGCCTGATTTAGGGTACATGGCAATCGGGGAATTTACGCGATCCTTGGCTTAAGACCTGACTATGCAACCTCACTCTTACCCACATCCTTTCGGCATGAAAAGGCTCCACCAGACAGCCTACTTTTATATGCCCGCTAATGAGGAGCGGCCTGCTGAGCTTATCCAGATTCTGAATTGCGACCGCACCTACATCCATGTGCCCATGCGGGAAGAGGACATCACGCTGGACGCCTTTTTTGTGCGCAACATGACGGAGGCGGAGGTCCAAAACTTTAGCAGCCATCAGACCTGGCAGATATTCGTGCACTGGGACGAACTTCACGAGGACCACGTGCGCTACAAGGTGAGTGGGAAAGTGATAAAAGAACTGGAGCAATTCAAACAGAAGTTCCCCTTATCTGAAAGTGTAGCGGCCTAGCACTAATAATTACAAAATTTAGAACAGGTATAAGAGATTGATTCTTCTAACGATCAAGGTATAATACAAAGTAAAAAGCCTCTCAGAGAATACGGAGAGGCCTTTTATTATCACATCGCGGTATAGCCACCATCCACAGCATAAACTGCACCCGTTACAAAAGAGGCATCATCAGAAGCCAACCAGAGATTCGCCTGGGCTACTTCTTCGGCCTTTGCAAAGCGTCCAAGCATACTCAGCTGTTTAGCGTATTCCTCCGCATTCAATCCAAACTGTTCCAACGCGCCTCTCAGCATCGGCGTATCAATTGCTCCCGGCGCAACAGAATTAATCCGGATGCCGTGCGGAGAATAATCCATTGCTGCGCTCTTTGTCAGTCCAATAACAGCATGTTTGGCCGCAATGTAGGCTGGGGTTCCCGGCTGTGGACGAATACCACTTACAGAAGAAGTACAAATGATAGAACCGCCATTTCCCTGAGCCATCATCTGCTGCACTTCATATTTAAGACACAGCGCAACACCTTTTAAATCGATTGACATTAACCGGTCCCAATACGCTTCATCGAAGTCGGCAATCGGTTTGTCATCCGGAGTGATCGCTGCGTTGTTGAGGGCAATATCGAGTCTTCCATAAGTCTCCACCGTGAATTGCACCATCTTCTGAACGTCTACTGATTTTGAGACGTCCGTTTTCACAAAGGCGCATTCGCCACCGGCAGCCTTTATCTTGTTGGTCTGCTCCTGGCCTTTTTCTTCATTGAAATCGGCGATCACCACTTTGGCTCCCTCTTTTGCAAAGAGCTCGGCTGTTACTGCGCCCATGCCTTGCGCTCCTCCGGTAATGATGGCGACTTTATTCTCCAGCTTTCTCATAGTATAGATTTTAATCGGTTATGCTTATTTAAGTTGCTTATCAGTGATTGCTATACCTGCAGGAGAACTGAGATCCCCTCCCTGCCAAAGCGAGCTTACTTGCGTTCCTTTACATTTATTCCCTTGGTTTGCGGATAATCTTCAGGCTCTGGCTTGTTATACATAACACAATGAGTACTTGGTTATGTTCTGTATGTAAATCAAACGAGGAAACAGTTTTGGAGTTGTTTAAGTGTTTTTCTAAGGCTTTTCCTGGAAATGGTGATCAAATCTATGCGGTAGTTAGAGCGGCTCACATCCGTGGTGTGGCAGTAGGCGCCATCCTTCGCCAAAAACATAAATTCTCTTAAATCAGAGTCATAAGTTAAGTCACCAGAAAGCAGCAAATTCGCGCCTTAACCTGCGCAGGGATGCTGCTTTTCTATTTGATTGAAACTTAACCCGGGAGGAGAGTTGCTCACAAAGCAGTGCGCCTTCAACCTGCCCGAAACGTGACGGGACAGAAAGAATCCTGCTTCCTATACCTTGAAAAACCCTTTCTGCACATTTTTGAGCATGGTTTTTCAATCGCTGCCAAATTATTAAGTGTTATATTAAAACATTCCTATAAACAAATGCGTTTATTTGTCCATCCTTACATCATTCACGCATAAAAACTTAAAAACAGTCTGCTTATGAAAACACCTCTACTCACCATCTTCCTTTCCTTAGTGCTACTCCTGAATGGGATGGCCCAAAACGCACCCAAGCGGGAGTTCCGTGGCGCCTGGATCGCCACCTATGCCAGTATAGACTGGCCGAACAGGAACCAGACGCCAGCCCAGCAGCGGACTGCTCTCATCTCGATCCTGGACCACCACAAGGCCACTGGCATCAACGCCATATTCCTGCAGGTGCGCAGCCAGTGCGATGCGCTATACCCTAGCCCAATTGAACCCTGGTCTGCAGACCTGACCGGTCTGCAGGGTAGAGCGCCCAGCACGCCCTGGGACCCGATGGCCTTCGCGATCGAAGAGTGCCGCAAGCGGGGTATGGAGTTCCACGCCTGGATTAACCCGTACCGGGCCATTGCCAACTATAACAACATCGGCACTTTCGACCCGAACCATGTGGCCCGACGCAAGCCGGAGTGGTTGCTGGCAGCGGGCAACCAGCGCATCCTCAACCCTGCCCTGCCAGAGGTGCGCGACTATGTGACTTCTGTTATTGAAGACATCGTGACGCGTTATGATGTAGACGGTATCCACTTCGACGACTACTTTTACCCGAACGCGGTTTTCAACGACGACGCTAACTACCTGGCTGACCCGAGAGGCTTCACTGACCGTAGCGACTGGAGAAGGGATAATGTGAACATGCTCGTAAAACAAGTGAGCGAGAACATCAAGTCAGCAAAACCTTGGGTGAAGTTTGGCATTTCTCCATCGGGCATCTACCGCAACAGCACTAACCCGGCCATTGGCTCCAATACCACTGGCCTGCAGCACTACGTGACACTTTATGCCGATTCCCGCAAATGGCTGCAGGAAGGTTGGATCGATTACCTGGCTCCCCAGGTATACTGGTACATCGGCCAGCCGGGCGCCGACTACGGCAGGCTCATCCCCTGGTGGAATAATAATGCCTACGGCCGCCACATTTATATCGGCATGGCTGGCTATAAAGTGAATGACCCAGCACAGGGTGCGCACTGGGCCAATCCGTCGCAGATACCGAACCAGGTGCGTATGAACCGTGATGCTGCCCACAGCAACATCTACGGGCAGGCGATCTACAATACCAACAGCCTGCGCAGCGCCACCAAACTGGGCTTCCGCGACTCGCTGCGATACGACTTCTACAGCAAGCCTGCCCTGATGCCCAACATGCCTTGGCGAGACAACGCAGCACCAGCAACTCCTGCCGACCTCATTGCACAGCGCCACGGCAATGACTCCGTGGTCATCACCTGGAACAAGCCCGCGGATAGCGGTAACGAATTTGACAAGGTGAGGCAGTTTGCCGTATACCGCTCGCTCAGCCCGATGATGGATCCGGAGAACACCGACAACCTGCTGGCTATTACCAACACGGCCACCGGCAGGTATACCGACAAGGCCCTGCCTTCTGACGCACCTTACTACTATTTTGTGACGGCGCTGGACCGCTTCCACAACGAGAGTGCGCCTTCTAACGTGAGCGACTACATGGCACCGATCATAGCCGGTGTGAGCAACCAGGAGATTGCGCTGGATGCAGCCAACTGCTCCGCCACGCTGCCTGACTACACCAGCATGCTGACAATAAGTGACGACGTGTCCTTCCCGGACCAGATCACGCTGACACAGTCACCAGCTGCCGGTACCGTCATTAGCGGTGCCGGAACCATGCAGATCACCTTCACGGCGACTGATGCCTCCGGCAAGTCCAGCTCCGAAAGCTTCACCCTCACGAAGAAAGACGTTACGGCACCGGTTATCCTGGTTCAGAACATCACACGCACACTCAGCAACGGCATCGTCAACATCACAGCAGCTGACCTTGACCTGGGTACCTGGGATAACTGTGGTCTGGATGTGAATTCACTTCAAGTTTCGCAGAGCAGCTTTGATTGCAGTCACATCGGCGAAAACACCGTGACACTGACAGCCCGTGACCTGAGCGGCAACGAGGCTTCGTCCACAGCCGTGGTAACGATCAACGGTGTGGTGCCACAAGCGGCCATCAGCCTCAGCAGAACGGATAATACCTATACTGGTCTGCCTGACAACACCATCGCTCTGGGCTACGGCGCCCAGACGCTGACACTCACAGCAAGCGACGCCACGTCAGCCGATGCCACCACCCGCTATACCTGGACGCCGGCAACCGGTCTGAGCAGCACAACAAGCGCTGTAGCTGAGTTCTCTCCGCAGGCAGCAGGTACTTATACCTTCACCGTGGAAGCGACCAATGCGTATGGCTGTACCTCTACTGCCACCGTTACCGTGGAGGTGATTGATGTGCGCTGCGGCGAGAACAATGACAAGGTACTGGTATACCACAAGACAGGCAGTAACGCTAACCCGGGCAACGGCATTTGTATAGCGTCCGAGGCAGTGGCAACGCACCTGAGCAAGGGTAGCGCGCTGGGCGGCTCTGTTCCGGCTGCAGTGGCCGGCAAAGGCCTTGCTCCTGTGCTGAGTGCGTATCCAAACCCGTTCACCAGCGAGACGACAGTTCGGTTTACCCTGGGTCAGGCAGAAGAGAAAGCAGTGCTGGAGGTATATGACCTGAACGGCAATAGGGTAGCACGTCTGTTTGAAGGCAGTGCAGCAGCCGAAAGAACCTATACCTTCACGCTCAACGGTAGCACCCTGCGAAACAACGTGTACATCGTGCGCCTGGTAACATCCGGAGAGGTGCAAACCTTCCGCCTGATGAAGAACAGGTAAGCTTACACTGATTTTATTTATGGAAAAGCACCTGCCGGGGAATAGGCAGGTGCTTTTTTTTGTGAGGTATAGCACGGTTTTCGGTTTGGAGCGGACCTTCCCTGGCAGAGACACTTAATGAGCTGTACGCGCAGCTTCAAGATCAGCTGTTGATTCATTTCAGGTACCAGCAAAGCATTAGAGAACGGGCTTAAGCCAGGCAGCCAATAAAAAAGCAGAGAAGGTATAGCTACACCAGAAGATTTGTGAAATGCCGTATTAATACGTACTGCTTGAGGCAAAACTGTATTTATGCGCTTAAACCCTGTAATTAACCCGATAAGGTCTTTTCTCTTTAAAATCTCTGCCCTAATACACGTATAAGGCTAAGTTGCCTGCTCCAGAGAAGGTTAGAAGCCGGGAGGCACTGGAGCGGAATACCCCTTTAATGGTCTGAATACAAGGCAGCCTGAAGCAGTATATCCGTATACAGCATGAGCAGCTGTATTTTTGTAGCCTACCCGAACATCTTTATTTACATCCGCATATAGCATACCCATGGAAGAGCATAACCCTGTTAAAGTTATCATAACAGAAGATCACATCATCTTACGGCAGGGCCTGAAAGCACTGCTGAGCGAGGACAGTGGAATAGAGGTGGTAGGAGAGGCCAGCAACGGAGTGCAGTTACTTGAATTACTTGCAGAAGTGCCTGCCGATGTGGTGCTGATGGATATTAATATGCCCCAGATGGATGGTTTTGAAGCCACTGAGCGTGTTGTAGCAGCGTACCCTGAAACAAAGGTTGTAGCGCTTTCTATGCTCAACAGTATACCTTATGTGCAGAAGATGATGAATTACGGTGCCTCAGGTTACATCTTAAAAACCACCGGAAAGGATGAACTGCGCTCTGCCATCAAGCTGGTAGCGAACGGCACAAATTACATTTGTAGCGAACTCTCTATCAAAATGCTTTCTAACACTATGTCGCCGGTGGCTGCCAGTAACGAAAAAGTGGAAAAGATCGGGCTGTCGAAGCGGGAAGTGGAGGTATTGACCCTGATTGCAGAAGGACTTACAAATGCCGAAATTGCCGATAAGCTTTTCACCAGCAAGCGAACCATCGAAACGCATCGCCAGAACATACTGGAGAAAACAGGAGCCCGGAATACTGCTAACCTGATCAAGTACGCCATCGGCCACAAAATCATTGATGTGGATGTTTCGGAATAACCCTTCGAGGCCTTTTACTTCCCTTCCGTATTCCCCGTTTTGTGCGCCATGCGCTCGAGCGTTGCATGTGCATTCAGTAGACTCATCAGCATCCTGTAATCGTAAGATTTGTAGGTAATCCCATCAATATCGGAGAAGAAGATCTGCAGTGTGTAAAGCAATTCAGGTGTGAGTTCCACTTCCTTTGCCTCAGCTGCATCAACAGGCTGTGGTTGTACAAGTAAGCCGGCAGGGATGACCTTCACGTGAAAGGTTTCGACACTTCCTGCGGCCTGCTTATCCTCATATTCCTGAAGTAATGCATGCACCTTCTCAATCATACCTCTACCTTTATTAAGCGGGTTTGCTTACAGCTATTTCCTGCAAACGAGTCTTAAAGGTAGGTCTTGTAATAAGTAACTACACCAGTATTAATACTCAAGAAAGGCGTTATAAGTGCTCATATTTTATGTCTATTTTGCTATAAATCAGAACTTTGAGCAAAGCGGCTCTGGAATGTAGGGAGCGGTTTCAAAAAAAGGCTGAAGGCAAACCTGAGTCGGTATACCTTCAGCCTTTGGAAACACACCCGTAGCAGATCAGCTTGTTTTGTTATTGTGGCACTGGGTAAATGTGACCTCGATCAAACAGCCCTTGCCGGCTGTAGTAGCTAATTCAAATTCCCCATCCAGTAACTTTATCCTGTTTTTAATACTTTTCAGGCCAACTCCTTCCTTATTCTGCAGTTGGTTCTGGTCTATACCTTTGCCGTTGTCGCGGACACTCAGATATACTTTTTTATCGGCTATAGTTAGTGCTACGTCCGCTTTCGTGGCCCCCGAGTGTTTGATTACATTATTCAACAGTTCCTGTATAATTCTGTACACCGATAGGGACGTGGCGTAGTCCAGGCCATTGACAGGCAATACAAGGTTTGACGTAATCCGTAGTTTAGGGCTCTGATACCGGTTTATAATCTCTTCTACGGCTGTTTTAAGCCCAAATTCTCTCAGAATGGCAGGCGTAAGTTCGAAAGAAATATTACGGGTGATCTGTATACCTTCCGTCAGAAACTGCTCAACGTCCTCTTTCGATGATCTTTGCTGCGCAGTGCTTGCCGGCAGGTTGTCCAGCTTGAGTTTTGCTGCGTAAAGTATCTGCCCGAGGCCGTTATGCAACGCTTCCGAAATACGACTGCGCTCTTCTTCCTGTGTCTGCAGCATCGTATTGATGGTTTCGCGTTGCTGCGACAGCTTCAGTCTTATAGTAGCTTCTTCGGCATCTTTCTGGTCCTGTATGTCGGTGGCAGTTCCGATCCAGAGCGTAATTTCGCTCTTTTCATTTTTAACAGGCACATCTTTGATCAGGTGCCACCGGTAGGTGTTATCCGCCTTGCGGAGAATCCGGGCCTGCGCACTATGCACTTCTCCTGTTTTCAGGCAACGTTCGTAATCCGGGATGATAATTTTCAGATCGTCCGGGTGAAAGGCTTTCTGCCACTTCCAGCCTTCCGACTCTTCTTTTGTAAGGCCCGTATACTCGTACCAAAAGTTGTTGAAGGAGCTGTTTTCCCCATTTGGTTTATTGGTCCAGGTAATGTGCGGCACGGCTTCCAGCAGGGTTTTAAACCGGTCGGCATTTTGACTTAGCTCTTCCTGCTGCTTCAGCACGGCTTGCTCGTTCAGTTTCCGTTCTGTTATGTCCTGCAGGGTTAGCACCAGGCCGTCGTCAAACTTAACCGCCACCACATGCAGCCATACCTCTTTGTGGTTTATTTCCTGCATCAGTTCTGTGTCAAGCGAATCGCCGGTTTCCACCACCTGCACCATCTTCTCAAACACACCCTGCTCCATTAATTTAGGATAGGCGTTCCAGAGTGTTCTGTCTATCAGTTTGCTTTCCGGCTTGTCGAACAGGTCCTGTGCCTTCTGGTTAACGGTGCTGATGCTGAAATCTGTGATCACGTGGGCAGCAGACCGGACTGCTTTTAAGGCAAGTATGGCGTTAGGAGAGCTATGGAGTATACCTGTATGCAACAGGTGCATGGTCTTCAGTTCGTTGATCTGGATGAAGATGATAATGGCCCCATCGATTTTCCTGTCCTGCGTTATGTAAGGCAACAAGCGCATTTGGTGCCACACGCCGTTCTTGTCCTGCAGCTCTTTCTCGATAACCTGGTTGCTTTCTATGACATGCTTTATGTCTTCTGTGAGCTTGTCGTAGCGCAGGTTGTTGGAGATGTGGTCTATGGAGCGGCCAATGTCGCTTTCGATCAGATTTATCAGGCGCGTGGCCGATGGCGTATACTTCCGGATGATCAGTTTGCGGTCCACGAAGATCTGCCCGATGTCGGTGCTCCGGAAGTAATTGTTCAGGTCGTCGTCGAGCTCAATAAGGGCCTTAATTTTGTACTGGTGCTCGGCATTGATGGTATGCAGCTCCTCGTTCAGCGACTGCAGCTCCTCGTTGGTGCTTTGCAGCTCCTCGTTTGATGACAGCAGCTCTTCGTTGGTGCTCTGCAGTTCTTCGTTGGCGGTTTCAAGTTCCTCTACTACCGCCTGCAGGTCGTCTTTGGTATACTGTAGTTCCTGTTCCAGCTCATCAACCCGGTTCTTGTACTGGCTTTCGCTTGCTCCCAACATCTGGTCCGGCTTGAGCGGAATACGCGGCTGCTCCTCGGAGAACAGTATAAGAATGTAGGACTGGAGCTGCTTTTTATCTGCCGGATATGGTTGCACAATCACATCGATATGGCGTATATGATCGCCTTCATTGACCTGTACATTGTGGGCAACTACTTTGTGCTTATCTACAGTTGCCTTGCGCAGCATGGCGCCCAGGCTTACGGCCAGGTCCTGTGGTACGAGCTTCAGCAGGTTAAATGTAAAGCTCTGCTCGGGCAGGTCGAGGAACTTTTTGAATTTACCGGCCGCATGCAGCACATCATAGTTCTCATCCACATACACGGCAGCGTACCCATACTCTTCCAGCACGGTTTCGCTCAGCAGTTCGTTAAAGCTGTGCTGCAATACCTGTTTTGCCGTCAGGTCGCGGGATAAGGATGGGAGCGTGCTAATGATGGGGCGCTTACTCAGGTTTCCTGAAAACGACTCTGTTATCCCCAGCGGGCGGGCGGGCTCCGCATTCCGGAAGATCTTCCACTTCTTGTTCACCTCCTCAAAGCTCTTCAGATCTCCTATACTCTCGCTGGACCCCAGGAACAGGTAGCCCTGGATAACGAGGGAATAGTGAAATTTGTCGATTACTCTTTTCTGCAGCATCGGGTTCAGGTATATGAGCATGTTGCGGCAGCTCACCAGGTCTATCCTGCTGAAAGGAGGGTCGTTGGTGACGTTGTGGGGCGAGAAGATAACCGTGCGGCGCACACGCTGCGCTATTCTGTAGCGGCCATCCTCTTTTACAAAGTAATCGTACAGCCTGTCTTCAGATACTTCAGATAAGCTACTCTGTACATACAAGCCTTTGCTCGCAAAATCAAGCGCTTCACGGTCAATGTCTGAAGCGAATATTTTAACTTCGAGCTCTTTCTTTACTTTGTCGAGGTGTTCCCGCACCAGTATGGCAATAGAATAGGCTTCTTCGCCGGTTGAGCAGTCGGCTACCCAGATCCGGAGTTGTTCGTTGGCTTTTTTATTGTTTACAATGTCCGGAATAACATTGCTGGCCAGTATCTTATAGGCCTCCTCGTCGCGGAAGAATTTGGTGACCCCGATCAGGAACTCCTTGCCCAGCATCTCCACTTCGTCGGCGTTCATATTCAGGTAATCGAGGTAATCCGTGAAGTTATTGAAGCCTCTGATGTTCATGCGCCTGCTGATGCGCCGGATTATAGTAGGCTGTTTATAATTGCTGAAATCAATGCCTGTCTGCCGGTTTATCATGTCCAGTATCTGGAAGAAAGTGGCTTCCATCTCACTGTCAGCAAGCTCCATCAGGTTAGGGTTTACGGGCCCTAGTTTGATGTAATCCAGTATCTCGGCAGACATCAGTTCAGGAGGGAGGATAAAGTCTGCATACCCAGAGTTGATGGCGCTGCGCGGCATGCCATCGAACCGGGCAGTGGTTGGGTCCTGTACCAGCACCAACCCGCCTTCTTTTTTAATGGCTTCTATACCTTTGGTGCCATCAGTGCCGGTGCCGGATAACACCACCCCGATCGCACGCTGCTTTTTGTCCTGCGCCAGGGAAATAAAGAATGTGTCAATGGTTTGGGAGCGGTTCAGGTTCGTCTTATTGCTGAGCTTAAACCGGTTGTTTTGGACGATAAGCTCTTTGGAGCTGGGTATTACGTATACCCGGTTGGCTTGAATCGGCGCACCGTCCTCTGCTTCCTGCACTTTAAGGGCCGAGTATTGTTCCAGTATTTCTGTTAGCAGGCTGCGATACTCAGATGAAATGTGCTGCACAATAACGTAGGCCACGTTGTCCTGCGGTACAGTACTGAACATGGCCTCCAAGGCCTGCAAGCCGCCGGCAGAGGCTCCGATCCCGATCACATACACATCCTGTTCCCTTTTTTTTGCCACTTTGGCCTCCGAACTACTGCCTTTGCCGTCTTTAGCTGCTTCTGCCATACCTGTTTCTTTAGCCTCTGTATTGCGCCGATTTTTTTCCTCGCCAATTTACCTAATTATACTTATAACATAACGATGGTAAGGTAGGTGCAGTTAGTTACAGAATACCGTGCTGCCAGCGCAAGGATGTTTCTCAGTTTGCTGCTAAAAGCTTAACACTTCATTTTGATGCCCGTACAAACATTTACTGTGTGCATGAGCTTTAGTTAGTTGCTCCGGATGAACCACAGCGCCACTTTATGACTGAGAACATACCTAAAATAATCGTCATCGGGATGTCGGCAGGAGGGATGCAGGCACTTACCACGCTGCTCTCGCGGTTGCCGGAAGAGCTGCCCGCTTCCATTTTTATAGTGCAGCACCTGAGCCCCGATTCGTCTGCCACTTTTCTGGTAGACCGCCTGAACAGGTATACCGGACTGGTTTGCAAAGTAGCGGAGCATGAGCTCGAGTTTCAGCTCGGCACCGTATACCTTTCCCCTCCGGATAAGCACCTGCTGGTAAGCGGCAACAAAATGCTGGTAGTTAAGGGACCACGTGAAAACCAGTTCAGGCCGGCCATAGACCCCCTGTTCCGGTCGGCGGCGGCACATCATGGCGGCAATGCTGTAGGCATCGTCCTAACCGGTTTTATGAGTGATGGCGTGATCGGGATGGAATGTATCAAAAGAAGTGGCGGCACAACGATTGTACAGCACCCGAACGATGCAGAGTTTCCTGCCCTGCCCGAAAATGTACTTAAGAAGGTAGACTTGGATTATGTAGTGCCCCTAAGCGAGATGAGTGAAATACTGGAAGAGCTGACGCGACAACCTGCTCAGCAATCATTAACAATTCCGGCTGACATACGGCAGGAAGCCTTAATTGCAGAACGTATCATGACCAATACAACACACACGAGCATCGAGGAATTGGAAAAAGCAGGCGCCCGCTCAGCCTATAGTTGCCCGGATTGCGGGGGCGGCTTGTGGGAGATGAGCCAGGAGGGAACTATGAAGCGATACAGATGCCACTCCGGCCACGCCTATTCGCAGGACTCGCTGTTGCTGGGCATGTCCAACTCGCTGGAGGAAACACTTTGGGTGGCATTGCGAACCCTGGAGGAACGACGTAATATTTTACTGAATATGTCGCAGGGCGAGACTGTTAAGGGAAACCACAGGTGGGCCACTATGCAGGAAAAGCGCGTGGAAGAAATGAAAGTGCATATTGAGCGGCTAAAGGAGCTTCTGTCCAAATCATCTGCAGCGGATAGCGAGCACATGGGAGAACTGGGGTAATAAGGGAAGGGCTGGATAAAAACAGAACTGGCAAGCCTGGTTATACCTAAAATGCTATACCTGATTGCGAGACCGAAATAATGCGTAGAGGGATTGTGTAAAACCCTTATTCTGCCGTTTAAAGTCGGTATTTATAGTCAATTCTATATTCGTGGAGTACAGCGGGGCGTATACCTGAAAACAGTGTGTTTCTTCAGGGAGGGATGCTTATGCGCTTCAATGCTGGTTGAAAAGATCCGATCCCGCAATTGGTTCATAGGTGCGTTTCCTAAAGAAGCTTTAGACCGACTTCCAACACCACGACACCCAGGAAAAAACTTATAATGAACACTTCCCGAACCCTTCTAGTAGAGGAATTAGAAAAGCTCTCTCTTGGCTTACTTAACAGCAACACCCTTTTACTCAAACAGATAAACGGTTCTTTGTTATGTCAGTTTCTGTCGCAAGGTCTTGTAAACTACACCGTTACGGTTACAAACCAACTGCTAGCCACAACACTCTGGCAAGTAAGCAGTTTGGGAATTATAAATGGCTCCGACTTTGTGGTCTTCAAAAACGTCTTCAGCAAATTCTCCTTACACGTAAAAACCAGGCACCTGTACCACGAACTCGGAGTGCAGCGGCCTGATCTGGATATTGAACTGCAAAACCTGTTGGCGGCGTAGGTTATACAATAGTTGCAAATTATCGGCAAATGCAAAAAGCCACTTGACAGTTTTACCTGCAAGTGGCTTTTAAAATGAAGCAGCTTACCGGTTGGTAGCTTTAACAGAACTTCATGTTGTTTCGTAGTTTATAAGATCAGGTTAAGAATTGACTACGTTAACTACGTAATCAAACCTTATAATGGATTTACCTATGTGGAGTTAGTTGCACAAGGTACTTTATTTTAAGCTGATACAAAGGCGAGGTAAGCGAAATGATCGTACTGGGCTCTCACTTAGAGTGAAAAGGGAAGGGGGTTTATTCGATTCATTTTCCAAACATGTGTTTGAGCTTATCAACCATTTGGGTTCCTCCACTTCATTTTCCAGAAGAAACGCAAATGGGTTTAGTCTCGGCGCATGCTGACATACAATCCGTACCACAGCGAGCATAGGCTCAAAAAGGATCATGCCGGGTATACATGCCGTTTTCTCCTTTAGCTGTACTCTCCATATAAACTTTAGTTCAGAGATCTGAAAGAGGGATTTTGGGAGGCAAATCTACCATTTGAAGGCAAGGCCTCACTGGATCCTGGTGAATAGGGTAACAGCTACACAAGAGGTGGCGAATCCCAGCGCTATAAGGATTGGGAGCAGGTAGAGGTGCTACGGGAGTCGGCCGCCAGGGTGATGGACGAAATCAAACCCAGGCTGGCAGCACGCACAACTTTAGCTGAAAGCAATGAGCAGATTACTACCCCTGAAAAGAGTATCGGGAGGTACGCAGCAGGATGTTGCAATATTGAATTTATCTTATGATTGCTGAGATTAAAACCTATATTTGCTATGATTAAAGTACGATTTACTTCCATCAATGAGGCAGGAACTTAGAAATGCGTTTGGGAAAGTGTTCCTCACGATAACCCCGGACACAGAAAACAGGTGGGTGCATACAGACTGGGTCGGCTATCTGACGCAGGACAACATCAAGGCTGGTGCCCTGGCATATGCCAATACTGTCAGGGAGGCCGGGTTCAACTGTGTCCTGAACGACACAAGACAGGTTGTTGGGAGCTGGGACCATTCCCTTGACTGGGTATTGAATGAGTGGGCGCCTCAGGCAGCCGCAGCGGGCATCAGGTTCTTCGCTCTCATCGCCACGCCCGAGTCCTTTGCTGAGACAACCGCCTCCAACTTCTACTCTAAGATCAGCGCGTTTGAGGTAAAAATGTTTGACAACGAAAACGACGCCAGAGATTGGCTGCTCCGCCATTCCCTGGGGAAATAGGTTGAACAGTGAGGCGAATACACCGGGTAATCATACAGCATGGAACAGCAAGTTAAGCTAAGGAAAGTATTTGGGGACATTTTCTTCACAGCCACGAGGTTAAACGGAGATTCCATCCTTCAAGCGCAGTGGTATGGGGTGCAGTCGGTGGAGACTGTGAAAGAGGGCGGCTACAAGCTACTGGACATGATACGGGAGGCGCCCTGCTCCAAGCTGCTCAACAGCAACAAGGACGTCGTCGGATCCTGGGACATGGCGCTCGAGTGGGCAGAGAATACGTGGACTCCCCTCATGCGGGAGGCCGGCCTGCGTTATCTGGCGCAAGTGGTGCCAACCAGTATTTATGCCACCCTGACCATTGAAAGCCTGATACAGCGGATTGACAAAAATTTTGAGATAAGAACCTTCGGAGACGCTGAGGAGGCTGAAGCATGGTTGCGCTCAGTCGAGGATTAAGCACCCTGGCTTCACGCCACAGGTCTACTCGAAATTCCCGGCAATGAATAACACAACCGTGGCAGGGCCGGCGGTCGAAGGCAGCTTACCAGTGATTAATCGGAAAAGCTTTCAGATGAGATATAACCTGCTCAGACGGGACATTGGTAAAGTCGTTTGTAGCTGTAAACTTACATTTTCCGGAAGTGGATCTTTTTTTCGTCTTCCCAGACGCACAGCGTTTTATTATCGGACATTTCAGCGGTTTCAATGTAGCTGCCTTTCCCCACCACGGTTTCCGTATCTGCATTCAGGAATTTTAGCTTCAGGTCCGTATCATTCTTCCAGACAATAACCGGATTTGTTCTCCCGCTGATACGGCAGTTCCGGCCTTTGCCAATTTGCACTTCCTGCTGGCCCGGCTGTGCATAGAAGATGCTTCCTTCCCGCTGCCAGGCAGTGTGCATCACATTTTTACTGTCCAGCAGTATATCTCCGCCATCCATGGGACAGCCTTTCAGTTTCCAGGTGCCGGTTCCAAGCTTCTGTGGCTGGGAAAACTGCTGTCCGTTGTCTGTAGACTTGGTCAGGTAGAAATCCCGGGAGCCATCTATCCAGTTTCTGAACATCAGGTATACCTGCCTGCCTTCTACGGCTATACTTGGCTTACAGCACTCGCACACGGTGCTGTCAGGCGATTCGTACACGACTTTGTTTTCTGACCATTTCTCAGCGCCACCAGTTGTGGAAGCAAACACGATCTTATTTTGCTTGTTGTTTCTAACGTCCAGCCACACCGCATAAAAGGTGTCCTGTTCATCGGAGGCGATACTCATCAGGCCTTCAGGTGCAACACCGGGCACGTCATTTACAGCAGCAGCTTTCACCCACTTATCCGTAGTGTGGTTGAGGCTGTAGGTATGGATATCGCCCTGCTTATCTATTGCGGTCACCACCGAGTAATTCGTTGAACTGGCGATCTGAGGCCCCATGGACATGCCCAGATACAAGCCCTCTAGTTGTCCTACTAAAACGGGTTCAGAGAAGGTTTCCCCGTTATCTTTCGAGGTGACGCAGTAGATCTTATCCTGCAGACCATATACCACCCGGGTAATGCCTTTCGTGTCTACAGCGATTTGTGGCTGCCGGCCTGCGCCCAGTAGCGTAGCTGTAATATCAGTATCTGTTTTCGTTGCCCTTTCTTTATCAGTACTGTTACAGGAAACGCTCAGGGACAAAAGCAGAACAAACGACAGGAGTTGTAAGGGTATCCTCATGTTTCTAAAAGTGTCAATTCATAGTTTAGTGTAAGATAGGGAATTTCTGGAGAAACCTGATCGGAGGCAGTAAGGGGTAATCTGCCGGCTAATTATGTGCAGGCCGGAAACTGTAGCCTATTGCCGGAAGTAAGGTCTGCAGCAGCGGAAATAACAGATAGATGTGTGCAAATCGCGACCACATAAAAAAAGCCACTTAACAGTTATACCTGTAAGTGGCTGATTTTTCGGTGGTCGCGAAGGGAGTAAACGCGGCTTTATTGTATTAAATCTTACTGGATCATTAGTGTTCAATTCTGCTTTTCAATCCTGTTTCTCCCGCTGCTCTTTGGTTATGCTTAATCATAAACATTCACTTCTGTCAGCTGAAGTGTACCGTAATGTGTACCGCCTCTTAGCCTGACCCTTTTGCGTTTTCTTAAGAAAATTGCTAGCGCTAATTTCTCAATATTTATATGCATGGGATGTTAATTATTTGTTCAACAAATTTCTGTTGTAAGTTTTCTTTATCAGCTACCAAATTTACTTCATTGTTATTTGAAACTATAGAAAGGGAATTACTAATAGAAGCTCTAATATTAATGGATTGGAAAAATGCTTCAAGTCTGTTAAGTGTTAAATATTGTGCACAAGTACCTGTATAAAGTTGCATTAGTAGGGGCCAGTAAGTTTGTATAGTATTCTTGATAGTATTAACATCTAAATCCGAACTAGGAAAAACAGCAATTATACAGTCAGATATAACAATAGGTTCTTCTAAATAATACACTGCAATTTTACTTAATGATGGTTTGCACACACGTGGTATCAAAATACATGGGCCTGAAATTGTTGAATTTGACTTTGTTACAAGTATTTTAGATGGCGTAATGTTACCATTATTTAAGCTGGTAGTATGTATAAGTTGATAACCTGTGTCATTATCAATGAATTCTCTTGATCGGGGAATAGATAGTTTTCCTCGGAACAGTTTTAAAGCTGATGTGCTTACTTTAGAATTACTTTCGAGATCTCTTTTGCTTCGTTGATGAGAATTATAAGTTTTGACTTTAAAATCGAGCTTAGATATTCTAACGCATATTGTATGAACAGAGCAGCCGCTAAATGTCCTTTTCGATAGTTTAAGTTCCATCGATAGATTGTAATAGGACTGAAGCAAGTTACGGGCTAATTCATCTTTATCACTTGTTAAACAGCTTGAGGGAAGAATTGCTACAAGTTCACCTTCTGACTTCAAAAAATTAAGACTGTTGATAACAAATGCTAAGGCTGGACTACATTTAATTATCTGATTATGATAAAAAGCGCTAACTAGTCCACCACCTCTTTGAGAAAAAGGTGGATTAAGCAGTATAATATCAAATTTATCATCTGTTGATTTAAATTCCTCATCTAGATATCGTTTAACACGATTTAGATCAAGAAAATCAATATTTGTTGATTCCCAGTTCGGGTATTGAGTTGAAATATAGGAGATTGCATCTTCTGAAATGTCATTTGCCAGAATTTGAGCAGATGAAAACTTACTTTTGGCAGCCTCAAGTAAAGACCCATAGCCTGCTGCAAAATCTGCAACTCTCAATGGGGTATCTACTTTAGACAAATTCACAAGTTCCTCCGCAATGTGGGCGGGGGTATAATGCGAGTCAAATTTCATTATTAAGCTCCTTGAAGGAATAGTTTAAATTTATCTGTATGGTAAATATGTAGCTTATATGCGCCAGATGTTCTACCTTTTTTCCTTGTCGGATGATCATATAATAATTCAACTGTAAGTCCTGAGCATAAATAAAATAGAACAGCTCCAAGAGCATGCGGTTTTGTTCCAATCAAAGCTACTTTATACAAATCGGACCTCTCACGATTATGAATATCAAATAAAGTGTAATATAATCTAAAAGGGCAATTTGCAGCCGCAAATCTGATGTTGTGCCACATTCCATTTTCCAATAAACGCTTTCTATTTACTAAATATGTTTCGAATGGAAAAGCCATTTGAAAACCTGGTACACCAATTATCGGGAAAATTGAATATTGAGGAGGGTCTACACTTGTAAACATCAAATCAAACCGTCGTCTTTCAAACCCTAATAATGGAATGAACGAGAATTTTGATGAACCAAAAGATCTTAGAACTACAAAACCTGGAATAGATTTAATGGGTTTTAAATTTTGACTGAGGTCATATGAATATGGCTTATCTGTATTTGGAATGTAAGTTTCAGGTTCAGCGTATAAAACTTTAACCTCAATATTTAACTTAAAGCAGGTTTTTAATAATACCGCCCAAATGTGATGCGATAAGCCGGTAATATCTAAATAGAGTGTTTCACTGCTATAGTATAATTTAATGAATTCAATTACTTGAATTTCATTGACAATACTAACTGTAGCTTCCTTGCCATTTGTACTGTAGGTAAAAGAATCATCGCTTTCTTCAGTTATATGAATATGGTTTGGGTGACTTGGTCCAAGATATTCTGGAATTCTAGTTGTCCTTTCCTCATCTGTAACACGATAAATAACTATACCATCTTTAAGTAAAGGGTTAGAGCTTTTTAACTCATAGGTTTCAGAAAATATTGGTCTAAGAGCAAGGGCTCTATCAGTAGAGATCATCTATTAAATAAGTTTAATTGGGTACCCTCGCCAGTTATCTTATCGTTCAAAATCAAATACTCGTCACTAAATGATTCTTCTCTATTGTGTTGTTTCAATAGTTTATCGATCGCTGATTTCTGATCTGTTATTAACTCGGTCAGATTGTTTTTGGATAAACTCAATTTACGCTTTTTTCTGTGGCTTATTTGGAACAAGGCACTGTAAATAGGGTGTATTGAGTAGTCGTAGGATTTGGGGTCATTACTTGATAACTTAGTTGAAATACTTCTTCTGATTGCCAGATGAGATATGCTTGCTTCAAGTAGTGAAATAATATTAATAGAATGACTATCTTCAGGTGAATCATTAGCCTCACCATCATTCAGAGTGAATTGATTGATTTCTGGCGCATGACCCAGTGGCTGCCTTGCTAAAATTTCAAATGCTCTTCCTAATCCCTGAAGCATCTGCATTATATAATTTCCCCTTACATCTAATCCTTCTAATTCTTCAAAATTACTGAATCCGACTTGATGGGCTGCTTTTGTTTGGATAATGGCTTGAACTGGTTGTCCTATTTTTCCGTCATCTTTTATATGCATTTTGAGGCAGTACTCTACTAGTTGTAGTAAGAACCTAATATTTGCGCCCGCCATTATTACAAGTGTGCTCCAGCCAGAATAATATTTACGGAAGCCTACCTTATTTCCTTTGATAGCAAACAGCAATGCATACTTATAATTACCATATCTAAAAGTCCATTGTCTAGTATTGTTTTTAAAGTTTTTTACTATTTCTTGTGGTGAAAGATTAATGTTATGCTCCCATTTACATAGCAGCCAGATAAATAAATAATGATGATCAGGTAATAAATTTGCTACCTCAGAATACTTACTGGACTCTTTAATTATATCCTTTATACCTAGAAGCTCCGCCTCAGCTTCGATAGAAAGACTCGGAAATAAATTGTTAACTAAAGGCTTTGTGTCTATATTGAGTTGTTTATACAATACACTGATTCTTTCTTCGCATATAGTTTTAGCGAATTGATCAAAGTCTTTTTCTAGTTCATTTTGGATGTCAATCTTTCTATAATCACTCGGTGAACGTAACTCTTGGTTATTTAATGTGATTCTACTCTTCCAGCCTAATTCTCTTACTCCTACTTTGAAACAATAATTCTTTCCAGAGGCTTGCTTTATCAATGTGTTTACAACTTTTTGCTGATATTCAGAAAAGCTTTCATATTCATCTATTAGAATAAAAAACTTCTTTTTATTAAAAAAATTTAATGATCGAGTTGCTTCAAACAATCTATCAATAGGGCCTCCTAGAATACTAAGATTATATTCATCCCTTATGTTGGAATTTATATAATTTTCAAATCTACTTAGCTCGGAATAAACAAAGGTTTTAATCTCAGCAAAACTGTTCAGTTTATTACAACCTAAGGAGCTTTCGAAAATTCGCCAACTGACGTCTGCTAGATCATCAGAGTTTATAAACTGTTTATTTTCAAGCCATATTAAAAGATCAGCTACAAGAGAAAGCACAACTAGGTTTACGTAATGACCAAAGGGACGAATCCATTCTTCATCACTTTTGCCTAATCCTGTAAATGCACTTACCCTGTTAGATTCTACTTTGTAATATAATCCATAATAGTCCCACTTATCGGGTGTTCTGCCAAGTAAATAATTTTCACCCTCGTATGAGAGTCCTTTTAAAACAGTTGT
Organism: Pontibacter sp. YIM B11418; assembly: GCF_059278805.1. Lineage (NCBI taxonomy): Bacteria > Pseudomonadati > Bacteroidota > Cytophagia > Cytophagales > Hymenobacteraceae > Pontibacter > Pontibacter sp. YIM B11418. The sequence continues at coordinate 409,722 of NZ_JCAEMH010000001.1, read as the reverse complement.
CTTGCCAGTTCCTCTTCCTCCTATCAGAACACAACTCTCTACACCCGTAATCTCAGGAAAATAAGAAGGTTTGGTATACAAGCTAAACATATCATTGTCTAGCCACTCAGCTTTGTAAACAAACAGTTTGTTTATAAGCTCATATACATGGTCGTTTGTATCTTCTGCCATTACTGTATTATAAGAGGTTGCCAACCATTTCTCTCCCATCTGATAGCTCCTATAGAAGCGTCTGGAGCTTTATCTCTAATGCCTAATAGTAATCCTTGTTCACTATAACCCTTCCAGTCATATTCATCCGCTCCATCAGTATTAGGTATGCCACCTCTTTTACTTGCGCTTTCTAGTGCCTTTATTCCATCTAACTGTGTATTTCCTGCCCAGGCATTAGAAGGTATGTTGAATATATTGTCATCATTTGAGATTACATGGCTGATACAAAATGTTACATTTTTGCAGTATAGCTTAAGTTTAGATAGCCCAGATTCCGTACCAAGTAAGGCACAGTAATAGATTTGTGAACTATCTGTTTTATAGGACATTGTTTCATAAGAATGGTCTTCGATGTTGAACATATCATGTGCCTTTGTCCACATAGTATAGAATTGACTTCCACTTCCTATAAAGTCATCTACAAAAATTATAGGTCTGCGGTCTTGACTATTTACCCAGGCATTGTACCAGATTTTAAGTGCTTCTTCTGGTTCTCTAAATTGGTCCTCTCCGATCCCAAATAAATTTCTCGCCTTTTGCACAAAGCTATAGCCACTGTCTGTTAAGCTTGGCTTTTCGCCTCTTACAGGACAAATTATACAAGAATTGTAGAAATTACTCCATTGAGTTTGGATACTAATAGGGCTATTATAATCAATTGCAGCCTGGCCCGCTTTTATAAAGGCTTCTCTAAAAAGCTCATTACAAAGCTCATCATTAAAATAAGTGAAATTGTCTAGTAGGCGAAGAGCAAAGGGCTTCTCCTGCTCAGTAAAGTTCTTTAGCCAACTTATATAATCAATTTTCCTTCTACTCGGCCATAGACCGATAGTTACTAAGTATTCACATTTATCAAATAAACTTTTTTCGAATTCATCATCATCAAGCAAACTTTCCATTATATGTTTTATAGCATATTTATATATGCTAATTTAATAAATTACTTTTATCATCAATCAAAAATTACTTAAGATTGTATAATGCTTTATAAGTATCTGAAAGCAAGCGTTATATATGCTGTTCAATCGTATTAGGTAGTGCTGAATTCAAAGATTTCATTCCTTCATTAAAATAGCAATTCTCACTTTCCTCTTTTATTAGGCTTAACCATCGGGAACAATATCTTTAAACTAGAAGGAACCGTGGTTCTGCTTATGGATTATATTAAAAGAGAATCTAGTATTAAATATATACGTTGTTATATATATTATGTAGTTAATTGTTAGTTTTGAATACAGACTAACCTCGCTATATGAAATCAACTTTTACTGCAATCCTATTTTTACTCCTAATGCCATGCTGCTTGTTTGCCCAGCAAACCCCTATCGAAGTAGCTGACTTGTCTGTTAAGGTGCCATCTCTCAGCACACAAGAATTTTATTATGGCTTTGAGGAGGGGGATGAGCTTGTATTTAATTACAAAGACATAAGTAAAAAAGGCATCAAGCAAATCGAAATTATTGAGTATCCATCAAATGTTAAGTATTCCGGATATGAAGTAAAGGAGGTGGCAAAGAATTTAAAAATAAATAAGAGAGGAATCTATCTTTTCAGATTCACTAACTCAGCTTTAGCGCAACGAGTAGGTTCAGTTAAAATTAGCAGGCTTCCAGCCAAAGAAGAGACTAATGCTTTCAATACTAATATCTCTTGGAAAGAAATTACTGATACGACCTTTACTGCTGTTTCGAAAAAAGAGCTTATTGCTTATGATACTACATACAAGCTCGTCAATAAGAAAGAGTTGGTAAAGACTGAAACGATAGTTGAAGATATTCTTAACAAGAATGAGCAGGTTGCTGCTCAAACTTCAGCAGGGAAGCCTAGTGAGTCACTCGTATACATAACATTGCCTCAGAATTATGCTTCTGCTTTAGAAACACGAGAAGTGGTTTCATGGGCATACTGGATAGGAGTAGGCCAGGAAGGCCATCAAGCTTTCGAAGCTAATAAAGCTACTTATATGAAGGCTTTAGGAACTTTAGCGAATGCAGTGGGTAATCCTCTTATTGGTTTCGCTCTTAACCAGTTTTCGTTTTTGCCAACGGGAAATGCTGGAAGTAATGTCGCGTATTACTTTTTGGAAAATCAAGCCAGCGCTGAAATGTTTATTAGGAATCACGATGGAGGAGGGTGGAGGTTCCTTGACAAGGGCAATGGAGTTTCTGGCTATGGCAAAAAAGAATTCCCTCTACAGGGTACTGTTTTTCTTGGACTTCATAATGACAATTTCCATAATGAAATAATAGTAAACGTAAGGATTGTTGCTGTAATGGTTAAGAAAACTTATGAGAATAAGCAATACAACCAAGCAATAGTTACTCCGCGCTATGAGGACAAAGTATATAAGCAACCAAGCGTTAGTATAAAAAAGGTACCTGTACATCTTTAAGATGTATTTGAGAGCAGTAATTTTTTGAAGCTCTCACTCAGGATGTTTGATTTAATGGTAACATAAGCTAAACAAGAAAAGGGAAGCTCTTCGCTTCCCTTTTCTATTCGTGATTATTACAGATTATTTTTAAAAGGTGCTAACAAGAAATAGCTTATGGACATTATAATTGATAGTCAACCTCCCTTACTTTCTTCTTATCTCTTCTTATTTCGATTGCGCTTCTTAATTCCTCCCGCAGCTCTTTTCCATTCGGAATGCCTTTGATCATAATAACAGAATGCGTTTTATCGGTAGCAGATAATAAGATAGTAGAAAGGCCTACTAATCGTAGCAAGAATGGTTGTTCTTGTCTTACATCTTTTACTCTATAAAGCTCTAATTCGTCAGTTGTCTTGGAAAGAACACCCTTATGTTCAATTATTCTCTGATCAGTAATTTCAAACTTATGAAACTTAGTTGTCAGAAATCTCCACAGAGCCATTACCAGTCCTAATCCAATAACAGCTGTTAAAGGAATACAAACTAGATAGAAACCCAGATTTGTCCATTGCGAAGGGCTACCTACCCAAATTTCTTTTTCTTCCATTTTGAATGTTTTCTTAATGCCTATAAGATTCTAATTCAGCTATGAATTAATAGTTAGAGTTCATGAATCTTGGTTGATTATTATCAACTATAAACCCGTCTTTGATAGAGATTACTAAAGATCGCTGCTAGAGCAGATAAAGCTATATGCAAACTATAAATAAATATTAGACTCGTACAATATATGAAAGAATAGGTATTGGTATAGTTTTTTATGTTAATATTTTTTTAAATATTAGAATGATTCAGAATAGGTAACTTAAATAGTACTATATGCTATTAATTAATTTTACTATTTCTATTAGACACGCTCCCTTTGTAACGTTTCACTCGGTACTTACTTTTTCTAATATTTTACTTAATTAATATCTATCTTGAAGACTTGAAAGCACATTAACTATGGCATTAAGCTGGAATGAGATTAAAGACCGAGCCGTTAGATTCTCTAAAGAGTGGCAGGATACTGTAAGGGAAGAGGCAGATGCAAAACCTTTCCTGATTGAGTTCTTCAACGTGTTCGGTATTAGTAGTAAGCGCGTTTCCACATTCGAGCACAAAGTAAAGAAACTAAGCCAATCAGACGGGTATATAGACCTGCTCTGGAAAGGGGTAATACTGATTGAAATGAAGTCTAAGGGAAAGAACTTAGACAAAGCTTACCAGCAAGCCTTAGGCTATTTCCCCGGTTTAAAAGAGTATGAGTTACCTCGTTATATACTCGTATCAGATTTTGAGCGGTTTAGGCTTTATGATCTAGAGGAAAACACACAACAGGAGTTTTTGCTTAAAGACCTTTACAAGAACGTAAGGCTTTTTGGTTATATGCTGGGGTATCAAACCAAAGTGTATAAGAGTGAAGACCCTGTAAACGTGGAGGCAGCTGAACGTATGGGCAAGCTGCACGATCAGCTAAAGGCTATAGGGTATGAGGGGCACGCGTTGGAGGTATATCTGGTGCGTATTCTGTTCTGCCTATTTGCTGAGGATACAAGCATCTTTGAGAAGCGCTTGTTTCAGGACTACATAGAGCAGAAAACCGCTGAGGATGGCTCTGATTTGGCTGCTCATTTGTCTCAGTTGTTCTATATCCTGAATACGCCTATAGATAAGCGCCTAAAGAACATAGATGAGCATCTCACCATGTTTCCGTATGTAAACGGGAAACTGTTTGAGGAGCATTTGCCATATGCCGCTTTTGATAGCACTATGCGTGCTTTACTGTTAGAGTGTTGCGGTCTGGACTGGAGCAAAATTTCTCCGGCTGTTTTCGGCTCTCTGTTTCAGAGTGTAATGAATCCTAAGGAACGTAGGAACTTGGGGGCTCACTATACATCAGAAAAGAACATCCTTAAGCTTATAAAACCGCTCTTCTTAGATGAGCTTTGGCAGGAGTTTGAGAGCATCAAATCGAATCGTAACAAGCTTCCAGAATTCCACAAGAAACTAAGCTCCCTTAAGTTCCTGGACCCTGCCTGCGGTTGCGGAAATTTCCTGATTATAACTTACCGTGAATTGCGCTTACTTGAAATAGAAATCCTGCGGGCTATAAATAGGAGCGGGCAAGGCTTCCTGAATGTGAGTGATATTATCTGGCTTGATGTGGATATGGTGTATGGCATAGAGTACGAGGAGTTTCCGGCCCGTATTGCTGAGGTTGCCATGTGGTTAATAGACCATCAAATGAACATGCTCATTAGTGAGGAGTTCGGCCAATACTTTGCGCGACTGCCATTAAAAAAATCGGCTAATATAACTGTTGGTAATGCTTTGCAGGTTGATTGGCAGGCTGTAGTATCTAAAAATGAACTTTCCTACATTTTAGGAAACCCACCCTTCATAGGGAAACATTTGCAGAATACTCACCAGAAAGCTGATATGAATAAGGTTTTTGCAGGTGTAAAAGGAGTAGGATTGTTGGACTATGTAGCAGGTTGGTACATTAAAGCAGCACAATTTATTCAAGGTACTAAGGTTAAAGTAGCTTTCGTTTCTACCAACTCTATTGCTCAAGGTGAGCAAACAGGAATTATTTGGAATGAGCTATTCAATAAATACAATGTAAAAATTCATTTTGCACACCGCACTTTTAGTTGGAGTAATGAAGCAAGAGGGAATGCAGCAGTGCATGTAGTGATAATTGGCTTTGCTAATTATGATGTAGTCGATAAGTATGTTTATGAGTATGAAAATATTAAGGCTGAACCACACGAGATAAAGGTTAAGAACATAAACCCATACCTTATAGATGGGAGCGACACGCTCATACAGGGCCGGAGCATGCCAATTTCTAACATACCACAAATGGCTTGGGGGAATAAGCCAGTAGATGGAGGATACTTATTATTTACGGATTTAGAAAAAGAGGAATTTATTAAAAAAGAGCCTAAAGCGTTAGCTTTATTCAAACCGTTGATAAGCGCTAGAGAGTTTCTTCATGGTGAAAATCGCTGGTGTTTATGGCTAGTAGACGCTTCACCGACAGAGTTAAGAGAAATGCCTCTTGTATTAGAAAGAATTAAAAAAGTAAAGGAGGTCAGAGAGTCAAGCATAGATGAAGGAGCTAGAAGACTTGCATTAAGACCTTCTCAATTCAGAGATTTAAAAAATCCTGACAGCTATATATTAATACCTGCACACACCTCAGAGAATAGAAAATATATACCGCTCGGATTCTTTGGCAAGAATGATATAGCTAATAACAGCTGCCAAATAATTCCTTATGGAGAGTTATTTCATTTTGGAGTTTTGTCATCAACTATGCATATGACTTGGGTTAAGCATACTTGTGGTCGGATTAAGAGTGATTATAGGTACTCAAAAGATATTGTATACAATAACTATCCTTGGCCTGAAAGCCCAAGTGAAAAGCAAATCAAAGCTGTAGAACAAGCCGCTCAAAGCATTTTAGATGCCCGTGCTCTGTTTCCAGATAGTTCCTTAGCAGATCTATACGACCCTCTTACAATGCCGCCTGCACTTGTTAAAGCACATCAGGATTTAGATAAAGCAGTTGATCTATGTTACCGCCCTCAGCCTTTCGTGTCAGAAGCTAAGCGTATGGAGTTCCTGTTTGAGCTGTATGAAAAGTATACAGCAGGTTTATTTGCGAAGGAGAAGAAAAGTAAGGCAAAGAAGACTGTGAAAGAATCATCTGTAGAAGCCGAATAAGAAGCATTTTGATTTAGAGCAAATACACTGCATTATGCATCTGCTGATATTGAAAGCTATTTAACTACTTTAAATTAATGTATTTAATCAAAACAGATACGAATAGTATTGAAAAGGTCGAGACCTCATCATTTAGTGAGTTAAGGTTTAGTGAAAGACATCATTTACAGGAATGGATAGCTAAAAATCCAGAAGCACTTGGAGAGGAATTGCTTATCATACAAAAGGAGTTTAGTGATTTTGATGACACACTGGAAAGATTAGACTTACTAGCACTCGATAAAAACTACAATCTTGTAGTGATCGAAAATAAGCTTGATGATTCTGGAAGGGATGTAACTTGGCAAGCTCTAAAATATGCTTCTTACTGCTCGACCTTAAGTGGAAGTGATATAAAAAGCATTTATCAAGATTATTTAGACGACAATTCTGTTGATCAGAAAGCAGAAGAAAATCTGTACCAGTTTTTCAAGACTGAGGATTATGAAGAAAAGCTAAATATTGGGAATAGCCTCCGCATAATCCTTGTAGCTGCAAAGTTTCGTAAGGAAGTAACCTCTACGGTATTATGGCCCCTTAATTACGGTATCAAAATTCAGTGCCACCGGGTAACACCCTATAATGTTCAGGGGCAAGCATTCTTAAGTATAGAGCAGATTATACCTCTGCGTGACGCTGAGGATTACACAATTAAAGTAGCAAAGAAAGCTCAAGATCAGGCGCAATCACGGGAAGATAGTATTCAGCGAAATGGAATAAGGAAAGAGTTTTGGCAACAGCTTTTAGGTGAGTTTAATAAAAAGAGCGACCTTTTTAAAAATGCTAAGCCAAGCAATGAGCCATACATTATTGCAAGTTCCGGAATAGGTAATTGCCCATATGTTTTTACGGTTAATTGGAAATCAGCTTCGGTGTCTTTTAATATCCAGAGAGCAATTAAAGCCGAAAACGATAGCATATTTCATAGTATGCTAAAGAGACGCTCGCAGATAGAAGCAGCTTTTGGGCATACTTTGAATTGGAGTAAAGAAGAGAACCGGAAGAAAAATATTATCGAATATAAGAAAGAAGGCTTTGATTATAGAAATAAGAATGATTGGCCTGCGATAACTGATTTTCTAGTAGAATCGATGGTTAAATTCGAAATGGCAACTAAGTCCTACTTACAGGAAATTGCTTCAGAAGCTTCTCTAAAGACATAAATTATCAAATTGTATAGATACTAATGCAAAGCCTGCTTCTTATGAGCAGGCTTTTTGTTTTATAACCGTGTATCTACTTCATATTTAATTAAATAGAAAGATGTCTTTTCTATCTCATTTTTTTATGTGAAGGTTGCTTCTACTAACTCTTACAAGTGAAATAGGATTAAAAAGGAGTGTTTTAAATGTCTCTTTATCTAAATGTGGATATTGAATACTCCTAGAAAGTGGGGAAAGAGGAAAGATAGGGGAACATTAACTAAATGAAACATCCCAACGTTCAAAATGTCAACACTAAAAAATTGTACATTATGATAAGCAACTTTTATCTAAAAGGTAAGGCAACCAAGGACAAGGCGGCAGCCCGAACAAAAAAAGCCAAAGAAGAGAAAACGTATGTTGAATTAAGGGCAAGGTATGATGGATACCTTTTGGTTTACAACACTGGACTAATTGCTCTAGAGAAGAAAGTATGGGATGTAGGTAAACAAAGGTTTAAAGCTCAATCATCACAACAGGGTCAGAACAAGTACCTTGATTATTTAGAAGATGAGTTAAACAGCTTATATCTCCAGAACAAAATGAAAGGTGTCGTACTACCGCCGAAACAGTTCAGAGATCAGCTCAAACAACATTTAGTAAAAGACCAAAGAAAAGAAAAAACGTTACTAGAGTACTTTCAGCAGGATTTCATCGAAGCAAAACATCTAAAGGCTTCTCCAACTGAACGGGTAGTAAGTACCACAGTAGCTAGATATAAAGTTGTAGTTAAACATCTAGAGATATATCAGAACAGCAAAAATGTAGTGCTGACGTTTGATTCGATGACAAAAGAGTTTTACAATGACTTTGTAAGCTTTTTTACATACAGGTACACATACTTAGAGAAGAAGAAAGTAATCATAGGCTTGGAGGACAGTACAATAGGTAACACTGTAAAGTCTTTGAAAGTATTTTTGAAGTGGGCACAGGAGGAAGGTCTGCATAAAAACGAGGCTTACAGGAAGTTTAAGGTTCTGAAGCCAGAGGATGAACTTATCATTACACTGAATGACGACGAGTACAGAAAGCTTGTAGATGTAGACTTGAGCGACAGCGAAAAGCTACAGCAGGTGAGAGATATATTTATCGTAGGAGCAGCTGTAGGAGCAAGGGTATCAGACTTACTTGTTTTAAAGCGGGGAAACGTGGTTCGTAAGGAGGGAAGATGTTTCATCGAGTATTTGCCTAAGAAAACAAGAAAACATCGCTTAAAACCTCTGTCAGTTCCGATAATCGATAATGAAGCATTAGCAGTTATTAGCAAGTACGAAGGACGTTTTGAGACTCTGCTTCCAACAATTTCAGACGTAAAGTTTAACAAGCATCTGAAGGAATTAGGTAGAAGAGCGAAAATTGACCAGAAGCTTAACAAGACAAAAACGCAAGGCGGTCAACAGATAATCGTGGAGACATTACCAAAGTGGAAAATGCTTACCTCACATTGTATGAGAAAAACGTTTATAACCAAAGCGCTTAAGGCAGGTATGCCGGCGGAACTGGTGATGGAATGCTCAGGTCACTCAGATTACAAGTCGTTCAAGCGTTACATCGATATGTCTGACGCCAAATACAAAGCAGAAACTTTTGAAAAATTTATCAAAAAAACTAACAACATGACTATTGCAGCTTAAAAAACCTTGCTTACATTTGCATCAGACAATTCAGCTAGAGCAATTCAAAGCGATAGCAAAAAGACCGTAACATAAGTTAAAGCATCAATTCAGGCTTTAACAAAAGATCGTAAAATAGGGCAGTAATAGCTGCTCAGATAGACTGTAAAGTAGGGGTAAAGCACGCCTACACAAATGGAATTATTTAGTGTAAAATTCCAAAGTCTAACTATTTTATAAATTAATCTTATGTTACATTCAAACAAAAACCAAAATTCAGTACAGTTAGTTTCAGATCAGGGAGCAAATAACCAATTTAGCTCTGAACAGCTCTATGTTTCTTACATTTCTTCAAAGGCATCACTTGGTCTAGCAGGCATAGGGTATCGATGCATTAAAGGCTATGTAAAGGAGGACTTATCTGTTGAGCTTAAGTCAAGGCTTAAGCTTCAGCATGTTAGGGGCAAAGGGTGGATATACGTCCACAACAATGCAGAAATTATTTTTACTTTCCCCAAGTATACCAAGGTAACTTGCATCGAGTTCAGCATACCAAAGCTTTTGTACAAGGACAGAACTAGAATAGCAACACCAGAAGATACTAAAAGAGCAGTAGAGCTTTTAAGCATTCTTATCGGCAGAGATTTCTCAAGCTTCAACATATCCAGGCTTGATATTACTAGTAATTTCACTTGCTTAGGTAGTCTAGAATTATACAGAGATTTACTTCGTAGACCCTTAAGATTTGCAGGTTTTACTATACGTCAGAATAGTATAGTATTTCATAATGGAAGGGCTGAAACTACTTCAACACGACTTCTGATATTCTATAAGACAGGTGGGGGTTTACGAGTTGAAGCTAGATTCACTAGTGGTGGTTATGCAAGTGTTCAAGGACAAATAAGAAAACATCTAGGTCACAACTCACAGGTCTCAGAAATTTTGACGGAGAGCTTCTATGATAATTGTGTACACTACTTCTACAACCTGGTGCTAAGTGCAATCGCTTACAACGGTTTAGACGATAGGCCAGAAATAGAAGCTATGATAAAAAACCTACAGGAAAACTACGATAGCACGTACCAACCTAAGTAGCAGCTAGATTTACGATAGTGTATCTAATCTAGTAAATCTTCAAAAAGATCGTAAAGGGTAGCTTATAATAGCTTTGAAAGCAGAGCTACCCACAGAACGGAACATTTAAAACCTTAAAATCACAAGTTTTATGTTCCAAGAACAAAATAACACAAACAAATTATTAGTACAGCTTACTACAGAGCAGCTTTCAGAAATCATTAGCTCAATTATCGCAATAGAGCTATTTAAGTTACGCCCATACATCAAGAAGACTGTAGAAGAGTCTATCAGCGAAAAGAAGCTTTACACAAGAAGCGAATTAGCTAAAAAGCTTGGGGTATCTAAAACCACTCTTCACAATTGGATGGTATCTGGCAAACTGGTGCCACTTAAGCCAGGTGCTGGGAGAAAGTGCTTATACACAGCAGAACAGCTTGAGATGTTCCTGAATCAAGGGGACACGGATGATCTTCCGTTTAGCAACTCGCTTTAATCAATCATTTCTAGGACTGTAAAGGTGCATCAGTGGCTTTAACGCTGCTGATGCCACTCTCTGTGTATGTACAACTATGGATACGATACGCTTAGAGCGTTTCAGCAAAAAGATTATAGTAAAGACTTAGGCTTAAGGTTAAACAGAGAATTCAAGCGCAATGAAGGCTATAAATACAGTTATAATAATGCAGATATACATTTATCGTTTCCCAACGGTATGACTTGTATATCTTTTAGTATTCCAAAGCTCTTGTTTGGCGGTAATAATATGGAGCTTGCTGGTATTAATGAAGCAATTGAAGCTGTTGATATGATATCCGAGTTGTTAGGATTAGACTTCTCTGAATTTGGCACTTCAAGACTTGATGTGACTAACAATGTTATTAGCTCAATCAATGCTAAAGCATTTTCAGAGCACTTGCGGCAACCTCCATATTTCAAAGGCTGTACTGTAAGAAAGGGTGGAGTATACTACCATACAGCCCTAGAATTGCCTAAATCAGGTAGAGTGCTATTCTTTTATAATAAGGAAAATTGTGTGCGAATTGAATCAAGAATTATAGGTAAATATAAACTAGGTATACACGCTTCAGATCTTTTTAGGAAACATCTTAAACACGAACCTTTAGTTTCAGAGTTGCTCAAGGAAAGCTTTTATGTTAACAGCACTTATTACTTGTATGATTTAGTAATGTCTGCTAATCCTGAGAAGCGAATGGGCAAGAAAGTAAAAGAAGAGAGCAAGGCAGTATTTAGTGAGCTTAAGGCATCTCTCGATGCTAATTTGCACTATACACTACCCAGTCAATTTTTAAGATAGTGTATGTTAAGGATAGAAATGTTTGTTAAAGTGGGTCAAGATGCTTCGACAAAGGATGTGAATAGGGTTGAAATAGGGGTGAGAACAAGGATTAAGAGGAAGTCAGTAAGAATAAAAGAATTCAGAAGTCAGTAAGAATAAAAGAATTCAAGAGTGATACTTAGTGGGAGATAAGATAATAATCAATAGCAATCGAATAGTAAAAAGGTATTGATTATGAAAGAAGAACAAACAATACATTTTAACGCAATTTCAGCAGCTTTAAAACAAGAGAAGAAAGTTAAACGATAACTTCTCAAGTTGACGTTTTAAGTCGCTCAGAAACGCTAAAAAAGTAGTCTGGCAATAAGTAAAAGATCAAGGCTTCTCTACTACTGTAACAATAAAGGCTAACGAAGTACTGAGAGCTTTAGAAATAACATAAAGGGTACTGATTGTAGGGTTGATCTCTCCTCGCTCTATTCTTCCAATCTGATTAACCGGAATATCAGCTGCATAAGCGACTTCTTCTTGGGATAAGCTCTTAGAAATTCTAATCTGGCGGATATTCTCTCCAACAGACTTAATAATAAACTCGTCTCTTACTCTAGTCACAAAGCAAGAAGGAGAGATTACAGAAGTTTTGTTAACACATATATGTGTTATTTATATATTCAAAGGTATATTTACTGTGTAAACAAAACTTTAATGGAATGAAAAAATCACTTTACTTCTTGGTCATTTTAACATCGCTTCTTTTCGTTTATAGCGATTCATTTGGTCAGAAAATGAATTTAGGTTATGAATCCTGGGTAGACAAGGCAGGCTCTAAGGAATTCAGGTATATAAGGTATATGGATGTCCTAAAGGATGAAGGTACCACTGAATCGACAAATACTCCTTTTTATCGCACAAGCTACCATTTATACAATGACAGAGGTAGTCGATATTTGATTATCAATGCGGTAAATTTTAAGGATAGGGGATATGTGCAGATTCATTTGATTCCAGTATCTATAGCAGGAGACAGGGACTATGCAAATGCTGACGTTTATGAAATTAAGTTAGATGAGTTTGAAGGACTTAACTTTACAGAAAAAGGAATGCGAGCTGCTTTGGGATCAAGGATGTACGAAATAGATATATCGTTTGTGTCTTCAAAGAGAGAGCATTTAAAAATTAAGCAGATAATGGATGATGACACTACAGATAGGATTCATTACAAGCTTGATAGCTAGATGAGATATTGATTTATGTTAGGAGAAACAGAGAGGAGAGAAGTCTTATAGTGATGGGAGATACTTTACACAAGCTTTATCTTTTCAGAATAGGCAATCTTTAATTAATCGTAAGCTTCTTCTATAAAGAATACTGAATAGTAAGTTTGAGAGGGTACTGCAAAGAATTGTGGTATCCTCTTTTGCGTTAATCGTAAGCGTTCATCATATTTGTTTATGGGAAACGGATATGATTACTACGATCTAATGATAGATGAGCTTATCAAGCTTAGAAAAGAAAAAGGGTTTTCGCAGAACGATTTAGCTTTAAGAATGCAATCTCCTTTGAGCTACATTCAGGATATCGAGAATCAAAAAATAATTTTGGAGCCAAGAGAAATGGCTTTTGCTTTAGCAGTACTAGGATATGATGTCTTTGAATTACATAGAAGAGTAAAACTAAGAAAAGATAATTCGAATGGATTAGCCTCCTAAGCTTGATACGAATGTTTTAAAGCGAGACTTATATAAAACTTAGCAAAGTGTACCGTATAGTGTACCGCGGAAATGAAAAAGAGCTTCTAAATACTTGATTTAGAAGCTCTTATCTTAAAGTGATGTGGTCGCGAAGGGAGTCGAACCCCTAACCTTCTGATTCGTAGTCAGATGCTCTATCCAGTTGAGCTACGTGACCATTTTTCCGTTATGGTGATGCAAAGTAAAGGCCTTTTTTCTTGCCATGCAAGCCCTAAAGCGAATTTTTCTCAACTTTTTGCCGTCGCTTTCCGCAGCGCCCGCTTCAGGGCGTGGTCAAAAATAAAGTATAAGCCACCTATGGATATGATTACCAGTGCGATCATCAGCAGCTGACTTCCCTTGTTGCTGCCGGGGTCCTGCAATAATTTTATAACGTCGCTGGCCTGCGTTCCCACCCAAAAAAAGAAAAGTGTACGCGGCAGCATCCCCACAATGCTTGCCAGGAAGAACCGTGTCTTGTCTACCTGCAGCAACGAGAGCACAAAATTCATCAGCGCGAAAGGAAGCACCGGCGAAATGCGCGTCAGAAAGATCAGCCCCCAGCTCTGGTCACGCAGTTCCTGCATGAGGTACATCGTCTTCTCGAAGCGATTCAGGAAGGACATCATTTTGCCATGGTCGATAAGCCGCGCTAAGGTATAGCCGATGAGCGAAGCGATGCCATAAGACACCACCACACCCGCAAAACCAGGCCAACCCAAGTAAAAACCACTCACCAGCGCCACAAAGGTAGTCGGGGTGAGGGCCAGTGACATGGTAATAGAGATCACGACGAAGTATAAGAGCATCTGTGGCCAGCTCAAGTCCTGTAGCAGGGTTTCGTTCTGGTAGAGGTATACAGCAGCCGAGGAACTTACTACCAGTGGCACGATGACCAACAGCAGCATAGAAATAAACGAAGGCGCGTTTTCCCGTATAAAAGTCCGCAGCATGGACAGTTTAGGCATAGTAGGTGTTTTAGTCAAAGATAGAGACTTGCAGGCAAGAATTTCTGAACGTATACGTAGATTACGGTACAGCTAATAAAATTTTCACGTTAGGTGCTGTGAAGCACTAAGCTCCCTGATTCATTCAACTCCTGAAAGGTAAATTTATTAACTTGTGTCAAACCATTTATCCATAAAATAGATAATATGAAATTCGGAACAAAAGCTATACATGCCGGCGTGGAGCCGGACCCAACCACAGGCGCTATCATGACGCCCATCTACCAGACCTCCACTTATGTACAGCGTTCGCCGGGCGATCACAAGGGTTACGAGTATTCGCGCACGCATAACCCAACGCGCACGGCCCTGCAAAATGCGCTGGCGGAGTTGGAGAACGGGAAGCATGGCCTTTGTTTCGCTTCAGGTATGGCGGCCATCGATGCCATCATCAAAATGCTGAAGCCAGGCGACGAAGTGATCTCGACTAATGACCTGTATGGCGGAAGCTACCGCATCTTCACCAAAATATTCCAGAACTACGGCCTCAAGTTTCACTTCACTGACATGAGCGACCTGAGCAAGGTTGAGGCACTGGTGAACGAAAACACCCGCATGATCTGGGTGGAGACGCCCACCAACCCGCTGCTCAACATCATCGACATCAAAGGTTGCGCCGCCATCGCCAAAAAGCACAACCTGCTGCTGGTAGCCGACAACACCTTCGCCACCCCGTTCCTGCAAACGCCCCTCGACCTGGGCGCCGACATTGTGATGCACTCGCTTACCAAGTACATGGCCGGACATTCGGATGTGGTAATGGGTGCCGTGATTGTGAAGGATGACGCGTTGCATGAGAAACTGGCTTTTATCCAGAACGCCTGTGGTGGCACCCCAGGTCCGCAGGACTGCTTCCTGGTGTTGCGTGGCATCAAAACGCTGCATATCCGTATGGAGCGCCACTGCGAAAACGGCCGCGCCGTAGCCCAGTACCTCAAGAACCACGACAAGGTAGAGAAGGTATACTGGCCTGGCCTGGAAGATCATCCGGGCCACCGTGTAGCTAAGGAACAGATGCGCTCATACGGTGGCATGGTGTCGTTCGTGCTGAAAGGCGACCGGATGGAAGACGCCATCGCTGCGCTGGAGCGCTTCAAGTACTTTTCTTTGGCCGAGTCGCTGGGTGGTGTGGAATCGCTTTGCGGGCATCCTGCCTCTATGACGCACGCCAGTATACCTAGCGCCGAACGCCTGAAGGCTGGCCTGAGCGACTCGCTGATCCGCCTGAGTGTAGGTATAGAAGACATCGAGGACCTGCTGGCCGACCTGGAGCAGGCGATTGGCTAATCATAAAAATGACTGAAAGGTATAGCCGTTCCGCTCACAAACGGGGCGGCTATTTCTGTAAGGTATAGGTATAGATGGAAGAGCAACACATCTTGTTCCGGGAAAAGCAACGGTTCACGCAGTTCTGGCTATGGGCGCTGCTGCTGGGTCTGGCTGCCATCATGTTAGCAGGTTTTGTGTACCAGGTGCTGCTGGGTGGCACTTTCGGCAACCGGCCTGTGTCGGATGTGCCGCTGAGTATTATGACGGCCCTGATCGGCTTCGGTTTGCCTTTCTTTTTCTACTGGATGACCCTGACCACAGAAGTAATGCCAGGTGTGCTGCAGGTGCGTTTCCGGCCTTTCCATCTGAAACCGGTGCGTATACCCTTGCATACTGTGCGCGATTTTGAGAAGGTAACGTATGACCCGATCCGTGAGTACGGCGGCTGGGGAATACGATGGGGAGCAAAAGGCAAGGCGTACAGCACGTCGGGCAGGGAAGGCGTACTGCTGCGCTTTTACAACCAGCAGCCTGTCCTGATCGGCTCACAGCACGCCAAAGAGCTATTTCTGGCAATAGAGCAGGCTAAAGTGCTGGGCAAAGGTATAGCAGACTAAACTTGCAGGTATAGCACTCAATTAGCAGGTATAGAAAAGGCCGCTGATCGATAGGAGCAGCGGCCTTTTCTAATGTATGAGGTATAGGGATTATTTCATTGACTGGATGCCCAGGATCTTGTAGATCTCCGTGAAGTCAGGTGTCAGGATGATTTCTGTGCGGCGGTTCTTGGCCTTGGCGGCAGGCGTGCGACCTGTGTCAATCGGCTGGAAGAAGGCGCGTCCGGCCGGTGTGATGCGGTCAGGTGACAGCCCACGCTTGGCCATCAGGCGGGTAATTTCGGTTGCACGCAGCACGCTCAGGTCCCAGTTGTCAGCGATATCCTTCGTGCCTGGTCGGACTTCCACGTCATCGGTGTGGCCCTCTACCATCACGCCTACGCTCTGATTTTTCTTCAGCACATCCACCAATTGGTCGAGGGCTTCCTTACCCGTGTTGTTCACTTTTGTGCTGCCAGTGGCAAACAAAAGCTTATCAGACATAGACACATATACCTTGCCGTCCTTGATATTCACGCTCAGGTCGCCCTGGTTAAAGCCGGCCAGCGCAGTATTTACTTCGTTGCGCAGATCGTCCAGTATTTTTTTCTGGTCGTTCATAGCACGCTCCAATTCAGTCAGTTTCTGCTCACGCGCGCGCAGTGTATTACTTAATTCCTTTTCTTTTTCGCGGCTGGCGGCCTGCTCGCGTTCCAGGGCCTCTTTGCTGGCTTTCAGCTCGTCGTACTTTTTAGAGGAAACGCATGATGACATGAGGGCGCCACATAGAAGAAATGACAGGGATACTTTCGTGAAATTAGATTTCATGTGTGTTAGGGTGTTTATTGATCAGGTTGTTTGTAATTGATTTTTACCGGCAACTATGGTACAAAACGAGAAATGAGGCACGTAAGTATAATCCGGTTCAATTCCATTCCTCGATGGCCTCAATTTCAGAGCGAATATTATACTTAAGCTATATAAGACGCAACCGGACTGATAAATGTTTTGTTTTTGTAACAGGGGAGCAGGGAGATTGGGCCAATAGAGATTGAATAAACAGAAAAGCGGTTTGGCTTGTTACTCAGGTAATGGCTACTGTGTATGTAAAGGAGGAACGGTTAGAATGCTGCAGGTATGCTTGATTTTTACTCATCATCCCTTCGAACCCATTCCAATGCTTTGTCGCGTTCCAGTACTTCAAAGTGCCTTATTTTTGCCGTAGTAAAAGGGCTTGCCATCACAGTGAGCCAGTCCAGCCATTTGCGGTTACCGACGAGCGCAACTTTTCTGAAGTCGCCTGCGTGGCGGAAGTCAAATTTCAGGTCTTCCCAAAGCGCCTGCAGCGAAATTTCTTCGGCATCCTGCAACTCGGCATACACCCGTATCTTGCCGTACTGTTTGATTTTCTCTTCCAGTATCGGCAACATCACTTCATAGTCATGGCGGTCTACACTGCCAGCCAGGCGAAAAGCAACCAGCTCTTCCCGCGACTCTTCAAGTAACTGTAGCATTGGGATCAGGTTTGTCGTCATAGATACGTAACGACGATGACCACGTTCAAGTATAGTATTCAGCCACGGCTATACTTATACCTGTTATTGTACAATATTATGGCCTATTGGGCAACCAGCGTGCTCAGCTGGCGAAGTAGCACATCGCGGGTGGTACTGGTGGAGCCGTCGGCAAACCGGATGCTGTAAGGCGTGCCAGACGAAGACTGAGTAGCCAGTTCTGTAACGAACCCTTCCGCTGTTTTAATTTTTGAGGCGTGCTTTTTCCATTTTGAATACAAGTGCTCTGCAGCCTTTTCAGGTGCAAATTCGCTGTTGTCGCGTATAAAGGTGGCACCTTGCAGGGTGCGGATGTATTCGATCAGTTTCTGGACTTTCTGATCTTCTGACATCGTTTCGGAAGAGCCACTGTGTTCGTAAGAAGCTTGCGCAGCAGCGGGTTGTGTTGCACTATGAAATAAGAGAATGGCCACCGCCACGAATAGTACTCTGAACATGGTTTTTGTACTCGTTTTATTTTAAAATAATCTTGTCAGATAGGTAATTTAGCAAACCGGTAAGGCACTTAATTTCGAGTCTTAACGTTAGGTTCAGAAGCAAAAGCTATACCTGAATCTGCCGCTGTAACGGCTATACGTATTTTATGAAGAAAATTTTCTCCCTTTTTGCGATGGCCCTTTTGCTATGCCAGCAGGCCTTTGCCCAGCAGAACATCGAAACCAGACTGGGTTACAGTTACAACGATAAATTTGAATTTTCGGACGAGTGGCAATACCTCTCCACCGATATTTACCTCTATAATGGTGGTCAGTTTAACCGTGTACTCAACGAGTTGGAGTCGGGGGTGAAGAAGAAAAGCAAGAAGAATTACGCTTACGAACTGGAGTATCTGTTCATCACGGCGCAGCTCAAAAATCTGAAGCTCTTCGGCAACGACCAGATCGTATACCCGCTCTTCAACTTTCAGATCAACACCGACAAGAAAGAGTACCATACTCAGGTAAGTGATCATCTGGAAGTGGTGCGCATCATCGACAAAATGCCGCTGACTTCTGCCCAGAGCAGCATCGATGCGGCCATCAACGCTAAGGCTGTTACCAACCAGGACGGGGACCAGGTGTTCAACCTGGTGGCTAGCCAACTCGTGAGTTTATCTAATTTAACTAACCCATCGGTGGCAGTGATGTCGTTGGTAGGGGAGTTTGGTAACCTGCTCAACTCACGCGCCAAGAAGAAAGAGTATAAGTTCAGTTCGACCATACGTCTGTACGAAGGGCAGGATTTTGACACGCGTCTGCATTCGGTGAAGGTATACGTTTTCGTGCCGGGCAGTGTGAAAACCGTTACTTTAAAGCCAGCCAAACTGGCCGATTACCTCAGCAAGAACTCGAGCAAGCTGGACCGAAAGCAAATAGAGGATGCCATCGGGTATAAAGAGTATCCTTATATTGTGGTGGCCAATTACAAGTCGCTTTATAAAGTGGATGTGCTGACCGGCGATGAGGTGACCATGGACCTGATCGAGAAGCGCAAGCAGAAGATCCAGACGGCCTACGACACCAAGCTGATGAACGACGAAACGTACCGCCAGGAGAAGCTGTACGTAGAGTTTCTGCGCATATTCGCTGAGATGAAGCAGAACCTAAATGCCTACCGACTCAACTATCGCAATAATAGCCCGGAAATCAACGCGAAAAACCTGTTTGGAATCATGCAGGAGTGCAAGCGCCTGAAAACCGCTTTTGAGGCCCGCGAAAAGGAGTTTGAGAAGAACACGACGTATATGAACATCTTCCGGTCGGAATACGAGTCGATACTGGCCAACGCCGACCTATACCTAGACGCCGACCACAACCTGAAAAATGCCAAGGTGCTGGTGAACACGCTGCAGGAGCTCGAGAACAATCCGAAAGCATGGGACACACCGGCCAAACGTGAAGCGGCGCTGGCTAAGCTGTCGTCAGTGGAGTTGCCGCGCGCCGATTACCTGTCTGCTTCAGTGGAAGGAGAGGCCATCGTGCGCCTGACCAAGAGGCTGGAGGATATGCAATACCGCGAAGTATTCGAAAAAGAGGTGAAGAAGTTGACAGATACGCAGGCTTCTGAAGAAACGCTGTCTGTGCGCAACGCCCTGCAGGACAAAGCCAACACAAGCAACTGCCTGAGCTGCCGCGACAAGGTGCGCGATGCAGTGAACGAGTATAACAAGCGTTACGAAAACTCTAAACTCAAAGAAGAAACAAATGAAATGGGCAAGCTGCAGAGTGCAGCCGAACAACAGGTGCTGCGCCACCTGCGCTGGCGGCTGTGTTTCGACAATAACTTGCAGGCTGTAGCTGTGGCCAGTTCCGACAATGGCATGGACCGGTACTACGCCAAGCTGAGTGAAAAGAGCAGTTCGTTTGCAGCCACGATCAAAGAGCTGGACGCGCTCGCTAAAAACGCACCCGAGAACGCTCACCTGCAACAGGTGCAGGGCTATAACAAACAGCTAATCAATCTGATGAAAGAAGTAGAGCAACACTATGCCATGCTTTGCGAGTTAGATAAGAAACTCTGCGAGTGTCAGTAATGGGCCAATAACATTCCCGCAATTTTACCCGTTGGGAGTGTATGGTCGATTTTCTGGATACACTTCTAGGTATAGGCTCGGACTCGCTCACGTGGTGGCAAATGTCTATCCGGGCGGTGGTTGTTTTTATCGCGGCTTTGCTGATTATGCGGGTCGGCAACAAGCGCATTTTCGGAAAGCATACCGCTTTCGATATCGTGTTGGGTATCATCTATGGCTCAGTCCTCAGCCGCGCCATCACAGGCAACTCTCCCTTCTGGCCCACGCTAGCTGCTGCACTTACGCTGGTTTTACTGCACCGATTTCTGGCCTTTCTGGCTTATAGTACTTCTGGTTTCCTCGGGCCTTTTATTAAGGGCGATCCTGTGTGTCTGATAAAAGACGGAAAAGTACAGGAGGATGAGCTCAAAAAACTTAACCTGACTGAAAATGACCTGCAGGAAGCTCTGCGCGTGGGAGGCGTTACAGATACTAAAGACGTGGCGTACGGCTGTCTGGAACGGAGCGGTAACATCAGTATTGTTAAAAAGGATTCCTAAACACGAAAGCCTCTCCAGTTGTGGAAAGGCTTTCGTGTTTAGATAATATCAGACCGGTACTTAGGCCATCTGAGCGTCCAGTTTACCAGCCAGTACGTTTTTAGGTACAGCGCCTACCTGCTTGTCCACAACCTGTCCGTTTTTGAAAACGAGCAGTGTCGGGATGCTGCGGATACCGAATTTGGCAGAAGTCTGCGGGTTCGCGTCAACGTCTACTTTGCCAATTACGGCTTTGCCTTCGTATTCGCCAGCCAGCTCTTCCACGATCGGACCTACCATGCGGCACGGACCGCACCACTCTGCCCAAAAGTCTACCAATACTGGTTTATCTGAATTGATGATCTCATCAAAATTAGCGTCAGTGATTTCTAATGCTTTGTTAGCCATAACTTTAACGTTTTGTTGGTTAAATTCTCTGTTTTAAATATAGTAACATTTTATAGCTTGTCAAATTTAAGCCCAAACTAGGTGGGTATGACAAGCTGTCCTGTTCCCGGGCAATTCCCGCTGCAAATTTAGAACTTATACATACGAATTTACAAGCCGAGGGTATATTTATTTGTATAAACAAATGTTGCGGAATTAAGTTTCAAAAGGGTGAGTATGGGAGGGGACAGAATGGTAGAGAGAGGGATTGTCGCTAATCTGGCAACTCAATTGGTAGTAATCCAGGCAAATTAGCATAGCTTGCTGCGGAGCTATACCTATAGTGTTCTGCTTCATCAACCCACTCTGCCCGTACTGGGTTTTGGTGGATGTACTCCAGCTTTTGGTCTAGGAATGTGTTGCTGTGAATCTCCTTTGCTTGGTTGCCATCTTGCCAAAGTTTATAGTGACGCACCTTGGGATTAGGCTTAGCTGAGAATTCAAAACGATGTAGCATCCACTGTCTACGGCTTTCTGGCTCTTCCTGAATAGCGGTTACTATCTTCCGGCTGGTATATCCTTTAAAATCCCGGAGGATATCAGAAAGGTTTTTACATTCATCAGCCGCTGCAATTATGTGTAAATGATTACTCATCAGGCACCATGCATACAGTTTGAGGCCCTTATTTTCCTGACAGAATTTTAATGTGTCTACTATGATATGTTTGTAAGTGGGCCGAGTAAAAACATCAACCCAATCTACCACTGTCATGGTCAAGTAATACAAACCATCAGGTACAATTTTGTTTTTGAGTCGCATGCTGGGATTATACCTTATTTATTGAAATGCTGTTGCAAGACATGATGTGCTGCTGTTTCGGACATCTGTGTCCGAACCCCCTCTGTTGCGGACGTCCACGTCCGCGTGTGATGGGGACATGGATGTCCCCATCAGAAAGCATTCGGACACGGATGTCCGAATGAGCAGTTACAGCGATTGCAAATAAAGGTATGCCAGTTCCGCAGCATACCTTTCCTATACCTAAAGAGACAGGAGCGATTCATCTCTAAATCCCCACCTCCAAATTTTCAAATCAATTACAGCAGCTTACACTCACCCAATCCCAAATCCTTGATCTGTCCTAAGAAAACTTTCGGATCGACGCGGTACTTGCGGGAGTAAGTCGGCAGCACCAGCTTTTCGTCTGGTACGTGAAGCGTGATCTCCAGTCGCTTCTGGCCTGGGCTGGTCGCGATGGCTTCTTCCAAAGCCTCGGCTATGTTCGGGGTGAGGAGCTGCAGGTTCACGTTCAACTGTACGCCCTGCGCCATTTTGTCCATCACGTCGCCTAAAAGCTGTATGTTGGTTGGCTTGAGTTCCCACTGGTCTTCGGTACGATAGCGCAACTGCACTTTGCCCCGAATGAACAGGTATAGCCCTTGGCGAAGGTATGGCTGGAACTTCATGTAGTCTTCGCCGAATAGCGCCATTTGCAGCGTGGTATCATAGTCCTCGATGGAGAATAGCGCAAATGGGTTACCATTCTTCGCCGTCCTGATCACGACCTCCGAAACCATACCGGCCACGTTGATGTCCTTGTTCTTATAATTGGCAATATCAGCCAGCGCAGAGGTACAGTAGGAATCGATTTCCATCTTGAACTGGTCGAGTGGGTGGCCCGAGATGTAGAAACCTACGACTTCTTTCTCACGGCGCAGCATTTCAGCCTGCGTCCATACCTGTACTTCCGGTATCTTAGGAAGCGGGGAAGCTACAGCGGCGCTGCCCCCGAACAGCGACTGTTGCGCTGCCTGCTGCTCTGCCTGGTAGTTATTGCCATACCTAACAGCCTTCTCCAGCAAGCTGATGTTCTCGCCTTCAGGCACTTCCATCAGCTGGGCGCGGTGGTAAAGTCCCCACGAGTCGAATGCTCCGGCCAGGGCCATGCTTTCAAAGGTCTTCTTGTTCACGGCACGCAGGTTAACGCGCTTTGCAAAGTCGAAAATATCCTGGTAGGGGCCGTTCTTCTCTCTTTCTGAAATAATAGCGTCTACGGCTGCTTCGCCGGTGCCTTTGATAGCGGCCAGACCGAAACGGATCTGCCCCTGTTCGTTCACGTTGAACTTCAGCAAAGATTCATTCACGTCCGGACCCAGCACAGCCACGCCTTGTTTGCGGGCTTCTTCAATAAAGAACGTCACCTTTTTGATGTCGTTCATGTTGTTGGTCAGCACCGCCGCCATATACTCGGCCGGGTAGTGCGCCTTGAGGTAGCCGGTCTGATATGCTACCACAGAGTAAGCGGCGGAGTGGGAGCGGTTGAAGCCGTACTGGGCGAACTTCTCCATCACGTCGAATACCTCCGAAGCTTTCTTTGCCGGGATCTTGTGCATTTCTGCAGCACCGGCAATAAACTTCTCGCGCTCCTCGGCCATCTTTTTCATGTCCTTCTTACCCATGGCGCGGCGCAGCAAGTCGGCACCTCCCAATGAGTAACCAGCCAGAATCTGGGCCGTCTGCATGATCTGCTCCTGGTATACCATGATCCCGTATGAGTAATTCAGGATTGGCTCGAGCAGCTCATGCGGGTATTCCACTTCCTCTTTGCCGTGCTTGCGGTTAATGAAGTTTGGGATGAACTGCATCGGGCCCGGACGGTAAAGGGCGTTCATGGCAATCAAATCTTCAATGTTGGTCGGCTGCAAGTCCTTGAGGTACATGCGCATACCTTCCGACTCGAACTGGAACGTGCCGATCGTGTCGCCACGCTGGTAGAGTTCGTAGGTTTTCTCGTCGTCGATCGGAATGTTGTCGATGTCGATCTCCACGCCATGGTTCTTTTTGATGAGCTCCATGGCGTCTTTGATGATGGTCAGGGTTTTCAGGCCCAAAAAGTCCATCTTCAGCATACCTGCGCTCTCGATCACCTTGCCGTCGAACTGCGTTACGAGCAGGTCGGAGTCCTTGGAGGTCGAAACAGGTATGTAATTGGTAATATCGTCCGGAGCGATGATTACGCCGGCCGCATGTATACCTGTGTTGCGCACCGAGCCTTCCAGCTTTTCTGCCAGCCTCAGTACAGCAGCGCGCGCATCTTCCCCTTCGCGGATGGCGGCCAGTTCCAGGTTTTCTATAAAGGCCTTGGCCAGGGTGGTGCCCGGTGCTTCCGGTACCATTTTGGCCAGTTCGTTGGCCTCGGCCAGCGGCAGGGAGGTAGCACGGGCCACGTCCTTGATAGACGATTTGGCGGCCATCGTGCCGAAGGTGATGATCTGAGCCACCTGCGTTTTGCCATACTTGTCCACCACATAATCGATCACGCGCTGGCGGTTCACGTCGTCAAAGTCAATATCAATATCGGGCATGGACACACGCTCCGGATTCAGGAATCGTTCGAAGAGGAGGTTATACCTGATCGGGTCGATGTTGGTGATACCGACGCAGTAAGCCACTGCCGAACCGGCAGCCGAACCACGGCCCGGCCCCACGAACACCCCCATGTCGCGGCCACGGTTGATGAAGTCCTGCACGATCAAAAAGTAACCGGCAAAACCCATCGTCTTGATCACGTGCAGCTCAAAGTCGAGTCGCTCGGTCACTTCCGGCGTAATCTCAGAGTAGCGCTTGGCCGCGCCTTCGTAGGTGAGGTGGCGCAGGAACTCGTCGGCATCGGCGTGCTGCGGAGGTATAGGGAAGTTCGGCAACAGAATATCGCGCTTCAGCTTTGGCGGCGTGATCTTGTCAACGATCTCGTTGGTATTGTCCACAGCTTCCGGCACGTCCTGGAACAGTTGGTTCATCTCGGCCTGCGTCTTGAAGTAGAACTGGTCGTTCGGGAAACCGAAACGGGTTTTCGGACCGGCCTCATCAATGCGCTGCAGCATCTGGCGCACGTTCATGTGGTTGCTATACTTGTTGCGCACGTTTTCCACGGTGTCGTAGATCACCTTCTGGTCGTCGCTCAGGAAGCGGTAGTATTTGGTGGTAAAGTCGCCCACTGGGGTGCTCTGGTCTTCGCCGGTGTTCACGCACAGCAAAATGTCGTGCGCGTTCCAGTCCTCCTGGTCCACGTAATGCGAGTCGTTGGTGCAGATGACCTTGCAGTTATACTTCTTCGCCCACTTCAGCAGCACCTGGTTGATGTCCTCCTGGCTCTTGCCGGTGCCGTCGATGTTCATCAAACCGTGGCGCTGAATTTCGATGTAATAGTCCTCACCGAACACATCGAGCCACCACTTGAATATTTCTTCTGCTTCTTCTTCGCTTTTCCACAAAATCGCCTGCGGCACTTCGGCGCCAATGCAGCAGCTGGTTGCAATCAGACCTTTGCTATACTTGAGCAACAGTTCCTTATCAATGCGCGGCCACTTGCTGTATATCCCCTCGATGTAAGAAAGTGAGCAAAGTTTGGCCAGATTCTGATAGCCCTCCTGATCCTTAGCGAGTAGTAGCTGATGGTGGCGTACGTCTTTCTGTTCCTTTGTGAAGGTCTTCAAGTGACGATCTTTCACCAGGTAAAACTCGCAGCCTACGATCGGTTTCACGTTATACTTGTTGGCCTCGTTCACAAAGTTGAAGGCGGCGAACATGTTGCCGTGGTCGGTCATGGCAACGGCGGGCATGCCATCGGCCTGCGCCTTTTTCATGAGCGCGCTGATGCTGGCCTGTCCGTCGAGCAGGGAGTACTGTGTATGGGTGTGTAAGTGCGAAAAAACTGGCAAGACTATCTAGAATTAGTAATGACGAATGATGAATTTCTAATGACCCGCAGGTATAGCGATCCTATACCTGGAGCCTTTTCCGGGATGTTAAAATTACGCAAAATCGGGCGGCTGCCCAAACCAAAAACAGCTCTGCAGCAAAACAAAAGCGGGAGCGTAATCATCCCCTGCGCATGAAGTAATTTACTAACAGGCATTCCCGAATAAAGCGTATAATTATAACTCGAAAAGCGTCACTTGACGTAAGATAAAGCCTGTGCCCAAACAGGTATAAGAAAAAAGAACAGCATGGCAGAAACAGTTGAGTCAGGGAAGATAGGAGGTATGTTCCGGGCTTTGCGCTCGCGCAATTACCGGATCTTTTTCATGGGGCAGGGAGTCTCACTCATCGGTACCTGGATGCAGCAGATCGCCATCAGCTGGCTCGTATACCGTCTCACAGACTCTGTGTTCCTGCTGGGCGCCGTCACGTTCGCCAACCAGATTCCTTCTTTTTTGCTCGGGCCCTTCGCCGGGGTGCTAGCCGATAAGTTCAATCGCCACCATGTGTTGCTGGTCACGCAATTCCTGTCGATGCTGCAGGCGGGTACCTTGGCTACGCTGGTGCTGACGGGTACGGTGCAGGTATGGCATGTGATGACGCTGATGGTGGTGCTCGGTACGATCAACGCCTTCGATGTGGCCACCCGGCAGGCCTTTGTAGTGCAACTAGTCGACAAGCGCGAAGACATCAGCAACGCCATTGCGCTCAATTCCTCGATGTTCAACATGGCCCGCCTGGTGGGACCTTCCATAGCAGGGGTACTGATTGCCTGGGTAGGAGAGGGCGTCTGCATCCTGATCAACGCCGTGAGCTACCTGGCAGTACTGGCCTCGCTCCTGACGCTCCGGCTCAACCCCTTTGTGCGGGAAATTCGCCAGGAAAATGTATGGAACTCCCTCAAACAGGGCTTTTCCTATGCTTTCGGTTTTCCGCCCATCCGCACACTTATCCTGATCGTGGGTTTGATCAGCATGTTCGGTATGCCTTTCAGTGTGATGCTACCGGTGTTCGCCCGCGACATTCTGCACGGCGGGGCCAACACGCTGGGCTACCTGATGGGGGCATCCGGGCTGGGAGCTTTGTCAGGGGCACTGTTCCTGGCGCAGCGTAAATCGGTGATCGGGCTTGGCAAGGTGATCATTTTTACGATGACTTTGTTTGGTACGGCGCTGATGGCTTTCTCTTTTTCTACCGTGCTGTGGCTGTCGCTGGTGCTGATGCTCTTCACTGGTTTTGGGATGATCGTGACGATGGCTTCCTGCAACACGTTACTGCAAACGCTGGTAGACGAGGACAAGCGGGGCCGCGTCATGAGCCTCTACGCCACTGCCTTTATGGGGATGGCGCCGCTTGGCAGTATGCTGGCGAGCAGTATAGCAGAGCAGGTCGGAGTGGCTTATACCTTGCTGGGTTGCGGCTTCCTTTGTGCTGTCAGCGTCATTCCCTTTGCTCTGAACCTGAAACGTTTGCGTATGATGGTGCAGCCCATCTACGAGCGCCTCGGCATCATCCCCGAGATTGCCAACGGCCTTCGTACCGCCACGAAATTGACCGCCCCTCCAGGAAAACGCTAAGAGCAACTATTCCTTAAAACCGAAAGAGCCAGCTATTGCAGCTGGCTCTTTCGGTTTAGGATTCTTTAAAAAACTACTTTTTTCGGATCACCAGCTTATCGCCCGGTTTCACGTTGAAGTCAGATTTGTTGTTCCACTCCATGATGTCCTTGATAGTGACGCCATATTTGCGGGAGATCTGGTAAAGGCTCTCGCCGGATGCCACCGTATGCTGGGTGCTGGAACCGGTAAAGGTTTCTGACGGAGCTTCTTCCAGGTCTTCGTTTGTTGCTTTCTGATCAGTAGGAGCAGTCACGCGAAGTTCTTGTCCAATGGAAAGCGCTGAGCTGCGCAGGTTGTTCCAGGCTTTCAGCTCGTTCACTGTCACGTTATACCTGCGCGACAGGACGTACAGTGATTCGCCGGCAGCTACGGTGTGGACCTCTGTTTTCGCTGCTGCAACAGGCGCTTCTGTATTTGCCTCCACATTAGGAGCAGACTCCTCAGGTACCGTCTGCGGTTCGGCAATGATCAACTCCTGGCCAATCTTAATGGGCGCGTCACCCAGGTTGTTCCAGGTCGTGATGTCGTTCACGGTCACGGCGTACAACCTCGAGATGCCCCAGAGCGACTCCCCTTGTTTTACTATGTGGCGGGCAGGTTTGGCAAGTGGGGCAACATTCTCTTTCGCTACTGTACTAGACTGGCTAGTTTTGGCTGACTCCTGTCTGGCAGGTTTTGGTTTTGCAGGTTCAGCTTTGGCAGGAGTTTTCTTCACTGTTACATGCTCTGTAGCAGCTGTTTCCACTGTTTTCTCTGCCTCAAGCACTTCAGCTGTTTCTTCCTCCTCGTTTCCGGAGAAACCCACAAACACATCTTCGCTCAGACCTACCGCCCACTCGGCATTTTCCTCTTCTGTCTCTTCAGCTTGTACTTCCTGAGTTACTGTTTTTTGTTCCTCAGCTTCCTGAGCTTTTTTGCCAGGGTATAGGGCAGCGTTTTTGGGCTTCTCCGTAGCAGCTGGCGTTGCCGCTTTTTGAGCTTCAACAGGTTCTGCGGCTTTTACTTCCTGCTCAGGCTGTTTCATGACAGGTACGGGCACCGTTTCATTTTTTGTAGTAACGGCCTCCTCTATTTTCGACTCTTCTTGGGCTATACCTTGTTCAGCTTCCTGGGCAGGTATAGCGGCAATAGCTGTTTCTTCCTGCTTTGCTGTGGCAGCGGTTTGCGTTTCTGGTTGCTCCGGCGCTGTTGGCTGACCTTTCAGTTTGTTCCAGCTTCTCTTAAAACGTGTCAGAAAGTCGTCTTGCTGGGCAGCAGGCTCTGCAGCAGTTGTCTTAGCCGAAGCTTTGACAGTTTGTGGGGCTTTCTCCTGTGCAGCAACTGCTTGTCTTTCAGCACCTGGAACAGGTTTCAATTCACGCACCTCGATGGCTACCTTGGCCGGACGACGCTTCTGCAGCCAGAGCACACGGCCTGGTACCGGCACTTCCGCGCGCTTCATGCGGTTCTTAAACTGCAGGTAGTCCATCCGGATGCCGTACTGCTGAGCAATCTCCTGCATGGTTTCGCCGTGCTGCACCACGTGGTATTCTTTGTCGGCGTTCAGGCGTTTTGCTTCGATGTAATAAGCTTCGCCTTCCTCGAACCTGTCGAAGTCGCGCATGTCGTTAAAGCGGAGTAGCTTGCGGGTGGTAATACCGGCTTTGATGGCCAGCTTGTCTTTGGTGTCGCCTTTGCCAGCTACGATGGCGTTCAGGTTGTTACGCTTGATGATGCTGCCTGCTGCAGGTATAGCAGCCGTCTGTCGAACAGGTGTCGTACGCACAGGCTCGGTTGATGCTACTATACCTGGCTCTGAAGTATGGCGAACCGGAAGCATGACATAATAATCCTTGTCGGCAGGTATAGTACTGCCTAACAGCCATTTGTTGTATTTTTCGAGTTCAGAGGGATCGGTTTGATAAGCCAGTGCAATATCGGCCAGGCTTTGGCCAGGGGTAGCACGCAGCTCACGCAGCGAAACCACGGGAGGAGCACTCTTCCCAATAAAGCTGTCGTAGGCTACTTTATGCGCCAGAAACGTCAGCAGGTATGGGTCAGACTTCTCGGTGATGTCCATTCTTTTGCTGCCCTTGTCCGACTCTTTGGTATAGGCTTTAGCACCAGAGTAACCGTGGTAGTAAGAGAGAAGGGCATTGAACCAGTTGTTGTAGAAGTTGTTGCTGCGCTTAAAATAGCGGGCAGCTCCACGGCTGGCCTCTATAATATGCCGTCGTTCATCCACCAGGTGGTCCATGCGCAGATTAAAGTCCAAGGCAGCTTCTTTTTTGAACTGCCAGTAGCCTACGGCATTGGAAGTAGACACGGCATCGCCGCGCAGGCCGCTTTCCTGTAGGGCCAGGTACTTGAAATCATCCGGAACGCCTTCTTCCTGAAATGTGCGCTCAATCAGCGGAAAGTAGGCATCGGCCAGCTCCACCTTCATCTGGAAGAACTTCGGGCTACGGTGCAAGGCATCCACTTTTTTCTGGATCTCTTCCTGGGCCCTGGGCGAAATGCGCAGGTGGATGTCACCAAAATACAGGTTGTGCGGCACAGTGACAGTTTGTGCCACAGCGAATAGTGGCAGAAGCAGGAGCAACAAAAATGGTAATGGTGTCTTCATAAAGGTAAACGGGTAAAATAAGCGAAGCTATCCACAATGTGGCTACAGTATATGTTGAAACAGCTGTTGATAACTCATTAAGGTATAGGATGTTCTCTATATAGAGATAGACTTGCAAAATTAACGCAATTTACCCCGCATTCTAAAGCTTAGAACGAAGTTATTTTAGAGAAATTTTTTGATGTGGATAAGTAATAGGGAGTACTTGCGGACTGTTGCGCAAACAACTGATGCGCAGAAGCCATGCAATGCAAACAGGTATACCTATGCCCAAGCGCTTTAGCTATACCTATGGGCATAAAAAAAAGCGACACGCGGTCGCTTTTCTGTTATTTTTTGCGGGCAACCATCAGCCCGTCGCGCACCGGCAGCAGAATGTTCTCTACCCGTGGGTCGTCCTGTACCATTTTGTTGAAGTCTAGTAGGGCGGCCGTGTCTTCGTCGAGCTTCTTGCGGTACTTGGCCAGCACCTTGCCGCTCCAGAGCACATTGTCTGCAATGATGTAGCCACCCGAACGTACACGGTCGATTACCAGGTCGTAATAGTTGGCATAATTATACTTGTCGGCATCGATGAACACCAGGTCAAAAGTAGCATTGATGGTTGGGATGATTTCCAAAGCATTGCCGATGTAATACTTCACGCTCTCGCTCAGGCCGGCCTCTTTGATATAGCCACGGACGGTATCTTCGAGCTCTTCGTTGATGTCGATGGTGTGCAGCGTGCCGTCTTCCTGCAGTCCCTCCGCCAGGCAAAGGGCCGAGTAACCGGTATACGTTCCTACTTCCAGGATCTGCTTGGGGCGAATCATGTGGGAGAACATGGAAAGCAGACGGCCCTGCAGGTGACCCGACAACATGCGCGGTCGCATCACGTTCAGGTGCGTCTGGCGGTTTATCTTGTGCAGCAACTCCAACTCTGGTGAGGTATGGTCCTCTGCGTATTGCTGCAGTTCTTCGTCCAGGAATTCCATTTTATTGAATTGTTAAATGGTTGATGGTTAAATTGTTGTTTACTCAGTTAGCCCAAAAAGGCAATGCGCTTATTGCGGCTACAGCCTTCTTAACAATTTAGCCTTTAACAGGTACGTAATTCAGGAAACTCAGCTTCTCTTCGCGCAATACATCGTTGGCAATATCGATCAGGTCCTGGGCGGTGGTGTTTTTGATCTGTTCGAAGATCTCGTTCAGAGTGTCGATGTGGCCCTGGTCGAGGATGCTCTTGCCCATCATCATCATCAGGCCCATGTTGCTTTCCTCCGCCATGGCCAGCTGACCCATCAGCTGCTCCTTGGCCGTGTGCAGTTGCAGTGAGCCCAATTGTTTTTCGCGCAGCTTCTTGAGCTCCTTCAGTACCAGCGAGGTGGTGCGCTTCAGTTGCTTTTTCTCCGTGCCGAAGTAGATCGACAGCAGGCCCGTGTCAACGTAAGTGGCGTAGTTGGCGTCGATGGTATACACCAAACCGTGCTTTTCGCGGACGGCCAGGTTCAGGCGCGAGTTCATACCCGGACCGCCCAACAAATTCACTAGCATAAAGAAAGGAATGCGGCGGTCGTCGTTGAGGGCGTAAGCCGGGCAGCCGATCACGCAGTGTGCCTGTGAGATCGGCTTTTCGAACGTAACCGCCTTTGGTGTGTAGTTCTCAAAAGCAACACGCTGTCGTGGCTTGCTGATGGCCGGGATGTCAGCCAGATACTTTTCGGCCAGCTTTACCACCTTCTCGAAAGGCAGGTTGCTCACCGAGCAGAATACAAGGGCCTCAGTGCTCAGGTTGTCTTTGATAAAGCGCTGGAAGTCGTCTTTCTTAAAGCCAGATACACTCTCTTTGGTGCCCAGAATGTTGTTGCCGAGCGGATGAGTGTCGAATACCACATTGTCAAACTCGTCCACGATCGCCTCTTCCGGGGTGTCCAGGTACATGGCCATTTCCTCGAGTATCACGCCGCGCTCTTTCTCAATTTCCTTTTCAGGGAAGATAGAATGGAAGGTAATATCTGTTAGGAGCTCAAATGACTTCTCGAAGTGTTTGTCGAGCACGGAGCTGTAAAAGCAGAGCTTTTCTTTGGTAGTGTAGGCGTTCAGTTCGCCGCCCACCGACTCCAGTCTGTTGAGGATGTGGAAAGACTTGCGCTTGGCCGTGCCCTTAAAAGCCATGTGCTCCCAGAAATGGGCCAGGCCCAACTGGTCAGGCTGCTCATCGCGGCTGCCCAGGTCCAGAATGAAGCCACTGTGGGCAATTTTGGTGTGTAGTACTTGTTTGTGAACGATTCGAATACCGTTCGGCAATGTATGAATATGATAATCAAGCATTCAGTTCGCAATTAGCCTGCAAAGATAGGCAAAAAGTACCAAAACAGGCCGCTTGTCCGCCAAATGTTAGCGGTCGAGGCTGCGTCCGCCCACGTTGATCACGAAGCCCAGCGAAAAAACAGAATAGCCCGCCGTGAGTGCCTTGCGGTTGCGCAGACCGAAGTTGGTGCCGCTCGTGTACTGCAGTTGCACCGAAGGGCTGAGTACCATGCGGGTGTAGAAGATCGGCTCCAGGAAAATGTTGTCCTCGTTTGGTTGCTCCACTCCATCGAGTATATGTTTGTTCATGTTGACGTAACTCACACGGAGGGCCGTACCATAATTGAGCGGAAACTCATTGCCGAGCAGTCGCAGCGACTTTTTCTTTTTCGAGCTGAAGTTCACCTGCGTGAAATATTTACTGAAACCGGCCTCGCGACGGGTATGGGTCATTATACCTTCTTTCTCTTCCTTTTCTGTGCGGTCGCTGCTGCCACCGCCAAAGCCGGCGTATACCTCCAGCACCCGGTTCTGGTTCGGGCCAAATGTGGTAAAATAGCCCGCGCCGGCCTCTATCAGGTTGTGGCGGAAGTCCCGCTTCTTGCGTTCCTGGTTAAGCATAGAGCCGTTCAGCATTACCCCGATGTTGTCGGTAACGGCATACGCGGTATTAAATGTGATATTGCCTTTTGGTGTGATGTGCCCGCCGGCGCTCAGTTCGCCTTTTTCGGTGAACATGGGCACGTTGGGCACGTTAGGCATGTACGTAGACACACAGCCTGTGGTCAGGAGGAGGAGGGCAACAGCAAAGAGTTTAGCAGAATGTAATAGTGCTTTCATATGGGTAAGCGTGGCTAAAAGAACTGCTAAACTAACTTTCCTGTCGCTAAGAAGAAAAATATTTTTGCTCTTTTCCGTGAAAGCTGCCGCAAGCCTATACCTGCAGCTTCTAAACTTTCAAGTCTAACCGCATTGGCGTAGCTTTGCAGCAGCTTATACCTGATGAAAAAGATCCTGATCATACAGACCGCCTTTCTGGGCGATGTGGTGCTGGCAACCGGGCTGGTGGAAAAACTGCATGCTCATTATCCGGAAGCACAGCTCGATTTTCTACTTCGCAAAGGCAACGAGTCGCTGCTGAAAGGGCACCCGCTGCTAAGGCAGGTCTTAATCTGGAACAAGCAGGAAGGGAAGTATAAAAGCCTGATGAGTCTGCTCAAACAGATCCGGCACGAGCGTTATGATCTGGTCGTGAATCTGCAGCGCTTCGGTGCCACAGGTATACTCACCGCCCTTTCCGGCGCCCGCGAGACAGTTGGTTTCGACAAAAATCCTTTCTCCCGCTTCTTTACCCGCCGTTATACCCACAGCGTGGACTCCGGTACGCATGAAGTGGAGCGCAACCACCTGCTCATCGCCAGCCTCACCGACGGGCAAGCGGCCAAACCCAGATTATACCCTTCTCCGGAAGACTTCAACAAAGTGCAGTCATTAAAGCAGGAGCCGTTTATCTGCATGGCACCAACCTCGGTGTGGTTCACCAAGCAGTACCCGCTTGAGCAGTGGGTAGAGCTGCTCGACCAGTTGGGTGAGAGGTATAAGGTATACCTGCTCGGTGCTCCTGCTGACAAAGCCCACTGCGAGGAGATCATCAGCAAGACTAAAAACCGGCGGGTAGAAAACCTGTGCGGCCAGCTCAACCTGCTGCAGTCAGCGGCCCTTATGCGCGATGCCGTGCTCAACTACGTAAACGATTCAGGTCCCATGCACCTCGCCTCTGCCTTGGATGCGCCTACCTGTGCCATCTTCTGCTCCACCGTGCCCCGCTTTGGCTTTGGGCCGCTGGCAAACTTCTCGGCTGTTGTCGAGAAAAATGAGCAGCTTTATTGCCGCCCTTGCGGCCTGCACGGGTATAAAACCTGCCCTGAAGGACATTTTAAATGTGCAAAAGATATAGCCACGGCACAGCTGTTGAATGTGCTCGCTACCCGCACAGCTTAAGAGGGTTATAGTAGTGTGTGTAGTGTGGTAGGAGTAGGAATAAGATAAGTTTGCAATCCCTGGTATATTAGGTTTTTTCTATAGAGGTGTTTGGACTAATAATAAAAGTACTACCTTTGCAGTGCAAGTTCAGTCAGGCCTAAGAATCTGACAGACGACTGCACCTAGCCACTATACCTACAAAACTATGAAATACCAGCCCATCGACAGGGAGCTGTTCTGCTATAACAGGCGCAATTTTGTGCGGCAGCTCAAGCCTTCCTCTCTTGCTGTTTTTCATTCTAATGATGTGATGCCTACCAATGCGGATGGCACCATGGCGTTCCGTCAAAACAGCGACCTCTTCTATCTTTCGGGAGTAGACCAGGAGGAAAGCATTCTTTTGCTTTTCCCGGACGCACGCGACGAGCGCATGAAGGAAGTGCTGTTTGTGCGCGAGTCCAATGAGCACATCATGGTATGGGAAGGGTATAAGCTTTCCAAAGAGCAGGCCCGCGACACCTCAGGTATAACCTCTGTGCTGTGGCTGAAAGACTTTAAGCAGGTTTTCAACAGCCTAATGGCCGAGGCCGAGCACGTATACCTGAACACCAACGAGCACCTGCGTGCCGTGGTAGAGGTAGAAACACGCGATGCCCGCTTTATTAAGTGGTGCCAGGAGGTATACCCGCTGCACCGCTACGAGCGCAGTGCGCCCATCATGCACCACCTGCGTGCCATCAAATCCGAAAAAGAAATAGAGCTTCTCCGCAAAGCGTGCGATATCACGGAGCTGGGCTTCCGCAGACTACTGCAGTTTATTAAGCCCGGGGTGATGGAGTACGAAGTGGAGGCAGAGCTCTATCACGAATTTATACGCAACCGCTCACGAGGACCAGCCTATAGCCCGATCATCGCTTCGGGTGAGAATGCCTGCATCCTGCACTACACCGATAACAGTCGCGAGTGCAAGGATGGCGACCTGCTGTTGATGGACGTTGGAGCCGAGTACGCTAACTATGCCGCCGATATGACGCGCACAGTGCCGGTAAACGGCAAGTTTA
Organism: Pontibacter sp. YIM B11418; assembly: GCF_059278805.1. Taxonomy (NCBI): domain Bacteria; kingdom Pseudomonadati; phylum Bacteroidota; class Cytophagia; order Cytophagales; family Hymenobacteraceae; genus Pontibacter; species Pontibacter sp. YIM B11418. Next base: position 374,221 of record NZ_JCAEMH010000001.1, on the reverse strand, counting down.
CCAAGCGCCAGCGCGAGGTATACGATGCGGTACTGCGTGTGATGAAAGCCGCTACTCAGATGCTGGTGCCCGGCAACTCACTTGACCAGTACCATAAGTTTGTGGGGACGGTGATGGAGAACGAACTGATCGGACTCGGTTTGCTTGACGCAGGCGATGTGCGCAACCAGGATCCGTCGAATCCGCTATACAGGAAATATTTCATGCACGGTACCTCGCACCACTTGGGGCTCGACGTGCATGATGTGGGTAGCAAGTACCGCTCTTTTGAAGAAGGAATGGTGTTTACCTGCGAGCCGGGTATTTATATAAGAGAAGAAGGTATAGGCGTGAGGCTGGAGAATGATATTCTGGTTACCAAAAGCGGACCGGTGGATCTGATGAAGAATATTCCGCTGGAGGCAGATGATATTGAAAGGCTGATGCAAAAGCGCTAAGCACGTGCATAACAAGGGTTTACAGATAACTACTTGCAGCCTTTTTTATTGTATTTACGTTAAAAAACAGATGCTTTGCATTTATTGATGTTGAGCACACAACTTACGACCCGTAAAAAGGGTTGAAATACAGGGATGCGCGGTTGCGGATAGCAGGTGAAGCAGTGCAAACAGCGCATCGGAGTAGGTTTAGAATTTAAGCTGTTAAGACCGTTTTTTTAGACATTAACAAAATGCTTCTGCTTATGGATAAAAACTACAACAATGCAATGACTACCCGCCTGACGTATCGAAATATACGTTCCGTCTGTTTTTTTATAGAAATATAAAAAAACTTACCTGAAAATATGTACGTATTGTCATATCAAAATATACTTTTTAAAATTATGCGAAAAACTCTAACGAAACTATTTACAACTGCACTCGCGCTTGTATTCCTGCTGTCTGCCAATACAGCTGTGCTTGCGCAGAACGCTGACCAAAAGACGAACCTCCAGATCTACGGAAGTGCGCTCCAATATAAAGGTGATTTAGGTAACAACTGGTGGAAAGATAAAATGGGCTGGGGAGGCGGCGTATCGCTGAACCAATACCTGAGCCCCTCTTTCGACGCTGGTTTGCACCTGAGCTATGGTAATACTGAATTCAGCAGATTCGGATCCTCTATGGATACCAAACTCGGTATGGCAATGCTCGGACTGAGACTGAAAATGTATGGCAACATCCTGAAAGAAGATGCTTTCATCGGTCCATACCTGACAGTTGGTGGTGGTGCCCACTTCGTAAGACCAGAAGGTGTATCGCCAACAGGTACTTATGACGAAAACTTCGTAGCAGGTGCTGCTTTTGGTGGTGCCGGTATCCGTTTCAGATTCTCTGACGCGGTGAGCCTGTTCATTGAAACAAGAGCACACTTCACCAGCAACGACAAGTATGACAACATCGAGTCGAACATCAACGACCGCTTCCTGCAGCACAACATCGGCCTTGGCTTTAACCTTGGCAAAGGCAAAGACACAGACGCTGACGGTGTGCCTGATAGAAGAGACAAATGCCCAGACACTCCAACTGGCGTACAGGTTGACAAAGACGGTTGCCCAATCGACACAGATGGTGACAGTGTTCCGGATTACCAGGATGAGTGCCCGACTGAGGCTGGTGTAGCTAACCTGGGTGGTTGCCCTGACCGTGACGGTGATGGTGTAGCTGACAAAGATGACCAGTGCCCAGACGAGCCAGGTACTGCTGCCACACAAGGTTGCCCAGATAGCGACGGTGACGGTGTTCCGGATAAAGACGACAAGTGCCCTGACACGCCATCTGGTGTGCAAGTAGGTGCCGATGGCTGCCCAGTTGACTCTGACGGTGACGGTGTTCCGGATAACGAAGACCTTTGCCCTAACTCTGCTGGTACTGCCGAAACGAAAGGTTGCCCTGAACTGGACGAGCGTACTAAGAAACTGATCGAAGAGAAAGTTAAATTCGAATTTGACCAGGCTCGCGTACAGGACGGTTACCGTCAGCTGCTTGACAGCATCGTGGTAGCTCTTGAGAAATACCCTGACCACGTACTGTTGATCAAAGGTCACGCTGACCACGTTGGTTCAGAAGAGTACAACCAGGCACTGTCTGAGCAAAGAGCACAAGCTGTGAAGGATTACCTGATCCAGCGTGGTGTTCAGAACCCAGACCGTTTGGTGACAAGAGGTTACGGTGAAACTCAGCCACTTGTACAGGTTAATACAAGACTCTCTAAAGCCAGAACTGCTGCTGCCCGTGCTCAGAACCGACGTGTCGGATTCGAGATGAACACGCCAGACATGCAACTGAATCTGGAGTAACATAACTAGCCGTTAAGGTTAAAACACAAAAAGGCCCCGCAGAGCAATCTGCGGGGCCTTTTTGTGTTAATGCGTAGTTGGAGTGTAGCTAAGGATTGATAGAGTCGGAGGGGAGCGCCAAGACCTCGCAGTGTCTCTTAGATCTGCGAGTGTCTAATGGGCTGGTTAGGTATAGCTTGTCTGAATCAGGATTTTCAGGATTTAAGGATTTACAGGATTATCGTGCATGATTAACATCCCCCTGCCCCCTTCAAAGGGGACTTCTGCCGTTACCAATTTAATGGTATAGGCGCAATAGCTGCCGTCCAAGTTTAACAATACCGGGTCCAACCACCCTCGCCCCTCCTTGTCTAAGGAGGGGAGTTTTAGCCACTACTACTTTACAGGTATAAGCGCTCTAAGACTTGACACATACCACATGCACCACCTGCACGCATAGAAAGACTTACTTGCACACCAGCTATGAAATGAATCACCTTGGCCAGGTGCACTTTATGGCGCTCCACTGTTCGAGCGTTCAGCGAGTTTGGAGCGTCTTGACCTTTTTGCTTACTTTTTGTGTCAAGACAAAAAGTGAGTGCTCGCCGCACAGGCGGAGCTATAAAACAATATTAGGTTGCTATACCTGCAACAGCCCTAGCTACAAAGCAACCCAAGCTATACCTGGGCCAGAGGCCCCGCCATAGCAGACACGAGCGTGGACGCTCGCGCCATGATACATAGCTCCGCCGAGCAGGCAAAGGAACCGCTTCGCTATACCTATACAGCTGTTCCTTAAAACAAGAAGACAGAAAATTTACTGCTTCGAAGCCAGCAAGTATAGCACCGCCATGCGGACGGCAACGCCGTTCTCTACTTGGTTGAGAATGATGGAATGATGGGAATCAGCGGCGTCGGAGCTTAGTTCAACACCGCGGTTGATAGGGCCGGGGTGCATGAGCACGATCTCCTTATCGAGGCTGTCGAGCATCTTCTTGTCGATGCCATAGTAAAGCGTATACTCGCGCAGGGACGGGAAATACTTCATTTGCTGGCGCTCCAGTTGTATGCGCAGCACGTTCGCTACATCGCACCAGGCAAGGGCTTTGCGGACATCAAATTCCACTTTCACGCCCAGCTCTCTGATATACTTGGGTAGCAACGTAACAGGCCCGCATACCATGACTTCGGCACCGAGTTTCTGCAGCGCAAAGATGTTGGATAGCGCCACACGCGAGTGCAAAATATCACCAATGATCACTACTTTCTTGCCAGCTACATCACCCAGTTTCTCACGAATGGAAAAAGAGTCGAGCAGGGCTTGGGTGGGGTGTTCGTGTGTGCCGTCGCCAGCGTTTACGATGTTGGCGTTAATATGGCGGCTGAGGAAGTGTGGTGCACCCGGACTGGAGTGCCGCATAACGATCATGTCCACTTTCATGGCCAGGATGTTGTTGACTGTGTCAAGCAGGGTTTCGCCTTTTTTAACGGAGCTGCCGCTAGATGAGAAGTTAATCACATCGGCAGAAAGTCTTTTTTCGGCCAGTTCAAACGATAGACGGGTGCGGGTCGAGTTCTCGAAAAAGACGTTGGCAATGGTGATGTCACGCAGCGAGGGCACTTTCTTGATGGGCCGGTTCAGAACATCTTTAAAGTTATCAGCAGTCTCAAAAATGAGTTGAATGTCTTCTGCTGTAATGTCTTTGATGCCGAGTAGATGCCGGACGCTGAGCTCTTGCATGGGTGCTTTATTCTTCGTTTTTGGTCACTAACCAGATATTGTCTTCTTGTGTTTCGGACCCTTGCCACTCCACCAGTACCCGTTGCGATTGCAGGGAGTTAACACGCCGGCCCACATAGGTTGGCTCAATGGGCAGGTGGCGGCTATAGAGGCGGTCAATCAGCACCAGCAACTCCACATTGGCCGGACGCCCAAAGGAGATCATGGCATCCATCGCGGCCCTCACCGAGCGACCTGTATAGAGCACGTCATCCGCTAAAATCACTTTTTTGCCTTCGATCAGGAAGTCGATGTGCGTGGCGTTGGCGGCTAGTGGCGTTTCCCTTCTTCTGAAATCGTCGCGGTGGAATGTGGTGTCGAGGTAGCCGGTTGGTACGGTGGTGCCCAGGATGGCTTTCAGGGTGCTTTGGATGCGTTGTGCCACCTGTCGTCCGCGCGGCTGCAGACCGATGATCACAGAGTCAGAGAAATCGCCATGGTTCTCGATGAGCTGGTGGCAAAGGCGCATCACCATAATCTCGAGCAACTGGTGGTTTACGATGAGTCTTTTCTGCATGGCCTGGGGTCTTGGTTGCAAATATAGGATGTTCGGTTGAATTGTGGGATAGCTAAATGGCTAAATTGTTGGATGGTTAAATTGTTAATTGCTGATTGATATCACATAAGGAGGAAAATCAAGTCAGCGATAAAAATTCAGACAGCAGTGTCCTTAGGTATAAAGGATCAACCATTTAACCATCTAACAATTTAACAATCAACAATTAGAAACTAATCTTATTGATGTAGAATACTGTGCGGTTGGGGCCGTTGGGGACGCGTATACGCTGGAAACCGAAGGCGGCAAAGTGAGGGCCATACCAGCGGATCAGGCCCGGTAGGTCGGTGCTCAGGATTTTTTCTTCTTTTTCGTAAGGCAGGAGCTCTATGGAAGTTTCCTCATCCGTGTACTTGTTCTGCACCATCTGGCGGTAGATGATTTTTTCCTGCTCTGGGTAGGCCATCACCAGGCGCCCGTCCGACAGACTGGCGACCTCCACTGCATGGGTAAGGGAATTGGTCAGCACGTCGCGGAGGGGGAAGGCATTGTCCCAGAGCAGTACCCCGTCCCGGTCAAAGCCCAAGGCAATGGCGTGCGTGCGCTTGTAGGCCTGCGCTTCACGCTCCAGCCCTCTGATGCGCGTGTCGAAGAAGCTGCTGTTGCTGCGGTACTGTGGGAAGTATACCTCTGCGGCCAGTACATACCCATTGGGTGTCTGGATCAGGTCGTGCAGGAGCATGCGGTAGCGCTGCAGTGGCTCTTTGCCATCAGCAATGCGGGCGAACTCACGCTTGCGGGTGCGCTCCTCGCGGCGCGGCTTCATGTATTTGAAGAAGTTTTGCAGATCCAGCAACGAGTAAAACTCCCCTTCCGCAATTTTAAAAGCCACTGGCGACGTGAAAAACCCTTGCACAAAGCGCAGGTCGCGGGCGCCGTAAGTACCTACCAACATGCGGGAAAGCGTATCGCCGGGCGTAACTTCGGCGTTGAGCAGGCTTCTGTCCTGAGGCTGGAGGATGAAGTAGTTCTGGGACAGTTTGCCGTTTTGGTCGAAGCTCTTGACCTGCAGGCGCGAAATCCGGCGGTTAGTCTCGGACAATACCACATCCACACGGCCGTGCTCGTGGTCGGTGTGCAGGTCCGAGAAAGAGGACTCTTCGCCATACAGGGCAGGCAGGATGGTGGGCTGTGGCTTAGCCGGATTCAGGTATAGCAGGTTTGGTTTGGTGTCGTAGCTGTTGCCCGTGATCAGGAAATGGTTTCCGCGCAGCACATTGAACTCATAGATATACTCTGCTTTTTCGAGCTCGATTTCACTCTGGCTTACGTCGCCGTTACTCAGGTGGAGCCGCACAAAGGTATAGAGCGTCGGTTTGGCTGCCTGAAAGATAAGGTAGGTATAGGGAGCCTCCGTGTAGTAGCGCACAAATTCGAATTCGGGCTTCAGGTCCAGGGTACTTTTCCAGACAGGCTCTAATTTTGCGTTATACTTCTCTAGAACAAATTCAGGATCTTTGGCCCAGGTGTCGGCTTTGCGACTGTAGACCAGCAAACTGCTGTCGGGCAGGGCCAGTACCTCTACGTGGCTGGTTTCGTACTGGTAGGGCAGCTCGAGGCGTACGGGTTGCTGTGGCTCCTGCGCCCAAAGTAGGACAGGTGCCAGCCCGGCAAGGCAGAACAGCAAAAGGCGCAAGTATGGCATGTTACAATCTTGTGCTGCCGGTAGGCAGTGGGTATAAGGCAGTTAAATGCTTTTTACTCTTTTTTGTAAAGTAACGTTGTGCCTGCGTGCGGCTAGCCGCCCCGGATTAATTGCCCAGGGCGAGCAACACGTCAAATTCCTCAGCTTTGAGCGGCATCACCGACAGGCGCGACTGGCGCAGCAGGGCGATGTTTTCCAGGCGAGGGTCTTTCTTAATCTGATCCAGTGTTACGGGAGCCTTAAACGCACTTTCCGGCACCAGGTCTACCGCCATCCACTTCGGGTCGTCGGCGCTTGGGTCAGGGTAGGCGGCTTTCGCTACTTTGGCCATGCCCACAATGGCTTTTTCAGACACGCTGTGGTAAAAGAGCACCAGGTCGCCGGGCTGCATCAGCTGCAAGTTGTTGCGGGCCTGGTAATTGCGAACGCCATCCCAGCAGACACGGCCTTCTTTTACAAATCTGGCCCAGGAATAGGCCTCGGGTTCTGATTTTACTAACCAGTATTGCATGTTTAAGGTATAGGTAAACGAATTTGAAATCTGTTAATGCGGCTACAATCTGCTGAAAAGACCTCCTTTACTAATCCTGCACTTCAGGCTTTATTCGCACCTTCAGCACATTGTCTTTGAGCGACACGACTTCCATGGTATAGCGCTGCTCGGGGTAGCCGTTGCCTTGGATGTGCACCCGTATGGTGTTCTTGTCTTTGTACTCCCAGATGCCGATGTGTTCCTCCAGCCCGTCAGCAGGGGCGATGGCATACTGTTTGGCCACGCCTTCTTGCTCCAGCGCAAAACCGGTTCGCCCTCTGGAGGGCGGAAAGTCGTAGGTGTTGGGGCGGTACACGAGCACGTCGTCTTCATCTTCTTCGTAAGAGTGTAACCAGGTCTGGCCCAGGAGTTCGGCCTCCGCCTTTTTACGGCAGGTATTGGCCAGCAGCACGAGGCACAGAACGCATAGCAGCGAAGCGTATTTCATATAATTTGTTTTGATAGCGTCTTTTTCAAACAGCTGAATAGATAGCCAAGTTAAGGATTTCCTGCTTTATATAGAAGCCCCGTAATATAAAAGGCTGCCGTGCAGGGGTGGCAAAGGTATGGCGGCTTTTTCTATCTTTGTACTCATACACACATTGCCTTGGAAAATAAGAAAATCATAAAGCTGTTTAAGCTGGCCGCCGAGCTCATGGAACTGCACGACGAGAATCCGTTTAAGGTACGCTCGTACGTGAACGGGGCCGCTGCGCTGGAATTGGTAGAGGAGCCATTGGCGCTAAAAAGTCAGGCCGAGCTGGAAGGTATAACCGGCGTGGGCAAAAGCATCGCTGCCCGCGTGATCGAGATAACCGAAACGGGTTCTTTTGCGGAGCTGGACCAGCTGCTGTCGGTAACGCCGCCGGGTGTGGTGGAAATGTTACGCATTAAGGGAATTGGCCCGAAAAAGGTACGAACGCTCTGGCGGGAACTTGGTACTGAGACGGTAGAGGAGCTGCTCGACGCCTGCGAACAGGACAAAGTGAGCAAGCTGAAGGGTTTCGGAGCCAAGACACAGGAGAACATCAAGCAGGCACTGCTATTCACGCAGCAGAACCGTGGCAAACTACTCTATGCAGAAGCCGAATCAGCTGCCCAGGCATTGCAGGAGCAGGTACAGCAGGCTCTTCCGGATGCTGAGGTAGCGCTGGTTGGCGATGTGCGCCGCTGTCTGGAGATTGTAGTGAAGCTGGAACTGATGATAGGAACTGATAATCCAACGGAAGCAGAAGCAGCCCTGAACAAACTGGATGAACTGCAACAGGACGAGCTAAGCTCCGGCCCTATGGTATGGCGCGGCAAGCACAGTCTGAGCGGACTAGCCACTGAGATCCGTTTTGCGAGCCCGGCTAATTTCCAGAACGAACGCTTCATACGATCCTCTTCACCAGAGCACCTGTCCCAGATATTTGCTGCCAATAAGAACATGCTCACCGTAGCCCGCGAGAGCAGCCACAGTTCGGAAGAGGATATCTACGCTTCGGCAGGTATGGCCTACATCGTGCCCGAATTGCGGGAAGGTACCAACGAACTGCAGCTGGCCATGGAAAACAAGCTGCCAAAGTTGCTCGAACTAAGCGATCTGAAAGGCATTCTGCACAACCACAGCACTTACTCTGACGGCGCCCATACTCTGGAGCAAATGGCGACTTACTGCCGCGACATGGGCTACCAGTATTTAGGAATATCCGACCATAGCAAAACGGCCGCTTATGCCGGTGGATTGCGCGAAGGCGATGTGCTGCGTCAGCAAAAGGAGATTGACGAGCTGAACCAGAAACTGGCTCCTTTTAAGATATTCAAAGGTATAGAATCTGATATTCTGGGCGATGGCTCCCTGGATTATGAAGAAGACATTCTGAAGACTTTCGACTTTATTGTAGCCAGCATCCACAGCAACCTCAACATGGATGAGCAAAAGGCTACAACCCGCCTGATCACAGCCATCGAGAATCCTTATACTACCATGCTTGGCCACCCGACCGGGCGTCTGCTGCTGCGTCGCGAAGGCTACCCGATCAACCACAAAATGGTGATCGATGCCTGTGCTGCCAACAACGTCATCATCGAAATCAACTCCAATCCCTGGCGCCTCGACATCGATTGGCGTTGGGTACACTATGCGCAGGAGAAGGGCGTAATGCTGAGCATTAACCCGGATGCACACCACACCAGCGGCTACGACGACATGCGCTACGGCGTGCTGGTCGGTCGCAAAGGCGGGCTTACCAAAGAGATGACCTTCAATGCGAAGTCTGCGGAGGAAGTGGAAGCTTATTTTAAAGCGCGGAAGGAGAAGATAAAGTAATTATACTTTCTGAAACTAGACTACGCCTTTAAATGGAATACTTTTATATTATATTAGGAGTAACTATAGTAGGGCTATTTTTTCAGTTCCTAGGGAAACTAATATTTCCACATTTTAATAAGTTAGTAACGAATACTCCATATGATAAAATTTTAAAAAGGCTACAGGAAGATTTGTTAAAGGCGGGTCTTTCAAATGACTTTTCTAGAAAGCAGGAGATTAATCTTCATCTCCTTTGGCTCAAAACTTTAAAAGAGATTAGATCTAAAGACTTTTTAGGCAGGAAAAGGCAAGAGTCTGAATATCTTATTTTGGTAAACATTAAAGAAGAAGAGCTAAAAGTGCCTGAAAAGTGGAGTTCGAATAACTATGACCACTCAATGTTTGTAGGAAACATAATTGCAGCCTTTGAACAAGTATTAGATGAGAATGAGTACAAAGGAGAGGTTGAGCCTGAGCCGATGGGTGGATACAAGCCAGACTTTACCCTGCCATTGCCTAAATCAGTTATAATGGAAGCTCTGTGTTATACATTAGATTGGGTACAGTCTAAACGCTCTTTTCATAATAAAGTAGACATGGCGGAATTAAAGGCAGGACTGCAGATTAACCTATCAATTCTCAATAATTATTTTGTTGATACAAAAGGGACCAATCTTCCTAAAGAAGACATAAAGGAGAATGATCGTTTAGGCAAAATGTACCTTGATATGCAACCTGGGCTGAATGGTGTTGAACAACATTTAATTTACTTGCTTGATGAACAGGAATTAGTACAGGAAGGCCAATTTTATCTAGATAAAGGAGAGCACAGTAAGGCTATTGAATACTTCAACAGATGTTTATCTAGGGATCCAGAGAATGCTTTTGCGCTACAAGGCTTAGGGGTTTGCTTCTATAATTTAAAAGAGTATAGTAAGTCTGCTGAATACCTTGAGAATGCATTGGCCTTGAAACCTAATGAAAAAATCATTCTTCATAACCTAGCGCAAACTTTATTCTGTATCGGAGATACAAAAAAAAGCTTCTCTTGTTATGATAAAATAATAAAACTCAATCCCAAAAATGGATTTGCATACTATCAGCGTGCTCTTTTACATTCAGAATTGGGAGACAATCAATTGGCTCAGGCATTGATGATTAGAGCAGCTAAGCGAGACTATCGGAAGGCAAGACTATGGCTGATAGACAAAGGTATAATAGAATCTAAGCCTACACCTTGAAAAAGATACTTATTCTCCGTTTTTCCTCTATCGGCGACATCGTGCTGACTACGCCGGTGGTGCGCTGCATTAAGCAGCAAGTGCCGGGGGCGGAGGTGCATTATTGTACCAAGCAGGGCTTTAAAGGTATACTGGAGCCGAACCCTTACATCGATAAGGTGCATACGCTAGGCGACAGCCTGGGCGAACTGGTGCAGCAACTAAAGGCCGAGAACTTCGATTTTGTGGTGGACCTGCACAACAACCTGCGCACGCGTATCATCAAAACAAGACTAGGCAAGCCCTCCAAAAGCTTCGATAAACTAAACTACGAAAAGTGGCTGATGGTGAACCTGAAAGTGAACCGCCTGCCCGATGTGCACATCGTCGAACGCTACTTGGCTGCTGCTGCGCCATTAGGTATACAGGACGACGGCAAAGGACTGGACTACTTTATACCTGCTGATGCTGAAGTAGACATTCATAGTTTGCCAGCTGGTTTTCAGAACGGCTATGTAGCTTTTGCCATCGGAGCTCAGCATTATACCAAGCGCTTGCCAGTGAAACGTATCATCGAACTTTGCCAAATTATTGAGCAGCCGATTATACTTTTGGGTGGTAAGGAGGACAGTCCCAATGGGGAAGTAATTGAAGCCTATTTTAAGATACATAGCATTCCCAAAACCATCTTCAACGCCTGCGGCAGGTATAGCCTGGCAGGTTCAGCCTCACTCGTGCGGCAGGCAAAGCAGGTGGTCAGTCACGATACAGGTCTGATGCACATTGCGGCGGCTTTCCAGAAGGATATCATCAGCGTCTGGGGAAACACCATACCTGAGTTTGGCATGTACCCTTTCCGGACCAGATATAAGGTGCTCGAAGTAAACGGACTGCCATGCCGGCCCTGCTCTAAAATAGGGTATAGCAAGTGCCCCAAAGGTCATTTTAAGTGCATGCGCGATATTGATTTCAGCGCTATCGAACGAAAGCCTTATAAGTTGTAGAGCAGCTTCGTTGTATAAAGAAACAGGTATAAAACAGCATCGCCCGCACAGGTATAGACTTGTGCGGGCGATGCTGTTTTATTAGGTATAGCTATACCTGACGAGTTGATTTATTGGAGTGGTTTTACGTTATAACCGGCTCTTTGCAACAACTTCAGCAGACCGTTTTCACCTGGTAGGTGCGCTGCGCCAACTGCAATAAAGGTTGACTGCTCTTTCATGATCGCAGGCAGTTTAGTCATCCAGTCTTTGTTACGGTCGTCCGTCATATAGGACATGTCGCCACCACCGGTCAGCTCGTTGTATTCCTGCGATAGCGCCCAGATGCCATCCAGGTCTTTAGCAAAATACAACTGCACGAGTTTGTTTGAAATTTGCATAGCGACATCTTTATTTTTGATGTAAGCTACGAGTTGCTCTGCCTGTTTATCCAGCGGATAGTGGTTGTAAAGCAGGTCAAACTGCTGCTCCATGGTCTCGAGCGTGCTCACTTTCTTATTGCTTTTCTTGGTGTGGCTGGTAAAGTACATATCCAGTGGCTGGCCTGTATATTTTTTCAGTACTTCCATGTCCTGGTAGTCTTTCATAGAGAGCATCAGCATCACCGTCATCGGTTTCATCTGGTCGGCCATGCTCAGCTCAAAGCCATACTTTTCTTTCACTTCCGCGTTCACCAGCGCATAATCTTCTTTGCTCAGCAAAGTTGAAAGCTTGTTATCCTGCATGACCATTTTAGAACCCAACTGCATCATCATAGCTGAGTCGATTTCTGTTTCTACTACCAGGCCGTGGCTTTCCATGAAGCGCTCCATTACTTCCGGTGTCGTGTCCAGGTAGCTGGAGTTGAGCAGGTGGTAAGTGCCATACAGGTATGAGGGTTGCTTCAATCCATTGCCGCTGATCTCCCAGAGCAGCGATTTGGCCGAAGCAACAGGTTGTGCCTTGGCCGTAGTCGCTTTGGCTGGTTTTGATTTTACTTTCTGGGCCTGGCTGAGGGTAGGGCAGATAAGGAAGGCTACTAACAGGTATAGCCAGGCAATCTTGTTTTTGAAATGCATGTGTATAAGATGATAAAAGGTTGTTTCAGATAAAGTAGGATAGCTGTAGTTTTGCAAATGAAAATGCCAGCTGCTGTTTTTGTGCGCATGACACCTATAAAGTTTCAGAAAAGTAATTAAGATGTCCAAATATAATTTGAATTGGCAAACCACCGACGAGCAACTACTCGATGCCCTGCTGCTGGCGACAGGCGGCGAGGGAGGTGCTACGCTGCAGGATGTGTTGCTGATGATCGATGCTCTGGACGGCGACGTGCTGGCATTGCAAGACCTGGAACAAGGACTCGAAAAGCTGGTGTCGGTTGGCTTTGTGCTGGTCCAGAAAAACAAGCTGGCCCTGACAGAGCAATTCCTGGCCAGGTATGAGGAAGCAACGCTGAACTCGGCAGAAGAAGCACCTGAAAGTCCGTTGCAAAAACTGCTCTCGCAAACGTCCCTTACCGAAGCAGGTATACAGCAGGCCAGAAACGAAACTCTCAAAAAGTACAAGCTTAAGAATTATTACCAGCAGTACCTGGAGCAGTTCGGATAGGTCGCCGATTTGGGGGTGTAGCAATCTGAAGATGATCAAAGAATGAATCCTCAATCTCTAACTTTAAGAATTGCAATCAAGAGTTAAGGTATAGGTCCAGAAAAAAACAGAAGCGCCGCTGAAATAACCCAGCGGCGCTTCTGTTTTCAGGTATAGAAGAATCTCTACAACTTTAAAATTTTCACTTTCTAAGAAATCTTCTCAAAACCCAGGTATGGGTGTAGCACTTTGGGCATGTTGATGCCATCTGGTGTCTGGTTGTTCTCCAGGAGGGCAGCTACAATGCGCGGCAGGGCCAGGGCACTACCATTGAGCGTGTGCAGCAGCTGTGTCTTACCTGACTCGGTTTTGGAGCGCAGCTTCAGGCGGTTTGACTGGTAAGTCTCAAAGTTAGAGGCAGAGCTTACTTCCAGCCAGCGGTTCTGGGCAGTAGAGTATACTTCCATATCGTAGGTGAGGGCAGAGGTAAAGCCCATATCGCCGCCGCACAGTCGCAGCACACGGTAAGGGAGCTCCAGTTTCTGCAACAAACCCTGAATATAGCTGCTCATTTCCTCGAGTGTTTCATAAGACTTTTCTGGCAGCGTAATCTGCACAATCTCTACCTTGTCGAACTGGTGCAGACGGTTCAGGCCACGCACATCGGCTCCCCACGATCCAGCCTCTCTTCTGAAACAGGGCGTATGGCCGGCGTTTTTGATCGGCAGTTGCTCCACCGGCACAATCACGTCGCGGTAAAGGTTTGTGATCGGCACCTCGGCCGTCGGGATCAGGTATAGGTTGTCTTCTGTGGCGTGGTACATCTGGCCGTCTTTGTCAGGCAGCTGACCGGTGCCGTAGCCTGAGGCTTCGTTCACCAAAATCGGCGGCTGCACTTCCATGTAGCCGGCTTTCATGGCCTCGTCCAGGAAGAAGTTGATGAGGGCACGCTGCAGGCGGGCACCTTGCTTCTTGTATACCGGAAAGCCAGCGCCGGAAATCTTGTTGCCTAGTTCGAAGTCGATGATGTCGTATTGCTGAATCAGCTCCCAATGTGGCAGGGCGCCTTCGTGCAAGGTAGGAATTTCACCGTGTTGCAGAACTACTTCGTTGTCTTCTGCTGTTCTACCTTCAGGAACACTTGCATGCGGAAGGTTCGGCAACTTGTATAGTGCTTGCTGTATTTGCTCTTCGATGGCGGCCAACTGCTCACTCAGCGATTTGGTCTGCTGCTTTAACTCTGATGTTTCTGCTTTGGAGGCTTCCGCTTTTTCGCGGTCGCCGTTCTTCATCAGTATACCGATCTCTTTTGAGATGGCATTGGCGCGGGCCTGCAGCTCATCGTGCTGGCTTTGCACCTGTCGGCGCTGCTGGTCCAGGGCTACAATGGCCTCTACCTCTTGGGCGGCATTTTTGTAGTTTTTCTTGGTAAGTCCAGCTATCACAAGCGCTGTCTGCTCTCTTAAAACGTTTAGCTGTAGCATAGTTTGGGTCGTTGTGTAGCTGCAAAAATATACTTTTTTAGGTTGTTAGCGGCATTTGCGAAATCTTTTAAGGAAAAACTGAAACATTTTCAACAAATTCCCCGCTAATATTTGTTAATTACTAAGCATTGCAATAACATTGCAGTGCAATTTATGGCAGGCCCTATCCTGAGCCGCACAAAACTCTATCGCATTCATTCATTTTCCGAATTAATAAGTCAAGCTCTCGCTGCGTCCGCCCATGCGTGCCAAGCAGGTTAATTTAACTACCATACCACATTTATGTACAAAATTGAAGAATTGAAAGATAGGCTTCTTTCAGAACTCAAGGAAATTGCAGAAGACCTGGGTGTCAAGAATTTCAAGAAACTCAGCAAACAGGATCTCGTCTACAAAATCCTTGATCAGCAAGCCATTACCCCTCCCGACAAATTGCCCAAAAAAGTAAAATCCTCCTCTAGCACAGCCGTCGCCAGCGAAACCGCAGCTACTGAAAACACAATTACCATCAGTGAAGAGAAAGAGGTGAATGAAGAGCAGGCGGCCCCTGTAGCCGAAACGACAGCCCAGCCAAAACCTGCCCGCGAAGCAGCCCGCCGCGAACAAACCAGTCCGACTTTAGTACAACAGGCAGCCCCCGTAAAAGACCATGGTCCGCAGCGTGAGCGTGTAACCACCCGCCGCGACAACCGCAATGATGGCGCCCCGCGTGAGCAGCGTCAGGAACAGCGTGTTGAGCGCACAGAGGCCCGCCCAGAACGCGCTGAGAGAACGGAGCAGCGTCCGGAACGTGTTGAGAGAACTGAGACCCAGCGTCCTGAGCGCAACGATCGGAATGAAAGAAACGACAACCGCACAGAGCAGCGTGAACAGCGCCCTGAGGTTGGAAACCGTGCAGAGCAGCAACGCGAGCAGCGCCCTGAAGTCGGAAACCGCAGTGATAGCCGCAATGACCAGAACCGTGGTGGAGATAACGCACCGCGCCGTCAGCAGAATGCGGCCGCAAGCAGCAATAACTTCCGCGAGTTTGACGGAATAATCCTAAATGAAGGTGTGTTGGAACTGATGCAGGATGGCTACGGCTTCCTTCGCTCTACGCACTATAACTACCTGGCCTCGCCAGATGATATCTATGTGTCTCCTTCGCAAATCAAATTGTTT
Organism: Pontibacter sp. YIM B11418; assembly: GCF_059278805.1. Taxonomy (NCBI): domain Bacteria; kingdom Pseudomonadati; phylum Bacteroidota; class Cytophagia; order Cytophagales; family Hymenobacteraceae; genus Pontibacter; species Pontibacter sp. YIM B11418. Next base: position 358,720 of record NZ_JCAEMH010000001.1, on the reverse strand, counting down.
GGTCTGAAGACAGGCGATACTGTAAAAGGCCAGATCCGTCCGCCGAAAGAAGGGGAGAAGTACTTTGCCCTGCTTAAAGTGGATTTGGTGAACGGACGTACCACAGAGGAGATCCGTGACCGTATACCTTTCCAGCACCTGACGCCGCTTTTCCCGGAAGAGCGTTTGAAACTGACCACCAAGCCTAACCTGCTTTCAACCCGTATCCTCGATCTGTTTGCCCCGATCGGTAAAGGCCAGCGTGGTATGATCGTGGCGCAGCCAAAAACAGGTAAGACCGTGTTGCTGAAAGAGATTGCCAACGCCATCTCCGAAAACCATCCGGAAGTATACCTGATGATCCTGCTCATAGACGAGCGCCCTGAAGAAGTTACTGATATGGCCCGCAGCGTGAGAGCGGAGGTAATTGCCTCTACGTTCGACGAAACTGCCGAGCGCCATGTGAAGGTTTCGAGCATTGTACTGGACAAGGCCAAGCGTATGGTAGAGTGCGGCCACGACGTAGTGATCCTGCTCGACTCCATCACGCGTCTGGCACGCGCCTACAACACCGTGGTGCCTTCATCAGGCAAGATCCTGTCGGGTGGTGTAGATGCCAACGCGCTGCACAAGCCGAAGCGTTTCTTCGGTGCGGCCCGTAACGTGGAGAATGGCGGCTCACTGACCATCATCGCGACTGCCCTGATTGACACTGGTTCTAAAATGGACGAGGTGATCTTCGAAGAATTTAAGGGTACCGGTAACATGGAACTACAACTGGACCGCAAACTGGCCAACCGCAGAATCTACCCTGCTATCGACGTACCGGCTTCAGGTACACGCCGCGAAGACCTGCTCATGGATCGCGACGAACTGAACCGTATCTGGATCCTGCGCAAGTTTATGTCCGATATGAACTCCGTGGAAGCCATGGAATTCCTGAAAGACAGAATGCAGGGAACCAAGAGCAACGAAGAGTTCCTGATCTCGATGAACGGATAAGGCGTAGTTCAAATAAAAAAAGACGCCCCCTGTGCTACTTGGCACAGGGGGCGTCTTTTTTTATTTGAACTGATTGAGTGAATGAGTGGTTTAGTGAATTGGTGAATGAGTGATTTTTGATTGGTGAATCTTTTATTTATTCATGGATTTTCGTGCTTTGGCCATGATGGATAGAACTTCAGTGAATTCCTTTTGCAGGTTTAGGACGGCAGTAGTTGAAGTGGTGCCGGATTCTTCCAAAAGCTCAAGCCAGAAGAGACTTTCGTCGGCCTCCTCCACCACAATGCAAAGCTTAGCATAAAATTCTGCTGATGACCAGGCTCTACAGGCCGCCCTATAGTTGGCCGCAACTGATGTGGCAGAGCGTAACAATTGTCGCTTCATAATAGTTGCTTCCTCCGTTTTCGGCAATTGCTTGCTAAACCTGATTACATCTAAGGCAAGCCGCTTGGTACGCTGCCTGAAAAGTTCAGCAAATTGGTATTTAGGTAGACGTTCTTTATCCACAGTGCTTTAGTTAAGTTTCCTGTGAAATCAAAAAGAAGCTGTTATAGTTCAAAAACTCACCGAATCAAAAATCACTCATTCACTAAATCACTCAATCCACCTAACTCCAAAACGGATAATCTGGCTTAGCTAGCAGATAGACGGTATAAGTCAGCACCACGCCATAAACGATGTGCGCAAAAATGAGTGTGATCAAGTAGGTGCGGAGCGCTATGAGAGGTGGTCTGGGATGCACCAGAAAAAACAGGTACCAGATGAACATTGCCATCAGACCATGGGCTAATCCGAAAAGGAAGCCCCAGGAAGCATTGATAAGCCCGACACCTGAGTGCCACAGCGCAATGTAGAACAGCGCGAAAATAATCCCGACCAGGTAGTGCGCTACGGTGCCATATACCTTGGTGCTGGTGGCTTCCGAGAGTGAACCATCAGGTTGCGTGCGGTTCGTGAGCATAGTGCCCAGTATCCGGATTACCTTCATAACGCGGTGCGTCGCAAATGAGAGCAGGTATAGGAAGGCGGTCATGGCGGCGGTGGCGGCAAGTCCGCCTATTACAGCGTAGAGAAATTTCATGTGGAGACGGTTTTTGCTGTTATACGAAATCAGGCTATGTAGTTATAAGAGGCTGGCCTGCAGGATGTTTACGAGGTATAAACAGTGCGTAGCAGGAGTATCAGGAAAAACGCCAGGCTGATACAGAGTGACGAGATCTTGTTCATGCGCATCGTGTTTTCGAAGTTTACCTCCTCAGGGTTCTGCCATGACCTTCGCACCCAATTCAGGAAAAAATAAGTAATTGGAGCAGTGAAAAGTATAAAAACGAGAATGTTGAGCAACTGACCCAGCGCCAGGTATAGCCCGATCAGAAGGGCTGCTCCCAGGCTCAGCGCTATACCTGCAAACACGAAAGTACCCCGTATACCTAGCAGTAAGCTCAGTGTTTTGTCTCCTCGTGCACTGTCTTCCTGGTGCTGGTAAATTTGCGTGAGCGGATAGGAGCCACAAAGAAAGAGCGTGCTCACCAAGGCAAACCAGACGTTGGGCGCTTGCAGGATTTGCTGCATGTCCAGACCACCCCCCACCTGTACCATCAGAAAAGTGAAGGCTCCCTGAAAAATTGTAACAACCAGTGTGCTAATGACCGGATATTTCTTGAGCCGGATGTCCCGGTCGCTGTAGGCTTTGGAAACCAGCAGGTATAGCGCAACCATCAAAGCAAACAGAGGAGAAAGTAAAAAGCTAAGCAACACGGCCAGTACATCAAAAAGCAGCACCAGGTGAAACAACTCCTGCGTGACTTTAGGCGGTTGCCGCAGCCCACCAATACTGCCTTCGTCGCGGTCGTGGTATGAGTTATAACCGTTGCTGGCAGGGTATACCAACACATGCAGAACCAGGAACACAGCCGCTGCCCGCCACCAGGTATAGCCATCCGTCACGCTGAGCGCAAACCAGTACACCGGCATCAGGTATACCGAAAACGGAATCCGCATGAGGGTCAGGGCGCTGCCGTATTTTCCGATGACAGGTATAGCGACTGGTTTCAAGGTGTGAATTGTTGATTGTTATTTGTTGATTGTTTTTGTCTCATTTACCAAAACTCTTTCATCTCAGGTTTTTAATTCTCAGATCAGACTTTACTCTTTTTTAATGTTGAAACCTGCCTATACAGCAATCAGCAATTTTATTAATCCGGATAGCCAAGCAGATAAATAACCTGCTGACCCGGTCCGGTACCGACAATGCCGCTGCGCCAGGTATAGCCGGGCGGTGTCTGGACGTGCGCCAGCAACTCATCGAGCATCCGTGGGTTGTAAAGCCTGAACAGCGATACCAGGCCATCCCACATGATACCGAGCGGGATGATTGGTATAAGGTACGTGAACAAGAGTCGGCTGAGTTTAAAAGGCCTGATAAAAGGTGTTACCAGCAGAATAATGATCGGGAAGGTAAGCAGGAAAATGATCAGTTCGGCCCAGGTTTTGCCACCCCCTTCAAAAATGCCGATAGGTGCACGTTGGTCGACGGCATTTTGCAAAATGGCTACTGCCTGCTGCGGTCTGAAATGGTGAAATGAGGAAAAGATGGTGCGTACGCCTTTTACCTTGGGTGGTACATTGGTGACATCCACTGGAGATGCAATGAAATCGATCAGACCTCCGGACTCAGCGTGCAGAAATTCGTAGGCGCCGATATTAGGGTATAGGTCAGATAAGGTGACGCGCACAGGCACTCCCATGCGCTGGCTCAGTGCCTCGCGTATACCTGCTATGCCGCCGCCGGCGCCGGAGCAAAGGTCAGTGAAGTGTGTCTGGTCGCTGCTACGGAGCAGATCCTCCAGCAAAGGTATAGCAGGGCCGTAAGCTCCGAGCTTCGAGATCATGAAGCGCAGGAAATCGAGCATGCCCTGCCTGAAAATGTGCGGAAACCAGGGTTGGTCTTCTAACTCGAAAAGGTGCAGGCGGAAGTTCAAGGGCAGCAGCGATTGTTTTGTTCGCATACTGCCCTCTGCCTATAAAAGTTACTACGGCAGCTTTGTGCCGCGCTGGCTCATCCAGGGATGTAGTTCCATGATCAGTTTACCAGCTTTTACGGCCGGATCTGCCTCGGTCAGTGCCTGCGCTTCCTCCAAAGTAGCTACATCAAAAATGAAAATACCACGCAGCTCACCGTTGTCCAGGAATGGGCCAGCCATCACTAGTTTGCCATCAGCGGCCATCTTCCGGATATGCGCCATGTGCCCGCGCTGGATGCTGTTCACTTCGGCTGTGTCGGTGGGCTGGTGAGGACCTTTTTTGAGCAGCGCCATGTAGTAAGTTTTCATCTGGCTCAAATCCGTCTCACCAGATGTAGTAGCCGGAGCCTTTTTGGCAGCAGGCTTTGCTTTGGATTGCGCCTGGGCACCTAACGTGCAGCAAAGGCTGAGTGCCAGCGCTATACCTGTGATTTGTAGCAGTTTTCTCATGGGGTAAAGGTATGCAAACTCAGTTACTTTCCACGATTCCTGCAGCACCAGCCCCAATGCTGAAGTTATCCCCAGAATTGCTGAACAGCTGCCAGTATTCTTCCTGTGGCTTACCCAAGTCAGGCGCTAAGGTCAGGCGGTCACCGTTCACAAAAGTCAGGGCTATACCGTATGCGTCTTTTATTTCTGCGCTTTCCACAGCCAGCGCCTGACTGCTGATCACCAGCCCCTGCAGACGCTGGTCGCGGAGGTTGGCACCGGGTACTTTCCAGTCGAATTTGAGAGAAGGGAGACCGGGCTCGCGCTTGCGCATGAAGACCTCGCTGTGCTTGATGGTCTCGCCGTTGGCAAGCTCGAAGGTCCAGGGGCAGTTCACGGCCAGGGTATAGAGGCCAACGTCCAGAATCAATCCTTGCGGCGTGGTATAGCTGGTTTTGCCGAAGTGGAAGTACTGTACCAGTTCGCTGCGGGTGGTTTTGGTCAGTGGCAGCCCCTTAATCTTGTCGAACGCTGCCTGTAATTGCTCTTGCATGGTTATGTGGGTAATGCTGTGCGGCAAAGATAGGCAGGGCCTGCCAAAGTTATAACAGCTTCTGCATATCGCTTGCTAAGTTTTATCCGTTTCTGAGAAAGTATTTGTACACAAAAGGTATATTTGCAGTAGATTAGAGAGAAGTGATCCGTAAAAATACAGGCAGTTTGCCCTGATGAAATAACATGCTGCAAGAGCAAGAAAAAGAACAAGTAAAGCAACCGGTTAAAAGGAGAAAGTCCGTTTACGGACACATCATTGGTTATACCTGGAAGCTGTTTCTGTTGGGACTGATGGTGGTGGTTGGCTACCTGGTGAGTGTGGAGTATAACTTCTTTTACCTCTTCGGCTCATCCCCAAGTCTGGACAGGCTGGAAAATCCGCGTAGCGACCAGGCCTCCGAACTTTATACCGCCGATGGGCAGTTGATCGGAAAATACTTCCGTGAAAACCGCAGTCCAGTGGGCTATAAAGAGATGTCGCCGACGCTCATCAATGCGTTGATTGCCACCGAGGATATCCGTTTTTATGAGCACGCAGGTATAGACCCGACGGCTATTTTCGGTGCCGTGTACGACAACCTGCGCGGCGAAAGCCGGGGCGGTAGTACCATTACGCAGCAGCTGGCCAAAAACCTGTACAAGACCCGAACCGACGACGCAAAGGGAGTGCTGGGCCACATACCTGGGCTGAACATTGTCATCTCCAAAACGAAGGAATGGCTCACTGCTATCAAGCTCGAGCAGCGCTATACCAAGGAAGAGATCCTGGCCATGTACCTCAACACCGTGGACTTCGGCAGTAACTCGTTTGGTATACAGGTAGCCTCCAAGACCTTTTTTAATACCTCGCCCGATAGCCTCAAGCCGGAGCAGGCGGCCGTGCTGGTGGGTTTGCTCAAAGCGCCGACTTACTACAGTCCCCGCTTCAACCCCGAAAACGCCACCCGCCGTCGCAACACGGTTCTGGCGCAGATGGCCAAGTATAACTACCTCACCCAGGCGCAAGCCGACTTGCTGAGCCAAGTGCCGCTGGAGCTGGACTATAAAGTAGAGAACCACTACGACGGGCCTGCTACTTACTTCCGGGGAGCTGTGGCTGACTTTATGAAGGAATGGTGCAAACAGAACGGCTACGACCTTTACCGCGACGGCCTGAAGGTATACACCACCATCGATTCGCGCGTACAGGCGCATGCCGAGGCGGCCATGGAGCAGCAGATGCGCACGCTGCAGCGCCGCTTCGACAACCACTGGAAGGGCAAAAATCCCTGGGTTGACGAGAAGAACAATGAAATTCCGGGCTTCATAGAAGAAACCATCAAGCGCACGGACTACTACAAGCGCCTCAAAAAGAAGCATGGCGACAATACAGCCGCGATCAACAAAGAATTGAACACGCCGCGCGACATGATGGTGTTTACCTGGGATAACCCGGAACGCGAGAAAAAAATGACCATGTCCCCATTGGACTCACTGCGCTATTACAAACGCTTCCTGCACGGCGGTATGATGACGATGGACCCCTTTTCCGGCGAGATCAAAGCCTGGGTGGGCGGTATTAACTACAAGTACTTCAAGTTCGACCACGTGAAGCAGGCGCGTCGCCAGCCGGGCTCTACTTTCAAACCATTCGTGTACGTGGCCGCCATCGACAACGGCTATTCGCCTTGCGACAAGATTGTGGACACACGCATCACCATCAATTATGTAGAAAAAGGGGAGAAGAAAAGCTGGTCACCGAACAACGCCGACTGGCAGTATACCGGAGCCCCGATGACGCTGCGCCGTGGCATGGGCAAATCGGTGAACTCTCTGACTGCGCAACTCACGGAGCTGGTAGGTTGGGAAACCGTGGTCGACTATGCGCACAAGCTGGGCATTACCAGCCCGCTGGATAAGGTGCCGTCTATTGGCCTGGGTCCGAGCGACGTGTCGGTTTATGAGATGGTAGGAGCCTACGGTACGTTCCCTAACCACGGTTTCCATACTGAGCCGCGTTTCATCACCCGCATCGAAGACCGTGACGGCAACCTGATCGAGCAGTTTGTGCCGGAACAGAAGAAGGTATTAAGTGAAGAAACGGCTTTCCTGATGATGCACATGCTCAAAGGAGGTATAGAAGAGCCCGGTGGTACCTCGCAGGCACTTTGGGAATACGACCTCTGGAAGGGCAACGAGATCGGCGGCAAGACCGGTACCACCTCCAATCACTCCGACGGCTGGTTTATGGGCGTAACTAAAGATCTGGTAACAGGGGTGTGGGTAGGCGGCGAGGACCGCAGCATCCACTTCCGTACCTCCAGCCTGGGCGAAGGCTCCAAGACGGCACTGCCGGTATACGGCCTTTTCATGGAGCGAATCTACCAAGACAAAGACCTGGGCTATACCATGGGCCGCTTCCCTAAGCCAACCGTTAAGATCAGCAAGAAGTACAACTGCACCACCGTGCTGCCAAAAGCTGAGCCCGACTCCCTTTTCCTCGACTTGAATTTTGAGATTCCTGAATTGATAGACATGTTTTAGGCTATACCTAACCCATAGAAAAACAGCAGCGCCGACTATACTTATAGCCGGCGCTGCTGTTTTAAGGAATGTGCTATACCTGTGAACACCTGTCAGGCAGGTATAGGGAATTAGCTTTTGTCTTTGCTCTTGCTGTAAAACGACTCCAGTGCCTCATCCAGGTAATTGTACTCGAAAGTAAAACCGGTCTGCATCACCTTATTGGCGCTCACACGCTGGCCACTTAGCACCACATCACTCATCTCACCGAGCATCAGGTTGAGGGCGAAAGATGGTACTTTAGGCAATACCAACGGTTTGTTCATGGCTTCGGCCAAAGCTTCGGTAAACTCCTGGTTGGTGACAGGGTGGGGCGCAACGGCATTGTATACGCCAGTAAATTGGGTGTCTTCAATAGCCCGGATGTAAAGGCGGCACAGGTCGTCGATGTGAATCCAGGACATGTATTGTTTACCGCTGCCGAGCGGGGCGCCTGCCATCATTTTGATCGGCCGGGCCATTTGCGGCAGCGCGCCACCTTTTTCGCTCAGCGCTATACCTGTGCGCAGGATGACGGTGCGTATACCCAGGTCTTTGATTTGCCACACGGCTGCCTCCCAGGCTTTGCACACTTCAGCCATAAAGTCCTCGCCGTAGCTGCTCTCCTCCGACATCAGCTGGTCACCTGAGTTACCGTAAATGCCGATAGCCGAAGCCGAAATGAAGCCTTTGACGTGGTGATTTTGCTGGCGGAGACTGTTGAGTAGCAGTTGCGTGCTATCTACCCGGCTGCGCAAAATCTCCTGCTTGCGTTCTTTCGTCCATTTCTCCTCTGCCAGTCCGGCACCCGCCAGGTGAATAATGTAGTCAGCGTGCGTGATGGCATTCTCGTCAATAGTAGATTTCTCTATATTCCAGCGGAAAGTCTTATAGTGAGAGAATTTGTCGGGATTTCGGGACAGATGCGCCACCTCATAGCCCTGATCGATCAGCATCTCCGAAAGACGTAACCCGATTAGTCCTGAACCACCTGATATGAGTATTTTCTCAGCCATAAGTACTAATCGTTGTTATAAATTATATAGAAATATATCTATACGCGTAAGGACTAACTGAAAGTTGCTTTCAACGATCGAAACCGGCTGGCAGCGCAAAGGTTCGCTCTAACAGCGGGGCTTATTTCTTCCGGATGTGGTTCAGGAACTCGTTGCGGTACTGGTCCTGCTCAAAAAGGCCGGAGTACTCCGCTGTGATGGTGCTGCTGCTTACGTCGTTCACGCCACGGCTCATCACACAAAGGTGATCCGCCTCAATCAGCACGGCCACGTTCTCGGTCTGCAACGCCTGCTTCAGCTCGTTGGCAATCTGCATGGTCATACGCTCCTGTACCTGCGGACGGCGGGCGTAGTACTGCACAATCCGGTTCAGTTTGGAAAGGCCGATCACATGCTCATTGGGCATATAGGCCACATGGGCTTTGCCAATGATGGGCACGAAGTGGTGCTCGCAGGAGGAGTACACGGTGATATCGCGCTCCACGAGCATCTGTTTGTACTTATACTTATTCTCAAATCGGCGGAGAACCGGCTTGTTTTCGGGGTGCAGGCCACTGAAAATTTCCTGCACATACATTTTAGCAACACGTAGCGGCGTTCCTTTCAGGCTATCGTCTGTGAGGTCGAGGCCCATGGTATGCATGATTTCGCGGAAGTGCCTTTCAATGATCACGATTTTCTCAGCGTCAGAAAGGTCAAATGCGTCAGGGCGCAGCGGCGTTTCCAGAGAGCCCATCATGTGGTCGTCTAGCTCCTCCGCGTCGGGGCCCAGGTCCTGGTTATCCATTATATTCAACAAAGTTTCTTTCAGTTTCATAAAGCGTTACTGCCAGTTCATACTCCCGGCTTATTTTTTCCCGCAATCGCTCCCAGATCACCATGGCAATGTGCTCGGCGGTGGGGTTCAGCTGCCGGAATTCCTCGGTGTCGAGGTTGAGGTTTTTGTGGTCAAACCTGTCTATTACCTCTTCTTTTACCAACTCGCTGAGCTTCTTCATGTCGTACACATAGCCGGTCTCCTCGTCCACAGCGCCCGTCAGCTTCACGATGAGCTCGTAGTTGTGCCCGTGGTAGTTGGGGTTGTTGCACAGTCCGAAAACCTCTGCGTTCTGCTCGTCGCTCCAGGCCGGATTGTGCAGGCGGTGGGCGGCATTAAAGTGCTCTTTTCTGCAGATCGTTATTTTCATTGCGGTTCAAACAGGTGGGCTGTGTTATTGTTCGCGTACGTGAAAAATTCACATTGGGCTAGCCGGGCTGTAAACCTACAAAGGTAAGCTTCGCAGCCCCTAAACCCAAACAGAACAGTCCCTAAATTAATCTGGGATCTTATATCTGAAATCTGCTATGGATTAACTATTTTCGTAGGTATACGATTGTTCCTGTCAAATCATTATTTCTAAGTAGAGTATGCGAGTAAAAGGATTGTTGGTAGCGGCCATGTTGCTGGTATCAGGTATGGCAAGTGCGCAGGTGATGCGTGTAGAAGAAAACGAACAGGTGGTAAGCGGCATCAAGCGTAACGGCCAGCAGCTGAGCGTGCAACTGGACCCTAAGTTTGTAGAGAAGATCTGGAAAGACCATTTGTCGGAGGAAGCGGGGAAGGTGAAACACTCCAAGGGCGTTTATACCGTGGAGGAGGCAAAGCTGAAAAACATCAGCAAAGAGCCTGTACGCATCATTTCCACGGTTGGCACCCATACCAGGGGCAGCTACGTATGGTGGTCGCTGGACATGGGCACATCGCATCTTGACAAAGAAACGAATCCTGAAGTATACGCCGCTGCAGAGCAGTTTATGGAAAGCTTCGGCAAAAAGCTGTACCAGGAAGACGTGCTGCTACAGATCAACGAGGCCGAAGCAGTGCTGCGCAGCACCAAAAAGGAGCAGGACCGTGTCGTGAAGCAGGCCAATGATCTGCAACTGGGCATAGAACGAAACAAGAAGCGCAAACAGGAGTTGGAAGCCGAGTTGGTACGTAATGCCGACGAACTGCGCCAACTGGAGCAGAATGTGGAGCTGAACGTGAAGCAGCAGGAGGCCAGCCGCCAGCAGGTACAGGCCATGGAGAAAGCTGTGGATGAGGTGAGGACAAAATTGCGTGACATCAAATAAGGTATACCTATACCTGTGTTGTGGATAATTAAAAATGAACGCTTAATATGATTACTAATATTTATTAATTTCAGTCAGTACTGATTTACCTCATGCAACAGTATAGTAGAAAATAAAAACCTTCAGAATGTTTCGAATATGGGAATATTAGATTTCTTTAAAAAGCTTCTAGTGAGCGTATATCTCAGGAAAATAAGATCAACCCAAAAGATACTCTTAACACTCAAAAACAAGGTTACCTTGAATTAATCAATATTGGCCTACGAGACCCGAAGAAAGAGGAAGTAATTGCTTTCATTAATAATCTAAAGGATTATAATGGTGATAGTGAATATATGACAACACTAAATTTTGTTATGTCATATCTTGATCAAAATGAAATCCATTTTATGATGGCATTAGATTGGAAGCAAGAGATTCAGGATTTAGAATGGAGGATTCATAGCTCATTGAGAGATAATTTTAATATTGCAATAGATTTACCTGACCCCGAGAAATATGGGAAAGACAAATCTGTGTCTTATAAGAATGTTTTCAAGGAGTATGACCAGGCACTAAGAAAAGACGGGTTTCAATTAAGCTTCATTGACACGAATTCAGACGAGTACGTAATTATAGTTCATAAAATGAAGGATGAACCAAACGTAATTGGCGCTATAAAGCAAATAGGCTATAATTGTTTGAATGCGAATTCATCTAAAATCAGTCCTGAAATGTGAGAATAACAACCCATAACACGGTGCATAAGCTGCACTGCGGCCGTGGCCTTGTACACTCATGCACAAATCCGATAAACAGAAAAGCCTCCAAATCCGGAGGCTTTTCTGTTTGAGGGCGATGCATTAGAGTTTCATCCAGCGCTGTATTTCCTGTTCGGCGAATTGCTCGTTGCGCCAGCCTACAAACTTGCTTTTGGCGGTTGGGTTGTGGTGCACAAACCATTGCTGCAGGATGGCCTTAGCGGCAGGGTAGTCGGCCGTGAAGCTGTTATAGTCAGCAGCGTTAATGGACCGTTCGCTCGGCCTTGCCGGTACTGCTATGATCTTGTGGTCCAGTTCGCCAGCCGTTTCCAGTTGCAGCACGCCCACGGGAATTACTTCCATCACCGTGCCTGTAGCAACACTTCCGGCCAGCACGACTACTTCCAAAGGTTTTTTCTGTGCATTGGTTTCGGTAGAAGGTATAAAGCCGAAATTGGCAGGGTAGGGCAGGAAAGGTATAATGCGATCCTGGCCGGCCTGCTGCTCTGCTTCAAATGTCTTGGTCTGTTGGTTATAGTGGTGTTTTATGGCACTGCCGGCGGGTACCTCAATCACGGCCTGTAACTGTTTCTTGGCGTTGTAGGTTGGTAGGGCAGTGTAGTCTGTCTGACAGGAAGCCAGCAGGACCAGTAATAGCAATAGGAAGGTATAGCGCTGTAGTGTTATCATGGGTGAAGAGGAGGCAAAAGGTGGAGAGAAGGTATAGCTGCACAAATATAGCAAGCCTGACCATAGCAGGTATAGCCTGACTGACAAAGCAGGTATAAAAAAAGGGAGCCGTTTGCTAACAAACGGCTCCCTTTTTACTAAAACTATGGAAAACTTATGAAAACAGGTTCTTCAATTATCTTCTTTCCTTGATACGAGCAGCCTTACCTTGCAGCCCTCTCAGGTAGTATAGTCTAGCTCTTCTAACACGGCCTTTTCTTACAAGCTCGATCTTCTCGATAGATGGAGAAAGCAGTGGGAAAATACGCTCCAGACCGATCTGGTTAGACACTTTTCTTACAGTGAAAGTCTCACCGTTTGTGTTAACGTTCTTGCGCTGAATAACAACGCCCTGGAACTGCTGGATACGCTCTTTGTTACCCTCACGGATTTTCACGTGGATGTTGATGGTATCACCAGACTGGAAAGTAGGGAAAGAGGCGCGCTTGTCTGTAGATTCCTGCTCGATAAATTTAAGTAATTCGCTCATGGCTATGTTGTTAAAGCTAAATATCTTCTTCAAAATTCGGACTGCAAAGATATGCAATTATTTATTACATAAGAATCTTTGCAGAAAAAAAATGTAATTTTTTGAAACTTATACCTGAAAAGCGCAAAAGAAACGCTTTTTGCAATGTTATGAAGCTGTTTTGTTACTCGTTCAGTAAATCCGGTCTGCGTTGTCTGGTGCGATCCACCGCCTGCTCAAAGCGCCACTGCTCTATTTTAGGCCCGTCTCCGGAAAGCAGGATATCTGGCACTGTCATACCTTTATAGTCTGCCGGTCGGGTATAAACCGGTGGTGCCAGCAATCCATCCTGAAACGAATCCGTCAGGGCAGAGGACTCGTCGTTGAGCACACCCGGTATGATCCGGATGATGGCATCGGCCAGTACAGCCGCTCCCAGCTCGCCACCCGAAAGCACATAGTCGCCTATGCTGATCTCGTGGGTTACGTAATGCTGTCGCACGCGCTCGTCCACACCCTTGTAGTGGCCACACAGGATGATCACATTGCGGAGAAGCGAGAACTGGTTTACTATTTTCTGGTTGAGCGTCTGTCCGTCGGGCGTCATGTAGATGACAGCGTCGTATTCCCGCTCTGCCCTCAATTCTGTCAGGAGTTTATCAATCGGTTCGATCATCATCACCATACCTGCCCCGCCGCCAAAAGCATAGTCGTCTATCTGACCATGCTTGTTGATGGCGTACTTACGAAGGTCGTGTATGTGGATGTCTACCAGACCTTTTTGCTGTGCTCTCTTAACAATGGAATGGCTAAAAGGACTGTCCAGCAGATCGGGCTGGCAACTGATGATGTCAAATCGCATGATAATGGGGGCTACTCGTCGCGGTCGTCGGCGTCGTCAGGGGTGCCGGGCTGGGTGTATACCTCCAGCAAACCTTCCGGCAAATTCACGTGAAGCACTTTGGCTTCGTGGTCGGCTCTCACAAATACTTCATCCAGCACAGGAACCAGCATTTCCTGCCCGTTGTACTCCATGGCCATCAGCTGCTGCTGCGGCATGTCGTAAAAGTCTTTCACGGTGCCAAGCGGGCCGTGGTTCTGGTCCACCACCTGGTAACCGATCACCTCATGGAAATAGAACTGTCCTTCTTCCAGCTCCGGGAGCTCGTCGAGTGGCAGATATAGGCTGACATTGCGGAGCTTTTCGGCTTGCTCTATCGTTTTAATATCCTCGAATGTGATAATAAAACGGCCTTTCTGCACGGGCTCCATCTTGTCAATAAAAAAAGGAATCAGCCTTCCTTGTTGTTCAAGAAAGACTGATTCCAGATCATCATAATCTTCGGGGTAGTCTACGTCAAAGAACGCAACCACTTGTCCCTTGATGCCATGGGTCTTGACGATGTGTCCTAACAGAAAGCAGTCATCAATGTGCATGGCCGATGTAATTTATGCTTGCTCTTCAGTAGACTCGCCTTCAGCAGCCGGTGCCTCAGGAGCTTCTTCAGCTTCAGCAGCAGGAGCATCAGCAGCCAGCTTGGCAGCTTCACGCTGACGGATAGCCTCTGCACGAGCTTCTTTTACTTTCGTTTCAGCATCAAGAGCAGCCTTACGCTTCGCATCTTTTTCAGAGCCAAGGGTAGTACGCTTGCTTTCGATCTTCGCTTCTTTCTCTTTCTTCCACTCTTCGAAACGAGCATCAGCAGTTTCCTGCGTGATAGCGCCTTTCACAACACCGATCTGCAGGTGCTTCTTGTACAGAATGCCTCTGTAAGAAAGCATCGCCTTCACTGTGTCAGTTGGCTGAGCACCGTTCATCAACCACTGGAACGCCTTCTCCTCGCTGAAATCGATAGAAGCAGGGTTCGTGTTTGGGTTGTAGGTACCCAATTTCTCGATAAACTTACCATCACGTGGTGATCGAGCGTCAGCTACTACGATGTCGTAGATAGCAGATTTTTTGCGGCCTCTGCGGGCCAGTCTGATTTTAACAGCCATTGTTTATATAAATATGTAAGTCGGCGAAACCCGTCCGCCAGTTTTTAGAACCGCAAAGGTAATGATTTTGTGCCGATTAATGCAAGGTTTTTACAGATTGATTTAGGGGAGGACTCTGTAGGCGATCAGTAAGGTATAAGCTTAGGTATAAGCGTGACTAAGGAGTTATGGCATTAGATGTACAAAGCCGCATGGCAACTGTCATCTCGACAGTATGGAGAGATCTGGGGTATTTCAGGATTTCCGTAATATTTCAGATTTCTCACTTTGCTCGAAATGACAAAGAAATACTGATATTACTAACACAAGGCAGGTAACATCACACAAAAAAAGCCCTCCGTTTCCGAAGGGCTTTCTGTATGATATTAAGCGTTGGTTTTTACTCTGGGTGGTCGGGCTGCTTTTACTTTGACAGGCTTCAGCTTGATGATACTCAGTTTGTCCAGCGTCCAGATCACAGGCCAGGTTGGGTCCACTTCCCACCACTTCACACCAAAGTTTACGCGGTTAGGCAGTTTGTGATGGTTGTTCTGGAACAGCTCGCCGCCTGTCAGGAAGTCGAAGAAAAGCGAGTTGCGCGACTTGTCGTTGTTGTCGAAGTTCTGGTAACCATACTTGTGTCCGCTCCAGTTTACGATTGCGCCGTGCACCGGACCCATCAGGAAGTGAAGCGGCAGCAGCAGGAACATCCACCACTGCGTGGCGAAGGCGATGTAGAACAGCACATAAGCCACGCCCCAGCCAATACGAGAAACCTTCGAATCCCCGATCTTCTCGAGTGCAGGCCAGTGTGGGTAGTCGCCATCAAAGCGGCGCTCGGGCTCCACGCGGTGGTTGAGCACGTCGTTGTAAATGTTCTTGGTTTTCCACATCATCGCAAATGCGTTGTTGGAGTAATGCGGCGAATGCGGGTCACGCGCTGTGTCGGAGAAGGCGTGGTGCATGCGGTGCAAAATAGCATAGGCGCGTGGCGACAAGAAGGAAGAACCCTGTGCGATGTACGTCAGCAGGTAAAATGCCTTCTCCCAGACCGGGTTCATGGTGAACATCTTGTGTGCAGCGTATCGGTGCAGGAAGAAGGTTTGCACGAACAGCGATACGTACCAGTGCAAAACGAAGAAAATAAGTATGGCCATTAAGCAATAAGTATATAGAGGTGATTAATTCTGATTCAGGTATAGTGGTTACTCAAGGCGCTCACCAAGCCTCCGCAAAATTACGATCTGATTCTATAGAAAGAATAAAAACCGGTATAAAAGTTCAGAAAGATGATAAATGTCAGTTTGCGGAAAGCGGTAATGATCAATAAATAAGGAGGAGTTCAGAAAATTGTTGGGTTATTACTACCGGTTAAGGTATAAGGCGATAACCTATTTGATAAAAGTGACGCCGAAGCAAGTGTACTGATGGGTGGTTCGCCAACCGATTAACCTTTTACGGATTATTTCTCAATCAGCAGGAAGCATTACACCAAGCTATTCTTTCGGCCTGAAAGGTAACCAGATCGGAGCAGCAGGCAGAGGTGCGGTGACAGTAATCATGGTCTTCAGGGTAGGATGCTCGAACTGTAGGCTGCGGGCATGCAGGGCGATGCTCTTGTCGGGTAGTGGTTTACTGGCGCCATACCTCAGGTCACCTACAATGGGGCAGTTCATGGAGGCCAGCTGCACCCGGATTTGGTGCGGACGGCCCGTCACCGGATTCACTTCCAGCAGGTAGACGTTGTCATGTTGCCCGACCAGGCGGTAGCTCAGCTCGGAGCGGAGCCCACTTTTGTTTTCGCGGGCGTAGGCTTTGGTCACGTTGCGACTGCTGTCTTTTATGAGCCAGTGCACGAGTGTTTGCTCAGGTATAGCAGGGCGGTTGAGCACCACGGCCCAATAGGTTTTAACAGTCTTTTTGCTGCGGAAAAGCTCGTTGAGGCGGGTAAGGGCTTTGGAGGTTTTGGCCAGGAGCACCACCCCGCTCACCGGTCTGTCCAGACGGTGTACAACCCCGATGTAAACGTTGCCCGGCTTGTTGTACTTCTCTTTGATGTAGGCTTTGGCCAGGTCAGCAAGACATTCATCGCCGGTTTCATCGCCATGCACGAGCAAGCCAGCCGGCTTATTCACCACCAGCACATGGTTATCCTCAAAAAGAACATCTAAGGCCATAGGTATAGATTAAGGGAGGGGCGTAAGCCTAACATGTTGGCGAGCCCAGTGTGAGTGTAGCTTTTGTGCAGTGAGAAGTACAGTTTGAAACGAAAGGTAAGAGAGTTATACCTCAGAGATACTACTCCAGGTATAACTCTCCAATTCGTCACCTCTCTAACTTTAATAGGCTTCTTTCTCGTTCGGGAAATCTTTGCTCTTCACATCCTTCACGTAGTTCTGCACGGCATCAGTCATAATGGTATGCAGGTCAGCGTAGCGACGCAGGAAGCGGGGTTTGAATTCTTTGTTGATGCCCAGCATGTCGTGCACCACCAGCACTTGTCCATCCACGTGCGGGCCCGCGCCTATACCTATGATCGGAATTTCCAGCTTTTCGGCAACGCGTTTGGCCAGTTCCGAAGGAATTTTCTCCAGCACGATTGAGAAACAGCCCAGTTCCTGCAGCAGGAGGGCGTCGTCGATCAGCTTCTGCGCTTCGGCTTCTTCTTTGGCGCGCACGGTATAGGTGCCGAACTTATAAATAGACTGTGGGGTCAGGCCCAGGTGGCCCATTACGGGTACACCGGCGCTCAGAATACGCACGATCGATTCCTTTATCTCAGCGCCGCCTTCCAGCTTGATGCCATGTGCGCCAGACTCCTTCATGATGCGGATGGTAGAACGCAGCGCCTCCGAAGAATTGCCCTGGTAAGAGCCGAAGGGCAGGTCCACTACCACAAAAGCACGATTCACGCCCCGTATTACCGAAGAGGCATGGTAGATCATCTGGTCCAGTGTGATGGGGAGCGTTGTCTCGTGGCCGGCCATTACGTTAGAGGCCGAGTCGCCGACAAGCAGTACATCTACGCCGGCAGCGTCCAGAATGGTGGCCATCGAGTAGTCGTATGCTGTGAGCATGGAGATTTTCTCGCCGCGCTCTTTCATATTCTGCAGCTGGTGCGTGGTAACTTTTTTTACGTCGCTTTTATGAACAGACATAGGTTGCTGGTTTGGGTTCGATTCAAAAGTATGAAATTCAAAACAAAACAGCCACCCGCTCTGGCAAGTGGCTGTTACAGGGGTTATCGGTTCATACCTGATCTGTTCCGGGAGAGCTTCAGGTCGCGCAGCAGAGCAGATCGGGCGTTGATGGTCACGTTATAGCCGCGCATCAAACCGAATGGTCTCCAGCCGATGCTCATTTCCCAGCAGTGTAGGTCGCGGTAAATGTCGAGGCTGGCGTTAGAGATATTCTGGTTAGTAAAGTCATACCCGGCCATGTAGCCAAATTTCCACTTTTCAGTCAGGTTCAGGGTGCCCTGCATGCCAATGTTCTGCGTAATCTCGCCCCGGTTCTGCTGTGTGCCTCCGGTATAGTAGATCGTATAGTCCAGGTTCAGCGTCCACGGGATGTTGAAGTCCACGTAGTCTGGCAGGAACTGGTCGTTCGGGTTCAGCATACCGGGCAGGTTGGTAGGTGGTGGCGTGTTCGTAGACCGCGCTTCAGGGTTAAAGTTGGCCCGTACGCTCAGGTTGGCATTGGTCAGCCTGGCTAGTTTAAAACCAGGAGACTCCAGCATAAAGCGGTCGATACGGCGGTTGCCGTCCGGGCTGAGTTGGTAAGGGTCGAGGGTGGAGGTGAAATTCACATCAAACACTTTGAATAAGCGTGTGTTCATGCTGATGTTAATATTGGAAAGGCGTAGCGAGTCGGCAGCCAGGTTGTAGGAAGCTCCTATATTCAGGTTGTCGATCAGGCTTACTTTCTCTGATTTGGCCTCCGTGGAGTCACTGCGCGAGCGGACTTTCATCTCGACGCGGTTATTGATCTGCATGCTCAGGCTGCTTTGCAAGCCTCCCGAAGGCACGTTGCCGTTAAAGCGTGGCAGCGTCTGGAAGATCGGCTGGTTCGTCAGCGAATCTATCGCCACCTGGGTGGTTTGGGAGAAGCCAAAGCGGCCCTCGTCACCGAAGTTAGGACGGTAACCGTAGCTGATGCTCGGAATCATGGTATGGCGGATGGCCTCTACCCGCTTGCTCTTCGGGAACTGCACGGTACCGTACACGGTCGTGTTGAGGGAGGCACCTGCGCCGTATTCGTACACCCTGCCGAAGTCTGCCGTATCGATACGCACGGCCTGCTGCTCTTCATCGAAGGTATAGGTCAGTTTATTGTCGAACCACGACTCCCGGTAAGTAACATTCGGTGTCAGGTTGAAAAAGCGGAGCACCTTGTAGTTACCCAGCCCGATGTTAAAGTTGTGGTCAGCGCTCTTACGGCCGTTTCGCCAGAGCTCGCCCAGGTTGTCAAAATTAAGCGCAAAAGAGGTATCCCTGGCTGTGCCACCCACTACAGGTAAGTTGCCTAGTCTGCGGGCAGGCACCTGGTTAGATACCTCGTTACGGACACGCACGTTGTAGCCGAAAGTGAAGTTTTCATACCATTGGCCGGTCGGCACGTTCTTCGAGAAGAGTTCATACAAGCTCGTCTGCGTCATGGCAAAGTTAAGGTCAGGCAGCGTGAAGCGCATAATGGTAGGCTGCGGTTTACCGTCTTCTGTAAAACCACCGTTGTTCTGGCCCTGACTCAGCGTAGCGGTATAGCTAAAGGGGGAGTTCTGTATGTTCTTCTGGTAAGTGATGGTTGAGTTAAAGGTCGGGGCCAGGTACGCGTTCGGGCTGTTGTAGTTTACGCGATTGTGCTGGCTGCTACCGGCACGCACGTTAGCTGAAAAACGACCGCGGCCTGGCTTCTGCACCGGGCTATGCGACCAGGTAATAAAAGCGGTGCGCTGGCTAGGTGGCAGGCCTTCCAGACTGTTCGTAGAACGGTTCGGGTCAGCCACATCCGCTTCGTCATTTTTAAAGTAATCGTAGCTGATGTTTAAATTGCCACGGTACGAGTAGCGTTTGATGTACGTATTGTCGACCGTCACCTTATACCCGCCCAATGAATAGATATCGCCGGTGATGCGGGTGCCTATGTAGTCGTTCAGGGCAAGGTAGTAGCCCCCGTTGCTCAGGTAAAAGCCCCGCGCACGCGATTCGCCAAAGGTCGGCACGATCACACCCGAAGAGCGCTGATTCTTTGGCGTCGGGAAGAGGCCGAACAAAAAGCCGAGCGGCGTAGGTATATCGGCGATCACGAGATTGAACGGACCCGACATGATCTTATCGTTAGGTATAGCCTTGATCTTGCCGGCGCTGATGTAGAAGTGCGGGTGCTCCAGGTTACAGGTCGTGTATTTGTTGTGCAAACCAAAAATCTCGTTTGCCTCATTTTTTTTCACCACCTCGGAATGTATATACCCCTCGCCTTGTTGCGTTACTACTTCAGAAATCCGGCCGCGCTTGGTTTTGTAATTATAGGCAATGCGCTTGGCCGCGTAACTTTCCGCGCCGTCCTTAAACACCGGAGTACCAGTCTCCTGGCCTGCTGAGTCGGCAAGGGTGGTAGCGGTTAGGGTATTGAGGTCGTAATCGATCTGGATGTAAGCCGCCGAAAGCTCCATGGTGCCGTAATCAATTTTGGCATCTCCGTACAGATGTACTACTTTGCGGTCTACCTCAAACCGAATGGAATCTCTGGCAGAGTAATTGATTGTGGTCTCGATGTCGCCCTGGGGTGCCGTAGTCACGAGCGAATCCTGAGGAGGAGAGATGTTGATAGTGTCTTTTGGCGAGGCTGTAGTGGTAGGACGGCGTACCCGTTGACCCAGTGCAGGCTGGGCAGAAAGCACGGCGAGCTGCACCAGCAGCAAAAAGATTAAAATGTAGCGCAACTTCTTCAGACTTCCCTAAAGTTTTATTTATTTTGTACAAAGTTATTGTTTAACTTTTAACTAACGAGCGTTGTGAGAAATATTGTTACTATTTCAATTCTGGCCCTAAGTTTACTTTTACTCTCTTCCAGCAAGCTCGAATACCGCAAGGCATACAAGCTGCGCACGGTAGTGATCGATGCGGGTCATGGTGGCAAAGATATAGGCTGTAACGGCAAAGTTTCGCATGAGGCTGACGTGGCCTTAAAGTTGGCCCTGCAGGTCGGTGCGTTAATTGAAAAGAACGTGCCCGACGTGAAAGTTGTTTACACCCGCAAAGACGATACGTTTGTGGAACTGATCGACCGCGCAGGTATAGCTAACAAAAACAATGCGGACCTGTTCATCTCCATCCACCTCAACGCTGGTCCGCCCGCCGCTTTTGGCACCGAGACCTATACCATGGGGCTCCATACCTCCAATAACAACCTGGCTGTAGCTAAGCGCGAAAACGCCGTTATCTTGCAGGAAGATGACTACAAGGAGAAATACGGCGGCTTCGATCCGAACTCACCGCAAAGCCACATCATGTTCGCGCTGCACCAGAGCGCCTACATCGACAACAGCCTGCGTTTTGCCCAGAAAGTAGAAAATGAGTTTAAAAACAGGGTGGGGCGCACCAGCCGCGGCGTGAAGCAGGCAGGCTTTCTGGTGCTGTGGAAATCCTATATGCCAAGCGTGCTGATCGAGGCTGGCTTCCTGACCAATCCGGCTGAGGAAAAATTCCTTAACGATAAAACGGGTCAGACGTATATGGCATCAGGTATATATCGTGCCTTCAAGGAATACAAGCAAGAGCTTGAAGCCATGAACTAATGCATAACGCAAACTCACCTACGTGAAAATATCAAAGGAAATTAAGGTTGCCCTGTTGGGTATAACAACCATTGTGATATTATATTTCGGGTATGAATTCCTGAAAGGCTCCTCACTCTTCTCTAAAACCAACACTTATCATGTGGTATACGACAGCGTGGATGGTCTCACCATCTCAAACCCTGTCTTTCTGAACGGCATACAAGTTGGCCATGTGAAAGACCTGAAGCTGCTGACCGACCGCGCAAACATGGTACGTGTGGACATAGAAGTGCGGAAAGATCTGCAGATCGGGGACTCTACCATTGCCAGTCTCGGCAACTCAGATCTTTTGGGCAGCAAGGCCATTACGCTCTTCCTGAAAAACAATAGCAAGCAATACAATGGAGGAGAGGAGCTGATTGCCTTTAAAGAAACCAGCATCACCGACATGCTCTCATCCAAGTCGGTGCCGGTCATCGACAAGGTAGATACCACCCTGGCCCGCGTAAACCGCCTGCTCGACAGTGAGGCCAAAGGCAACCTGCAACAGATACTGGCCAACTCCAACAAAACGACGGAGGCGGTAAACGAGATACTGCGCGAAAACCAGCGTAACATCAACCAGATTACCCGAAATCTAAGCCAGCTCACCTCCGCCCTCAACCAAACCCAGCGCAACATCGACCGGCTCACGTTGAATATGGTGGAGATAACCGATACGCTGAAGCAGGTGGAAGTAAAAAAACTGGTAGCAGATGCCAACTCGGCCGTGAACGAACTGGAAGCTACGATCGCCAAACTCAACTCCAATGAGGGCTCCCTGGGCCGTTTGATGAACGACGAGCAACTATACCAGAACATGAACCGCTCGACAGAGGCGCTCAACCTGCTGCTGCGCGACATACAGGCCTATCCAAAACGCTATGTGCAGTTCTCGCTTATTGGCCGCAAAGACAGGTATAAGGTAGATGCCACAGGTCGTGTGATCACGTTGGAGGAGGTAAAGGAGCTGCAGGACGAGAACCCGGATGAGTTCCGTCGCCCGGCGCCCGACTCGGTAAAAGTAGTGCCTGGTGACACCACAAAAAGGCAATAGTGCATCTTATAAAAATTGTATATTTGTGAAATCCGCCCTTAAAGCGGATTTTTCATTGTAAGTAGTCCCCTTATTTATAATAACCCCTTCATGGATATCGAATTCAATAAGAACGAAGACTCTCTCAAACAGCTGAGTTTCCAGCTGAAAAGCAAACTGAAAAAAGTACACCTGGGCGGCGGCGAAAAGCGCATCGCAAAAGAGCACGCCAAAGGTAAAATGACAGCCCGTGAACGCATCGACTACTTGCTCGACGAAGGAACTGAGTTTCTGGAAGTAGGCGCCTTTGCCGGCGAAGGTATGTACCAGGAAGTAGGCGGCTGCCCAAGTGGCGGCGTGGTGACAGGTATAGGCTACATCAAAGGCCGTCAGTGTGTGGTAGTAGCGAATGATGCCACCGTGAAAGCCGGCGCCTGGTTCCCGATCACAGCCAAGAAAAACCTGCGTGCGCAGGAGATCTCGATCGAGAACAAACTGCCGATCGTATACCTGGTGGACAGTGCCGGGGTGTTTTTGCCGATGCAGGACGAGATTTTTCCTGACAAAGAGCACTTCGGCCGTATGTTCCGCAACAACGCCGTGATGAGTTCCATGGGCATCGTACAAATTGCCGCGATTATGGGCAGCTGTGTGGCTGGTGGGGCATACCTGCCGATCATGAGCGACGAAGCTTTGATTGTGGAAGGTACGGGTTCTGTGTTCCTGGGTGGTTCATACCTGGTGAAGTCAGCCATTGGCGAGAGCATCGACAACGAAACGCTGGGTGGTGCTTCTACCCACTGCGAGATATCCGGCGTAACCGACTACAAGTGCAAAGACGACAAAGAGGCGCTGGACCACATCCGCACCATATTTGATAAACTGGGCGAAAACCCGAAGGCTGGTTTCAGTCGCGTGGAGCCTGTTGCTCCCAAACTGGACGAGAAAGAGATATACGGCATGCTGCCAGCCGACCGCACCAAGCCTTACGACATGATGGACATCATCCATCGCCTGGTCGACAATTCTGAGTTTGAGCCTTACAAGGAACTGTACGGCCAGACGCTAATCTGTGGTCTGGGCCGGATCGATGGCTGGGCGGTAGGTATAGTGGCCAATCAGCGCAAGATCGTGAAAAGCAAAAAAGGCGAAATGCAGATGGGTGGCGTGATCTACTCTGACTCAGCTGACAAGGCAGCCCGCTTTATCATGAACTGTAACCAGAAGAAGATTCCGCTGGTGTTCCTGCATGACGTTTCTGGCTTTATGGTAGGCAGCAAGGCCGAGCACGGTGGCATTATTAAGGACGGCGCCAAAATGGTGAATGCCATGGCCAACTCGGTGGTGCCGAAGTTCACCATCATTCTGGGGAACAGCTATGGTGCCGGCAACTACGCCATGTGCGGCAAAGCCTACGACCCACGCCTGATCTACGCCTGGCCATCGGCGCAGCTGGCGGTAATGAGCGGTGCCGCGGCGGCCAATACCCTGCTGCAGATTCAGGTATCAGCTCTGAAAGCGAAAGGAGAGGAGATAACCCCAGAGGCAGAGAAAGAGTTGCTCGAAAGAATCAAAGCGAAGTATAACGAAGAGCTATCGCCATACTACGCGGCGGCGCGTCTGTGGGTCGACGGCATCATCGATCCGTTGGAGACCCGCAAGGTGATCTCGATGGGAATAGAAGCCGCCAACCACGCGCCAATCGAAAAACCGTATAATGTGGGTGTGATTCAAACATGATCATGCAGGTATAGCAGTGGCGGTATAATTCATTGTCCCTCCAGTGCTATACCTATTAGAACCATTTCCGGTTAATTGGGATTCAGGTTAAACCAAATTCCTACTGTAGACTCCGATCACTTCATGCTGAATATCGATCGGAAAAGAAGGTCTTAGACCGTGCGC
Organism: Pontibacter sp. YIM B11418; assembly: GCF_059278805.1. Lineage (NCBI taxonomy): Bacteria > Pseudomonadati > Bacteroidota > Cytophagia > Cytophagales > Hymenobacteraceae > Pontibacter > Pontibacter sp. YIM B11418. Next base: position 334,390 of record NZ_JCAEMH010000001.1, on the reverse strand, counting down.
AGCAGGCTTACGTCGAAATAAGTTGGATTTTATTTTCCATTCTGAAATCTTCGGGAGGAATAAGTGGTTAGTTTTAAGGAGAACAGTACTGTAGTTGATTTTGGCAATCGTACTGTTCAACTATTATTCATTACGCTTTAACTATTACGCATTATTTTGACAAAGAAGGAGATAAAGGCGATGATCTCGCTGTTGGATGATATAGATTATGAGGTCGCGTTGCACGTAGAGCAGAAGATTGTATCGTTGGGGGAGAGCATTATTCCCTTTCTGGAGGAGGAATGGGAGGAAACCCTGAACTCGGACCTGCAGAAGCGCATAGAGGACCTGATCCATAGCCTGCAGTTTGACGGCCTTTTGCAGCGCCTCAAAAACTGGAAAGAGCGTGGAGGACAGGACCTGGTAGAAGGGATGTGGCTGGTAAACACCTACCTGTACCCGGACGTGGAACTGGCTACCTTATCCAGAGGGCTCGATCAGCTGTACTACGACGCCTGGACAAGCATGAAGGACGATATGCACCCTTATGACCAGGTGAAATCGCTGAACAACTCGCTCTTCCGTGACAAGAAGTTCTCGGCCAATACCAAGAACTTTCACTCACCGTCTAACTCCATGATGCACCTGGCGCTGGAAACAAGGCGTGGAAACCCGCTGACGCTTTGTGTGATCTACATGACCGTTGCGCAACGGTTGGGGATGCCCGTGTACGGTGTGAACCTGCCGAATCTCTTTATCCTGACCTATAAATTGGGCGATGTGCAGTTCTATATCAATGTGTACAACAAAGGCCTGATGCTTTCCAAAGCGGACATCGACAACTACATTGTGCAGCTAAACCTGAATCCGGTTGACATTTTCTACGAGCCCTGCTCCAACATCGAGATTGTGAAAAGAGCGTTGCGCAACCTGGCATTTTCATTCGAGAAGACCAACGACCTGGAAAAGGCAACCGAAGTAACAAAACTACTAACGGCGATTACGGACGAGGATCCGACAGTATAAGCACAGCAGCTTTCAGGTATAAAACAAAAAGGCAAAGGCCGGTTCTTCTGAGAACTGGCCTTTGCCTTTTTTATCCAGTACAGGTATAGCGCGCTACTTCACTGTTTCAGGAAAATGGCTATGGGTATAGCGTTATAATTAATAGCGTTTGATCATACAGCCTGTCGCGCGTTTATCGGTTGTGCTGATGTTTTTATTCGCCAGCACATCGTCAATTACGGTTTTGAGGTAATTGTTGCGTACGCCGCTTTCTACCTGTGGGCTGTCATCAATAGCGCCTTTATACTTCAGCACGAATTCGCCACCCATGTTGTGCAGCACAAATACTTCCGGAGTTTTAGTAGCCCCGAATTTCTGACTGATGCGCTGTCCTTCGTCTGCCAGGTATGGGAAACTGTAATTTTTAGCTGCCAGGTCCTGCATGGTATCGCTGCCTTCGCCTACACCAACACCCGGGTTAATGAAGATGAACTGCACGCCCCGCGCCGCATATGTACTCGACATAGTGACCAGTCGGTTTTCGTAGAGTTTGGCGTAAGGACATTTGTTATCCGTAAATACCACAACTACTGTCTTGCTATCGGCAAAATTGCTGAGCGATACAGCATTTCCCTGCCCGTCCTTGAGCGAAAAGTCGGCCACTTTACTGCCCAACTGGTAGCTGCCCTGCGCAAATACACTGGCCGTGACCAGCAATGCTACGACTAAAGAAGCCAGATATTTCATGTTTGTTTGTTTAGGTGAGTGTAAGGAGTATCAACGATCCACACTATAAGTGAGTACGTGGTTATGAAGCACTTCGTGATGGATCTGGTACAATTTAGAAAAATTATCGGTAATAACATGTCCCTGCAATAAGTTGTTTTCAGGGTTATGAGAAGGCTCCACCAATAAGTTTTCCTTAAAAATAAGTCGTTTTTGGCTGTACATCTTGTACAAAGTTTCTTTGGCACTCCAGTACAGACAAGTCTGCTGTTCATCGTCAGCGGTAAAAACCTTTTCCTGTTCAGTCAGAAACTTGTCGGCTACCCGCAGCGCCTTCGCGCTTACTAGTTCAATATCTATGCCAACATCATACTTTTCAGATAGTATAACGGCAGCCATACGGGGAGAGTGTGTAATGGAGAGCTGAAATTCAGTGCCTGCAAACACGGGTTTGCCGGTGGCGTCGCGCAACAAAGGCAGGGGTTCGCTGGTGAAATGTTGCAACAATTGGTAAGTAAGAGCACGGCTGGCCAGCCATTCGCGCTGCCGTCTTGGGTGTGCCAGTTGCAGGCTCTCATCAGGTATAAGATGGGGTGGCAGCAATGGGCGCAATGCATCCGGTGCTTCGTCAAGAAGCCACACACCCAGCAGGGTATGGGAATCAAGTTCGCGGGTCTGAAGCAGGGGCATGGCGGTAATTTTTGGTAAGCAACGGGAGGGTTCGCTGCGTTATTTGTTGTAAATTTAACTAAAATTAAGTGTAACAGACCAAGTACAGATGGCTAGCAAGATAGAAGTACAGAAAGTCGCCACCCTGACAGGCCACCGCGATTGTGTGTATACCCTGGAAGGCGGTGCTGCACCTGCCACCATTTATTCGGCGGGCAGCGATGGTATGGTCGCTTCCTGGGACCTGAATCAGCCCGATAACGGCGAACTGGTAGCGAAAGTCACCACGTCGGTATACGGCCTGCGGTTGATGCCGGAGCGCAACCTGCTCCTGATCGGGCAGAACCAGGAAGGACTGCAGGTTATCGACCTCAACAGCAAAGCCATCCATAAATCCGTGGCGCTACCCAAGGTGGCGATTTTCGACATCGCCTATGTGCCGGAAACAGGCCAGGTATACGTGGGGATGGGCAACGGAGGTATAGCCGTTATCGGGGCCGAAGACTTTGAACTGCGCAGCATGGTGCGTAAATCGGACAAGAGTGTGCGCTGCCTTGCCTACAACAAAACCACCAACGAACTGGCCGCCGGGTATAGCGATCATCTGGTGCGGATATTCGATGCCGGCACAATGGAGCTGAAGTATGAACTGCCCGCGCATACCAACTCAGTCTTTACAGTCGTTTACTCTCCGGATGGCACGCAGTTGCTCACAGCGGGGCGCGATGCCCACCTGCGCGTTTGGGAGGTACAGGAAAAATACAAGGAACGGGGCTATGTGATCGCCCACATGTATACCGTCAATCACATAACCTACAGCCCCGACGGGCGTTATTTTGCAAGCTGCAGCATGGATAAGTCCATAAAAGTGTGGGACGCGCAGACCTTTAAGCTGCTCAAGGTTATTGATAAAGTCCGAAATGCGAGCCATGGTACCTCGGTCAATAAATTATTTTGGTCGGCTCATCAGAATCAGTTAGTTTCGTGTAGTGATGACCGCACCATTTCGGTGTGGGATATAAAATTCAGTTTGGATCATGAAGATTACACCCTTAGAAATCAGACAAAAAACATTTGAGAAGGCATTTAGAGGGCTTGACAAGGACGAAGTAAATGCTTTTTTGCTGACCTTATCGCAGCAGTGGGAAAAGTTGCTCGATGAGAACAAAGACCTGCGCGGCAAGCTGGAGTCGGCTCACCGTGAGACGCAGAAGCTGCGTGAGGTGGAATCTTCTTTATACAAAACACTGAAAACTGCCGAAGACACCGGTAACTCTATACTGGAGCAGGCCAACAAATCGTCGGAACTGAAGATACGTGAGGCGCAGCTGCAGGCCGACCAATTGCTGAACACAGCCCGCAACCAGGCCCGCGTGGTACTGGAGGATAGTCAAAAGCAGGCCGAGCGCATGGTGAGCGAAATGCAGCAGGAGGTAAAGGCGCTGGAGCAGGACTATCAGCGTATGGAGTCGTACCTGGAGAGTATGGTGCGTGACCTTCGCAACCTGGCCAACGAGGCACTGGAGAAAGCCGAAAAAACAAAGTCAAAACCTAAAACCAGTACTGCCAGTATTCTTTCAAGAGCGGCCGAACTTCGGGTAGAACAGCCCGAGCTGCTGCGTAACATGAAAGATATGGAAACGACAACAAACCGAACAATACAACTGCCGGAGGCTACGGCCACTGCAGCAACTGCTATACCTGCTCTAGCTATTAGCAATGGATACGAGCCACTTGGCGATCCGGCCCCGGACGTGACACAGCCGCACCCGGAAATTCCGAACCCGGTAACGCCAGTGCCAAATGTGCCATCGCCGGAGATCGAGCAGCCGAAGCCTGACTATCCGGGTACTATACCTGCTCCGGAAATTGAGCAGCCTATACCTGAAATTCAGCCTGTTAAACCTGATCAACCGGAGATTCAACCGCCGATGACGGAGCCATCCCGCAATAGTCTCTCTGACTGGGCACAGAGCCGCCAGCCGAAAACAGCAGGTTCTTTTTTTGACGAGATAGGCTAGTTTAACGCGAATGGGACAGATTGCACTGGAGGGAATGGAATTCTTCGCCTTCCATGGTTTCTATGACGAGGAGCAGAAGATCGGAAATAAGTACGGCATCGACCTGTTCATTGAAACCGATTTGAGACGTGCCGCCGAAAGCGACGACTTGGGTGAAACCGTGAACTATGAAGTGCTGTATGCGCTGGCGTTGGAAGAGATGAGAGTCCCAGCCCGCCTGCTGGAGCACTTGGGCCACCGTATCATCGACAAAATCTACGACCGGTTTCCGTTTGTGCAGTCCGTTAAAATCAATGTATACAAGTTTAACCCTCCGCTGGGGGGCATTTGCAAGTGGGCCAAAGTTACTTTAGCAGAGGCCCGATAAGTTTACTTATTGATTGAAGAGCGGCCGGTGCAGCAATGTGCCGGCTGTTTTTTTTCTATCTTTTCAGCTTTAGGGTATGGCTCCCTTGTAGCTTAACCCTTTGCTCTATGCTAGCAAGGTTGTGACAGGATTACAACTAAGGTGTAATGAACCAGCATTGGGCTAGGGGGAAGTTATACCAATTTCAAAAGCTCCGAAGCTGCTGCAAAAGCTGACTTCCTGCCTGCTTTTACCTCATCGGCTATACCTGGCAACTGGTCTTTCACCTGCTGGTGCGCGTAGAAATTATCCTCCAGCCCTTGGCGTATGGCTTCGTACATCCATTGCAGGTTCTGATCGTGGCGCTTTTTCTCGAAAAATCCGTTTTGTTGCGTCAATTCCAGGTATGCGGCTACAGTTTGCCAGATGGTATCGAGGCCGATTTGCTCCACTGCAGAACACACGGAGACTTTTGGGAGCCAGCCAGAGGCGGCCATCGGGTATAGGTGCAGGGCGTTCTGGTATTCGGCACGGGCGGCTTTGGCTTTCATGCCGTTCTCGCCGTCGGCTTTGGTAATGGCAATGGCATCGGCCATCTCCATAATGCCGCGCTTTATACCTTGCAACTCGTCGCCGGCACCCGCCAACATTAGCAACAGGAAAAAGTCGACCATGGCATGCACCGCCGTCTCAGATTGTCCCACGCCAACAGTCTCCACAATAATGGCGTCAAAACCGGCCGCTTCGCAAAGGATGATCGATTCGCGGGTGCTGCGCGTTACGCCACCCAGCGATTTGCCGGCAGGAGAGGGGCGAATGTAAGCCTGCGGATTTATGGAAAGTGACTCCATGCGCGTCTTGTCGCCGAGTATGCTGCCGCCTGTGCGTTGTGAGGTTGGATCGATGGCCAGCACGGCCAGCTTCTTGCCCTGTGCCTCAATCAGGTAGTTGCCAAAAGATTCAATAAATGTGCTCTTGCCCACGCCTGGCACGCCCGTTATACCTATCCGCACCGATTTGCCGGCATGCGGCAGCACCTGGTTAATTACGTCCTGTGCCAGATCCAGGTCAGAAGCCAGCCGACTTTCCACCAGCGTAATGGCACGACTCAGCATGACACGGTCGCCGGCCAGAATGCCCTCTACATACTTATCAGCACTGAAACGTTTTGCCAAGGCGGTATAGCGTTAGGTATAGAATCGATTGCCTTACAAATTTAGAATATATGCATTACCAAGCCAGTTATTTGTTCGAAACAAAAAAGCCGGACATCGCTGCCCGGCTTTAAAAGTCGATTCTATACCTTATTCCATGTTTGCAGATCTGGCTGTGCCCGATCGTATACCTTGCGGAAAGTTCGGCAGACCAAGATCACTCTTGCGACCCCCTAAGTGCAGTCCCGTGTCTACATAGCCGCTTTCCTTGCCCAAAGCATCCGGGTTTTTGATCACGCCTAAGTGAATGTTATCCTGACGGGCTACATACATCTTACCATCCGGTCCCATTTGTATAGCACCGATGCGCGGACTGCCGGAAGTGCCAATGACCACAGCTGATTTGGCAATGGCAGCTTCGTCGCCAGCCTGCAGATCGAATTGGATGATCTGCGCTTTGCCGCCACCTTTGCCGTTCGCGGTACCATAAAGCTTGGTGCCATCCGGAGAAAAGCACACGCCATACGCTTCTTCGTAGCCTTTCAGCAGAATGGGATCCGATACCTCGCCGGTACTGCGGTCGAAACGGAGTACTTCAAAATTGCTGTCGCTGTCCCAAAGGGCGGCAGCCAGGCGGGTGCCGTCAGGAGAAGGAACAAGGTAGCCGATGGCTTTGCGGTGCGCGCCGCCATGCACGGTGCCCACATTGCTCATTACGGGTTCCACGTTCACACCCTCGGCTGTCACCAGGTAGGCCATATAAGCGTTACTGTTCCAGCGGTGCGCGATCACCCACCAGTCGCGGTTGTTGCTATGGCGTATGGCCGTAAGTTTTTCAGTAGCCGGAGCGATCATGAACACATTGCGAGCCGTAACGGCCCCGTTGCCATCGTCTTTGTTCATGTTCACCACACTGTAGCGCAAACCGTTGGACTGCGCCTGTATGTCCGTTGTGAAGATGTAAAAGACGCTGTCAGCAGCAGGCTTGGGTATAATCAAAGCAGACTGCGTAGAAGACTTCATGCCCATCAGGCCGTTGCCGTTTGGCATTACGCGGTGGTGCTTGTTCCAGACGGTGATGCCGTTGGTATAAAACAACAGATTGCCCGCTTTATCGGAGATGGTGGCGCTGCCTTCTTCGGTTTGCAGCCTGCTGTTAACCACTGCCGCTACAGTGTCGCCTCTGAAGATCAGACCGGCTCCTTTACCGAAATACCAGTTGGACGTTTCGCCCTGGGCAAAAGCTATGCATGTGCTCAGGAGCAAGGTCAATGCGGTTATCGTATGTTTAAGCTGAATCATATCCTGTTTTTCTGTATAACGCTGACTTTGCAAACTGAGTGCCAGTTTCTGAATCAATCCTCAGTTCAGATATAGCAGGTGCTTTTTATACCTGATCTCTATAACGCAATACCCGCCTTACATAGCGCGGTGGTACAGGTATAGCTTTAATGGTCTTGCATCAGGACAGGCGCCTTCTCTGTTATCGACTGAAGTTCAGGGTATAGTGCGAGCAACTTAAGGAACACACCATTCGTCCATCCGAAGCCATCCTGGTTGGGGTACTCACCGCCGCCTGCTTCGAGTTCCAGATTCTCTACGTTATACTTCTCCACCATTTTGCCTGTGTTTTCGTGCACTTCGGTACCGAGGGTGATCCAGCGCGTGGCGATGGTACGGGCCAGCTCTTCGTGCTCATAATTGCCAAGCGCCTGAATACTCATCCACTGCAAAGGTGCCCAGCCATTCGGGGCGTCCCACTGCTGATCGGTATGAACCAAAGTAGTGGCCAAGCCACCGGCTTTCAGGAAATCATTTTGCAGACGCTGGGCTACGGCATTGGCTTGTTTGCGCTTGGCCATGCAAAAGTAAAGCGGAAAAACGGCGGCCAGTGTAGGAATATCGGTGGTTTTGCCCTGCACGAAATCATAATCGTAGAAGAAGCCGTCACCATCGTGCCACATGTGCTGCAGTACTGCTTTGCGACGTGCTTTGGCTTTCTGGCGGAACAACTTAGCCTCAGCCGGATCGCGTTCCAGTTCGGCCATCTCAGCCAATGTCAGTTCCATGTGGAAAAGCAGTGAGTTGAGGTCTACGGGCAAAATGTCGGTGGTGTGGATCGTACTGAGGTTTTGTTTGTCAGCGAACCAGCGGCTGCTAAAGTCCCAACCCGATTCGGCAGCGGCCCTGATGTGGCGGTATACCTCTTCCGGGTTTCGGCCGGATTCCTGCGCGATGTGTACGTCTTCTTTGTAAGACTCGGGGCGGGGGGCCGGTTGGTCGTCCCAGTAGCGGTTGAGGATGCTGCCGTCCGGCAACAGCACCACTCGTCGGTGCGTTGGATTGGCAGAGGTGAGTTGCTCAGTCCCATCCATCCAGAAAGCATATTCTTTGCGAAGCGCGGAGGCATATTTCACCAACACATCGCGGCCTAGTTCCTGGGTGAGCAGGTGCAGCATCAGGGCATAAAAGGGTGGCTGGGAGCGACTCAGGTAATAGCTGCGGTTGCCGTTGGGTATATGACCGGTGGTGTGGATCAGGTGGGTAAAATTATCGACCATGTGCTGGATCAGCGCTTTTTCGCCGCTTACCTGCAAACCCAGTATCGTGAAAAAGCTATCCCAGTAGTAGATTTCCTGAAAGCGACCACCTGGCACCACGTAGGCGTGGGGGAGAGGCAGCAGTGAGCCGCCGCCATCGCCTGGCATACGGGTGAGCACAGGCCATAGCTGCCGTATATGTGCTGTTACAGATAAGCTGGTATCGGTCGTGAAGTTAGAGGACGGTTGTGTGGGCAGCAGAAAATGCTCCAGTACAAAGGATTTCAGATCAAAGCCAGGCTGCTGGTGCTGCTCCCGGTAAGCCTGCAGAATATGTGCTGGCTCCTGCATGGGCACGCAGTCTGCAAACGTTTTGGAATCCGGGAACACAGCCAGCAACTGCACATCACGAAAAAGCTCCTGCAAATCGGTTTCTGGTCGGTACTGCGCCTGTACCGGCAGAGGAGAGAAAATATAAGATAAAAGCAAAAGAATCAGATTTAGTGCGAAGTATGATTTTTTTGATTTGCCTTGCCTCATAGTCAGCGCTTATTATATGAATATCTATTCATACGAAATAAGGAAACAAGGGGCCAAGTATACTACTATGCTACCTGGTACACAAGCCCTCATCCTATAGGATTGGCTGTTTCCTGTATACATGTAGGAAATTCTTGAAAAAATCAGGATTAACTGAAAAGAGTGGAAGTGTTACTATGGTAATATAAACAAAGCAGGGAGCCTGGTTTTACAAACTCCCTGCTCTGCTAAACTTAACTGTATAGGGCAGCGCAGCCCCTCTGTTACTGTATGTCTAATTTTTAGTGGAAGATTAGTTACCAGTAGTTGAACCCGTTGTAGAGCCTGTGGTGGTGCCAGTCGTGGTCGTACCTGTTGTCGTGGTAGAGCCCGTCGTAGTCCCGGTCGTCATACCCGTGGTCGTTCCTGTTGTGGTGCCCGTGGTAGTACCAGTAGTTGTTCCGGTTGTAGTACCAGTCGTCGTACCCGTAGTGGTACCGGTAGTAGTTCCAGTCGTAGTGCCTGTAGTGGAACCGGTGGTTGTGCCGCCGGTCGTTGTCATGCCTCCCGTAGTGGTACCGGTTGTTGTTGTACCTGTAGTTCCACCTGTAGTGGTGCCCTGCATGCCGGCGGTGTCTTCGGTCATGTCAGTATCATCCATATCATTTTCCATCGTATTATCTTCCATGGTATCGGATGGCGTCTCTGTGGTAGTGCCCTGCTCTCCCCCACAAGATGTCAGTAATAATGCTGAACTCATAAAAAGAGTGGCCGCCGCTGTTTTCCAAATCATTTTCATAGCCTTTAAGTTTTTAGGTTTCACATCCTCTCTTTTACGATTAATTTAAGAACGAGCCTACTAACTAAGCCATAATTATCTGGTTATAACTACTTAATTATCAATAAGTAGAAGTGGCAAAGTGCAGCGAGAGAGCCTCTGTTAGCGGCTAAAAGGGTGTCGCACAAAGGATATTTGTCCCATGGCGTCTTTTTCGTAACGGGCTAATGTATGAGGTTCAAACTGAGAGGGGAAGTTCGGCTGCCCGGGTTGCACCTGATCCGGAGCTGGCTGGTTGTTCAGGAAAAAGTATACCCTGGTGGTGCCATACTTGGTGTGCGGCATGTAGTTACCATAAGCTTCCATCTCCTGCCACAGGGTATCGGCAAGTGTCACCGCGTAAATCCTGACGATTGGGCCGGTGTTATTCTCGTTGCGGTAAAAGGCCACCTCTTTAAAATCGCCTTTCAGGTCATCGACACTGGGCAGGGAAAAGGAGTCGTAGATGAAGTAGATGATGAGGGCAGCTGAGAGGCTTAATAGAATGTATTTCGTTGGTTTAGATAACATAAGGCAATTGTATAATTGCCACAAAGGTACAGCTTTAAAAGGGCTGTAGCAAAGTACTGGCATGCTGTATATCCTTCCTAACAGGGAGTGCGTCTGAAAGGCCATCGTCTTCCGGAAACGAAAAAGCTGCAGCCGACCAATGCAGCTGCAGCTTTCAATTGCTAACTCCTAACATTTAACTTCCAGATTCCACGGCTCTCCTGATCAATTGCTCCAGAATATTCTGAGCTGCTACAGAGATGATCGTGCCAGGTCCGAACACGCCTGTAGCGCCGGCCTTGAACAGGAAATCATAATCCTGGGCAGGTATAACGCCTCCTACGATCACCATAATGTCTTCGCGACGAAGTTTGCAGAGCTCCCCGATCAGCTGTGGCACCAGCGTTTTGTGTCCCGCTGCCAGCGAAGATACACCCACTACGTGCACGTCGTTTTCGGCGGCTTGCATGGCTACTTCGGCCGGAGTCTGGAAGAGTGGGCCAATGTCCACGTCGAAGCCGAGGTCAGCGAAGGAGGTAGCGATCACCTTAGAGCCACGGTCGTGACCATCCTGGCCCATTTTAGCGACCATAATGCGTGGCCGGCGACCTTCCAGTTCCTCAAACTGGTCTGCCAGCACTTTTGCCCGCTCAAAGTTCTCGTCGTCGGAGAGCTCGGCAGAGTATATACCTGATATGGATCGTATCACAGCTTTGTGTCTTCCGTAAATTTTCTCTAATGCATCAGAAATCTCGCCCAGCGTAGCACGGTAGCGGGCAGCGCTCACAGCCAATTCCAGCAAATTACCTTCCCCGGATTCAGCAGCCAAGGTCAGGGCTTGCAGGGCTTCTTCCACGGCTTGATTGTCGCGGTTTTCTTTTACCTGGGCCAGTCTGCGGAGCTGCGACTCGCGCACCACGGTGTTGTCAATGTCGAGGATGTCGATTTCCTGAATCTGGTCCGGGCGGTACTTGTTTACACCCACAATCACATCTTTGCCAGAGTCGATGCGGGCCTGCTTGCGAGCTGCGGCCTCTTCGATGCGCATTTTTGGCAGACCGGTCTCAATGGCTTTGGCCATACCGCCGAGCTCTTCCACCTCCTGAATCAGCTCCCAGGCTTTGTGCGCAATCTCGTGCGTGAGGGCTTCCACATAATAAGAGCCTCCCCAAGGATCCACCACTTTGGTGATATTGGTTTCCTGCTGCAGGTATATCTGCGTATTACGGGCAATGCGGGCCGAGAAGTCGGTTGGCAGCGCGATGGCCTCGTCGAGTGCGTTGGTATGCAAGCTTTGGGTGCCCCCCAGGGCAGCGGCCAGTGCTTCCACGCAGGTACGGGTCACATTATTGAAAGGGTCCTGTTCGGTAAGGCTCCAGCCGGAAGTCTGGCAGTGTGTGCGTAGTGCCAGCGATTTCGGGTTTATCGGGTTGAACTGCTGGATCAGCTTGGCCCACAACATACGGGCAGCGCGCATTTTGGCGATTTCCATAAAGTGGTTCATGCCGATGGCCCAGAAGAAGGAGAGTCGCGGTGCAAATACATCGATGTCCATACCTGCCTTCAAACCGGTGCGCACATATTCCAGACCGTCAGCCAAGGTATAGGCCAGCTCAATGTCGGCAGTAGCGCCGGCTTCCTGCATGTGGTAGCCCGAAATGGAAATCGAGTTGAAGCGCGGCATGTTCTGCGAGGTATACTCAAAGATATCCGCAATGATTTTCATGCTCGGTTCCGGCGGGTAGATGTAGGTGTTGCGCACCATAAACTCCTTGAGGATGTCGTTCTGGATCGTGCCACTGAGCTGCTCCGGCGCTACGCCCTGCTCCTCTGCTGCCACAATGTAAAAGGCCATGATCGGTAACACGGCACCATTCATTGTCATCGACACCGACATCTCGTTCAGCGGAATCTGGTCGAAGAGAATCTTCATGTCCTCCACCGAATCGATGGCCACGCCGGCCTTGCCCACGTCGCCTACCACACGCGGGTGATCGGAGTCGTAGCCGCGGTGCGTAGCCAGGTCAAATGCTACCGAGAGCCCTTTCTGTCCGCCGGCCAGGTTACGGCGATAGAAAGCGTTGGATTCTTCAGCGGTGGAGAATCCGGCATACTGGCGGATGGTCCACGGCTTCTGCACATACATGGTGCTATAAGGCCCGCGCAGGTATGGTGGCAGACCAGCGGCAAAGTCCAGGTGCTCGAAGTGTTGCACATCCTCGGAGGTATAGTAGCTCTTGAGCGGAATTTGCTCGGCCGTTTTCCAGTCCTTCGGCTGCAGCGGGCCTTTCGGCCCGTGCTCTGCCTTGGCGACTCTGTTGATGTCTATGTTCGAAAAGTCAGGTTTCATGGGTTAATTTTTGAATGAGTGATTGAGTGAAGGAGTGAATAGGTATACAGTCAATTCAAACTCTCATCAATCTCCATTTATCTTTTATATTTCAGAATGAGCCAGCGCGTGAAATCATTTAAAAAATCAATTCACTCAACCACTCATTCACTAATTCAGTCATTTTCTAACTCGCGTGCTCGGAGGTGATGACCCAACGGCCATTTACCTTTTTCCAGAGCTGCGACGATACACCGCCCATCAGTTTTTTGCCTTGCAAGTCTATCTTCCAGCGGTACACATAGTACACGGCTTCCGGTCCTACCTGCTCGATGTGCAACGGTTCGTAGGTATAGTCGCCCATTTTGCTGCGGTCGGTGAAGTCGGTTTTGAACATCTCCAGCACTTCCTGCCAGCCTTTTTCGGTGCCGTTACGGCTTATCCAGAGCATGTCCGGCGACTCCCAGTAAAAGTCCATCGCCTTTTCCAGTTCGCCTTTGTTCCAGGCAGCTACTTGTCCGTCAAGGGCTTGCTTAACTTCTGTTATCGCGTCGATCATGGTTGCTGGTTTGTTGTTTTTGAATGTAAAGGCTGTTACGGTCATCACCAGTATACCTGCTAACAGGTATAGCAGGCGGCTTCTAATGCTTATCGTCATTGTTTTCATCCCGTTCCAGGCGCCTCTGCACTAACTCTAAGATAGTCGACATGTCGCAGTCTTCGAAAATAAACTCGTCATACCCGTGGGCTACCAGTTCGTCTTTCATATGCTGCGGATCGTCGGCCATGATGATAGTCGACTTGGATTCGTGCTGACGAATCTTGGGGCCAAACTCGCGGGCATAGGTTGCTTCCGAAGTGGAAACGACCACTACTTCAGCGGCTGCATGCAATAGCCTGGTAACGGCGGTTTCCACGTCGTCGTACTGCTGTACCTCTGTCTCAAAGCCGGCACAGCTGAAGAACTCCTTCGCGAACGAGGCATTGATGTGGCGCTTGGCTGCCTGCCCGATCACGGCAACAATCGCTCTCGGACGGCGCTTGCGCTTGCGCAAATGCAGCTCGGTTGCCATGCGCATCACCTCTGTCGGGTAGGCAGCGCGAGTCGTGTCGAACTCGGCGCGCTGGATCAGCTCCTCCGGGTCGAAGTCAATCTGCTCTTTCGGGTTCGGGTATTTGTTGGTGCCCACCAGCACCATGCGGCCCGTCGCGATGTCGCGGAACTTCTGGCGACTCACTTCGGTGATAGAGCTCAGGATAAAACCACTTTCGTAAGCGGCCTCAAAACCTCCCTGTGCTTCCACTTCTTTAAATAGCTCCCATGCTTTTGAGGCCAGTTCGTTGGTGAGCGACTCGAGGTAGTAGGAGCCGGCAGCAGGGTCCACGGCTTTGTCCAGGTAGGATTCCTCTTTGAGGATAATGGACACGTTGCGGGCAATGCGCTCCGAGAACTCGTCTGAATCCTTGAAGGTGCTGTCGAAAGGCAGCACGGTGAGCGAATCAGCACCGGCGAGAACGGCCGACATGGCCTCCGTGGTCACGCGCAGCATGTTCACGTAGGGGTCGAGCGTGGTCTGGTACCAGCTGGAAGTCGTGCTGTGGATGCGCAGCTTGGCGGCCAGTGCCGGGTCAGCCTGGTAGGCCTCTGCCACAGCGGACCACAACAGGCGAAGCGCACGCAGCTTGGCGATCTCGAAAAAGTAATTGGTGCCGGCTCCCATGCAGAACAGCATGTTGCGCAGCACCGACTCCAGTGGCTCACCGGCTGTGGTAAGGCGATCGGTATAGGCCACGGCAGCACTCAGGGTATAGGCCACTTCCTGCGTGAGTGAAGCGCCGATGCTACTGAAATTGGTGCCACAAACCGTCACACCGTAGAAGTCGGGGCTATCTTTGGTCAGGTCGAGCACCTGGGTGATGGTTTTGATTTCTTTAACGCTGAGCTGGCCATTTCCTGACATCGGGTCGTAGTTCAGAAAGCCCTTCAGGTTGCGGTGCGAGATGTTCTGCTCCGAAAGCGAGGTATAGAGCCTTTTGAGGAAGGCTGCCGGGTCACTGCCCAGGGTATAGCTGACAGACTGTGTGGTCAGGTCGAGCTGCCCGGTCAGGTAGGCGACATCAAAAGCCTGCGGATCTTCCACGATAAAGAGAACGCCATCGGCGCCCCTGCTCAGGGCATCAGCCGCTTTGTCGATGGTAGGTATACCGTTGCCTTGAGCTTTTATTTTCTGGATGTTCTGCCAGCCGTTGTCACTGCCGGTGGTGCCGCGCAGAAAGGGAAAGTCGCCGGGTTTTTGTTGCGCAAAGAGCAGGTGCTGAATGTCTTCGCGGGTATAGTAGGGCTTGATCGTAATGCCTTCATAGGTATGCCAGTCCAGGCTTTCGAGTGGGGTCTCGCGCAGGTCCTTCTGTGTGCGCGCCGCCCAATCGGCTGCCGTGCCCGGCTTGAATTCTGAGAATAGCTTCTGCTCGTCAGTCATCGTGTAGGGGTGTTATTTCCTGTAAATATATACTTTCTCTTGCAGCTTATGAAAAGCGGGAAGAAGGTCTGGCTGTTTTACCACTGTGAATTTAGTCTACGTGAACCACAAAGCGCAGGTATAGCCAAAAACCCAATAAGAGCCAGACCAGGACAATGACAGCCGCCATGAAGTAGTTGGGCTTTCGTTCCAGAAGCTGTTGCCTGGCCTTTACGCGGTACTCCGCTACAACCTCTGCGGGCAGCAGCTTCAGGGAGAGCCAGATGCCGAGCGGGAGCAAGATCAGATCGTCGAGATAACCCAGCACAGGTATAAAGTCCGGTATCAGGTCGATCGGGCTCAAGGCATAGGCAACCGTGAGAATCAGTACTACCTTGGCAAAAAATGGCACGCGCGGGTCGCGGTAGGCCAGGTATAGGGTATAGATGTCCTCTTTGAGTTTGCGGACGGTGGCTTTCCATTGCTGCAGCATGGATTGTTGTACGGCTATTCCAAAAAATATGTAGCTTTAGAGGAAGCAAACACTTGATCTTAAAAATGATACAGCCTTATACCTTCTTTCAAAAAGCACTGCCCCTCTGCCTGGGGCTGCTCATGACTGTACCTGCCCTTGCGCAGGACTCCAAACTGCTGGCCAGGGCCAACACCATGGCCGATAAACTGGAGCCGAAAGTGATCGAGTGGCGACGCGACTTTCACCAATATCCGGAGCTGGGCAACCGCGAGACCAAGACAGCCGAAAAGATTGCAGACCACCTGCGCAAACTAGGTATAGAGGTACAAACGGGAGTGGCGCATACCGGTGTGGTAGGCATCCTGAAAGGTGGGAAACCTGGTCCGGTTGTAGCCCTGCGCGCCGATATAGACGGTCTGCCGGTGACGGAGCGAACGGATGTACCTTTTGCTTCCAAAGAGCGCAGCACTTACAACGGACAGGAGGTAGGGGTGATGCACGCCTGCGGCCACGACACGCACATCGCCATGCTGATGGGTGCCGCCGAGGTGCTGGCAGGTATGAAAAAAGACCTGAAAGGAACCGTGAAGTTTATTTTTCAGCCTGCTGAAGAAGGGTCTCCGGTAGGCGAGGAAGGCGGCGCCGCTCTGATGGTAAAAGAGGGCGTGCTCGACAAGGGGCCGAAACCGGAAGTGATCTTTGGATTGCATATTAACTCGCAGACGGAGGTGGGCACCATCAAGTATACGCCGGGCGGAACTATGGCGAGCGCCGACATTTTCCGCATCAAAGTAAAAGGCAAGCAGTCGCACGGCGCCTACCCCTGGTCAGGTATAGACCCGATCGTGGTGTCCGCTCAGATCATCAACGGCCTGCAAACCATCATCAGCCGACAGACGCAGTTGCCGGAAGGCGCCGCCGTGATCACGGTGGGCAGCATTCACGGTGGTGTGCGCAACAATATCATTCCGGAGGAGGTGCTGATGGAAGGAACGATCCGGGCACTGGACATGGACATGCAGAAGAAACTGCACGAGAAACTGAAGCTCACCGCCACCAAAATTGCAGAAGCCAGCGGAGCAGTCGCTGAAGTAGAGATCATCCCGCAAACTCCTGTTACCTACAACGACCTGGCCCTGACCGAGCGCATGCTGCCCACCCTGCACACCGTGGCTGGCCGCGACAAAGTAGTGCTGGCCAAGGCGGTGACCGGCGCCGAGGATTTTGCGTTCTACCAGGAGAAGATACCGGGCTTGTTCCTTTTCGTTGGCGGGATGTCAAAAGGCAAAAAGCCCGAAGAAGTAGCCCCACACCACACACCGGATTTCTTTATAGATGAAAGCGGCCTGACGCTAGGCGTGAAAACCCTCACCAGCCTGACTTTGAACTACATGGAAGGAAAAGGCAAAAAGTAAACAGGTATAGAAAAGCCTCCCTCAACTAGTAATGAGGGAGGCTTTTTATTGAATAGTTTACTGCAGTACCAGCTTGCCTGTTTCGATGGGCGAGAGCTGGCTGGTTAAGGTATAGGTATAGAGCCCTGACGCAAGTTTGGCCGGGCGGGCGAAATCGTTTTTCCCCGGCCGCAAGGTATAGCTCGCCACCACTTTGCCCGTCACGTCGCGCACCAGCAGGTGGAGGGCCGGCAAATCGGGGGCCTCTATGGTGAACTCGCTCCGCACCGGGTTGGGGTATAGCTTCGGCCTTTCGGGAGGGGTGTCATCGCCGGAGGAAAGCGGACGCCGCTGCTCGCCCACATATAGGTAAGCGAAGGCCCAGTCATCCTCCACTTTGCTATAAGGGAGCCTATCTCCCGTAAATTTTTCTACCGGTCTGCCGCGCATGCCCATCAGGTAGGGTTCCGTGCGCTCCATGTCAGGGCCAGGAGTGAAGGAATAGGTAATGGCAAAGCCACCTGCTGTATCCCGGAAAGCCAGCGACGTGTTGATTAGTTCTAAGGTATCTATCTCCCCGAATAGCCTGGCACTTAGTGGCAAGTCACTGGCCGGATTCTTTTGCAGGTAAAACTCCAGTTTCACCGGCTGTCCGGGCCAGGTCTGAATAGAGCCATCGTCGTTCACCGTCAGTCGGTTCTTGTTCAGGAGGCTCATTTTCGGTTGATCTGTCCGCTCGGTCACCAGAAAAGACATGTCGACTATCATATGGCCTATTTCCCTGCCATCACGCATTTCTGTTACTTTTAGAGCGATCACATATTCTCCTTTTTGAACGGGATTTGGCCAGTGGATTTCCCCAAATTCGCTCACTGTTAACCCCTCCGGAGGCCAATAATCGGGAACATCTGCAATCTCGAAAGAAGAAGATTTGTGTTTGGGAGTTACCAAATCATACTGCAGGTAGTCCCCATCTTCGTCATAGGCTAAGAAATTGTGTGTCCAGGGTTCACCCGTATAGGCTGCGGTAATTGGTACGCCGGCAAGCTTCGCCCCATGCAGATTTTGAGTAGCGGTACCTGCCTTCACGAGTGTAACTATTTTCAAAGTTATTAAGTCACTGGGTGCTGCCATGTTGATGATCCCCCCATTCCGGTTCTCGCCAGTCCAATGCACGGTATAGTTTCCAGGCGCGGCGTAGGTATGGCTCCAGGTGAAAATTTCCTTATCATAACGATGGGAATAAGGAGTAATTCTGGCTCTTTCAACCTTCTGAACCTTGCCATCGCCCATGCTTATGGATACAAAAGGATCATCCGCAGATGAGGCGGCTTTTGTGTAAAGCGTAAACACAAAATCAAACTTAAGCGGGTTCTGTGGGTCGGTTGTATAGCTGATGTAGCCGCTGTAAATGTGCGTGGCCTGTACTAGCAACGGCGCAAAAAATAAGGCAGTAATCCAAAAAGTAAGGTATACTTTGTTCATAGCCAAGCAGTTATAAGTAGAGGTTTATAATAATACGATTTATAGTTATATTTTAGTATTATTTATTTAATTATTTGACTATTTATTGCTTATTCTATTCATACACTGTTTCCTAAAAGATAAATAAATGGGTATAGAGAATCTGGTTGATACAGGTATAAAAAATAGACCTCAATAATATAGCCAAAAACTTATATAACTGGGTGACAATGTGTAAGTTTTTAGTAATCGCTAAAGAAAAATTAAACCGCCTTTTCTTTTTGCCCGGGCCCGACAATGTTGATAACTTTGGGGATAATTACAGCAGCACCCCATGAAGCGCCCCCTCCTAAAATACATCTCCGGACTGGCCCTGGCCCTGAGTCTGGTCGCCTGCCAGCGGCCCTTGCATCCCTCCGCCAACCTGAGGGAGACGGACGTAGCCGTTGATCATTCCATCACGGCCGACCCCGCAGTAGAGGCCCTGGTAGCCCCGTACCGCGAAGAAGTGACTGTGAAAATGTCGGAGGTGGTGGGTTCGGCGCCAGTAGCCTTGGGCAAAGGCGACTACGAATCGCCGCTCGGCAACTTTGTCGTTGACCTGCAACTGGATCAGAGCGAACCAGTTTACGGAAAACCTATCGACCTGTCAGTGACCACGCAAGGCGGACTGCGTGTGCCCTTGCCACAAGGCAATATTACCACGGGCCATATTTTTGAGTTGATGCCGTTCGAGAACGAAATGGTGGTTCTGACCCTGAGCGGCGAGTCCGTAAAGCAGCTGTTCGACGATGCCGCAGCCCGCAAGATTACCTACATCGGCAACGCAACCTATACCGTGGCTAACGGCAAAGCACAGGATATCAAAATCAAAGGCCAGCCCCTGGATCTCAACAAAACTTATACCTTGGTTACTTCCGACTATCTGGCCGGAGGCGGTGATAAACTCGATATGCTGAAGAACCCGATCCAATACGAGAAGCTGGGCCTTTTGCTGCGTGATGCCATTCACCAGCACATACAGCAGCTCACTGCCGCCGGCAAGCAAGTGACCGTACCGGCCGATAAACGCGTGACCATCCTTCCATAAGCTATACCTGAACCCATGAAGAGAAGAGACTTTTTGAAGCACACGGCCCTCGGCGCGGCAGGTATAAGCATGCTGGGTTTGCCCTTTTCGGCAGAGGCCGCCCGCGAAGGTATAAAACTGACCATTCTGCATACCAACGACCAGCACTCGCGCATCGACCCATTTCCGGATGACGGGCGAAAGTATGGTGGTATGGGCGGTATGGCTCGTCGCGCGACGCTCATCGAGCGCATCCGGCAACAGGAGCCGAACGTGCTTTTACTCGACTCCGGCGACATTTGGCAGGGTACGCCCTACTTCAATTTCTTTGAGGGCGAACTCGAGTACAAACTTATGACCCAGATGGGCTACGATGCCGCTACGCTCGGCAATCACGACTTCGATATCGGGCTGGAAGGACTGCAGAAGCAATTGCCACTGGCTGGTTTCCCGTTCCTCACGGCCAACTACGACTTCTCCGAAACTATTCTGAAAGACCGTTTTCAGCCTTACAAAGTGTTCGATAAGCAAGGTATACGGGTAGGTGTATTCGGCTTAGGTATAGAGCTCGACGGGTTGGTGAGCAAGAATATGTATGCCGAAACCGTATACCTGGACCCTGTGGAGAAAGCCCGGGAGATGGTGCAGGCGCTGCGCGAAAAAGAAAAGTGTCACTTCGTTATCTGCCTCTCGCACCTCGGGTATAGCTACGACACCGACAAAATAGACGACCGCAAACTGGCCGCGCAGGTCAGCGGCATCGATTTGATTTTGGGTGGGCATACCCATACCTTCATGGAAAAACCGGAAGTACTGCAACACGAAAGCGGGCATGAGACGATGATTAACCAGGTAGGGTGGTCCGGCTTGTTTTTGGGCAGAATAGATGTTACATTCAGCAGAAAATCAAAGCGTAGGACCGACACAAGGACCGCTGTATTGGCTGTGGATAACCCTGTATTAACTTCGTGAATAAATAATTTTTTGTTTAGAATAAATTGGTCAAATTTGTAACCCCCCTGCCATCAAGGTTAGGTTTGTTACACCCAACGGATCTTTTGTGTTTTGGAAAATTGGATGATAAAAGACTGTTCAACAGTATGGAGTAACTGTCTACAGGTAATTAAGGAAAGTATTGGCGAGCAGAGCTTTAAAACTTGGTTCGAACCGATCAAGCCTTTGTCCCTGCGCGACAATGTGCTCACCATACAGGTGCCTAGCCAATTCTTTTATGAGTGGCTGGAAGAGCACTATGTAGGTTTGCTGAAGAAGGTAATTTACCAGGAGATGGGCAGTGAGGGGCGCCTGGAGTACTCGATTATCGTGGACCGTGGCAACGAGTCCAACAAGCCGCAGACGGTCAACATCCCGACCAAGAAAATCCCGCAGGCCGTAGTGAACTCCTACCGGCCGGAGCAAAATTTCATCAAGAGCCCGTTCGAGTCAAAGACGATCGACCGCAACTTCCTGAACTCGCAGCTGAACGGCGCCTATACCTTTGAGAACTACATCGAGGGAGATTGTAACCGCCTGGCGCGCTCGGCAGGTTATGCTGTGGCCAATAAGCCGGGCACTACTTCATTTAACCCGCTGATGGTATACGGCGGTGTGGGACTTGGCAAAACACACCTGGTGCAGGCCATTGGTAACCACATCAAAAGCAGCAACCCGGATAAGTTCGTGCTTTACGTGTCTTCCGAGAAATTCGTGAACCAGTTCATCGAATCGCTCAAGACCAACAACGTACAGGACTTCGCTAACTTCTATTTGCTGGTAGATATCCTGATCATCGACGACGTGCAGTTTTTGAGTGGCAAGGAGAAGACGCAGGAAATGTTCTTCCACATCTTTAACCACCTGCACCAGTCCGGTAAACAGATCGTGATGACCTCCGACTGTCCGCCACGCGACCTCAAAGGACTCGAAGAACGTCTGTTATCCCGCTTTAAGTGGGGCCTTACTGCCGACCTGCAGAGCCCGGATTTTGAGACGCGTATGGCCATCATCCAGAAGAAGATGCAGGGCGACGGAATTGATATACCTGACAATGTGGTGGAGTACCTCGCTTATAGCGTGGATACCAACGTGCGTGAACTGGAAGGCGTGCTGATCTCGCTTATCGCCCAATCCTCGCTGAACAGAAAAGAAATTGACCTGGAGCTTGCCAAGCAGGCCCTGAAGCATATTATTGAGGATGTGGAGACGGAGGTAAATCTCGACTTCATCCAGAAAACGGTGGCTGAGTACTTCCAGGTGAGCCTGGACTCGCTCAAAGCCAAAACCCGCAAGAAAGAGATCGTGACGGCGCGCCAGGTGGCCATGTACTTTGCCAAGGAATTCACGAGTCACTCGCTCAAGTCTATTGGTTACCATTTCGGCGGCCGCGACCACAGTACGGTAATTCACTCGGTGCAGACCGTTTCAGACCTGATCGACACTGACAAGAAGTTTAAAGTGAGCATTCAGGAACTACAGAAGAAATTTAAGTCCAAGGCAGGTTAAGCTATACCTGACTGAAACGCTATACTGATAATAAAGCGGCCGCTACTATACCTGAGTAGCGGCCGCTTTTGTTTGTGCTATACCTGTAAGTATGTTAAAAGAGAGAGGGCTATACCTGCGCAGGTATAGCCCTCTCTCTTTGTGCTTATTGCAACACTGCCTTATCGTTTCTTAGCCTTTTGCAAAATGCGTATACCTGACATTATCACAGGTATAATTCCAATTAGCAGCACAAAATAAGCTTGCGGGCTGGCGTTCATACTGAACTTCAGGTATAGAGTAGCGCCTGACAAAATAGCTACACTTAAGCAAAAGCGGAGAAACTCTGATGTCATTTTCATGCCGCGTATACCTTAGGCCAGGTTCGCTTCCGTTACCTCAAAATTGTGCTGGCGGCTCAACTCGCGTATTCTGCTTTTCACTCTCTCAATGTCACGCTTCTTGCGGATCTGCTTCAGGTCGAGGTATACCTTGTTGCCGTCGCGCTGGGTGATGCGCAGGGCCATAGGCGATACGTGCACCGATTCGATGTCAGGTATAGCCGTGATCATCTTGGTCCGGAATACGCCATTTTTCTGCACAATGTACTCCTGCGTCACTTCAATGTAAGACTGCACGCCAAATACAGAAGTGTTCTGCAGGATCACGTAGCCCAGAAAAACGACAGACAAACCGAAAAATATGTAGTAGAGGTAATTCTGGTCGCCAGTCGGGTTTTCGCTTACAAGCAGCATGGTGGCCCAGGCCAGCCAGAAAAGGGTGAGCACCAGTTGCACCGTAAACGAAAGCTTAGCATTGCGCGAAGGGCTTAACTGTACTAAAAGCGACGATCTTGCATTACCGGCTGTAGGCATATAAGGATGTTAAAGTGAAACGAACGCGCACAGTTTACGCGCAAGCTGCAATATAGCAAATTTATTTTTTGAGAGAAGCGGTTAATGTGATCTCCGGCACGGCACCCAGCGCCTTTGAAATAGGGCACTTGGCCTTTGACTCTTCGGCCAGTTTCTGAAATTCATCGTCGCTTATACCTACCACACTGGCTTCCGTGTTCAGTTCGATCTTCATCACGTGCGGCCCACCGTCTTTCTCACCTAGGTGCACGGTGGCAGTTGTCCGAACCGACTCCGGCTCGTAATTGGCCTTCTCGAGCAGCGCACTCAGGAACATGGAGTAGCAGCCGGCATGCGCCGCACCGATCAGTTCTTCGGGGTTGGTGGCCGAGGCGTCGTTTTCGAAGCGGGAGGCGAAGGTATAGCCTGCCTTAAAGTTACCGGTGCCGGACTCAACTTCGCCGTTACCGTTTTTCAGGCCTTTGTTCCATTGGGCCTTTGCTGTACTTTTTTTCATAAGTCTTACTGTTAGTGGGTTTTGAGATAAATACAATACCTATAAACTACGGAGGTGCGTTTTTTGTTAGCCCTAAAAAACAGGATAGAGCTAAAACATGGTAAACGACTATGACAAAACCCGTTTATCTGGCTATATTTACCCCTCTAAAAAAAGAAAAACCATATGGGTGTGAAAGCATGGCTCAGTAAGCCGCTAGCTGCTTACGTGCACAAAAAACACCAGTCCTGGATACAAAACCCGGTAGAGGCGCAACAGACTGTTTTTGAGAATATCATCAAAACAGCGCAGCAGACCGCTTTTGGCCGTGACCATCATTTTTCTGAAATAAAGACCCACGCCGACTTTGTAGAAGCCGTACCCGTACGCGACTACGAGGGCCTTACCACATACTTTAACCGGGTAAAAGATGGCGAGCAGAACATTCTGTGGCCCGGCAAACCGCTCTACCTGGCCAAAACATCCGGCACCACGTCCGGCACCAAGTACATCCCGATCACCAAAGACTCCATACCCAACCACATCAACGGAGCGAAAGACGCGCTACTTTCCTACATCCACGAGACAGGCAACTCAAAGTTTCTCGACGGTAAGCTGATCTTTTTGTCAGGCAGTCCGGTGCTGGAGCAGGTGGGAGGCATCCATACCGGCCGTTTGTCGGGCATTGCGAACCACCATGTGCCGGGCTACCTGCGTACCAACCAGCTGCCGAGCTACGGGACCAACTGCATCGAAGACTGGGAAACCAAGCTCGACCAGATCATCGAAGAGACGATTGACGAAAACATGACGCTCATTTCGGGTATACCGCCCTGGGTACAGATGTACTTCGACAAACTGATGCAGCAGACAGGTAAGCAGATCAAGGATATTTTCCCTAATTTTTCCCTGTTTGTGTATGGTGGCGTGAATTTTGAGCCTTACCGCAAAAAACTGTTCGAGTCGATTGGCCGCGAAGTGGACTCCGTTGAAACATTTCCGGCCTCTGAAGGGTTTTTCGCCTATCAGAACGAACAGCACGACAAAGGCCTGTTGCTGTTGCTGAACTCGGGTATTTTCTTTGAGTTTATACCTACAGACGAGTACTTCAACGAGAAACCGACCCGCCTCACCATCGGGGAAGTGGAAACAGGCGTGAACTATGCGCTGGTGGTCAGCAGCAATGCCGGTCTTTGGGCTTATTCCATTGGCGATACGGTGAAGTTTACATCCGTGAAGCCTTACAAGCTGATCGTGAGCGGCCGCATCAAGCATTACATCTCTGCCTTTGGTGAACACGTGATAGGCGAGGAGGTGGAAAAGGCGATGCAGCGCACCATGCAGAAGTACCCGATGGTAGAACTGGTGGAGTTTACGGTGGCCCCCTACGTGAGCCAGGACAAAGGGCAGTCTTTCCATGAGTGGCTGGTGGAGTTTTCCATAGCGCCTGCCAACCAGGAGGCATTTGCAAAAGAACTGAACGCGCAATTGCAGAAATTGAATACCTACTACGACGACCTGGTAACGGGTCACATTCTGGCCGACCTGAAAATCAGGGCGTTGCCGCAGGGCACGTTCCGCCACTACATGAAGTCGCAGGGCAAGCTGGGAGGACAGAACAAAGTGCCGCGACTGAGCAACGACCGCAAACTGGCCGAGGGCCTGATCGAGTCGGCAGACGCACTTAACGCTAACAAAAATTAATGAAACGAATTGCTATACTTGGCTCTACAGGCTCCATCGGCACGCAGGCCCTGGAAGTGATCGGAGCCAATCCCGATAGTTTTGAGTTGGAGGTAATCACCGCCAACAACAACGCCGATCTGCTGATTGCGCAGGCGCTGGCTTTTAAGCCGAATGCGGTTGTGATTGCCAACGAGGCGCTCTACGAACAGGTGCGCGATGCCCTGCAGCACGAGGCCATCAAGGTATACGCCGGTGCCAATGCGCTCAACTCGGTGGTAGAGATGGGCACAGTGGACATGGTGCTGACTGCCATGGTGGGCTATGCTGGTTTGCAGCCCACTATCCGGGCCATCAAAGCCGGTAAAGAGATCGCGCTGGCTAACAAAGAAACCCTGGTGGTGGCCGGCCAGCTGGTCACCGAACTAGCCCGTCAGCAGGGTGTGAATATTTACCCGGTAGACTCTGAGCATAGCGCTATTTTCCAGTGCCTTGCTGGCGAGTTTCACAACCCCATCGAGAAGATCATTCTCACCGCGTCAGGTGGTCCTTTCCGTGGCCGCAAAGCGGACGAACTGCGACAGGTAACCCGGGCGCAGGCACTCAAGCACCCCAACTGGGAAATGGGCGCTAAGATCACCATCGACTCGGCTTCGCTCATGAACAAAGGGCTGGAAGTGATCGAGGCCAAATGGCTTTTTGGTCTGAAGAACGACCAGATCGAGGTGGTGGTGCATCCGCAATCTATCGTCCATTCGCTGGTGCAGTTCGAGGACGGCTCCATCAAGGCGCAACTCGGCTTGCCGGACATGAAGCTGCCGATTCAGTACGCATTGGGCTACCCAAACCGACTCAAGTCCGACTATCCGCGCTTCAACTTTATGGACTACCCGCAGCTTACTTTCGAGCAGCCGGACCTGGAGACTTTCCGCAATTTGCAGCTGGCTTTTGATGCCATGGAGCGTGGCGGCAATATGCCCTGCATCCTCAATGCGGCCAACGAAGTAGCCGTAGCCGCCTTCCTGCGTGAGGAGGTTGGCTTCCTGGAGATGTCCGATATCATCGAATACAGTATGGCGAAAGTTGCGTATATTGCGAATCCTTCTTATGAGGATTATGTTACAACAGACAGAGAGACACGCGATTACGCCACAAGATTGGCTGGCAAGCTAAGCCTCTAAGTGTTGCCATTGGGCGTTAATTTTTTTGTCAAGATCATCGATTCTAAATTTATTTCTTTTAAATGGATATTTTAATAATGGTGGGCCAGCTCATTTTGGGCCTGACAATACTGGTTGGATTGCACGAGCTGGGACACATGTTGACTGCCAAATGGTTTGGCATGCGGGTAGAGAAGTATGCAATTGGATTTCCCCCCAAGATATTTAGTAAGAAGATAGGCGAAACAGAGTACATGCTGGGCCTTATTCCGCTGGGTGGTTTCGTGAAGATTTCAGGCATGGTGGATGAGTCGCTCGACACAGAAGCGCTTCAGAAGGACCCGGAGCCTTATGAGTTCAGGGCCAAACCGGCCTGGCAGCGCCTGATCGTGATGATGGGCGGCATTATCGTGAATGTGATCACAGGCATCGTTATTTTTATCGCCCTCAACTATCACTATGGCGAAACGTACCTGCCAGCCAGTGAAGTGAAGTACGGCGTTCAGCCAAACGAAATGGGCCAGGAGCTAGGTTTCCAGCCAGGAGACCAGATTGTGGCCCTGAATGGCAAGCCGCTTGAGAAATTTGAAGACGTATACTCGATGGATATGCTCCTGGGCCGCGACTCATACTACACGGTAGAACGCAACGGCGAGCAGGTGAACATCCCTATCCCGGTAGACTTTATGGACCGCATGGCCGACAACAAAGAGCGCATGCTGTTTGTGCAGCCGCGGGTACCTTTTGTAGTAGGTGAGGTAGCTCCTAGTAGTCCTGCCTCAAAAGCCGGTCTGCAACCCGGAGATTACATCAGAACAGTTAACGGCGAAAGCATCAAATTCTTCAATGAAATTCAGGCTGTTTTGCAGAAGTATGCCGGCAAGCCTGTTACCATAGGAGTGGAGCGCGATAACGAGTTGGTGACCCTTAACGCTACCGTAAATGAAGACGCAACGCTTGGTTTCTACCAGAAGCCGCTCTTAGAGTATGCCACCCGCGACTACAGCCTGGGCGAATCTATTCCGTTGGGCACTAACCAGGCTTTTGGCGTGATCACGGCCAACCTCAAAGGGTTTGGTAAAATATTCAGAGGTGAGGTATCGGCTTCCAAGTCGCTGAGCGGACCAATCGGCATCGCCCAGATCTTTGGTGACACCTTTAACTGGTACAAGTTCTGGTCGATTACAGGTATGCTGTCGATGGTGCTGGCCTTTATGAACTTCCTGCCGATTCCGGCGCTGGATGGCGGCCATGTTGTATTTTTAACATACGAGATGATCAGTGGTCGCAAGCCGTCAGATAATTTTTTAGAAAACGCTCAAAAAGTGGGCATGGTTTTATTGTTGGGCTTAATGGCTTTTGCTATATTTAACGATGTATTCAAGATAATCTTCTAACCAAAGATTCGTTTATGAGAGCCGTCGTGAAGAGCGCCTTAACTGTAGCCATACTTTTTGTTTTATTTGCATTTAATCAAGCCGGTGCTACACCAGTAGCATCGGCTTTTTCTATACCTCAGCGTTCCGCTGCAGTTGACACCACTTACCTGGTACAGCAGGGGGATACCTACTACAGCCTGTCGCGTCGGTTTAACATCCCGCTCGACTCACTGCAAAAGTGGAATGGTACGCAACTGCAAATGGGCCAGACGCTATACCTAAAGCGCCGCGGTGCCAAGGGTAATGCTATTGCTACCAAGCCAGCAACTACTGCCAACCCACAGCGCAATGTGGTAAATGCTACGCCAGCAGCTGCAAGTCAGCCAGCCAGCACTGCAGCCAAAACACCGGCTACACCGGCCAGGCAGCCCGCCACCGCCAAGGCTGAACCTCAGGCAGCTAAGCCAGCCGCTATACCCCCTGCACAGCCAGCAAGAGCAGCGACTACAACCAATCCAACGGGCCCGGCCCGCACGCAAGCGAGTACCTCGGCTGCGGCCTCTACACTGCCAACGCTGGAGAGTAAAGAAAAGCAACGTATCCTGGTAGTACCGTTTGACCCTTACTTGTACTTCTCTGACGCCGACGACGAGATAGCTCGCCATTCTAAAATACCGCGCCAGAACGTGCGCCACGTGTTCCGTGGTAGACTAAATGCTTTGTTGGCTCCCGAAGGATACGAGACTATCAACCTGCTGGGCGGTGTTTACCGCGACAGCGTGAGCGAATTGAGCACCCTGTACAAATCGCTGAGCTACGGCTACCAGGATAACAAACAGTCGCGCTACAACCACCAGCCTACCATAAAAGCAAAGGAGCGCGAAAACGCACTGGACTGGGTGAAACGCAAAAAGAACGACCTGAATATCAGAGGCGGTCAGCCAGCTACAGTGCCCGTAGCGCAGGACGAGAACAAGCACTTTGGTGTGAAAGTGAAAGACCCGAAATTCTTCTCCCACTTCAACGGCCAGTATGGCATCGACTACTACGTATTCATCAACCAGTTTGAGGTGAAGACCAATTACGAAAACTGCCTGGACCGCGCTACCTGGAACTACGAACGCGATTTCCTGGTGCATTACTCCATCTATAACAGCCAGGGCGAACTTGTGTCAGGCAACAAGGTAAAAGTGCCTTACCAGTCCAACCTGAACGACGTGCAGCGCATTGTGAGCGACAACATGCCGAACATGGCAAAACGTGTGCTGGCAGACTTGCCGCAGGCTCAGAAGTAAACGATCCTTAATTCCATTTCCTGAGCCAGCTTAGCTTTAAAGCTGTGCTCACGGCAATGGTCCCCATCATAGAGCCAGTCAGGAACGAGACGACTATTCCCATCGGCGAGCGCATAAAGGCGCTGGCGTATAGAGCGTAGCCCATAAAGGCTATACCTGCTATACCTATACCTGACCAAAACACTATCTTTTGTTGCAGGCTCACTTTGTCAGGTATAGCTACGGTTGGCTGGCGCCAGGTATAGAGCAGGATGAGCAGCGCACCCACCAATGTACTGCTATGCTGTACGAAGCGGCAAAGCATAATCTCAAAGCCCATCACATTTACCATACCTGTCAGCACGGGCCATTTCTGTACGAAATGCCCTGATTCGTGGGTGAAGGAATCCCAAAAGATATGAGTAGCTGCGCCGAGTATGGCTGACATGGCAAAGACAAACCTCCGCTCTTTTAGATAATGGAGCCAGTCTGGTTCGGGTATAGCCAGCGCCCGACTTTTTAGCCAATTGGGGAGGTGTGCTATAGCTGGCCGGCGCACGATTAGGTGGAAGACGGTTGCTATACCCAGCGCGACAGGCAGGTTAAAATACAACAAACCTTCCAAGCTATGGCCGCTGTGCGTAAAAAGGGGGAGAAGCAGGAAATACTGAAAATCGGGTGCGATGCTGCCTGTGATCAAGCCGGTGGCGGAAAACCAGCGGCTGTTTTTAAGCAAGGGCAGTACGGCAGCAGGATGTGCAGCGGTGAAAGGCATAAGGTATAGGAAACGAGGTGAACTACTTTCCTGTACCTCGCCCTTGCAGAACTGGTTTTATCAAGCGGAATTCCACGCGGCGGTTAATGCGGCGGTCTTCTTCTGTCTTTTCTTCGCGCAGGGGTTTGCTGCTTCCGTAACCATAGGCATCGATACGCCCATCGCCGAGGCGCACCTTGTGCTGTATGTACTGCAGGATGGCATCGGCGCGGTCTTTGGACAGAATCTGGTTAAACTCCGGGTCACCGGCGCTGTCGGTATGGCCCGCAATCTCCAGCCGAAATCCCGGGTTCTCCACCAGGAAGTAAGCCACTTCATCCAGAACGGCGTGCATCTCTTCTGTAATATTCGACTCGTTTGGCTCAAACTCAATGTTTCGGAACACGATCGGAATGTTGTGATCGATCACTCTGGTCATGATCTGCAATGAAGTGTCCTGTTGCAGTGCCAGTTCCCGCTGAATCGTAAAGAAGTCCGGACTCTGGATAATCATCATGTAGCGTGCGTTGTCGATCAGGTGGAAGGCAAAAGAACCGTCCGGACGGATGTACTTCGACGAGATTTCGATGCCATTATCTAGGTCGATGATGGAGATGACACCCGATAGCGGTTTGTTGGAAACAGAATCGCGCAAGACACCTTCCACTTTGGTCACGGCAAGCGGATGCGCTTCCATGGGCAGTGGGAAAGAGTAGAGGTCCAGGTTTTTGAGGTCGCTTTCTTCGGAGCGGGCGTAGTACAGGTTCTGCGACTGCGAATCGATGGTGAAGTAGTACTCGCTGCCCCGCCCGTTCACGAGCGGCCCGATGTTACGCGGCTCCTGCCATTTGCCGCCCACCAGGTAAGTCTTGTAAATGTCGAAATCGCCGAAATTGAACAGCTGTCCGCGGGAGCTGAAGTACAGCACCTTATACTTAGGATGGTAGAAAGGACTCACCTCACTCTGACGTGTATTAATGATCGGGCCCATGTTCTGCGCTTTAGCCCACTGTCCATTCTTCAGTTTGTGTGTGAAGTAAATGTCAGAAAGGCCAAAACCACCCAGGCGGTCGGAGGCAAAATAGAGCGTGTCTTCGTTAGGTGACAGGGTAGGCTGCGAGTCCCAGGATGGGCTGTTTACATTTGGGCCCAGGTTCTCGATTTCGTGCCAGCTGCCGTCGGGCTGCAGACTTGCTTTGTACAGGTCGCAGTTGCCAAAGCCGTCCGGCGATTCGCAACGGGCAAAGTACAGCGTCTTGCCGTCGCGGGTAAGCGTGGCGGAGCCTTCGTTGTAAATGCTGTTGATGGGCTTACCAAAAGACTGTGCCTCGGTCCAGTAGCCGTTGCTGTTCTGGGAGTAGTAGAGGTCCTCGTTCGGCTTGCTTTCTATACCTTGAAAGGTGCGCTTTGAGGTGAAGATAAGCGTACTATTGTCTGCGTTGAGGGTGGGGCCGTAGTCTTCGTAAATCGAGTTAATGGTATTGCCCATGTTCAGGTATACCCCGCGTGGCGGCTGGTAAGTCGAGATAGACTTGCGGTACTCCACCAGCTCGTAGTAGTAGCTCAGCGGCACATAATAGTCCTTGGTGTTCTGCTCCAGCGAGTCGTAGTAGGACTGCACCTGGCGGATGTCGGAGCGGTGGTGCTTAAGCACGAGGCGGTATACCTCCATGGCCTGAGCCATCATATCCTGGCGCTCGTAAAGCTGGCCCAGTCTCCAAAGGAGTTTGGTGTCTTTGTAGAAGTTCTGCACTCCGAAGTTGCGCACGTAGCCCTCGAGCAGTTTGAGGGCTTGTCCGTATTGTTTGCGTCTTTCCAGGCGCTGAATCTCCGAAAGTTTCTTGGAGTCCTTATAGTGGGCGATCCGGTTCAGGTTCGGGAAGTCCAGGTGCATTTCCTGGTTCGGAGCCTTTTTCTTCACCTTCACGTCAGGCCCGTCCTGCAATGGCGTATGCTTCAGCTGACCCATACACAAGAGCGGGGACAGCAACAGCAGCAGGAAGAAAGCAGGGGCGTTAAGTCGTTTCATCGGCACAGAGCATGATACCTGAAACCAAAGATATTATTTTTTAGCCTATGTTCTGAAACGATTTATTAATAATCCCTTATATTTTGGGGAGAAGTGCCAACGCTGCTGCCAGTGCGACAATTTAGACAGACAGCAGCACTTGGCACAGGTCTTGACAATAATACACTCCACAGACATAAAGCGGATTTTCCATTACCTTTATGTCAATTTGGCACTGATACAATCTATGAACTATACACTGGAGAACTTTCTCAACCATCTTTTAATCGGAAACATGTCGGTAGATGATAGCGACGATCTGATTCCGGTAATCACCACTGACCCTGACGAAGAAATGCTGCCGGAAGATATGCCGGGCGAACTGCCTTTACTGGCGGTGCGCAACACAGTATTGTTTCCGGGGGTGGTATTGCCTATTACTGTTAGCCGCAAAAAATCAGTGCGCCTCGTGCGCAAAGCCCACAAAGGCGACAAAATCATTGGCGTGGTGGCGCAGCGCAACACCAACAGCGACGATCCGTCGGCCGAAGATTTGTACGAGATCGGTACGATGGCCAAAATCCTGAAAATGCTGGTACTACCTGATGGTAATACAACTATTATCATTCAGGGGCAGAGCCGTTTTAAAATAGAGGAGGTTACGCAGGAAGACCCATACCTGTCAGCCAAGGTAAGCTACTGCAAAGACACTTTCCCGAACAAAAAGAGCAAAGAAGTAAAGGCGCTGGTACACTCGCTGAAAGACGCGGCCGCCAAGATGCTTAAGCTAAACCCCGAAATTCCGCAGGAGGCGCAAGTTGCCCTTGATAATATTGACAGCCCGAGTTTCCTGACACACTTCCTTTCGAGCAACCTGAACGTGGATGTGGCGCAGAAGCAGATACTGCTGGAAGTGAACGACGGCGTGGAGCGCGGCACGCAACTCCTCGAGATCATGCTGCGCGAAATTCAACTACTGGAGCTTAAGCAGGAAATTCATACCAAGGTACACACCGACATCGACCAACAGCAGCGCGACTACTTTTTGCGCCAGCAGATCAAGGTGTTGCAGGACGAACTGGGACAGGAGGGACCTGATCAGGAGATCGAGCGCTTCCGTGAACGTTCTATGAAAAAGAAATGGCCGGAGGCTGTAGCCAAGCATTTCAACAAAGAGATTGAGCGATTGGCCCGCCTCAACCCGCAGGCAGCTGAGTACCCGGTGGCGGTCAACTACCTGGAGTTTCTGCTCGATCTGCCCTGGAACGAAACTACCAAAGATAACTTCAACCTGAAGCGCACCAAAAAGATACTTGACGCCGATCATTACGGTCTGGAAAAGGTAAAGGAGCGCATCATTGAGTACCTGGCCGTGCTCAAGCTGAAAAAGGACATGAAGGCGCCTATTCTGTGCCTTTACGGCCCTCCTGGTGTGGGTAAAACCTCACTCGGTCGCTCTATTGCTACGGCATTGGGTCGTAAATATGTCAGAATGTCACTGGGCGGCGTGCGCGATGAAGCGGAGATCCGTGGTCACCGCCGTACCTATGTGGGCGCCATGCCAGGAAAGATCATCAGCCAAATCAAAAAAGTGGGCTCTTCCAACCCGGTGATCATCCTCGACGAGATCGATAAACTGGCCTCTGATTTCCGTGGCGATCCGTCTTCGGCTTTGCTGGAGGTGCTGGACCCGGAGCAGAACCATACCTTCATGGACAACTATTTGGACGTGGAGTACGACCTCTCGAAGGTGCTCTTCATTGCCACCGCCAACTCTCTGGACACCATTCAGCCCGCCCTGCGCGACCGTATGGAGATCATCGAACTGACCGGCTATACCTTGGAAGAGAAGACTGAGATTGC
Source organism: Pontibacter sp. YIM B11418 (assembly GCF_059278805.1). NCBI lineage: Bacteria > Pseudomonadati > Bacteroidota > Cytophagia > Cytophagales > Hymenobacteraceae > Pontibacter > Pontibacter sp. YIM B11418. The sequence continues at coordinate 300,962 of NZ_JCAEMH010000001.1, read as the reverse complement.
CAAGCGCCACCTCGTGCCGAAGCAGGTAAGTGAACATGGTTTGGAGGAAGAAGACGTGAAAATGTCGAAGGCCACGCTACAAAAAGTAATCGATGATTATACCCGCGAGTCGGGCGTGCGTAGCCTGGAGCGTAAAATCGGGCAACTGGTGCGCAACACGGCCAAGCAGAAGGCGATGGAGGAGAAGTTTACTCCTGCCATTAAACCGGAAGACGTAGTGAAGATTCTGGGTCCGGAGACTTTCGACAAGGAAATCTACCAGGACATCGACACGGCTGGTGTAGTAACGGGCCTGGCCTGGACCTCGGTGGGCGGTGATATCCTGTTCATAGAGTCTATCCTGAGCAAAGGCAAAGGCAAATTGACACTATCCGGCCAGTTGGGCGATGTGATGAAGGAGTCAGCGATGACGGCCATCTCATACCTGAAAGCCCACGCCGAGCTTTTAAACATCGATTACCGCCTGTTCGATCAGTACGACCTGCATATCCACTTCCCGGAAGGCGCCGTGCCGAAGGACGGGCCGTCGGCAGGTATAGCCATCTTTACTTCCATTGCCTCGGTGTTTACGCAACGCAAAGTGAAGTCGCGCCTGGCCATGACGGGCGAGATTACGCTGCGTGGCAAGGTGCTGCCGGTGGGCGGTATAAAAGAGAAGATCCTAGCTGCCAAGCGGGCAGGTATAACCGATGTGATCCTCTGCCAAAAAAACCGCAAAGACATCACAGAGATACCGGAGCAGTACATCAAGGGTTTGCATATTCATTACGTAGATAGAGTGGATGATGTGGTGCAGATTGCCTTGCTAAAGCAGAAGGTAAAGCATCCGCTTAATCTGACTGTGTCGGAGGATGTCAAAGGGATGAACATCTAAAGGTGAATCGGGTTACTCTTATTACTTGCCTTGTTCCTGAATCTTTCGCCCAGGCGTAGGTATAGCTTTCAAAGAGATGGGCTATCAGGTGCGCACCATTGCAGGGCCAGCTGGCAGCCCATGCCTTTGACGAGCAGTTGGGGCGAGCTACATGTCACGGATATACCGGCTCGTTTGCTGCTTAAGGCACACCACCTGCAAAAATTTGACGTTGTATACCTGAGTATCAACGGCAAAGGAGTCGGGAGAAAAGAAAACTGGTGAGAAGGTCGCTCTCACCTGCAGCGCGGCACACCTTTTCACCCTTAGCACTGACACGTTCCCGAAACGTAGAAGTAAACAAGGAGGCAGCCTATACCTGGTGTTTGGCTGTCGGTTTTAAATTTTTAATTAGAGAAAATGTTAGATTCAATTGAGCATTTAACACCAGCCCAGATTGTTGAGGAGCTGGATAAATATATCATCGGGCAGAAAGACGCCAAACGAAACGTAGCTATTGCGCTGCGCAACCGCTGGCGCCGCATGAATGCCGACGAAAGCATTCGCCGCGAGATCGTGCCCAACAACATTCTGATGATCGGTGCAACCGGTGTGGGTAAAACAGAAATTGCCCGCCGTCTGGCCAAGATTGCCGATGCGCCTTTCACCAAAGTAGAGGCTTCCAAGTTTACAGAAGTTGGCTACGTAGGCCGCGACGTGGAAAGCATGGTGCGAGACCTGGTGGAGCAATCGGTGAACATGGTGAAGACCAGGAAAAAGGAAGAAGTGAAGCAGAAAGCCGCTGAGGTGGTGGAAGACATCATTTTGGATGCACTTATACCTCCGATTCAGGGTGGTCGCGCGACGCCGAGTTTTTCGAGTACTTCTGAGCCAAACGGCATGCCCGATAACGATTACGAACTGAACGAGCGCACCCGCGAGAAATTCAGAGAGAAAATCAGAAATGGTGAGCTCGAGGACCGCAAAATCGAAATCCGGGTACAGCAGAGCGCTATGCCAGGTATGGGCGTGATGGGGCCAGGTATGGACGAGGCTTCGATGATGAACATCCAGGAGATGATCAGCGGCATGATGCCCAAGAAGACCAAAAAGCGCAAAGTAACCATTGCCGAAGCCCGCAAGATTTTGCTGGAAGAAGAAGCCGCCAAACTGATCGATATGGATGAGGTGAAGGAAGAGGCGATTTTTAAAGCAGAGAACTCCGGCGTTATCTTTATCGATGAGATTGATAAAGTAGCCAGCGCAAGCAGCAAAGGTGGCGGTGGTCCCGACGTGAGCCGCGAAGGTGTGCAGCGCGACTTGTTGCCAATTGTAGAAGGCTCTACGGTGAACACCAAGTACGGTGTCATCAACACCGACCACATTTTGTTCATCGCCGCTGGTGCGTTCCACGTGGCCAAACCGTCGGATCTTATACCTGAGTTGCAGGGTCGTTTCCCGATTCGTGTGGAACTGCAAAGTCTGACCAAGGAAGACTTCTACCAGATCCTGAAGTTCCCGAAAAACGCCCTGACCAAGCAATATGAAGCACTCCTGAGAGCAGAGAACGTAGAGTTGAGTTTTGCCGACGAAGCCCTGGATGAAATCGCATCTATCGCATTCGAAGTAAACTCTGAAGTAGAGAACATTGGTGCCCGTCGTCTGCACACAGTGATGAGCCGCCTGCTCAACGACATCCTCTTCGATGTGCCTGACAAAATCGGCGCCAACGCCCACATCGTCATCAACCGCGAGATGGTGCTCGAAAGGCTGTCTGACATGGTGAAGAACCGTGATCTGAGTCAGTATATTCTTTAAAGTTTAGGAGTTGAACTTGTAGGGACAGGTCGCGACCTGTCGGAATCGTGCACCAGCCCTTGCAGTAAAGGCTAAAGCACTAAATCCGTGACTGATACATAAAAGCGAGTCTGTAATTCGCGCAAAAGAAAAGCTGGTGTTTCTGTGAAGGCAGGAATGCCAGCTTTTTTTGTAAAAACCTCATCCAGTAGGTATAGGTATAACCAAATCTTGAATCCCATTCGTACTTTAAGAGAAGAACCCTAAACTTCCAAACTTTCATGAACTACTACTTCATCACCGGAACGAGCAAAGGTATAGGCAAGGCCATTGCGGAAGAATTGCTGCAGGACGAGAACAACTTTGTGATTGGCGTGTGTCGCAACAGCACCATCCAGCATAAAAACTACCGCCACCAACCGCTCGACTTCTCGGATATACCTGCCGTGGAGCACAACCTGCACAAAGTGTTTGTCCCGTACAGAGACGCAGAAAAACTCGTGCTGATTAACAATGCCGGCGTGTTGGGCGATATTGGTTATGTAGGAGAAGGTATGCCGAACGAACGCTTTGAGTTTGTGTTTGACGTGAACGTGATTGTGCCCGCCATGCTGATGAACAGCTTCCTGCAGGTATACCAGTCGCAGCAAGTGCCCAAATTGATTGTGAACATTAGCTCAGGAGCAGGAAAATACCCGATAGATGGCTGGGCCAGCTACTGTGCTTCCAAGGCGGCGATTGATATGATGTCGCAAACGGTACAGCAGGAGCAGACCGTGCGCGGCTCCGGTGTAAAGGTATTCTCCTTGTCGCCGGGTGTGGTGGATACCGCTATGCAGGAGCACATCCGGGAAAGTGATGTGGAGAAGTTCAGTAATGTGCAGCGGTTCAGAGATTATAAAGAACAGGGCGAACTAGCCTCACCCGAAGAAGTGGGCCGTAAAATTGTTTGGTTCCTGAATAATACCGACGATTTTAAGGAAGTTCTGGTATCGGTGCGGGATATGTAGGTATAACCAGCACTTGCAGTACAATTATTGAATTAAATCCATAACAGCAAAGCGCTCTTCTTAACCAGAAGGGTGCTTTGTTTTTTTTCCCAGGTATAGCTATACCTGGGGCAACTCCTCACAGGTATAGAAATCCCTAACCTATCAATTACCCTAACCTCTTGATACTTAAAAATATATACTTTATGTATAATTTGCTAAATTGATATAGTTATGCTAAATTGGTATACCTGATATTAGAAACTGTTATACCTCAGTCTGTTATGAAGCATCCCATCTGTCCGCGCTGCAGTGCTATGGAAGTCGTGAAAAGCGGCATCATCAACGATAGGCAGCGTTATCGCTGTAAAAAATGCAGTTACTATTTTACGGTAAATAAGCTCGGGAAAGGGATCGATAGTTACTATGTGACCAAAGCGCTACAGCTCTACATCGAAGGCATCAGCTACCGCGAAATTGAGCGGATTCTGGGTGTGAGCCACGTTTCCATCATGAACTGGGTGCGCAAGTATAAAATAAAGGCGCCAGAGCAAACAGAGTACCACCCGACTTACAAAATCCTGAACCACACCGAGCTGGTAGAGCACATGAAGAACAGCGCCAACCTGAAAGGGGCCGGCATGATGATCACCGAACTCGGCGACAAGTACATGATGATTAGGTGGAAGCGGTTTAAGGATTAAGTGAATTGCTAAATTGTTGATGGTTAAATTGTTTTTCCTGGTGTGGTAGCTACTATGATCCATGCTAGTGCCCTGCGAGTGTGGAGCTATTAAGTGGCTCTTTCCGAGGGTGTTCGGGAGTTTCAATTGGCAGCTTGTGCATGATTAACATCCCCCTTCCCCCCTTCAAAGGGGACTTTCCTGCCTTGCCGGTTTACAAGAATAAGTTATGTCTTAAGTGTATACACCACTGACAGGTATAGCAAGAGTAACTTGGCCCTTAAACTATAAAACAAACAACATCAACCCGGTGCACCCTTGACGATTTTGTGTTTGAGCGGTCAGCGAGTTTAAAAGCGTCTTGACTTTTTTGCTTACTTTTTGTGTCAAGACAAAAAGTAAGGCCCGCCCGGCCAGGGCAAGCTATAAAACAACTCAGTTGCTATACCTGCAACAGCTCAAGCTACGCCAGTTGCAAATAATGTCTAAGCAACTACCAGTTATCACTTCGCTAAAACTAGTAATACAACAAGATTCTATCTTACATACGATAGGTATAACCAACCCCGAAAATCCACAAAAAACCCCATTCTACCACTCATGTATACCAACTTACCAAATATATACACCCCTTTACCCTTTTTCATAAATCTTCCTTAAAATAGATAAAGAATTCGGGGAAACAGCTGACCTCTCTTCACCTTAACATCTAGTATTCCAAATGAAGAAATTGTTACTATTTGTAGCGGCAGGGCTGGTGCTTTGCTGCGCAGGAAAGAGTGTGTCTGCTCAAGGCTCTACGGAGTACGGGGCAGGTATAAAGTTGCCCCTCAACGAAGACGGCAGCAAGTATATCCGCTTTATCACCTGGCACCAGGTATGGGTCAGGTATAATGAGCATAATTCGGGCACCATTCGTAACGGCGAGCCTGTCGATAATACGCTCGATTTTGGTTTGCGCCGTTCCCGCTTCCTGACTTATTCCCAGATTTCACCCCGCTTTTTGGTACTCCTGCACTTTGGGGTAAACAACCAGAATGCCGTGAGCGGCGGAGCAAACCCGGCACTGGATGGCAAGAAGCCGCAAATCTTCATCCACGATGCCTGGACGGAGTATAAGGTGTTCGACAAGGAGCTGTCAATAGGGGCGGGCCTGCATTACTGGAACGGCGTTTCGCGCATGACCAATGCCAGTACGCTTAACCTCATGACCATCGACGCACCCATCTTCAACTGGGCCACCATCGACGCCGCCGACCAGTTCGGCCGTATGCTGGGCGTGTACGCCAAAGGCAAACTCGCAAAGCTCGATTATCGTGTGGCCGTAAATGATCCCTTCCTGACAAACACGGCAGAGGCTATTGGTCAAAATGCCAACTACAATCCACGGAACAACAATAAGGTATACCAGGGCTATTTTAACTGGCAGTTCTGGGACCAGGAATCAAACCTGTTGCCCTTCATGGTGGGCACTTATCTGGGTACGCGGCGTGTGTTTAACATAGGCGCAGGTTTTATGCACAATAAAGACGGCATGTGGCGCGAAGAAAATACCGTGGCAGGTATGCAGACCGTGAAAGAAAACATCAGCCTATTTGGTGTGGATGCTTTTCTGGACCTGCCGCTCAACACCGAAGCCAACACAGCCCTCACAGCCTATGGCGCTTATTATAACTATGACTTCGGGAGAGACAACGTGCGCAACATCGGCATCATGAACCCGGCGCAAGGCGGAGGCGGACTCCGAGGCAATGCCTTCCCGACCATTGGCACCGGCGATATTTTGTACGGGCAGGTGGGTTATTTGCTGCCAAAAGACCTGATCACCGAGAAGGCCAGACTTCAGCCATACGCCGCCTATAGCTATGGCAATCTGGATGGCGTGCAAAACAGCGGCGGCGAAAAAGTGCCTGTGAAAATGCTCGACCTTGGTGCTAACCTCTTACTCGAAGGCCACCACTCCAAACTCACGCTCAACTACCGCAACCGCCCGGATTTCACGAATCCCGATAACCTGAAGTACCGTCCGGAGATCACACTGCAGGCCATGATTTACTTGTAACAGAACCTTAAAAACAAATCGCTATACCCATGGAAAATAACAAGAACAGAATGCAGGAGTACTGGCAACGCAACGTGCGCATCCTCCTGACGCTATTGGGCCTTTGGTTCGCCGTGTCCTATGTCTTCGGCATTTTGCTCGTCGACGAACTCAACCAGTTCCGGCTGGGAGGTTTTAAGCTGGGTTTCTGGTTTGCGCAACAGGGCTCCATTTATGTGTTTGTGCTGATCATCTTCATCTATGTGTGGCTGATGAACAGGCTCGACCGCGAATTTGACGTGCACGAAGATTAATCTCCCACCACAAAAACCTTAAGACAATGGAAATCTTAACCTGGACATACATTATCGTGGGCATCACGTTCGCCCTCTACATCGGCATCGCTATCTGGTCGCGGGCGGGCTCTACCAAAGAGTTTTACGTGGCAGGCGGCGGCGTTTCCCCACTGGCCAACGGAATGGCTACGGCCGCTGACTGGATGTCGGCTGCCTCGTTCATCTCCATGGCGGGACTCATCTCGTTTATGGGCTACGACGGCTCGGTATACCTGATGGGCTGGACCGGCGGCTACGTGTTGCTTGCACTCTTGCTGGCACCCTACCTGCGCAAGTTCGGTAAATTTACGGTTCCTGATTTTGTGGGCGACCGCTACTATTCCAAAACTGCCAGATTGGTGGCGGTAGTCTGTGCTATTTTCATCTCATTTACCTATGTGGCTGGGCAGATGCGCGGCGTGGGTATTGTGTTCTCCCGCTTCCTGGAAGTGCAGATTGAGACTGGTGTGGTTATCGGTATGATCATCGTGCTCTTCTATGCGGTGTTGGGGGGTATGAAAGGCATTACCTATACCCAGGTGGCGCAATACTGCGTGCTGATTTTCGCCTACATGGTACCCGCTATTTTTATCTCGATGATGCTGACCGGCAACCCGATTCCACAGCTGGGGATGGGCGGTACGCTGGCCGACGGCACCTACCTGCTAGATAAACTCGATGGTTTGCTTCCGGAGCTTGGCTTCACAGCCTATACCGACGGCAGCAAGGCTACGATTGACGTGTTCTTCATCACGGCAGCCCTGATGGTGGGTACGGCGGGTCTGCCGCACGTAATCGTGCGTTTCTTCACAGTGCCAAAAGTAAAAGACGCTCGTAAGTCTGCAGGTTATGCGCTGGTGTTTATTGCCATACTCTACACAGCTGCTCCGGCAGTAGGTGCTTTCGGGATGTACAACATGCTGCAAACCACCAGCAATCAGGAGATTACTGCGATGCCACAGTGGGTAAGTAACTGGGAAAAAACAGGTCTGATTGGGGTGGACGACAAGAACGGAGACGGTCGCATTCAGTATGTGAAGGACCCGGCTGTGAACGAACTCAAAATCGACAAAGACATCATGGTGTTGGCCAACCCCGAAATAGCGCAGCTGCCTAACTGGGTGATTGCCCTGGTAGCGGCAGGTGGCTTGGCTGCGGCCCTGTCTACAGCGGCTGGTCTGTTACTGGTGATCTCCACTTCTATCTCGCATGACCTGCTGAAAAAATCCGTGATGCCAGGTATATCCGAAAAACACGAACTGATTGCAGCGAGGTTAGCGGCGGCGGCGGCTGTAGTTGTGGCAGGCTACTTCGGTATCAATCCGCCGGGCTTTGTGGCCGAAGTGGTGGCTTTTGCCTTCGGTCTGGCTGCAGCTTCGTTCTTCCCCATTATCATCATGGGCATCTTCTCGAAACGCATGAACAAGCAGGGTGCCATTTGGGGTATGGTTTCGGGTCTGGTGTTCACGATTGCATACATTTCCTACTTCAAGTTCATCAACCCGGCTGCCAACTTACCTGAGAACTGGTTCATGGAAATTTCACCGGAAGGCATCGGGACTGTAGGTATGCTTATCAACTTTATCGTGTCCTTCGTTGTGTCCCGTTTCACGCCAGCCCCGCCAGCTCATATTCAGGATTTGGTAGAGGATATCCGCATCCCGAGAGGGGCAGGAGAGGCCGTGGCGCATTAATGTTTAATTGATTATTGATGGCTAAATGGTTAAATTGTTGGATGGTTGATTCGGTGGCTTTACCATCGGTCAGCCATTCGGCAGTTTCACTAACTTGCTAAATCACTCATTCACACATTCACAAACTCCCATGCGTGACCGCTCCAAAGGCAGACGACTCTTTTTCATCAGCGCCCTTTTCGTGGTGTTGCTGAATTTTCCGTTGCTCTCGATTTTCAATTCGGGGGGTACGGTGGGCGGTGTGCCGGTGCTATACCTGTACATTATGGTAGTGTGGCTCCTGTGCATCGGCGCGATTGGTTTTTACATCAATCATCAGGATCCCAGAAAACAGAAGAAATAAGGCATGAACTACTGGCTTGTCATCGGTGCGTCATTTTTCTACCTGGCTTTGCTCTTTGGGCTGGCTTCGTGGGCAGAAAGGCGATCGGCTGCAGGCAGAAGCTTCGTGGGCAATCCGTACATTTATGCGCTTTCAATTGCGGTATACTGCACCGCCTGGACCTATTACGGTTCGGTGGGAAGGGCCGCCACAACAGGTTTGGGCTACCTGGCTATCTACATTGGTCCGACGCTGATGGCACCGCTCTGGTGGGTGGTGCTGCGCAAGATCATCCGCATTTGCAGGGTGCAGCGCATTACCACCATCGCTGATTTTATTTCGTCGCGTTATGGCAAGAACGTCACGCTTGGCAGCATCGCCACCATTGTTTGCGTGCTGGGAATTATACCTTACATCTCCATTCAGCTGAAGGCCATCGCCAGCAGCCTGGACATCTTAACCGGTGCAAACGAGGTGGGCCGGAGCCCAATGTTCGGCGATACGTCTTTCTACATTTCGCTGGGCCTGGGATTGTTCACCATCGTGTATGGCACGCGGCACGTGGAGGCCACCGAGCGGCACGAAGGTATGGTAACAGCCATTGCTTTTGAGTCACTCTTCAAGCTGGTGGTTTTCATTATGGCGGGTGTTTTCGTGACCTACGGCGTGTTCAATGGCTTCGGCGACATCATGCAACAGGCCACCCAACTACCCGATTTTGAGCGGCTGATGACTTTCGATAGTGACAACGGCTTTTCGCAGTGGTTCTGGATGGTTGTGTTGTCGATGCTGGCTATTTTGTTTTTGCCGCGCCAGTTCCAGGTAGCCGTGGTGGAGAATGTGAACGAACAGCACCTGAACAAAGCCATGTGGCTTTTTCCGCTATACCTGTTTGCCATCAATATTTTCGTGCTGCCCATTGCCTTTGGCGGTGACATACTGTTCGGCAATGCAGGTATAGACGCCGACATGTTTGTGCTGGCTATACCTCTCAGCGAGGGCCAATCCATACTTGCTCTGCTGGTATACCTGGGCGGCTACTCGGCCGCGACGAGCATGGTCATTGTAGCCACCATTGCCCTGAGCGTGATGATCAGCAACAACCTGGTGATGCCGCTTCTGGTAGGTATACCTGCCATCAAAAACCGCTACCAGAATCAGTTCACGAAGCTCCTGCTTTTCAGTCGCAGGCTCGGCATTCTGGTGATTTTGTTACTCGCATACCTGTACTACAAGGGCGTGGCGGAACACTATTCGCTCGTGGAAGTCGGGCTGGTGTCATTTGCGGCGGTGGCACAGTTTGCACCCGCCATTATCGGGGGAATCTTCTGGAAAGAAGGCACCAAAAACGGGGCGCTGGCAGGTATAGTGGTCGGTGCAGCAGTCTGGTTCTATACCCTGGTGGTGCCGTCGATGGTGGGGGTGGGCATGTTGCCGGATTCCATTCTGGAGCATGGACCGCTAGGTATAGCCTTACTTAAACCCTTCGAGTTGTTCGGCCTGCAGGGCATGGATTACATTTCGCACGCTATGTTTTGGAGCATGTTTCTGAATGTGGGCCTTTACATCGGCGTGTCGCTTTTGAGCAGGCAAACGTCGCAGGAGCGCAATCAGGCGGAAGTATTTGTGGACATCTTCAGGTACTCCACCGTGTTCGAAAGCTCCATCGTCTGGAAAGGCACGGCGTACATACCTGACATCAAATCCTTGCTGGTGAACTTCTTGGGTGAGAAAAAAGCCGAAGTCGCCATGAAAGCCTACAAACGCAAATACCCCGAACCGGAAGACGAAACCGGCAAGGCTGACCCGAAAATGGTGACTTATGCCGAGAAGGTCTTATCGGGAGTTATCGGGTCTTCGTCGGCCCGCATTATGGTGGCGTCGGTGGTGAAGGAAGAGAAAATCAGTATCGACGAGGTGCTCAATATCCTGAAAGAATCGCAGCAACTGATTTCCATCAACAACGAACTGCGCCGCAAATCCTTGGAGCTGCGCCGCGCCACCGAACAACTCCGCAGCGCCAACGAACGACTCCGGCAACTCGACGAGCTCAAAGACGAGTTTTTATCAACAGTCACGCACGAGCTCCGCACCCCACTTACTTCTATCCGGGCGCTTTCTGAAATTCTGTATGACAACCCCGAAATGGAGCGCGAGGACCAGGAGCATTTTCTACAAACCATTGTGAAGGAGTCCGAACGACTGACGCGACTGATCACGCATGTGCTGGACTTGGAGCGCTTCGAGTCGGGCAAGCAAAAACTCAACCTCGGGCCGGTGCAGATAGAAGAGGTGGTACGTGAGTCGGTGGAGGCGCTTGGGCAATTGGTGCAGGAAAAAAACATCGACCTGGTGGTGGATGTGCAGCACAACCTGCCGGTCATCAGCGGCGACAAAGACCGCCTGATGCAGGTGCTGGTCAACCTGGTCTCCAATGCCGTCAAGTTCTGCAACCCGGAGCACGGCCGCATCATCGTGTCGGGTTACTACATCGACGGCGACATAAAAGTGAATGTGGTGGACAACGGCAAGGGGATCGACCCGGAGTTTCACAAGCAGATTTTCGACAAATTTTACCAGGCGCAGAACCAGAACATCCGCAAACCAGAGGGCAGCGGACTGGGACTAGCCATCTGCAAAAAGATAATTGAATCGCACCAGGGGCGCATTTGGGTAGAGAGCGAACCGGGCAAAGGCTCCCGGTTTTCGTTCGTGTTGCCTGTGAGAGTAAATGTGCCCGCAAACGTATAAAACTATGAGTACCAAAGAGAAATTGAAGGTGTTGGTCGTGGATGATGAACCGAGTATACTGATGCCGCTGGAGTTTTTGATGCGCAAGAATGGCTACCAGGTATACATTGCCCGCAACGGCACTGAGGCCATGGAGAGCGTGGACAAGGAGCGGCCCGACGTGGTGTTGCTCGACATTATGATGCCCGACGTGGACGGCTACGAGGTATGCCGGCACATACGCCGACAGGAAAATATGGACGGAGCCAAGGTGATTTTTATGAGCGCCAAGACCAAGGACGCCGACATCAAAAAAGGCTATGACGTAGGGGCGGACCTGTATATTCCAAAGCCCTTTTCAACCCGCTTCCTGATAGAGAAAATCAAGGAACTGACAAAAAGTTAATCGTAACAAAAGAATTGGAGATATGGATACAGTAACCCAAACCAACAGCGCGTATGCCGAGGCTTACGAAAGAAGCATACAGGACCCCGAAGGCTTCTGGGGCGAACAGGCACAGCAGATTGCCTGGTTCGAAGAGCCAAAGCAAATCCTGACCACCGACGAAAACGGCTTCTACCGCTGGTTCGCGGGCGGCAAGCTCAACACATCGTACCTGGCGCTGGACTACCACGTAGAGAACGGCCGCGCCGACCAGACCGCCCTGATTTACGACTCGCCGGTGACCAACACCATTCGCAAGTACAGCTACCGCGAGTTCCGCGACATGGTGGCCCGTTTTGCCGGTGCGCTGCGTGGTTTAGGTGTGGAGAAAGGCGATACTGTAGTGATTTACATGCCGGTTATACCTGAAGCCGTGGTTGCTATGTTGGCCTGCGCAAGGTTAGGTGCTATTCACTCGGTAGTGTTCGGTGGTTTTGCGCCGCACGAGCTCACGGTGCGCATCGACGATGCCCGCCCGAAGGTGGTTGTCTCCGCTTCCTGCGGTATTGAGTTCGACAAGCACATCCCCTACAAGCCGCTCCTCGACAAAGCCTTGAACGACAGCAAACACAAGCCCGAGCATGCCATCATTTTGCAGCGCCCTTACGTGGAAGCCGACATGCAGCCCGGCCGCGACCTCGACTACATGGACGTGTTGCAGAAAGCTCAGCCAGCCGACCCGGTTCCTGTTGATGCGCACGACCCGCTCTATGTGCTCTATACCTCCGGCACCACCGGCAAACCAAAAGGCATCATACGCGATAATGGCGGCCATGCCGTAGCGCTCAAATTCAGTATGAAAGCCGTGTATGGCGTGGAGCCCGGCGATGTGTTCTGGGCTGCTTCGGATGTGGGGTGGGCTGTGGGGCACTCATACCTGGTATACGCGCCGCTGATTCATGGCTGCACTACGGTGCTCTTCGAAGGCAAACCGGTGCGCACGCCGGATGCCGGTACTTTCTGGCGTGTCATCATGCAGCACGACGTGAAAGTGCTCTTCACCGCCCCAACCGCTATACGTGCCATCAAAAAAGAAGACCCGGACGGGATAGAAAAAATCAAGTATGACCTGCCGTCGCTCAAGTACCTGTTTTTGGCTGGCGAGCGCTGCGACCCGGCCACCTACTATTGGGCCAAAGACCTGCTGCGTATACCTGTCATCGACCACTGGTGGCAAACCGAATCGGGCTGGCCGATGGTGGCGAACATGGTCGGTTATGGTCTGAAACCTGCCAGGGCAGGCGCAGCAGGCTTGCCGGTGTGTGGGTATAAAGTGGAGATTCTGGGTGAGGAAGGGCAAGAGCTTATACCTGCGCAGGAAGGCTACGTGGCCGTGAAGTTGCCGCTGCCTCCAGGCTGTCTGCCAACGCTTTGGGAAGACAACGACCGCTTCTACAAGTCTTATCTCGATCGTTTTCCAGGCTATTACATGACCGGTGATGGGGGCTATATGGATGAAGATGGCTATATTTATATCATGGGCCGCATTGATGACGTCATCAACGTGTCGGGTCATCGCCTCTCAACCGGAGAGATGGAAGAGATGGTAGCCTCACACCCGGCCGTAGCCGAATGCGCCGTGGTAGGTATAGCCGACGACCTGCGCGGACAACGCCCGATTGGGCTGGTGGTGCTCAAGGACGGACAAAACATTAGCGAGCAGCAGTTGGAGCAGGAGTTAATCACCCTGATTCGGGAGAAAATCGGCGCCGTGGCTTACTTCCGCAGCGCGCTCATTGTGAATCGACTGCCCAAAACCCGCTCCGGCAAGATTCTTCGCAAAATACTACGCAACATTGCCGACGGTGTGCACTATGCTATACCTTCTACCATTGACGATCCGGCTATTTTAACGGAGATACACGATGACCTGAAGGAGCGAAAAATCGGGAATGCTTTTCTGGAGTAAGTTCCTGTAGGGACAGGTCTCAACCTGTCCGAATCGTGCACCTTTACTGACTGAATAAACCTTAAATACCAATAACAAACCGATATCATGCCTAACATTCAAATCAAGACTTATCAGGAATACGAAGAAGCCTATAAGCGCAGTGTGGAAGACCCGGAAGGGTTCTGGTCCGATATAGCGAGCACGTTTACGTGGCGCAAGAAATGGAATACCACCCTGGAATGGAACTTCGAGGAGCCGAACATAAAGTGGTTTAAGGGCGGCCGGCTGAACATCACGGAAAACTGCCTCGACCGTCACCTGAAAACCCGCGGCAACAAGCTGGCCCTGATCTGGGAACCCAACGATCCGAAAGAAAGATTTATCCGCTATACCTACCGCGAACTCCACGAGAAGGTATGTCAGTTTGCCAACGTGCTCAAGAAAAATGGCGCCAAAAAAGGTGATCGCATCTGTATCTACATGCCGATGATTCCGGAGCTGGCTTTCGCTGTTTTGGCCTGCGCCCGTATTGGGGCCGTCCATTCGGTGGTGTTTGCCGGTTTCTCGGCTGTGGCCATGGCCGACCGCATCAACGACGCGCAGTGCAGCATGGTGCTCACTTCTGACGGTCTGAACCGCGGCGCGAAGCAGATTCCGGTGAAGCGTGTGGTAGACGAGGCCCTGGAGCGTTGCGAATCGGTGCAGAAAGTAATTGTAGTAGAGCGTCTGGGCTGGGCCGTGAACATGGTGGAAGGCCGCGATGTGTGGTACCACGACGAAGTGCAGGGTGTGAGCAAAGACTGCCCTGCCGAAGAAATGGACGCCGAAGACATGCTCTTCATTCTCTATACATCCGGCTCCACGGGCAAACCCAAAGGCGTGGTACATACCTGCGGCGGCTACATGGTATATGCCCAGTATAGCTTCAGCAACGTGTTCCAGGTACAGGAAAATGATATTTACTGGTGTACTGCCGACATCGGCTGGATCACCGGCCATACCTATCTACTCTACGGTCCGCTTTTGTCAGGCTCAACTTCGCTGATGTTCGAAGGCGTGCCGACCTTCCCGGATATGGGCCGCTTCTGGCAGGTGGTCGATAAGTTCGGCGTCAATATTTTCTACACCGCGCCAACTGCCATTCGCTCTCTGATGGGCGGCGATATCGACGATGTGCTTTCCTACAGCCTCGACTCCCTCAAAGTGCTGGGCTCGGTGGGCGAGCCAATTAACGAGGAGGCCTGGCACTGGTACCATACCCACGTCGGCAAGGAACGCTGTCCGCTGGTTGATACCTGGTGGCAAACCGAAACCGGCGGCATCATGATTTCTTCTCTGGCCAACGTGACGCCTATTAAACCCGCCCACGCAGCTTACCCACTGCCAGGTATACAGCCGATTCTGGTGGATGCAGAGGGCAAGGAAATCACTGATAACGAAGTAGAAGGCTATCTATGTATGAAGTTCCCGTGGCCAGGCATCATCCGGACTACCTACGGCGACCACGAGCGTGCACGCCTGAGTTACTTCTCCACCTACAAAGGCCTGTACTTTACCGGCGACGGGGCCAAGCGCGACAAAGATGGTCTGTACCGCATCATCGGCCGTGTGGACGATGTGATTAACGTATCTGGTCACCGCTTCGGCACTGCCGAAATTGAAGATGCCATCAACCACAACGACCACGTGGTGGAGTCTGCGGTGGTAGGCTACCCGCACGACGTGAAAGGGCAAGGCATTTATGCGTTCGTTATCTGCAAAGAAATACCGGAGCGCGAAGATTACCTGCGAGCCGAGATCATCGAAACAGTTGTAGAGAAAATCGGCAAAATCGCCAAACCGGACAAAATCCAGATTGTAAGCGGACTACCCAAAACCCGCTCCGGGAAGATCATGCGTCGCATTCTGCGCAAAGTAGCAGAAGGCGATACGTCTAATTTGGGTGATACTTCTACCTTGCTTGATCCGGATGTAGTAGATGAAATTAAAGCGGGTGCTTTATAAGAGTTTTTAGTTGATAAGTTTAGTTGAATGCGTAAAGTCCTGCGGCGTCTGTTGCAGGACTTTTGCATTTCAGGCTATTTTGGTGATGAAAGGTATAGTGGTTGCTTACGGCGCGAGCGTCCTCTCTCGCGATTGCTATCGTGGGGCCTCTGGCCCGATTATAGGCCCCTCTAGGTATAGGGCTTTGCTTTGTAGCAACTGCAATCACAGGCTTAACAATCTAGCTTGTTTCATAGCTTGGCCTGGCCGGCCGGGCCCTACTTTTTTTCTTGACAAAAAAAGTAGGCAAAAAAGTCAAGACTCCCCAAACTCGCTGAACGCTCAAACAGTGGGTAGTCGTAATGGTGCACTTGGCTGAGGAGATTTGTTTCATAGCTTAAGGGGCAAGTTTGTCTTGCTATACCTGTCAGTGGTAGTTTGCTACGGAGCTATTCCTGTGAGATGGCATCAGCTGAGATTCCCCTCATGGGAGGGGCAGGTATACTCATAAGGAGCAGCAAATCGCGGCAACTACAAAGCTATACCTGTAAGATAATAATGGCGGAAAGTCCCCCTTTGAAGGGGACAGGGGGATGTTAATCGTGCACATGAAACCGTAGCTACAAAGCTATACCTGTGTGATGGCAGCGGCGAACTCATTCCTCTGTTTTGGGGGTAGGGGCCCTCGATAAAAGGGGAAGGCTGGGATAATAGGGGTGTGTTTAAATGTTTGCGATAATCCTGCAAATCCTTATTAATCTTGTGAATCCTGATTCAGACTACTCTTGCAATCCTGTCTCCAAAACCGTACCTTCAACAGGTATAACCCTGCGCTATGAAGCCCTCCAACGTCATACAGGAACGCGTTTACGAATTTCTGAATAACTACCCGCCCTTCAACCTGATTGACCCGGAGAAACTGCGGGCTTTGGCCAGGCAGGTGCGGGTGCTATACCTGGAACCGGAACAGGTTTTGTTTGCGCAGGGCGATACGGCACATCATTTCTTTTACATCGTAAGGCAGGGCTCCGTCAGGTTGGAGCAAAGCACCGAAAATGGCAGCCCGAAACTCCTCGATGTCTGTGATGAGGGCGATGTGTTTGGGGTGAGGGCGCTGATTGCCAAAATGAATTATTCCTCCACCGCTACCGCATCAGAAGAGTCGCTGGTCTACGCTATACCTATCGCTGAGTTCGAACCTGTGCTGACAGAAAATCCGCGGGTGGCACTATACTTTGCAGCGGGTTTTGCGGCGGGACAGCCGGTGCGAAACCCAACCTTACGCGATGCGCAGCGGGCTCGGGTGGGGCTAAGCACCATTGCCCCTTCATCTATACCTTTGCATCTGGAGGATGTCCTCAAAATTGATACGACCAAAAACCTGATTGCTTGTCCGCCTGATACTTCTATCCGACTGGCTGCTCAGATGATGAGCGATAAAGATTCCAGTTTTATGATGGTGGTGGATGGTGAGCAGCGACCTTTGGGTATTCTGACCGATACCGATTTGCGCCGTCAGGTAGTGGCCGGGCACGTTACAATTGATGCACCGGTAGAAGTGATCATGTCGGCCCCCGTCATCACCACTGTTCCCAATCCGCCTATGGCCGATGCGCTGATCAACATGATCCGGCATAAAGTCAAGCACCTATGCGTGACCACCGACGGCACTGTGAATTCAAGCGCTATGGGCGTACTCACTGAGCATGATTTGTTGCTGGCGCAGGGCAATAACCCGGCCGTGCTGATCTCCGAGATTCGCCAGACCCGCGACATTGCCTCCCTGCCAGGTATACGCGACCGTGCCGAGGAACTGCTGCTGAAGTACCTGGAGCAGGAGGTGAGCATTTCTTTTATTGCCAACATTATCACCGAGATAAACGATGCCATTATTGTGCGGGCGCTGCAGCATGCCGAAAAGGAATTGGGCGAGCCGCCGGTGCACTACTGTTGGCTGTCGTTAGGCAGCGAGGGGCGCGAAGAGCAGCTTCTCCGCACCGATCAGGACAATGCTTTGGTGTTCGAAGATAAGAATGCCGCATTGGAAAAAGAACATCAGGCCTACTTCCTGAAACTGGGTGCTATCGTACGCGATATTATGGTGCAATGCGGATTTGAGAAGTGCCCTGCCGACATGATGGCTAGTAACCCGAAGTGGTGCCAGCCGCTCCATACCTGGAAACAGTACTTCTACAACTGGATACACGAACCGACAGAGGAGGCGCTCATGCATACCTCCATTTTCTACGATTACCGCCCCGTGTACGGCGACTTCAGTCTAAGTCGGCAGTTGACAGACTACATCTACAACAACATTCAGCAAGAGCGGATTTTTCTTCCTTTCCTGGCCAAACACGCGCTGCAGAGTCCGCCGCCGCTGAGCTTTTTCCGCAATTTTATTGTAGAGCGGGGAGGGGGACATAAAGACAAGTTCGACATCAAGCTGCGCGCCATGACGCCGCTCGTGGATGCCGCCCGGGTACTTACCCTGGACAATCGCATAGCCGGCGAGAACAACACGCTCAAACGCTTCGAGAAACTGGCCGAGCTGGAGCCGCAGAATGCCGGTCTATACCTTGAGGCGGCCATGGCCTACGAAATTATGATGCGCTTCCGGGCGCTCAACGGTCTCCGGAACAAAAATTCAGGACGTTACCTCAATCCCAATCAACTCAACAAACTCGAGCGGCAGACGCTACGCAGCACTTTTAAGCCGATCAGCGACATACAGGAACTTCTGCAGGTGCGCTTCCAACTTAACTACCTCGGCTGATGGAGTGGCTGAGAGCGCTTTTACACCAACTGAAACCTGTTGATAAGAATGCCCCGGCTTTTTGGCTCAGGTATAGCGATGCGCTAAAAGAGCAGCTCCCGGGCAGCACCCCACTATCCGAGGTAGAGTTTGTAGTATTTGATACCGAAACCACTGGACTGGACCAGCGCACCGACAAAGTGCTTTCCATCGGTGCCATAAAAGTGCGTGGCTTGCAGGTGCTCGTGTCGGATACTTTTGAATGTCTGGTACAGCAGGAGGGAGCTCCGTCCACCAAAAGTGCCGAAGTACATGGATTGTTAGCTAAGCAGTTGGAACAAGGTATAGCCGAGCGGGAAGCAGTAGAGGGTTTCGTCGACTTCATCGGAAACGCGATACTGGTCGGGCAGCATGTGGCCTTCGACATCGCGATGGTCAACCAGATGCTGAAGCGGCAAGGTATAAAAGACAAGCTCCGCAACCGCTCCGTCGACACAGCGCAACTGGCCATCCGGCTCGAGCGCCGCAATGCCGATAGCCATACCTTAAAAACGACCGAGTACAGCCTCGATGCCCTCTGCGAAAGGTATAACCTGCCCACCGACGACCGCCACACCGCATCCGGGGATGCCTTTGCTACGGCTCTGCTATTGCTCAAGCTGCTCTCGCTGGCCAAAAAGCGGGGGATTGAGACGGTGGGGGAGTTGATGAGGTAAAAGATCAGAGAAGCATTAAATCCGACTCAATAGGGAGAGCAGTCACATATCTGACTTAGACATATCCACTTACTAAATGAAAAAGCCACTGCTTTACACATGCTTCCTACTCTTACTGTTAAGCTCCTGTTCGGGAAAACAGGAGCCAGCATCGAGTCTGCTTTGGAAAATTACAACGACCGACGGCAGGGAAGCTTTTCTGTTGGGGACCATGCACGAGTACCCTTCAGACCAGATCGAAATAAGTGATGATGCCATCGCTGCGCTTGAAACGTGTAGTGTGCTGGCCACCGAGCTAAACCTGCGGGACAAAGAGGACCAGGCGCTGTTTAGGAAACACAATAAGTTTCGGACGGGAGCAAAGACCCATCAGGTGCTGCTGAACAAATACGGCGCAAGCCTCAAAAGCATGGAAGGTGCGTTAATGCAGGTAGCTGACAGGCACCAGATCCGAATAACCGGGCTCGAAACGGCTATGGAAGTACTGGGAGTTTTGGAGCAGATTCCATTACCAGTGGAGGGCCTCACGGATGAACAGATATTGGCCCAGGCCGAACGACTGATCGAGCTTTACAAGGGTGGGGAGATAGATGTTGTGGCAAATGAAATGTTAGATAAAGAACTGGGGCCTGACATAAGAAACCTGATGGTAGATCAACGCAACTTGAACTGGCTGGATGATATTGAAAAACTGATCCAGCATGATCGGGCCTTTATAGCCGTAGGTATGGGGCATTTAGGTGGTGAGAAAGGACTGATAAACATGCTCAGGCAGAAAGGCTACACGATAGAGCGGTTCAGGAACTAAACAGCAGAACACTTCCTGACGTTGATGCTAGAATGATTGATGTGCCAGTACGTAACCTAATCAGTATGAAAATACTCCTCTTAAGCCTGCTTCTGAGTCTCGCTCTTGTATCCGGAGCCGTCGCCCAGGAAACGATTCCGCTAAAAGACTACTTCCGGGAATTGAAACAGGTGGAAGTGACCATACAGGGGCAGAGGTATAATTTCCTGTTTGACACCGGCGGAGGTGAAACCTTTATTTCGCCCGAGGTGGCCAGGAAACTGGGCCGTGGGGTATATGGCCGTGGCATCGCCTACCGTATGAGAGGAGATCAGTTCAGCTATCAGAAAATAGACTCTGTTGCATTACAGATAGACAACGTCTCTTTTCCTGCTGCGACGGTGGGTGTTTGGGACGTCATGAGCATTTTGCCGAAGGAGCTTCCTAAGGTAGACGGGGTGCTCTCACTCAAAACCTTTCGGGACAAAGTGCTCACGATTGACTTAGCCGCCAATCAGCTGACTCTGCAGACGCCAGCCTCACTCAAAAGGCAGCGCAGCAAATTTACGCCAATAAAAAGCCGCTTTGCCAGTGGGCTGGACGGAAACGAGCTCACCGTTTTTCTGGAAATTCCGCGCCGGAAACGCACTTACTGGTTCCTGTTCGACACAGGCAACATCAGCGAATTGCTGCTGTCGCACCACACGGCCGCCGAATGGGGACTTCAAAACGACACCACTTCCCAACGCATCGCCCTCAACCCCATTGCTTTACAGCTAGGTAATCGTAAATTGGTAAGCCAGGCAGCAGCTGAAAGCATTCTCTATGACGGGGTGCTTAATTATAGTCTGATCAGCCAGGCCAGTTTTACGATCGACTTTACAACCAGAGAGGTATGGGTGCATTAATACTGCTGTTTTCTGCGTGTATTATGTATATTGCCTGATCGCAGCATCGACCTCATCATTTTTACAAACCATTTAATAACCCTGAACTTATGAAAAAACACCTTCTCGTCTTCGCCCTTGGCGCTTTTCTGCTTGCAGGCTGCAACAGCACGCCCGACACCGAAGAAACAACCGTAACCAAACCCGAAGCCGATACGGCACCCGCCGATACAGCCGGTGCGGAAATAGATAATACCAGAGTTGAAATTGAAGAAGCTGCTGCCGAAGTAGACTCCTTGTTGAACGAAATTTAACGAATAGCATCCCATGAAAAAGCAGATCATCAGAACCATCGGACTGGGCATTGCGCTTGGCCTGACAATAGCCGTTACCGAATCGGCTGTGGCGCAACAAGGCAAAGGCAACGCCAACAAGCAAACGGCTGAATCCAACGAAGAGCAGGAGGCCCGTGAGAAAAATCAGAACACCAAAGGCAACAAGGGTAACCAGAAAGACAACAAGCGTGAGGAAAAGCAGGAGAGAGAGCAGCGCGACCGTGCTCAGAAGCAAGGAAAACAAGGTCAGCAACAAGCCGATGATTCGGACAATGGCAACGCTTACGGCCAGGACAAAGGCGACATGAGTGGCCGTGAATTTGGGCAGAACCGGGCGGCTGAAGCCCGCATGACGGGTGAGCAAAAAAAAGCCCAACTTGTTACGACAGTTGATGAAGGAGACAACAAAGTAAAAGAAGCAAGAGACCGAATTGCGAAGGCAAAAGACGAACTGGAAAAAAACAGGAAATCCGGTAAGATGTCAGATGCTGAACTGGATGGAAGAAGAGCTGCCATTGAGCGGGCTGAAAATGCAGTTCGCGTGCTCGAGGAAAGGGTGAATACCGGCAGAGCTAAACTGCAGCAATAATATAAACACTGCTATACCTGTTCGGCCTGCAACAGCTGCGCTTTCAAAGCCTGGCTGTTGCAGGCTTTTATGTAAAGGGGACTGAATGTTTATAAATTAAATTTTCCTATACCTTATCTTTGTTTAAAATCAGCGTTCAAACAAGCCAAGCATATGTCCAGAAAAGCTTTTAACGCCGAGGGGGCGGTAGCCGTAGGCCCGTATTCCCATGCAGTGGAATCAGGAGAACTGGTTTTTCTGTCCGGCCAGACGCCCATTGACTCCGGCACCGGAAAGCTGGTGCAGGGCGACATCGCCGCGCAAACCGAGCAGTGCTTCCAAAACTTGTTTCAGGTGCTGGCTTCAGCGGGTTTAACGCCCGCTGATGTGGTAAAAGTAAACGTCTTCCTGACCGACATGGCTAATTTTGAAGCGATGAACAAGGTATACGCGACTAAATTTGCCTCGCCATACCCAGCCCGCACCACCATCGGAGTGGCTTCGCTCCCGCTGGGCGCGCAGGTAGAGATAGAGATGATCGCCAGAAGGAAATAGCATGATGATTGACGAAAAACACAACCCCTGGACTACCCTGTCCAGCAAAGAGATTTACCAGAACCCCTGGATAAAAGTGCGCGAAGACCAGGTGCTCAACCCCAATGGTGGCGAAGGCATCTACGGTGTGGTGAGCATGAAGAACAAAGCCATCGGTATTATACCTGTTGATGACGAAGGCTATACCTACTTGGTGGGACAGTACCGCTATCCCCTCAACGTGTACAGCTGGGAAATTCCGATGGGCGGCGGCTTGATCGAGAATGACATACTGGAGTCGGCGAAGCGCGAACTGCAGGAGGAAACCGGTTTTACAGCTGAAAAGTGGACCAATATTGCCCGCTTGCATACCTCTAATTCTGTGACCGATGAAGAGGGCTTCGTTTTCCTGGCGCAGGAACTAAAGCCCGGCGAAACCGCTTTTGAAGAAACAGAGGTGATTCACATTCGGCGCGTGGCCTTTGAAGAGGCCGTGCGCATGGTTATGGACAACGAAATTACTGACGCCATCAGCGTGGCAGGTATACTCAAAGCGGCTATTTTGCTACAACAGGAAAAGTAAACGGATAAAGCATGTCTGACGAGCGCCTCTGATTGATAACTGGTGGATTATTCTTACATTTGAAGGCATGAAAGCGCTTAAATACCTGTCCCATCGCATTTATACAACCTGGTGTGTCACCTGGTTTATGATGCCATTTGTGGTCACGTATCCATTTCAGGCAGTGCTTATCCGCAAGCAGCGCTGGTACCCGCACGTGCATGGCATCAACCGCTTCTGGTCCTCATCGGCCCTGCGCATGTTCCTGACGCCGCTTCAGGTGGAGTGGCGCATGCGCTTCGACCGCAACAAGCAGTATATTTTCACGCCGAACCACAGCTCATACCTCGATATTCCGCTGTTGCTGCATGCCGTCCCGGGCTTTATTAACTTTGTAGGCAAGAGCTCGCTCACCAAAATTCCGCTTTGGGGCAAGGTATACGAAAAGCTATACATTGCCGTAGACCGCAAGAGCGCCATTAGCAGTGCCAAGAGCTACATACAGTCCGTGCGGACGCTGGAGCAGGGTCGCAACCTAGTGATCTTTCCGGAGGGCACTATACCGTCTACGGCCGGCGAGGAGTTGCTGGCTTTTAAAGACGGGCCATTCAGACTAGCCATTGAAAAACAGTTGCCGGTGGTGCCGGTCACTATGCCCTATAACCACAAGTTTCTGCCCGATCTGGATGGCAAACTGAAAGTACGCTGGCACCCGCTCAAGATCATTATACACGAGCCGATTGAGACAAAAGGCATGACGCTGCAGGACCTGCCTGCCCTGAAAGAAAAAGTATTCAATATCATTCAAGAAGAACTTAAGAAACATAACCCAATAGATGTCAACCGATATACAAACCATTAGAAAGATCGCGCACCTGGCCCGACTGGAGTTTAATGAGGAGAAAGAGCAGGAGATGCTGCAGGACCTGAACAAGATCCTGAACTGGGTAGACCAACTCCGCGAACTCGACACCGAAAACGTAGAGCCCCTCATCCACATGTCAGAGGAAGTGAACGTGATGCGCGAAGACCTGGCGCAGAATACCGTATCGCACGACGAAGCGCTGAAAAACGCACCAAGAAAAGACTCCGATTATTTCAGAGTGCCGAAAGTGCTCGAATAGTCTGTCGGTTTGTCTATGAACAAAATCAAGTTTTGGAACAGTTGGGATGCGGACACCAGGTATCCCTTTCTGTTTTTGCTGATCGTGGCTGTGCTGGCACTCATGCTGGGGGTATACCATTACTTCACCGGCGAGAGCAATTTCCTGGCCTGGGATAAGCTGCCCGAACTGCAGGTGGTGCAGGTGCCGGTGCACGAGTTTTCGCGGCTGTTGGAGTCCTTCACCCTATATGCCGACGGCTACCTGCTTACAGAGCAGTACGATGTGGCGATGCCCGTCCTCAATAAACTCGCTGCAGTGGCGCTGATGCTGTTACTGGCCCTTTGCCTGGCCTTCTATGCCGCGGCGATCACCACCATGAAGCGCATCCCTTACTTTGCGGGTATGCTGCTGCTCATGATGCTGCTGGCCTCTTTCAACCTGGATCTGCTCGGCGTGATCGGCAACAGCACCGGTCAGACCACACTGCTCGTATCGATCGTGCTTTTTGCCCTGGCCACCTATGCTTTTCAGGCATTTTACCAGCAGGTACCCTTTACAGTGCGGATCATGGCGATGATTGCGCTGATCAGTTTGCTGGGGGCCTTCATTTACTCGGAATCCGACTTTTCGCCGCTAATAACCACCTTGCATCTGGCCAATTACAGCTCGCTGGCGCTCATGGTGGCTTCCCTGCTTTTTATGACCTGGGTCGGCTACGAAAACATCAACGCCCTGCTCTGGATCAACACACAGGCCGCTAAGCCGGAGCGTCGTTTCAGCGTATGGCAGTTTGCGCTGGTGAGCGTGCTGTACCTGGTGAACCTGGTGCTGCTATACCTGCGCCACGTCGGCTATGTGAAAGGGGATTTCTTTTACATCAATGCCTTCGTTATCCTGCTGTTCTCGGCAATTGCCGGTTTTTGGGGCATGCGCCAGCGCGAAACCCTGTACGGCAGGCTTTTCCCTTTCAAGCCAACTGGTGCCATCGTCTACCTGGTGTTTGCCACCATCACTTTCCTGAGCATTGGCTACGCCTATGCCACCGCCAACGATTCCGCTATTTCCGTCTTCCATAACCTGATCGTCTACACCCACCTGGCCTTTGGAGCCTTCTTTTTCCTGTATGTGATGGTGAACTTCGGGGGATTGATCAAGCAGCGGCTGGCTGTGTACAAGGTAGTATACCAACCCAAGCGGCTGCCGGTGTACACCATCTACACGATGGGAGCCATTCTGCTGGCCATCCTGGTGATGCGCACACAGTTCAGGGTCTATTTCAATGCATACGCCGGCTACTACAGTTACATCGGCGACCTGTACAAGGGTTCTGAAAACGATATACTGGCAGAGCGTTTCTACAGAGAGAGCGATCTGTTTGATAACCACAACACGAAAGCGAGCTTTAGCCTGGCGGCTATGTACCGTGCGCAGAACGAGCGCAACAAAGAGATTTTAACGCTGCAGGAGGCACTGGAGCGGAACCCGAACCCGAAGCTCTATATCCGTTTGGCCAACCTGTACGACCGCAAGCAGTACTTCTTCGAAAAGCTGTATGTGCTGCAGCAGGGAGCGGAGGCCTTTCCGAAAAACGGGGAAATCTACAACAACCTGGCCCTGCTATACGCACAGACCAGCGTGCACGACAGCGTAGCCTACTACTTTGACCTGGCACAGCGGCACGCAGAAAACCAGGACCTGGTTCGCAGCAACCGGATGGCCTACTATACCCGCCAGGCCATGCCCGAAGAGGCCAAGGAACTACTCACCGAAATCCGCTCCACCAAATACAAGCCGCTGCGCAGCAACATGGCGGCCCTTAATCAGTTATTGGGGCGTACTTCCGATATCAAGGAAGATGATTTTGTAACAGACTCGCTGGAGCAGGTAGAGGATCTGACCCTGTTCTACAACAAAACCATTTCCAGTGTAAACAAAGGCGATACCTCGCTGTTGAAACCTATCAACCGCTACCTGGCCTCGCAGGAAAACAGGCTCTTTATGGAAGACCTGCTATACCTGAAAGGACTTGTGCACCATTACGACGGCAGGCCGAAAGAGGCGCGCAGCGTGGTGGAGAACCTGGCACTGGCCGCAGGCGAACGCAGCGGCTACTACTACAATGCCCTGGGGCACTGGATGATGGAGGAGGAAAACTACGGTGCCGCCGCCCATTATTTCAAAGAGGCCAAAGACAGGGGCTTTACGCAGGCTTTCCTGTCGCATGGCTACGCGCTGGCTCTCAATCACCAGTCTGATGAGGCGGTGGTAGCGCTCGGCGATGTAGCCTTTACAGAGCTGGAGTCGGCGGTTGCAGTGGCGCAGTCGCTGGAGGGGGTGCTGGAACAGGCGCCGTCCGCCATCATCACAAAAGCCCCGGACCGCGACAAGGTGCAGTATCTGATCGCCTACCTGCCCGACCTGTTGCCCGCCGATGTGGACCGCATCGTGAAGAGTGTGCGGGAAAAAGACCTACGCCGCGAGGCATTGGTGGCTAAAGTAGATTACTATATGGGAAGAAGGCAGTGGAAACTGGCCAACGAAGCCATAAAGGAGGCTGCCGCTGAACTGCAGCCGGAAGGAGAGCTCCGCTCCAGGCTCAACTTGCAGCAAATGCGCCTGTGGCTCAATACCAAAAACCAGGATGTGCTGGTGAAGCGGATGGACAACCTATACCTGACCCCGAAGGACAAACGGCACAAACTGTACTTCCGGGCCAAAATAGCCGAAATAAAAGGCCGTGACCGTGAAGCCGCCGAAAGGTATAGCCAGGCACTGAAAATGTTGCTGTTCGATGAAAATGTGGTGGAGAATGCCGCCGCATTCTTTGCCAAGTATAGCCCCGGCGAAATGCAGGCCTACGACATCCTGCTGGACGGCATCACCTATAATCCGTACTCTGTCAGCCTGCACAAAGCCTATGCGCTGGAGAGCCTGAACAGGGGGCTTGTCAATTATGCAGACGAGGCGCTTGTTTCGTTACGCAGCTTGCTTCCTGCTTCGGAATATAGTACTTTTAAAGAGAAATTTGATAAACAGCGCCGAGCGAAAGAGGCAGAGGCGGACCAATGGCAACTCTAAAACAGGTTCTATGAGCACCATCATCGAGACACACGATATTTCGAAGGTATACCGCATGGGTAGCGAAACCATTCATGCACTCAAGTCTGTGTCCATCAGGATCGAGCGGGGAGAGTATGTGGCATTTATGGGGCCTTCCGGCTCCGGAAAGTCAACGCTCATGAATATCATCGGCTGTCTGGATACCCCCACAGGAGGCCAGTACGTCCTGAACGGCAACGATGTGAGCAACATGACGGACAATGAACTGGCGGAGGTGCGCAACAAGGAGATCGGCTTCGTGTTCCAGACCTTTAACCTGCTGCCGCGCCAGAGCTCTCTCGAAAACGTGGCCCTGCCGCTGATCTATGCCGGGTATAACAAATCGACGCGTGAAGAAAAAGCGCAGAAAGCGCTCGAGAGTGTAGGCCTGGGTAACCGTGGCAAGCACAAGCCAAACGAACTGTCAGGTGGCCAGCGCCAGCGTGTGGCCATTGCCCGCGCGCTGATCAACAACCCAAGCATTATCCTGGCCGACGAACCGACCGGTAACCTTGATACCAAAACCTCTTACGAGATCATGGAGCTGTTCGAGAACCTGCACGCCAAAGGCAATACCATCATCATGGTAACTCACGAAGAGGACATCGCCAAATACGCCCACCGCATCGTGCGCCTCCGCGACGGATTAGTAGAAACAGACGAGATGAACCAGGACGTTACTTCGCATGCGAACATGAACGCAGCGCAAAGCACATGAAAATATACACCAAGACAGGCGACAAAGGCACCACTTCTCTCATAGGAGGCACCCGTGTAGCTAAGTCACACTTACGCATAGAAGCCTACGGCACCGTAGACGAACTTAATTCTTACATCGGGCTGGTACGTGACCAAGGAGTGAACAAAAGCCGGGCTGAGATCCTGAAAGAGATACAGGACCGCCTCTTCACCATCGGCTCCACGCTGGCCACCGACCCCGACAAGAACACCAAAATGGTGACGCCAGACCTCCATCCCGAGGACGTAACCCTGCTGGAGCAGGAAATTGACAAGATGACAGCCGAAGTGCCTCCATTGCGCTCGTTTGTGCTTCCGGGCGGTCATCAGTCGGTTTCATTCGGGCATCTGGCCCGCTGCGTTTGCCGCCGCGCCGAGCGACTGGCCATCCGCCTCCAGGAAGAATCGCCGGTGGACGATCTGGTTATCGTGTACCTCAACCGACTGTCGGATTATCTGTTCGCTCTTTGCCGGAAAATGACGTATGAGTTACAGGCTGAGGAAATCGTCTGGAGGCCGCGCGTCTGATTGCATTGTCCAACTAATAATTCCCTTTATTTATGTCAGTTGATACCCTAACTATACCTACTCAAACGGTTTCGCAGAGCCGTATCGCGGAGGCAGACTTTAACAATATTGAGTTCGGGAAAATATTTGCCGACCACATGCTGGTAGCCGATTACAAAGACGGCGCCTGGCAGAATCCCGAAATCGTGCCTTACGGCAACATGTCGCTTAGCCCGGCCACCTCAGCCCTCCACTACGGGCAGGCCATCTTTGAAGGGATGAAAGCCTACAGGGACGCTGAAGGTGACATCCTGCTTTTCAGGCCACTCGATAATTTCAAGCGTCTGAACATCTCCGGAGACCGCATGTGCATACCTGAGCTGCCTGAGGAGATCTTCATGCAGGGCCTGGAACAGCTGTTGCGTCTGGATGCCGCCTGGGTACCGCCAACACCGGGTTGCGCCCTGTACATTCGCCCCTTCATCTTTGCCACAGACGACTTTATCGGGGTGCGCCCATCCTCAACTTACCGCTTCATGGTGTTCAGCTGCCCGGTAGGAGCCTATTATGGGCAGCCGCTGCGTGTGGCCATTGAGCCAAGCTATGTGCGCTCTGCCGAAGGCGGTGCCGGTTTTGCCAAGGCCGCCGGAAACTACGGCGCTGCGCTATACCCTGCCCGCAAAATGCAGGAGCGCGGCTACCACCAGCTTATCTGGACCGACGCGCGCGAGCACAAGTACATCGAGGAGTCGGGTACGATGAACGTGATGTTTGTGATCGATGGCAAATTGGTGACGCCTGCCGTGAGCACGACTATTTTGTCTGGCATCACGCGCGGCAGCGTACTGCAAATTGCCCGCGACAAGGGTATACCTGTAGAGGAGCGAAAGGTGACCGTGAGCGAGATTGTAGAGGCGCACAAAGCCGGCAAGCTGCAGGAAGCTTTCGGTACGGGAACAGCCGCTACCATCGCCCAGATCGCCACTATCCATTACAATGGCGAAGACATGGATCTGCCGGCAATAGAAGGTCGCCAGCTATCCAGCAGCATCGCAACCGAACTGGATCGTATCAAGACCGGCCAGGCACCCGATGCGCATAACTGGATCTATAAGATCCGCCTATAGCAATAAAGTATGAGTGAATGCTGGATTGAGAGCGTATAGGGCTTGCAATCCAGCATTTTAGCGTTCAATAAATAACAGAAAGCATGACTTCAGAACAAATGAAGGAATTAAAGGCTCGCGTTGCAGCCTTGAGGAGGTATCTTTGACTACGATGCCAAGAAAGAGCAGATAGCGGAGACCGAGAAACAGACCCTGGCGCCTGACTTTTGGGACGACCCGAAGGGAGCCGAGAAAGTGCTCAAAGAAGTGAAATTGCTGAAGGTATGGACAGACCACTACGAAGAGGTAGAAAAGTCGCTGTCTGACCTGGAAGTGCTCTTTGACTTCCACAAGGAAGGCGATGTGTCGGAAGAAGACATAAAAGAGGAGGCGAAAAAAACGGAGCAGGCCATCGAAGGGCTGGAGTTCAAGCGCATGCTCAGTGGCGAGGAAGACCAGTTGAGCGCTATCCTGGAGATCAACCCGGGCGCGGGCGGTACCGAGAGCCAGGACTGGGCCGAGATGCTGATGCGCATGTACATTATGTGGGCCGAGTCACATAATTTTGGCGTGAGAGAGGTATACTACAACCCCGGCGATGGCGCAGGTATAAAATCAGCCACACTGGAGATTACCGGAGACTTTGCTTACGGTTACTTAAAATCAGAGATTGGAGTACACCGACTGGTTCGTATCTCGCCCTTTGACTCAGGTGGCCGCCGCCATACCTCTTTTGCCTCCGTATTCGCCTACCCGGTGGTGGACGATACCATTCATATCGAGGTGAACCCAAGCGATATTGAGTGGGACACCTTCCGATCAGGTGGAGCCGGTGGTCAGAACGTGAACAAAGTAGAGACGGCCGTGCGATTAAAACACAAGCCAACCGGTATCGTGATCGAGTGCCAGATCGAGCGATCGCAGCTCATGAACAAAGAGCACGCCCTGCGCATGCTCCGCTCACGCCTCTACCAAATAGAGATTGACAAGCGCAATGAGGAGCGTGACCGGGTGGAGAGCACTAAGAAACGCATCGACTTTGGCTCACAGATCCGCAACTACGTGCTGCACCCCTAC
This sequence comes from Pontibacter sp. YIM B11418, assembly GCF_059278805.1. Lineage (NCBI taxonomy): Bacteria > Pseudomonadati > Bacteroidota > Cytophagia > Cytophagales > Hymenobacteraceae > Pontibacter > Pontibacter sp. YIM B11418. The sequence goes on along the minus strand of NZ_JCAEMH010000001.1, from coordinate 270,425 downwards.
AAACTCGTGAAAGACATCCGTACGGGCGTAGAGCGGTCGGATGTGCAGAATGTGCTGGACGGTGACCTGGATGAATACATCAAAGCGTTCCTGATGCAAGCCTAGTGCCGCTGCATTTAAAGTAAAAGAGGCTTCCTGAAGAGGAAGCCTCTTTTGTGCCATGAGAAATCGAAAAGCCTACCCCGTAACGATAACACGTACCTCCATGGCACGGTGTTCTATTCCCTCTATCGTTACCCGAAAGAACATCCGGATCACGTCATTCACCTGCAGAGGGCCCAGCGGAGGGCCTGGAGCCAGCGTGCCATCCGGCTGTACAATCGTGGTGTTAGACAGTACGTCAGGTATAGCATTGGCTGGTATTGTAAAGGTAACGGTACTTCCGGGTGTTACCGCCTGGTTGACGGCAACGTTCGGCGCCGTGTTTCTGGTGATGACAACCGACGGAGCCCGTTTCACCCGATCCACATTCGCGGTGCCTGTTGGCAGGGTGGGGCTGAGGTTGGGTTGGGTTGCAGCGCCGTTACGGAACCGCTGGGCGGCCACCGAAACGGCGCTAATCTGCTTGCCTTCCGGCACCCTGACATCCACGGATATACCGCCATTGGCAATCGCATTCTGATAAATGATGAAGGCGCCTTCGTCGAGCAGCGGCTGGCCATTGGGCCCGACGGACTGTGGAAAGGTAATGGCAGCTTCAGGCACCGGATCGGTGTTGAGCAGGCCGTCAAAATCGTCTTTTTCGCAACCGATCAGTGTCAAGCACAGGGTGACCAGAGCCGTGTACTTAACTGTTAAGTTCTTGATTTTCATTTTTAAATCGCTTTAAAGTCAAATACACTATTCACCCATCCACCAAACGGGTACCAGTAAGCCCGCAGGATAATCCTGCAGCGGCACGTTCTCCGCGTTACCCTGAATCTCTCCCAGTGCATAAGGCCAGCGGACAGGGATTCTGTTGATGCCTACCTGTGGGTTCTGGGCAAGTTCGAGTCTCGGGTATCCGGTGCGTCTGTAGTCGTTATAGGCCTCATAGGCGTTTCCGACCGAAGAGGCCCATTTATCCCGGATGAGGATGTTCAGCTTGGCCTCCGTGGAGCCGGCCGCCTCAAAAGCGGCCACCCGCCTGTTGATGTAAGCCGTCGCGTCAGCCTCGAAGTTGGCCGGCAAGCTGCCGCCAGCACTCACAAAGGTTCTGATGTCGTCAAACTGAGCCTGGAGCGCCTGCCTGAAGTACTCAGCCGGATCACCGGGAGTGCCGAGCGTAAGAGCTGCCTCGGCAAGCCAGAAGTTCACCATGGTCAGGGTGATGAGGCGCATAGGGGCAGCCCCCCCATTCTCGATGGTGCCGTTCGCAAGCTGTGTGCCGTTACCGACCACATACACCCCCCAGCGTGACCTGTTGGGGCTCGAAAAGGGTACTGAAGTAAATGCACCATTGTCGTAGGTGACATAGTTGCCATTGGTCTGGGTGAAGAACACGGGCAGCCTTGGGTCGTTCAGGGCAGAGAGTGAGTCGTAGAAGCGCTGGCTCAGAATCATGTCGTTGATGCGCGTCTGGTGCTGGTACATGTAGATCGGGTTGAACGAGCCGGATGTTGAAAAATATCTGATATTGAAATTATCATCGTTGGAAGAGATCAGGTTCCCTTCGTTTACCAGCTGTGTAATGGCGCTTGCCGAATTCGGGTTCGTCTTGCGGCTCTGCAGGTACAGTTTCAGCTTGATCGAATTGGCAGCCTTTCGCCATTTGGCCAGGTCGCCACCATAAATCTGATCCCCGACTGAGGCAGCCGTAACAGTGGTCTTGTCCAGGTCGGCCAGCCCCTCGTCCAGCAACTGCACCACCCCGGCGTATACCTGTTCCTGCGGGTCGTAGACCGGTTTGGGGAATTCCTGGATGTTCAATGCCTGCGAAAAAGGTATATCGCCCCACAGGTCTGTAGCCACAAGGTATACATAGGCCTGTTGGATACGGGCCATACCTGCGTAATGGAAGTTCCCCTCCTCACGCCCCTGCTGCACGATCTGCTCCAGGTCATCCAGCAGCGTGGCATAAATGGCGTTCCACTCATTGTTTTCCGGAGAGACATTATACCGGTCGTATGGGTCTGTCTGGGTGCCCGTGCCAGCCATTTGCTGCATCCAGAGCGAAGTAATGATCTGGACGGTGTTCCCCACAAAGAAGCCCGTGCCTATCTGTGTTCCTGGGAGCAGGCTCTGCACTGAGGCGTTCGGCAGGTTGTTCGGGCTCACGTTCACATCCAGGTAATCGTCGCAGGCGCCGGCGATCGCCATCATAAATGCCAACACCACCCCTTTAATTACAGTTATCTTTTTCATATGTTTTGGTGTCTAGATTTAGAATGTGAAACGAAGGTTTACACCGTAATTCCTAACCGTGGGAGGAGAGTTAAACTCAAAGCCCCTGGTGTTGCCGCCGAGCTGGTTTGACTCTGGGTCGGCATGTGGCAGGTTAGGTGCATAGAAGAAGAGGTTACGGCCGGAGACAGAGATGCTGGCAGCTCCAAACGGGGTACGCTCCAGTATCTCGGAAGGCAGTTCGTATCCCAGGCTTACTTCCCGCACCCTGAACACTGATGCGTCAAACACAGCGAATTCGTTCGCCGCGTTCAGCGCCACCCAGTATTCCTGAGCAGAGATCTGCGTGGTGTTTGGTCTGGAAGTACCGTCTGCATTCAGGACAACGCCCTCAAACAGGTAGGGGCGCTCACGGTCTGTTTGTTCTTCGAGTACACCGCGCAGGCGGGAAATCTGCGTTTGGCGGGAGTAGAAGTCGCCACCATGCACATACTGCAGCAGCACATTCAGGTTAAACCCTTTAAAACTGAACGTGTTGCCCAGGCTTCCCCACCAGTCCGCGTTCGGATCAGCAATAATGCGTGGGTTCTGGTCCACCACCGGCACCCCTGTGTTCTCGTTTATGATAAAACGGCCCTGCTCATCACGCAGGAAGGCAGACGACTGAATTATTCCGAAAGGCTGGCCAGGTATAAGTACCGGGCTGAGGCCGGTGAAGGCGCCCGTTCCGGCACCGGTCAGGAGAGTGAATTGGTTAAGTCCGGGTGCCAGTGATACCACTTTAGACTGAATGTCTGTGAAGTTCACGTTGACATCCCAACGGAAGCCGCCCTCGAAAGTAAACGGTGTACCGGTAGCCGTTACCTCCCAGCCTTTGTTCTGTATCTCACCTGCGTTCTGAGTAAAGGTGGTAAAGCCTGTTGAACCCGGCACGTCCACATTAAAGATCTGTTCGGTGGTCTTGTTGAAGAAGTAGTTCACATCAAACGAAGCTCTTCCGTCAAACAGGCCCAATTCAACGCCTGCCTCATAGGAGGTAGTGAATTCAGGCTTCAAGTCCGGATTACCCCGCCTGTTGCCGCGTGATACTGCCGCCACCGTACCATTGAATGGGAAACTGATCCCTGCCACGTTGTTGCCGAAGGCCTGGTTTACAAACACCGTGTTGGTCAGGTAAATGCCGGCATCGTTACCAACGCGGGCGTAGCTGGCCCTTAGCTTACCATAGCTGAGAATGGGGTTGGCAATATCGAAGGCATCTGTGAACACGAAGCCCACACTGGCGGCAGGATAAAAGTAGCTGTTGTTGTCAAGCGCCAGTGTCGATGACCAGTCATTGCGGCCCTGCAACTCCAGGAACAGCCAGTTTCGGTAGGACAGACCGAGCTGTGAGTAGACGCCAACCAATCTTCGCTGCGTCTCGGTGTTCGTGGTGAAGACTTTGGTATTGATGTGGTTCAGCAGGTTATAAAACTCCGGTGTGATCAGGTCCTCCGCTCTGATGTTCCGGTTATCTGTATTAATGGTGTTGATCTGGTTACCCACCAGGAATCGCAGGCTGATATCCTCGTTCAGGTCTTTGGTATAAACACCGAATATATCCTGGTTAAACTGACGGTAGAAGATGTCATCGTAGATCTGGGAGCCCTGACGGTTGAGGGCCGTATTTCCGTTTGAGTTGATCGAACCATAGGCTATTGCCTCGCGGCGTCTGTCTGAGTACTGGTCCAGACCGATGCGGTAAGTAAAAGTCAGGTCCTGAAAGAACTGAGGCTTCCAGTTGACAGTGGCACTGGTGATGGTTCTGTTCACCTCGCTTTCATAGAAGTTCTCGTTCACGCTCCACCGTGGGTTGTCGCGGGCAAGCTGTGTGAACAGGGTGGGGGCCTGCTGGCCGGGACCTATCTTGTACGGCACATTGTTGACGTCAAAACTTCTGGGTGTGAAAGGCAGCGTAAACCAGGGGCTTGTCCCAGAGTTACCCTGCAAAGAGCCCTCCTGCTCCGTATTAGCATAGATGATAGAGGCATCGAGCGAGATACCATACGATAACTCCGCTGTACCGGCAGCACGAAGCGAGAAGCGGTCAAGGCCGCTGTTCGGAATAATACCGGACTGGTTGGTGCTGTTGGCACTGAAGATATACCTGGTGTTAGCACCCGCACCGGCTAGCTGCAGGCCATTGTCAAAGATGGTGCCTGTCTCGAAAAAGTCTTCAACATTGTCCGGGTATGCTCTGTACTCCAGTGTCTCCTGTGGGTTGCCGGCAACGTTAGGTACAGTGGTTATACCTGGCGTGCCAAACCTTGGACCCCAGCTATCGGTCACGTTCGGGCTGTAGCGGAAGTTAGTGCCCTGGCCATAGTCGTTCTGGTACTCTGGCAAGCCATACACGTTCTGCAGGTTGAACGAGGAAGTAACCGTTACCTCAAACTTCTTGTTGGCATCACCAGCCATCCCTTTCTTGGTAGTGATGATGATGGCTCCGTTTGCCGCTCTGGATCCGTAGAGCGCCGCCGCGGCAGGCCCTTTCAGCACGGTCATCGATTCGATGTCGTTCGGGTTGATGTCAAGGCCGCGGTTAGAATAGGCGGCGCCACCCACAGTAGGGGCGGAAGTAAAGTTGGTAGAGTTATCGATCGGGATACCGTCGACCACAAACAGCGGCTGGTTGTTGCCGGTCGCGGAGGAAATACCCCTGATGAACACCTGTGTACCCGCACCGGGCAGACCGCTCGAGGAGATGATCTCCACACCCGCGACCTTGCCCTGCAGGGCGTTGACCACGTTTGGTTCGGAACGCTGGGATAGCTGATCGCCTTCCACGTTCTGCACGGCATATCCCAGTGATCGCTCGGTTCGCTCTATACCTACAGCAGTTACCACCACTTCCTGCAGCTGCCGGGTGTCCACGCTTAAGGTTACATTGATGGTTGATTCGTTGCCGATTTCACGCGTGACGGTGGTGTAGCCAATAAAGCGGAAAGCAAGCGTGTTAGAGCTTGCCGGTACATTGATGGAGTATTCGCCGTTGGCTCCTGTAGCGGTACCGACGCTGGTGCCTTGCACCAGTACGGCAACGCCGGGCAGTCCCTGCCCTGTTTCCTGATCTGTTACGGTACCCGTAACTGCTCTAGTCTGGGCCATACCCGGCTGAAAAAGGGCTAGAATCAGAATAAAACTTACTAGTAGTAGTTTGTTCATGTTTCCAAAATGTTTTTTGGCTTCATAAAGTGTGTTAAATCAGTTTGGAAAAGTGCCATGCGGTAGAGCACTTACTGGTGGGGTAGTTAGAAGAGCATTTTCGGAGCAGATGCTATTCAGTTAGATCAAAACTTCAGCACTAAATATGTTAATGTATCTATTGTTTAATGCTAAAGTTATATTGCTTAGTTATAACATTATACGTGTTAAATTTCATTTAGAGGTTGATTAATAGTATTTTAACTAAAAAAATATGTTGTTATATAAAGTTATTGGTATTTGTATATTTATATTTTTTAATTATAAATGAGTATAGCTGTGATTGTTGCAAATGGGTGGGACTCAATAATAGCGGGACAGCTCTGGAAGGCAGAAGAAATTATAGTGCACATACTTTTCACTTATAGAATAACATGCTGCACCCTTATGAGAAGGTATAGTTGGGTGAGATTTCTGGTCGCGCGCTTTGAAAGGTCAGATGTATAGAATAGGCTTATTGGTGACCTAAAGAAATACAGCCTGGCGCGTCCGATGCATGTAAATTGCACTCTGCTTGTCTGAATCAAAGTCTCCCTGGCAGGAGAGGGTCTCTTTAGTAGAATAACTGGTGTGTGTTATAACATTGGGTTAGAGTAACTTATGAAAACTGAGATTTAAGATGCTTTAATGGTTTTGGTACTATACTGGCGAGTGTTTTAATCACTTTATCTTAAGTATTTTGATTTTCAGATGTTTACGACTTGAAAAAAGTAGTTTGAGGTATGGCTGAATTTGTAATAACACAAGATAAAGGTGTAAATACCTGAAAAATACGAAGATAGCTACGAAGAATTTTAATTTGCAGTTTTGTATATATTGGAAAAATATGCTTAGTTTGGAGCAATCAAATAGTGTAAAAAGTTTATTTAAATGCTAAATAGGCTTCTTTTATTCCTATTCACTTGCTGGCATGGATACTGTGATTCGGTTATAAGAAGGCCGTATAGAAGCTCTCTTTATACTTGCTGGCATTCCAACTGAGCTTATTGTAAATCTTATTTCTTAAACCTTAAATCTTAACTACTATTTATCTTTCAACTCAATTAACAAACCAATGAAAAAACTACTACTATTGAGTTTTGCGCTGGTGTTCGCCCTGCTTCAGCAGGCAGTGGCGCAGGGCAGAACTGTTACGGGTACTGTGACAGACCAGTCGACTGGCCAAGGCCTTCCTGGTGTGGCAGTGCTTGTAAAGGGCACTAGCTCCGGCACAGCGACCGGTGCAGACGGTACTTATTCTATTAGTGTGCCGGCAGACGGAAACACGCTTGTGTTCCGTTTCCTCGGTTACAAAACGGCTGAGCGTTCGATAGGAACTTCTGCTTCTATCAATGTGACGTTAGAGATCGACCAGAGACAACTTGATGAAGTTGTAGTGGTTGGTTACGGTACACAGCTTAAGAAGGACGTTACGAGTTCCATTGCGCAGGTGAAAGGTGAAGAGATTGCCAATCTGGCAACTCCAAGCTTTGACCAGCAATTGGCAGGTCGTGCGTCTGGTGTTGTTGTACAGCAGCCATCAGGTATTCTGGGAGCTCCTCCTGTGATCCGTATCCGCGGTACAAACTCTATCTCTGGTAGCAATTCACCGCTTGTTGTAATCGACGGTATTCCCGTGCTGACAGGCAACGTAGGTGCTTATGCCTCTTCTAATGCGCTTGCTGACATCAACCCGAACGATATCGAGTCATTCGAAATCCTGAAGGATGGTGCCGCTACAGCGATTTATGGCTCACGTGCCTCTAACGGTGTTATTTTGGTGACAACCAAAAAAGGAAAGCAGGGCCAAATGAAGGTGAACTATGATATGTACACTGGCTGGTCCAACCCTATCAAGGTACATGACCTTCTGAATGCTGAGCAGTTTGTTGAGATTGCCAATGAGAAGTATACCAATGCGGGCAACAAACCGCAGGCATTTATGGATGCTAATGGCACCAACACGGACTGGAACGACCTTGTTTACAGAACAGGTTTCCAACAGAGCCATACTATTTCTGCCTCTGCAGGCACAGAGAAAAGTAAGTACTACTTCTCTTTGGGTTACACAGATCAGGAAGGTATAGCTGTAGCGAACGATTTGAAACGCTATACCTTACGTGCCAACCTGGATCAGAAAATATCTGACCGACTCACATTTGGCTTGAATTCCGGTTTTTCTTATCAGCGAAACAATGGTGTGTCAACAGGTTCTAATAGCTTGAGTGGTAATACTTTTGCAGTGATCCGTATGTTGCCGAACGTAGGAGCATATGATCCAAATGACCCTACAGGGTATAACCTGGATGATAACAACCCGGCTGCTTTGGGAAGAGGAGCAAACCTTATCCACATCAATAACAATACGCCGAACATCCTTTTTAGCTTGGACAACAATATTCGTAGGTCTACGACTTACCGTGCTAGCGGTAACGCCTTCCTGGACTTCAAGATTTTGACTGGCCTTAACTTCAGAACTGCTTTAGGTGTTGACCTTTCGCTGCAGGATGACTATGGTTATATGGACCCACGCCATGGCGATGGTAGAGGCTTAAATGGTTACATTGACCAAATTTATTCTCCTTACACTACCTGGAACTGGCAGAACATTCTGTCTTATAACAAGTCATTCAATGATGTACACAACATTGATGTGACAGCCGTAGCAGAATACAACAAAACAAATACCTCTTTCTTCAACGCCTTCGGCTCAGGTATTTCTGATCGCCTTTTCAGAGAGAACCTTGTGACTGGAACAATGGCTAACCAGGAAATTGCTGGTGGTATCGGTGGAAGTGGTCTTTCTTCTTACCTTGGACGTGTGAACTATAACTACAAAGGAAAATACTATGTGGGTGGTTCACTTAGAGCAGACGGTCTTTCTAAGCTTTCTCCTGACAACCGTTGGGGTTACTTCCCAGGTGTTTCTGCCGCATGGCGTGTGTCTGAAGAAGAATTCTTCAAAAACTCTAGCGCTCTGAGCGTTATTACTGACTTCAGAATAAGAGGTAGCTATGCAGAGGTAGGTAACTCTGGTATAGTAGGTGGTGACTATCCTTATCTTGGCTCTTTCGCTCCTCGCCCTTACGGTGGCCTGAGTGGTATAGCATTCAGCAACACTGGTAATGGTGACCTGAAGTGGGAAACACAAGAAATCATCGATTTCGGTGCTGACTTCGGTCTGTTCAACGGCCGCCTAAACATGGAAGTTGCTTACTGGCAGAAGAATAATAAGGACATGGTGCTAGGTGCTCCAACACCTCCTTCACTGGGTCTGCCAGGAAACCTGATCTACAGAAACATCGGTACAATGAAGAACGATGGTATCGAAGTGTCTTTGAGCGGTGCAGTACTTGAGAAATCCAATTTCTCTTGGAATGCCAACGTGAACTTCTCTACCCAGAACAACAAGATAACAGCTCTTGTAGATAACCAGGATCAGATATTTGACTATACCATCCACAGAGAAGGTGAGTCTTTCAACTCTCTCTTTGGTTACATCTATGAAGGTGTGAACGTTGCAAACGGTAACCCAATCTACAGAAAAGCTGATGGTAGCTTGGTTCAGGCAAGCCTTCAGATAGGACAATCTGGCTACAAGGTATACGACCCAGCTAACCCAACCGATATCTCAAAGGCTTCAACGCTGGGTACTGCTGACAAAGTGGTGTTAGGAAGCGCTCTGCCTAAGTGGTTCGGCGGTTTCGACAACAACTTCAAGTATGGCAACTTTGACATGAACGTGTTCTTCCGCTTCTCTGGTGGTAACAAGATCATGAACCGTACACGTCAGGACCTGTTGAACCAAACATTTGAGAACAACGGTACTGAGATCCTTGGAAGATGGCAGAGCCCGGATAAGCCAGGTGATGGCGTAACTCCGAAGCTATACCAAGGTAGAGGCACAGCCGCAAACAACGATGGTCAGACTTCCACCCGTTTTGTTGAGGATGGCGACTTCTTGAAACTGAGCAACGTAGCCATCGGTTACACACTGCCTTCATCTCTCTCTGGCAAAATTAATGTTCAGCGCCTGAGAATGTATGCACAGCTTCAGAATGCATTCACAATCACTGGTTACAAAGGTCTAGACCCAGAGGTATTTACTTCTACTGGTGTTGACTTTAATGGTAACCCGCAGCAGCGAGTTGTTTCTGTAGGCCTGAACCTAGGATTTTAATTAATATTAAATTATTGATACAATGGAAAATAAAAATTTTCTTAAAAATAGATTGAGGCTGGCATTAATGGCTCCTGCACTTGCGCTGGCAGTTATGATGACCTCCTGCGAAAAGGAAACAATAGAATTGCTTCCAAAAGACCGGATTACAGAAGAAAGCGCATTCCAAGACCCTGAGAGAATTCAGCTTGCTATGCTGGGTGTGTATGATGCTGCACAGACAGGTTTCTATCCAGGTGGCCAACGCGGGTATCCATTTGGAGCCGCATCAACTGCCCAGGGAGACATGCGAGGTGAGGATATGCTGAACGTTGCTGCTTTCTATGCCTTTACATATGAGGGTACCTTCAACGCAACCACCACACTTAACAATGTGGCTATGTGGGAATCATTATACGGCCTTATTAACAAAGCCAACATAATGATAGATGGTGTGAAGACGGCTGCTGAAGCAGGCGTAATCACACAGGAACAGGCGAATTCTTATGAAGGAGAGTCAAGATTCCTGCGTGCATTGGCACACCACGAACTGCTGGTGAACTTTGCAAGACCTTATAACGAGACAGGAGATGCTTCTCATTTAGGTGTGCCTTACCGCAGAATGGCTATCAACGACCCGGCAAGTGTGGACGAAGCCAAAGCTCAGGGAAGAAACACCGTGAAAGAAAGCTATGCCATGCTGTTAGAAGATCTTGACTTCGCTGAGCAGAACATAACTGTTTCACAACTCACCAGAGCCTCAAAAGGTGCGGCTATTGCTCTTAAGACAAGGGTGAAACTGCACATGAGAGACTGGAATGGTGTAAAAACAGAAGCAGAAAAGATTGTTTCAGGTTCCGGTCCATTCACTAGCCCAATCGGCGGTTTTGCGCTGACGGCTGCACCGGAAGGTCCATTTGCGGGTAACAAAGGAAACAGTGAATCCATATTCTCTATCCTGAACTCCACAGATGACAACCCAGGTACAAACGCTGCTTTGCCTGTAATGTACTCTGGAGCAAATCGTGGACTAGTTGCCATTAGCCCTGTTATCTGGAACAAGCCTTTCTGGCCTGTAGAAGACCTAAGAAGAACTACGCTGGCTGGTGACTTCTATGATGGCGAGAAGTATACTACCAAGTATAGGGACTTATCTGGCTGGTCCGATAACACGCCTATTATCCGGTATGCAGAAGTACTCTTGAATCTGTCAGAAGCAATTGCGCGGACAGAAGGAGTTACTGACAAGGCTCTGGCACTTTTGAATAGCGTAAGAGGCAGAGCAACGTCTGAGACGTACGTGACAGGTGGTGCACCCGCTGCTTATCTGAATATCAGCAACGCCAATGATCTGCTTCAGGCCATTATGAATGAGCGCAGAATTGAGTTCTTGGCAGAAGGTCTACGCTGGAAGGATATTCACAGAACTGCGAAGGAGGGTGAGTTCGGTGTAACGGGTGTACCTGCTAAAGTAGCTTACGGCGCTGTAACTACAGAAGACTGGAAAGCAGCTAGCAATGAACTAAGACCTGATTTGTTCAAGAGCATCCCTGCTATACCTTATGCGGACGACCGCTTCTTGTGGCCAATACCAACCTCTGAGACTACTACTAACCCTGTGTTAGCTGATCAGCAGAACCCTGGATACTAAGCCTACCGGCTAGTCTAAATTTAAAAAGCCCTGTCAGCGTAAGTTGACAGGGCTTTTTATTTTATTTTTGCACCACAATCATCTCTATACACCATGGCTCTTCTACCTAACTACAGTGGCTATACCTTTGAGGCAGGTATAGACGAGGCCGGCCGCGGCTGCCTGGCGGGCCCCGTGGTAGCTGCTGCTGTTATATTGCCGCCAGACTATAGCCACACCCTGCTGAACGACTCAAAGCAACTGAGTCACAAGCAACGGCTGCAGCTACGTGTGGATATAGTGCGTGATGCGATCGCTTGGGCCATTGGAGAGGCTAGTCCCATTGAAATTGACCAGATCAACATCCTGCAGGCAACTTACCTGGCGATGCATCGGGCTATACAGGGGCTGGGGCTGGAACCAGAGTACCTTGTGGTGGACGGGAACAGATTTAAGGTATACGAAGGCCTGCGCCATACCTGTATTGTAAAGGGGGATGGGAAATACCTGTCTATTGCGGCGGCTTCGGTGCTGGCCAAAACGCACCGCGACGAGCTGATGTGTGCGCTTGCAAAAGAACACAGCGCATATGGCTGGGAGCGAAACGCGGGATACCCCACCAAAGAGCACCGCAATGGCATTGCGCAGTTTGGAACTACGCAACATCACCGTCTGTCTTTCAGGTTGCTGTCAGAAGAGCAATTGCTGTTGTTCCCCGATAAAGAGCTTTAAGGCTTATTTAAGCTTTATCAGGTCGAGGAACAGGGTAAAGTTGTCTAGAGAGGACTGGCTGGTCTCAAAGTTGTCGAAGCTCATCGGCTTGACGATGTAGCCTGCCACATTCAGCTTTTGGGCAGCCATACGATCCGTCTCTTCGTTTGAGGTAGTCATAATGAAAACCGGGATGTGACTGAACTCCGGCTCATGGCGCAGTTCGGCCAGGAATTCCAGCCCGTTCATGCGTGGCATGTTGATATCGAGCAAGATGACACTAGGGGCAGGGGATATTTTGGGCACACCAGTCCCGCGCAGCATATCTAGTGCCTCACGGCCATTGCGGGCTACATGGGTCGGGTGTGTAATGCCTATTTTCTTAAGTTCGCGTTCTACATTCATAATATCCAGGTAGTCATCTTCTACTAAAAGGATATTAACGTCTTTATTTATCATAGCACTTTTGGAAATTCAATGATCAAAGCTAATATAATTATTTCAATTATGCCTGATTTTTAGGCCAGGTAAAACTGAATGTTGCTCCTTGGCCGGGGCTGGAGGCCACCCAAATGTTGCCTCCGTGGTGCTCTACGATCTTTTTCACGATAGCCAGACCTACACCCGTACTTTCTACTGCATCGCGCTCCTGCAGGGTCTGGAAAATCACGAATATGCGCTCGTGGTACTGCGGCTCTATACCTGGCCCATCGTCTGACACCGAGAAGGTATAGAAGTTCTCTGACTCCTGGCAGGTGACGTCAACACGCCCGTCTTCACGGTGGTGGTATTTGATGGCGTTTGAAATCAAGTTGAGGAAAACCTGATGCAAATGCACCCGCTGTGTGTAAATGTGCGGCATACCAGATCCAATTTCAACGGTAAAACTCCTCGGCGGTGAGGTCATGTCCGTTACCTCGGCCAGTAATTGCTGCACGTCCACCATCTCCTGCGCATAACTGTTGCGGTCCACGCGGGCAAAGGCCAGAATGCCATTGATCAGGTTTTCCATGCGGTGTACCCGCACACGCATCATCACCAGATACTCCTTTATATTGTCAGGCAGGTTCTGCCCCATGTCTTCCTCCACCCAACGCGATGCCACTTCTATACCTCTCAGAGGCGCCTTCAAGTCATGCGATACCACATAGGCGAACTGATCCAGTTCCTTGTTCTTGCGGTCCAGTTCCGAGAATGTCTCGTCAATCGTGGCCGACATCTTGTTCAAGGAGTACGACAGCTGGCTGAGTTCGTCATTGGAGGTGTCCACAATCTGGGTCTGGTATTCTCCCTTCGAAATCTTTTCGGCCAGTACCACCATTATCATGATGCGGTTTGAGATGATGCGGGTGATGTATAGTGCCCAGCCTATGCCTAATAGTACCGACAGTACGGTAAGAACGATGGATACCTGCTTTGTAGTATTGATACTGGTGTTGAGGCGGTCACTTCTTTCTCCCCGCAAGGTATACTCATGGGAGTTAAATACACGGAAGTCGTTTCGGATGGTATCCATCAATACTTTCTCGCCCAGCACCAGGGTATCGAGTTTCATGTCGAAAGCTCGGGACGAGTAGTCGAGCGTGTCGCTCCTTTTCATCTGGATGAGGGGCTCCGCATACTGCGCTATCCAGTTATCATGCGTAACAATGATTTTATCGAGTCTCTGCTTTTGGTGCTCAGAAGCGGTATAATCTCTTACATCTTTCCGCAGCCTGGAGAGAATACCTTTAGCCTCGTGGTAAGGCTCCAGGAATACTTCGTTTCCGTTGAGCAGATAGCCACGCAAGCCCGATTCCATGTCGATGATGTTACGCTGCAGGGAGGCGGAGTTGCGGACCACGATCTGAGAGCGCGTTACCCAGCGCATGTTCTCGATCACGTCATCCGACAATCTGTAGTTTACGATGGCGACAATGGTGAAAAGCAGCGATATCAGGACGAACCCGATAAACACTTTGGTTGATAGCTTCATGGAATATTATCTGATGAACGCCAGACTGAGCTTTTGATAAGGCAGACGAAATGCTGCTAAGTTAGTAAAAATGGTGCTAAGCAAACCAATATGCCCGGCAAAAGGTGTGACGTATAACGACTTGGGCAAATAAGAGGCAAGCACACTTGCCCTGTGTGCTGAACGGTGTCGAGAAGTAAATGGCATTCCTTTTGGCTAAAAAAGTGTCGGGTGCATGTACGCACCGGCCTTTGCAAGGTTATGCACAAAAGGGTGTGGATAATTGCCTGCGGGACGACGGGATAGGAAGTTTCCCTGAAAAATAGCGTTTAAGCTATGCTAATCTTGTTCCAGCATAAAATTCCGGAAGCGGTTTTATTTACTTAATTTTGGGCATCTACTTTATTAGCAATCAAATCTGATATGGAACTCAAGAAAATAGCTTTGAATGATGTGCACGAGTCGCTGGGAGCGAAGATGGTGCCTTTTGCAGGATACAACATGCCGGTGCGCTACTCATCTGATCTGGAGGAGCACAACACGGTGCGCAACGCGGTCGGTATATTCGACGTGTCGCACATGGGCGAATTTATGGTGAAAGGGCCGCACGCACTCGACCTGATCCAGCGCATCACCACAAACGACGCCTCTAAGCTAACGCCTGGCAAGATCCAGTACTCCTGCTTCCCGAACGAAGACGGCGGCATTGTAGACGACCTGCTGGTATACTGCATGGCCGAAAACGAATACATGCTGGTAGTGAATGCCTCTAACATCGACAAAGACTGGGCCTGGGTGAACAAATTCAATACCAAAGGCGCTGAGCTTCAGAATATTTCAGATGAGATGTCGCTGTTTGCCGTGCAGGGGCCGAAAACAGTAGAGGCGCTTTCTTCGCTTACTTCTGTAGATCTGGGCAGCATGGTTTACTATACCTTCGAGAAGGGTGATTTTGCCGGTGTGCCCGATGTTATACTCTCTGCCACAGGCTATACCGGTTCCGGCGGATTTGAGATTTATGTAAAGAACGAAGATGCCAAAAAGGTATTCGACGCGATCATGGAAGCTGGCAAGGAGCAAGGTATAAAGCCAATTGGTCTGGGTGCCCGCGATACGCTGCGCCTCGAGATGGGCTTCTGCCTCTACGGCAACGACATCAGCGACACAACTTCTCCACTGGAGGCTGGTCTGGGCTGGATCACCAAGTTTGACAAGGAGTTCACCAACTCTGAAAACCTGAAAGAGCAGAAAGCAGCCGGTGTGCAGCGCAAGCTGGTTGGTTTCGAAATGCTGGAGAAAGCTATACCTAGAGCTCACTATGAGATTGTAAACGCCGAAGGCGAGAAGATAGGCGAGGTTACTTCAGGCACCATGTCACCATCGTTGGGCAAAGGCATCGGTATGGGCTACGTGCAGACCGAGTATAGCAAGCCGGGCACTGAAGTATTTGTACGCGTGCGCAACAAAGACATGAAGGGCCAGATCGTAAAGCCACCGTTTGTAAAGAAGTAATTTTTTTTGACACTTTGATAAAGGACTAAGTGACAAAGGACCAAGGTGGCTATACCTTGTTATTTTGTTTCTAGTCCTTTGTCTTTTGTCACATAGTCTAAAATTCAAGAATATATGCCGAGTATAGATGTGTGCTACAGCCCCGAGCTGTTGCACTTGTATGAACTGGAGGGGAAGGCAGTGGTGGCTGTGGATATTCTGCGTGCTACTTCTACGATGGTAACGGCTTTTGCGCATGGTGCCACGGATATTATACCTGTGATGCAGTTGGAGGAGTGCCGCGCCTACGCCGGGCAGGGCTGCCTGACCGCAGCGGAGCGTAACGGCATCAAGGCTGAAGGCTTCGATCTGGGCAATTCTCCATTCGCTTACATAAACGGACAGGTACAAGGCCGTACCGTGGCCATCACGACCACCAACGGCACCCGCGCTATCCGTTTGTCGGAGGCCGCCGACGAGAT
This sequence comes from Pontibacter sp. YIM B11418, assembly GCF_059278805.1. Taxonomy (NCBI): domain Bacteria; kingdom Pseudomonadati; phylum Bacteroidota; class Cytophagia; order Cytophagales; family Hymenobacteraceae; genus Pontibacter; species Pontibacter sp. YIM B11418. Next base: position 254,454 of record NZ_JCAEMH010000001.1, on the reverse strand, counting down.
TGTAGTAGGGGCATTCCTGAACCTGGAAGCTGTAGCAAAGCATCTACGGGAGCTGCAACTCGATGTGCTGGTGGTTTGCGCCGGCTGGAAGGGCAAATTTAACCTCGAAGACACGCTTTTTGCCGGTGCATTGGCCGAGCGTCTGCAGGATGAATTTGAATTCGAGAATGATGCCACACTGGCTTCGCTATACCTATACCACGCTGCCAAGAGCGATTTGGTCGCTTTCCTGCGCCAATCCTCCCACGTGCGCCGCCTCGAAAACCTTGAGATTCACAAAGACATTGAGTTCTGCCTTCAACACGACACTTACAACGTGCTCCCTGTTTGGAAAGGAGACAGGCTGGTAAATCTGAAGGAGTTAAAGAGTTTGGGAGTTTAAAAATATAGAAGTCTAAGAGTTGGGGAATCAGAAGGTATAATTTTTTTCGCTCTTAATAACCACTAAACAGAACAGGGCCGGTCTCTCAAAACCGGCCCTGTTCTGTTTTTAAACATCATTCTTAAATCTCACTTCCTAAACTCTCAAACTCCTAAACTTATTTCAGTTTCTCGTTCTGCTTATGCCTTTCGCTGTCGCGGGAGGTTTTCTTTTCCAGGTTTTTGCGGAGGGCTTCGGTCAGGTCTATACCTGTCTGGTTAGCGATGCAGATGAGAACGAAGAGCACATCAGCCAGCTCGTCAGATAGTTGCTTGCCCTCATCGCTTTTCTTAAACGACTGCTCGCCATATTGCCGGGACATGATGCGGGCGACTTCGCCCACCTCTTCTGTGAGGATGGCCATGTTGGTCAGTTCGTTGAAGTAGCGGACACCGTTTTCTTTGATCCAGTTGTCAACAATGGTTTGGGCTTCGGCGATGGTCATAGGTATAGGGGCTTTAGTTATTTGCCAAATTTAATGACAAAGTCCACATAAGGCACACCGATGGCGATAGATTCGGCAATATCACCGTTGTTGATAAAAGCCAGGTCGACGGTCAGCCGCTCGCCCATAAACCGGACGCCATACGAAATCAAACCATAGTAGCCGTCGCTGGGCACCAGCCAGTTCTCCGAAACCAAGCCCACACGGCGACTGATCCGCTTCATGCCACTCAGGTTAAGCACAGGCATTTTCGATAACTCATCGTCGACAAAGCCATAGCCCACCCCCAGCGTCACGTTGTCGTCCGTGTTGCCATAGGTCACAATGCCGTAGCTTATACCTAAGCCTGAGAAGTCTTCCTCCAAGCCGATCACATTCATGTAAAGCAGGCCGCCGCCAGCCCGCCATTTGTTGTTGATCTCGAAGGTAGCCTTTGGTGTGAGGTAAAAAGCAGGTGTGCCCGAGAAGGTAGAGATCAGCTCGAAACCACCGCCCATGGTGATGTTGTCAGTAATGCCGATACTGACCGAGTTGAGCACCAAGTAGGTGTTCTGGTAGTAGGCTTCGCCCTTTTTGAGGCTGAAAGCGGACGGAGAGAATAGGTAGCGCGTTGAGTTAGGGTTTTCGAACCAGTACTCGCCGTTGCGCATACGGCTGTCGTCAACGATTTTAGTGCTTTTGATCTGGGTATGCGGAATCAGGATTTCACCGGCGCTATCAGTTTGCAGGCGTATACCACCATCTGTTTGCCCCAGAAAAGTACCCTGTATCACAGAACCATCACGGGTTTCGACGATCCAGCGCTTGCCCACCACGCTTTTGATGCGCGTGGTATCGGTCTGGGCCTGAGCGCCGGTTGCTATACCTGTTATGAATAAGGCGCACAGCAGTAGCCGGCCCAAGAGCTGCGGCAGCCAGGCCGCCTGTTGAGGTAGGGTATTCATATAAACCGTCCGGTAAGGTATAGCTGATTCAGGTAGAAATATATAGATAATTCCTTTTACTTTTTCAGCCTGACTCAGAATTATTCGGAGCGGTTTATTCCCGGTTTTTAGAGTCGATGGTGATGGTCACGGGCCCGTCGTTGAGGAGGGCTACTTTCATGTCGGCGCCAAATTCACCGGTCTGCACTTTCTTATCCAAGGCCTCTTCCAAGAGCGCTACAAAACGCTCATACAAAGGTATAGCCACAGCTGGCGGGGCCGCCTGAATGTAAGAGGGACGGTTGCCTTTTTTGGTAAGGGCATAGAGCGTAAACTGGCTGATCACCAGCATGTCGCCCTTTACGTCCTGCACACTCAGGTTCATTTTGTCATCAGCATCGCTGAAGATGCGAAGCTGCACGACTTTGTTGGCAATCCATTTGAGATCTTCTTCGGTATCGTCGTTGGTGAAGCCGGCAAGTAGTAGCAGCCCGAGGTCGATCTCGCCTTTCACCTGGTTGTTAATGGTAACAGAAGCTTGGGTAACGCGTTGGACAACGATGCGCATGTGGTATACCTTTGGTTCAATTACAAAGGTATGATTTCTGGCCTATTTATACCTGGCCTCGTTTTCTCTTAATCAACATAGCCCTCATATCGGATCCGGTTCACTTTGCCGTTTTTCAGGAAAAAGCGCAGCGAGATGGGAGCCCCCTCTACAGTAGTCGCCACAACCTCAGAGTTGGTTTGCAGGATGCGCACGTCGTAGTTCTTGAGTTTGGTCATCAGCTCGGGCTGGCTCATACCTACCTTCATGTTGTTGCGAAGCGCTATACCTGCGTTGCGGATGTCGGCCACCTGCAGCAACAGCTCGCCGGTTTGGGTAGGGGCATAGAGCTCGATCACCGACTCACCAAACCGGATGGTATAGATCGTATCCGTGATGGCCGGGCGGTGCATATTCTCCACCGGGTCGGCATCAAGCGTGAAGTCGGTACCTATGCGGGCAAAGTAGGCCTCCAGCTTTTTGCTCTGACGATAATCCGACAGGAAGGGGTTACCCAGGAAATCGATGGTGGCAGGTGGACCCGCTGGCTGGCGTCGGGCCAACAGGGTGTCGGGCTCAGCGTGTTGTTGGTTGCGTTCCAGCGGTTCTTCTTTTTGCTCATCAAGCGTGTCTTCTGGCCGGCAGGCGCCTGCGGTGGTACTGATCAGCAACAGCAGTACCAGCAGGCGTACAGAGAGGCTGTACCTGTGTCGTAGGCTGAGGCTGAAAAGATGTAACATGGTGGTAGTTAAAAAGCGGGAAAGCAACTTATACTTTTCATACGAGAACAGACGTTCTTAAAGTTTTGTTTAATTGAAAATTTATTCTGTAGATTCTGCGGAGGAGAAAGTATAATTTTGCGGCAAATATCCACATTTATGTCATTACAGCAAATAGCTATAGTCACTTGCCGGAGCCTGGGCGATTATACTACCAACGCCGATAGCGAAGATGAGCGCCTATACCGTTTTTTGGCCGAAAAAGGCCACAAAATTTCTTTTCAGGTATGGGACGATGAGCAGGTGGACTGGACCGCCTTTGATACCCTCATTATCAAATCGCCCTGGGATTACTTCGATAAAATAAACGCCTTCTATACCTGGCTCGACAAGGTAGAGGCACTGGGCTGCCGGGTGCTTAACCCGGTGAGAACGCTGCGCTGGAATGCTGATAAGCAGTACTTTAAAGATATGCAGACGCAAGGTGTTACGATTGTGCCCACCGTGTGGCTGGAGCAGGGCAGCACGTTCGATGCTGACAGCGTGTTCGATGCGATAGGGCGGGAGAAGATCATTGTGAAACCCCGTGTAAGCGGAGCTGCCAAGAACACACTGGCCATCAGCAGAGCCGAGGCAGGCGACTACACAGCCCGCATCAACGCGCTGCTGCAGGACGAGCCGTTTCTGGCGCAGCCTTTCCTCGAGGAGATCAAAACACAGGGCGAGTGGTCTTTTATTTTCTTTAACGGCAGGTATAGCCACGCCGTGCTCAAAAAAGCCAGGCCGGGCGACTTCCGGGTGCAGCATTTCTTCGGAGGGAGCGTGCATACGCCAACGCCTCCTGCCAGTATGCTGCAAACCGCCTCTGAAATTGTAGAGCAGTTTGCACAGGGCTGCCTGTACGCCCGCGTGGACGGGGTAGAGCTTGACGGCGAACTGGTGCTGATGGAGCTCGAACTCATCGAGCCCTTCCTGTTTCTGAGCACAAGCGAGGGAGCCCTGGAGCGTTACTACCAGGCACTGCTGGATTTGACAGCGTAGCCTGCCGCCAGGGTAGAGCCTATTCCTTGCCCTGGAACACGAGCACCGGCAGTGGCGCGTGCAGCACCATCTTCTTGGCCAGGCTGGGGTTGAAGAGCGAGTCAAACGTGCCGCGCCCCTGGGTAGTCAGGGCCAGCAGGTCGATATTTTCGCTACGGGCAAAGTCTTGGAGGGCCTCGGCTACATCGTCGCCTTCGAGCAGGGCATAGCGGATGTCGTTTTCGGTAGCACCGTGCTGCAGGTTTTGCTGCAGCACCAGCAGTTTTTCCCGGTCCTCCTCCGGATCGTTCGAAATATGTACACAGTAGATCATGGGCTGCAGATGGCCGAACAATTGCCGGATGCGATCGATGTCGGCCACGTCCGTTTTGCCGAAGTCAGTGGCGTAGAGGATGCGGCCAGGTATAGCGCCATCGTATTGATTCGGCACTGTCAGCACAGGCACGCGCGCCTCGTCGATCACCTTGGTCGAAACGGTGCCGAACACTGCCCGTCCGAAGCTCGACTCGCCTTTGGTGTTCATGATGACCAGGGCAGGGCGAAAGCGCTCTGCCTGTTCGGGTATCTCCTCTTCTGGCAGGCCATGGGTAAAGGTACGATCAATATGCAGACTGCTGCCCATGCCGCGGGCTTCCCGCTTCAACTTTTCGTAGAGCACCTCAAGTTGCTCCAGTGCTTCGGTTTCGTTGCGGTGCAGCACACGATCCGCCAATTCTTCCGAATGGTTCAGGTGGGCAGCGCTGGCCGGTGCAGCATCAGCCAGGTAGTCCTGAAAGCAGTGGAGGAGGAGCAGTTTGGCACCGGGAACGCCCGCTGCCAACTGCAGCGCGTAGTGGCAGGCCTTGGCCGAACCTTCCGAGAAATCAACAGGTGTGAGTATCCGATACATGGTTAGCAGGTTTGAGTTGGCACCTTTATACGCAGCCAGACTCGTGCAGGTGTAGCCTCTGGCCGCTAAATAGGTATAGAATCTGGATATTTACGACATGAATTGGGACTGTAGCCACTATACCCGGGGGATTTCTAATTTTTTCGGTTAATTTGTAGCTTCATACATCCCCACTATGCCGAAACGCATTGTCTTTTTCTTCATCGCATTTGTAGTGCTGGCCTCCCTGGTCTATTATGGCTTTAGCAGGTGGCAGGACTCCCAGCAGAAGGTAGACCTCTGGACGCTGGTGCCCGAAACGGCAGCTTTTGTGGTGGAGACCAATAACCACAGCGACCTGAAAAAGCACCTGGAGCAGACTGATTTGTGGGAGAGCTTCTCGGTGCTTCCGGTGGCGCAGCGCTTTCAGGAGAACATGGCCATGCTCGACAGCGTGGCGCCCGGCAACCAGCGCCTCGAACGCTTCCTGGACAAGAAACATATCCTCACCTCCGTCCACGTGCTGGGCAAAACCGATGTGGAGTTCGTGTACTACATCCCCGTGGTATCGGTAGGTGAGCACCGTTTTCTGCGCACGCTCAGTGAGAACGTTAACAAAAACCCGCTCTTTAAAGAAGAGATCCGCGAGTACCAGGGCGTGCTGCTCACCGATGTGACCAATACCCAGTTGGGTAACGGTTTTACCTACTTTTCTTTCCATAACAACATCATCCTGAGTGCCTCACCCGTGTTAGTGGAGGAGATCGTACGCCGCATCAACCGTGGCAAGCTTAACTCCATTGCCGCTGACTATAAAAAGGTGAATTACCTGAGCCAGGAGGATGTGTACGCCAACGTGTTTGTGAACTACCGCGCCCTGCCTGACCTGTTTGGCCTTTTCCTGCAGGAAGATCTGATGCCGCAGGTGCGCTACCTGAGCAGCTTTTGCCGCAACGCCATGCTGGAGCTCAAGCTCGACCAGAACAAGGTCTTCCTGAACGGCTTTTCGAATCCGGAAACGCTGAAAGGCTCTTTTCAGGCGCAGCTGCAGCCCTCCAGGCCCCGTCCGCTCGACATCAAGCTATTGCTGCCTACACGCACAGCCATCCTGATGCACTTTGGGGTGGGAGAGGTGGCCCGCCTGCGCGATGGTAAAGCTCCCAATGATGCCTTCAGTCCCGCCATCGACAGCCTGGCCCGGTCTTTTAGTCAGGAAATAGCGCTCGCTTACATGGAGTCGTACAACATGAACACGAGCCCTGACAAGATGGTGATTGCCCGCATGGAAAACAGTGGTAAAACCGGTATCCGCTTTCAGGCCTTGGCAGAACAGGTGAGCAAAGCGCAGAACGAAAAGATCTATACCGAAAAGTACGGCAACCATACCTTGCAACTACTGGAATTGGAAGAGCTGCCTGCCCGTTTGTTTGGCAGTTTGTTCGCCGGTTTTGAGCAGAGCTACGTGTTGCAGCTTGAAAACTACATGATTTTCTCCCCGGACATAGCCAGCCTGCGCGCCCTCATCGACGATATCAATGCAGGCGAGGTATGGGGGCGTTCCGTGGCGCAGAAGGCCTTTTTGGAGGAAACCCTGCAGGAGGGCAATTTCAGTCTGTACCTGAACACCGTGAACGCCTGGTATATTCTGAACCGCTATTTACAGGAAGAAGACCGCGAAGATCTGTTGCAGAACTCCAGCCTGGTCCGGAGATTTAACCAGGTGAGCGTACAGTTTGCCCGTGCTGAAAACCAGTATTACACCAGCGTGCTGTTCAGAAGGCAGGAGCGCCATACCGACGGTGTGCAGGGAGGTTTTGAAGAAGAGCTGACCATTCCGTTTGCGAGCCGCCTCATATCGCCGCCCTGCCCGATCCAGAATGCCATAGACCGCAGCCGTGAAGTAGTGGTACAGGACTCGATGCTGGTGCTGCATAACATCACCTCCACGGGCAGCCGTGGCTGGACCGATTCAGTTCAGGCCCAGGTAATCGGCAGCCTGCAGCAAGTTGAGTTGGGTAGCGAAAAGCGCTTGCGCTATGTATTTGCCACGGGCACCCGCATCCATGCCATTGATCACTTGGGCCGCGATCTGGAGCACTTTCCGTTTAACGTGAGCGATACCCTGCGCCTGCAACGCCTGGCCGTCTTTGACTTCGCGAAAAACCGTGACTACCGCTTTTTGGTGGATGACGCCCTGGGCAACCTGTACATGTTCGACACACGCGGCAATGCTATACCTGGCTGGCAGCCCCGCCGCATGGACTACCGCCTGGCAGCCACCCCGCAGCACGTGCGGGTGGGCGGCCGCGACGTCATCCTGGTGCTGCTCGAAAACGGCTACGTATACGCCCTCAACACCAAAGGCGAAACCTACCCGGGCTTCCCATTCAGTCTGCGGGTGCCGATCACATCCGAAGGCGTCATCCGGCCGGGTGCCGACTTGCGCCGCTCTGTTGTGACGGTGGTGTCGCGCTACGGTGAGGTGGTGGAGTTTAACCTGCAGGGCCAGGTAAAGGCGCGTGAGCAGCTTCCGCGGCCAAGCAAAAGCGCCATGTTCGACCTCGTGGCTGACGACGGTGGCCGCTCCTACATTATTGTGCGGCAGGACCAGGGCAAAGTAGCCGCCTTCGACCAGGACTTCAAAGAGCTGTTTGAGAAGCGTTACGTTACCTCAGCGCCCAAGATTGTGCAGTACTTTAACTTCGGGGGCGGCAACCAGGTATACGCCATCACTGAAAACGGCCCTCAAAAGACCTACCTCTACGGTCCGGACGCCCGCCTGATTGGAGGCAGATCGCTGGAGAGCAACAAGCCTGTAAGCATTCACTACAATGAGGTGGGCAACAATTACTCCGTCTACAAAGTGTTCCGCAACGAGCTGCAGAAACTCAACTTCAAACTGCCTAATTAAAAACTTTTAAACCAGCCTTTCTTGTAGAACAGGTATAGCTGCACCATGACCAGGGTGGTCATCAGGATGATCAGGGTGGGGTAACTGTAGGGCAGGTATAGCTCGGGCATACTCAATCGGAACACCTCGCCTGTTTCGGGGTCCTGGCGTGAGAAGTTCATGCCGTACAATCCGGCAATAAAGCTCAACGGGATAAATATACTCGAGATGATGGTGAGCACTTTCATGATCTCGTTCATGCGGTTGTTCACCGTAGACATGTATAATTCCACCAAACTGGTCGACATTTCCTTGTGGCTGTCGATCAGGTCGATGAGTTGGACGGAGTGGTCGTAGGCGTCGCGAAAGTATACTTTCAGTTTGTCAGGTATAATGTCTTCGTCCATGCGCAGCAGTTCGTTCATTTTGTCGCGCTCCGGCCAGGCAATGCGCCGTAGCTTGATTAGCTCGTTTTTGAGGTCCAGTATTTCCCGCAACGCCTGCTTCGACGGATTGTCCAGAATCTTCTGTTCCAACTCCTCAATGTAAGTCCCGATAGCCCCCATCACCGGGAAATAATAATCCAGTACCACGTCCAGAATAGCATACACCAGGTACATCGGAGGTCGTTGCCGAATGATGCCTTTGCCTATCCGGATGCGCTCGCGGAGCGGGTCCAGGCAGTCTTCGTAATCACTTTGTAGGGTAAGTACATAGTTGGGACCCGAGAAAACAGAGAGTTGGACATCGTCCAGGGTATGATGCTCTTCTTTCCAGCGCAGCATGCGGGTGATGATGAAAAGCCGGTCGTCGAGTTCGTCGACTTTTGGTCGCTGGTAATCGTTGATCACATCTTCCATCTGCAGCGAGTGTATGTCGAAGTCCTGCTTCAGCAGCTCGAGCATGGTCAGATCAGCGTATCCCCGGATGTCGATCCAGTGCGTTGCCTCAGGCTTCGACTTTACCTGCTGCACCAGTTCGGCGTAAGAAACCAGCTCCTGCTCTTCAAACATTTGTTCGTTGAATGACATCAGCAAGTAACGTGGGGCATGCGCCTCAAAAGGTATAAAAAGGGAGCCCGGACTGATGCCGATCTTACGGTCCAGGATTTTGTGTCGGGAGCGGTGTCGTTTCTTTTTAGCCATGGTGGTATTAGTGCGTGCTGCAGCCGTGTAAGTTAGTGAAAATTAGGTTTTGCCCTATGATTGTGCAAGCAAGCTTTGTAGTGGCGGCTGTTGCAGGTATAGCGGAATGCGTTGCTCTGTAGCTTGCCCTGGCCGGGCGGGCCTTACTTTTTGTGTCAAGACAAAAAGTAAGCAAAAAAGTCAAGACGATACAAACTCGCTGAACGCTCAAATAGTGGAGTGTCGTAATGGTGCACCTGGCTGATGCTATACCTTCGTTGTGAACGTGCAAGTTACACTTGCTATACCTGCCTAGGGATTGCAACAGATTCTACAGCGATTATACCCAGAAATGGCAGTGACGGAAACTCCCCTCCTTGGATAAGGAGGGGTAGGGGTGGTTGGACCCGGAATAGTAATAGGACTGCTGTTACTACAATGCTACACCTGTAAATCGGCAATGTCATAAGTCCCCCTTTAAAGGGGGCAGGGGGATGTTAATCGTGCACGAGAATCGTGTTAATCTATCCTGATTCAGGCAACCGTGACTCCCTCAATCCCCTCCAACTTACCCCGCACTTCCTCCTCCAGCTTTCGCCGAACCTCGAGTGTCATGCGGCAGTCGAGTTCGAATTGCTGATCTTTTACGCCGAGCTCATACTCTTTCACCAAACTCATCACGTCATTCATCTGCGGGTAGGCGAAGTATACCTGTAGCAAAGTTGTTTCGTGCTTCTCGACGATAGTGGCATTAGTGAGAGCTTCGGCAGTTGAGGTTTTGTAGGCGTTGATCAGGCCGCTGACGCCCAGCTTGGTACCGCCGAAATAGCGTACCACCACAACCAGCAAATTGCTCAGGTCGAAGGAGCGGATCTGGCCCAGGATGGGGTCACCGGCGGAATGGTTGGGCTCGCCGTCGTCGTTGGCACGGTAGCGGCTTTTGTCAGCACCCAGGCTGTAGGCGTAACAATGGTGGCGGGCATCGTAATACTGCTTGCGCAGGTCGGTGAGGATCTCTTTCACTTCCTCCTCCGTGTATACCGGGTAGGCCAAAGCAATGAATTTACTCCCTTTTTCTTTGTAGAGGCCTTCGGAGGGCGCTTCGATGGTACGGTAGGTGTCTTCCATAATATAAAACAGATGGGCGGCAATTTCCTGCTATGTAGGCAGCACTTTCGCTGCAGCACAACGGCCATTCCCGTGCAGGCTACTCCGACTGCTATCTTGGTAATGTGATAATAAACTACTATCTGTAAGTATACGCTTTGGGGTATTGGTAATGTCTGAGGCTATACTCAAGCAGACCCCCGACAACACAGGTATAGCATAGGTATAAAAGCAGGAGCAGGCAGCGCGCCCTGCATTGCAAAAGTAACAGAAGCGTCCGCAAGGGCAAAGCCGGGAACAGATGTATAGGCACATTTGCCGAAATTGTTTTAATTTGTGGCTCTACTAAAATTTTTCTTTTGTCTGCCACACCATACCTGCTCCACTTTACCGAAACCGGTAGCCAAGAAATAGGCTTCATTGCCTCCACCCAACTGGCCCAAAACATACCCTTTGCGATCAAACGGGTGTTCTGGACTTACGGCACACCAGCGGGTGTACTGCGCGGGCAGCATGCCAACAAAGCCACAGAAGAGGTGCTGGTAGCCGTAACCGGAAGAATTAAAGTGGAAACAGATAACGGTAAAAAAAAGGAGACCTTTGTGCTGGATGATCCGGCCACGGGGCTATACCTGCCGGCCATGTGCTGGACCGATCTGTATTTTGCACCCGGCACCATAGCCGTTTGCCTGACTTCCACCGATTTCGAGGAGTCCGATTACATCCGCGATTACCCAACTTTTCAGCGCCTGGTAGCACACCTGGCCCTGTAAATACCGTCTATACCTATGCCCGCAATTCAGGTCCCATACTTCGCTTTCCGTGACTACCCCGCAGGTATAAACCAGCAGGTAGAGGCAGCGTTGCTCCGTGCCTTTCGCGGTCAGCAATACATTTTGGGTGAAGAGGTGCGTGCTTTCGAAAATGAATTTGCTGCGTATGTGCAGGCAGGTATAGCCATCGGGGTGGGCAATGGTTATGATGCTTTGGTAGTGGCGCTGAAAGCTGCAGGTATAGGAACTGGTAATGAGGTTATTGTACCGGCGAATACCTTCATCGCGACCGTGAATGCTGTGGTGCAGGTTGGAGCTATACCTGTGCTGGCCGAGCCGGATCGCTATACCTGTAACCTGACTGCCGCTGAAGCCGCTGCGCACATCACACCTCGCACCAAAGCCATCATACCTGTGCATCTCTATGGCCAAGCTTGCGAAATGACAGGTTTTCTAAGACTAGCTGAACAACACAACCTGACGATCATCGAAGATTTTGCACAGGCACAGGGCGCGAGTTACAAAGGCCGTCCGGTTGGTAGTTTCGGTCGTATGAGTGCCACCAGTTTTTACCCGACCAAAAACCTGGGTGCGCTTGGTGATGGCGGTGCTGTCGTTACTTCAGACCCGGAACGGGCCGCCTATGCCCACATGTATCACAACTACGGGCAGCAACAGAAATACCACAATCAACTAATAGGCATCAACTCCCGCCTCGATACCCTGCAGGCCGCCGCACTGCGCGTTAAGCTGCAACACCTCTATGCACTGAACAGCGAACGTCAACGGCTAGCTCAGGTATACCTGACCGCGCTGCAAGGTATAGGCGACCTCGTAATGCCTGTCACAGCGCCGGATTGCACGCACGTATACCACATCTTTAACCTCCGCACAAAGCAGCGCGATGCCTTGCAGCTACACCTGACTGAGCAAGGTATACAGACGGCCATACACTACCCGGTTCCTGTGCATCTGCAGGAGGCTTATACTTATTTGGGATATGAAAAAGGGAGCTTTCCGGTAGCCGAGGAACTGGCCGACACAAGCCTGAGTCTGCCGCTTTTTCCGGGTATGACGGAGGCAGAACAGGAAGCAGTTATCTCTTGCATTCACACTTTTTTTGAGCGAAATGGTTGATGCTGCACGGCCGCTGGTGTCGGTCATCTGTCTCTGCTACAATCACGAGCGTTTCATCGCCGAAGCCTTGGACTCGGTGCTGGCCCAGACTTATGCCAATCTGGAGATCATCATCATGGACGATTGCAGCACTGACAATAGTGTAGGCATCATCCAGGAATACGTCCGAAAATATCCCCAAATCACCTTCCTGAGCACAGGCACCAACCAAGGCAATACCAAAGCTTTTAACATGGCCTGGCGGGCTTCCAGAGGCGCTTATATCATCGATTTCGCTACCGACGATGTGCTCTTGCCAGAACGGGTGGCACAGCAGGTGGCGGCCTTCGAGAAGCTGGACGATACTTATGGCGTTGTCTATTCGGATGCGGAGTACATTGATGATAATGGCCGGCATGTTCGCTTTCACTGCCAGCGCAACAAGGCAGGCGAGATGATTTCTTTTGCTCCTTCCGGCGATGTTTTTCACCATTTGCTGGGGCACTATTTTATTTGTCCGCCCACTATGATGATGAAACGACAAGTGTTCGAGGAGCTGCAGGGTTATGACGAAACGCTTGCCTACGAGGACTTTGACTTTTGGCTGCGCTCCTCCCGTAGGTATAAGTACTTTTTCCTGGATGCCATCACTACCAAACGGCGCCTGCACGCCAATTCGCTTTCGCAACAATTGTACAAGCCCGGCGACAGACAGCTAAACTCAACAATATTGGTCTGCGAAAAAGCAGCGAAACTGGTGCATAGTCCGGAAGAAAAAAGTGCCCTGACCCGCCGTTTGCAGTACGAAGCACGGCACGCTTTCCTGACTGGCCACTATCAGCAAGCCGAACAATTTCTGAACCTGCTACGGCAGTACGCCGGACTTGGACCGGTCTACCGCACAATCCATCTCCTGAACAAACTTAAAGTAGACCTGCGCATCCTCAGAGTGCTGTATCAGAGGCTTTTAAATCGCTGAAATTGCACTCTGTCAGGGACTTACTACACATTGGGGGTAAACACGTAAACTGTTTTCTGTTTCTGCGTAAGTATAAGTTAACCCGGTGGTGCTTTATGGTTTGTGCTTTTGAGAATGAGCAAGTTAAAGTTTAAACACGACACTAAACCCGAACACCTTTTTTTAGCAGAGAGTTAACTTAATATTACGCTGCGGACAAATATTTTAGTATAAATACCTATATTTGAAGTTCAATCGCCTAAAACAATACCATGATCACAGCCATTGCATCCCGTGTAGAAGTCATGAAGTGGATGGAAGACTTTGTCCACGAAAAAATGACAGAGTTCCTAAAGTCCGTTGAGGACAGTTGGCAGCCAGCCGACTTGCTGCCCGACGCCCGCATGGAAAACTTTTTTGAAGAAGTAAAAAACCTGCAGGAACGTGCCCGCGACCTTAGCTACGACCTGCTTGCCGTGTTGGTAGGCGATACCATTACCGAAGAAGCACTGCCAACTTACGAAAGCTGGCTGATGTCTATTAAAGATGTGCCAAGCAACGAAGATAGCCCCTGGATGAGGTGGAACCGTGCCTGGACAGCCGAAGAGAACCGCCACGGTGACCTGCTGAACAAGTACCTATACCTGACCGGCCGCATCAACATGCGCGAAATGGAGGCTTCTACGCAGTACCTGATCGCTGATGGTTTTGACCTGCAGACTGACAATGACCCGTATCGCGCTTTCGTGTATACCTCTTTCCAGGAAACAGCCACCAACCTGTCGCACCGCCGTGTAGCCCAGATCGCCAAAAAGCAAGGCGATGGTATGCTGGCAAAGCTTTGCGGCTACGTAGCTTCTGACGAGGCCCGTCACGCCAAAGCGTACAAGGCTTTTGTAGGCAAAATATTTGAGGCCGATCCGAACGAAATGATGCTGGCCTTTGAAGATATGATGCGTAAGAAAATTGTAATGCCCGCACACTATATGCGTGAGTTAGGTGTGGACATGGGCAAAACATTTGGCCACTTTACCGATGCTGCCCAGCGCATTAACGTGTACACCGCCCTCGACTATACCGACATCTTGAGTGACCTCGTGAAAGAGTGGAAGCTGGAAACCGTAACTGGCTTGAATGATGCCGGCGAGCGCGCCCGCGATTATATAACAGCGCTGCCAGACCGCCTTAAAAGAGTAGCGGAGCGTATGAGAGCGCCACAACTGGAGTATAAATTCCGTTGGATTGATTAAGTAGCGAGAGCTATAATTTATATTGATAGAGGGCAGGTTGCGAAAGCAGTCTGCCCTCTGCTGTATATGGCGCGAGTGTCCACGCTCGTGACTGCTATCGTGGGGCCTCTGGCCCAGGTGTAGGTATAGCTCACTGTTGTTTTCTAGCAACTTCTGTTGCAGGTATAGCAACTTTTGTTGTTTCATAGCTTCGCCTGTGCGGCGGGCACTCACTTTTTGTCTTGACACAAATCGAGGGCCCCTTCCCCCAAAGTAAGCAAAAAAGTCAAGACTCCCCAAACTCGCTGAACGCTCAAACAGTGGGTAGTCGTAATGGTGCACATGGCTCATGTGATCTTTTTCATAGCCAAAGGGGCAAGTTACTCTTGCTATACCTGTCAGTGGCAATGACAATTCCAATAAGACTTATACCTACAAACTAGCAGTAGCAGAAGTCCCCCTTTGAAGGGGGCAGGGGGATGTCAATCATGCACGCGAATCCTGTCAATTCTTTAATCCTGAAAATCCTGATTCAGACAAAAGATATAACTGTATTAACTCCTTTCTTTAGATAGATTACGATCTACACAAGCAGGCAAAGCAGTTGGGGCTAGACAGGGGATTTTACGTATAAGGACCGGTGCGCACGAACATTCGGCTGTGTAGCGTTGTTAAGGTATAGATTAGGAGAAAGCATATGAGCATAGGATATAGATTTGGAGAGTACATACCACCACAGGACGATAAGCAGGGCTTCGAGTCGCTGCTGAAGATCTTCCTGCAACTGGTCATGATCACTTCCGGCGATGTGGCAGAGGCCCTGGCGTGGCTTAGTTCGCTGGACAAGCAGTACGGCCTCACCGGCGATGATTATGGGATAGGCGACTTTATTGAAGACCTCAAAAAGAATGGCTACATCGATGAGAATCCGCAGGAGGAAGGGGTGCTGAAACTGACTGCCAAGAGTGAGCAGAACATCCGGAAAAGTGCGCTCGAGGAGATTTTTGGTAAGCTGAAGAAAGGCGGCAAAGGGAGCCACGCGACACCACAGACAGGTATAGGCGACGAGGCCAGCACCGACCGCCGCGAGTACCGCTTCGGAGACGCGATCGAGCAGATTTCCATGACCGACTCCATCCGAAATGCACAAATCAACCACGGCCTTTCCGACTTCCGACTGACCGAGCAGGACCTCGAAATTATGGAGACAGAGCACAAAACGCAATCGTCTACGGTGCTGATGATCGATATTTCGCACTCCATGATTCTGTATGGTGAAGACCGCATCACACCGGCCAAAAAAGTGGCGATGGCACTGGCCGAACTTGTGAAGCAGAAGTACCCGAAAGATACGCTGGATGTGATCGTGTTCGGCAACGACGCCTGGCAGATCGAAATCAAAGACCTGCCATACCTGGAAGTTGGTCCCTACCATACCAACACGGTGGCCGGGCTCGAACTGGCGATGGATATTCTGCGGAAGCGCAAAACGCCTAACAAGCAGATCTTTATGATCACGGATGGCAAACCAACCTGCCTGAAGGAAGGGCTGCATTACTACAAAAACAGCTTTGGCCTGGACCGCAAAGTAGTGAACAAGACCCTGAACCTGGCAGCTCAGTGCCGTCGCATTAAGATTCCGATCACCACCTTTATGATTGCATCGGACCCATACCTGCAGCAATTCGTAGACGAGTTTACCAAAGTGAACAACGGGCAGGCATATTACAGCTCGCTGAAAGGCTTAGGTCACCTGGTGTTCCGCGATTACGGGCGCAATCGGAAGAAGAGCTTTTAGAAGTTGAGAGATTAACCTGTAGGGACAGGTCGCGACCTGTCCGAATCGTTCACTCAAGAAAATCAACCTATTAAGAATGCTTTTTCTTGAGCTGGTTCGCATATAAAAACAACAGCACCAGTGCACCAAGTATACCATAGTAAACAAGGCTGTTCATATGAAAATAGATTCTTGAGACGAGAGCGATGATAAAGATCAACAAGCCAATCAACTCCAAAATTTTATAACGCGGAATTCTTTTCATGTAATGAAGATACACTTTATTCTGTGAAGTGGAATCTGATAAATGTTTATAACTGATAAAGCTACATGCAATACAAAGACATAAAAGCAGAGAATTTACTGAAGATAAAAACCCTTGGCCAGCTTCGTGCCGCCGGGTATGAGCCGCAAACCGTAAAACAGGAGCTGCGTCGTAATTTAATCAGCAAGCTGCAGCGCAAAGAGGAGGTGTTTCCAGGCATCTGGGGCTACGAAGAAACCGTGGTACCGGACTTGCAACGGGCTATTCTTTCCATGCACCACATTAACCTGCTCGGTCTGCGCGGCCAGGCCAAAACACGCATTGCCCGCCTGATGGTGGACCTGCTCGACGAATACATACCTGTTGTGCAAGGCTCCGAGCTGAATGACGATCCGCTGCAGCCGCTTTCGCGTTATGCCAAAGACCAGGTGCAGGAGCACGGCGACGATACGCCCATTGGCTGGATGCACCGCTCCGACAGGTATACCGAAAAGCTCGCCACGCCCGACGTGTCAGTAGCCGACCTGATCGGTGATGCAGACCCTATCAAGGCGGCGACGCTGAAGTTGCCTTACTCGGATGAACGGGTAATCCATTTCGGTCTGATTCCGCGTTCACATCGTGGTATTTTCGTGATCAACGAGCTGCCTGATTTGCAGGCCCGCATCCAGGTTGCCTTGTTTAACATTCTGCAGGAAGGCGATATCCAGATTCGCGGCTTTAAAGTGCGGTTGCCACTCGACATCCAGTTTGTGTTCACGGCCAACCCCGAGGATTATACCAACCGTGGCTCCATCGTGACACCGCTCAAAGACCGCATCGACTCGCAGATCATCACGCACTATCCGAAGTCTATTGAGATTGGTAAAAAAATCACGCAGCAGGAAGCCCATATCAAAGAAGAACAGGACCAACTGGTCACCACCAACGACATCATCAGTGATTTGATAGAGCAGGTGGCGTTTGAGGCACGTGAAAGTGAATACGTTGATGCCAAAAGTGGCGTGTCGGCCCGTCTGACTATTTCGGCTTTTGAGAGTTTACTGAGTGCTGCCGAGCGGCGTGCGCTGCTGAATGGCGAGAGCAAAACCTATGTGCGCTTGTCTGATTTTCTGAACACTATACCTGCCGTGACTGGTAAAGTGGAATTGGTATACGAAGGCGAGCAGGAAGGTGCGGGGCACGTGGCGCAGGTGCTCATGGGCAAGGCCATCCGCACGCAATTCCTCCAGTATTTCCCTGACCCGGATAAGGCCAAGAAGTCAAAAGAAGGAAATCCTTACAAGAAAATAACCGATTGGTTTGGCGACGGCAATACAGTTGATATTCTGAATGATGCCACTGCCTCGGAATATAAGAAATCACTGCAAGCTATACCTGGCCTGAGCGAGCTGGTAGAGAAATACCGCTCCGATGCAAAAGGGGACGAGAAGCTTTTCATGATGGAATTTGCCCTGCACGGCTTGGCTGAGCACAGCCAGCTCAGCAAAAACCGACTCAGCACCGGCCTGCAGTTCAAGGACCTGCTCAGCGGTATGTTCACCATGCCAAGCTTCGGAGAGGAAGAAGATGAGGATGACTTTTAGGAGTTTAGAAATTTAAGAGTTAAAGAGTTGAAAAAGGCAGAAGTGGTAACCGTACTACTTCTGCCTTTTTTAATGATTTGTATTGAGTTGTCTTATTCAGACTTCCAGAGAAGAATACCTATACCTGAAGCAAGGCAGTAGCGATGCTTTCCCACTCTTCC
This sequence comes from Pontibacter sp. YIM B11418, assembly GCF_059278805.1. Classification (NCBI taxonomy): domain Bacteria; kingdom Pseudomonadati; phylum Bacteroidota; class Cytophagia; order Cytophagales; family Hymenobacteraceae; genus Pontibacter; species Pontibacter sp. YIM B11418. The sequence continues at coordinate 236,504 of NZ_JCAEMH010000001.1, read as the reverse complement.
TGAAGCGAGATGGAAGGTCTTTTGCGGCCAGCCCGGCTATACCAATAGTCCGCGTTCCAGGTGTCGCCCTCTTTGCGGTGCAGGTAAGCGTGAATCCAGGCAGCGGTTTTATCGGGCAGGTCTTGAATCAGAACATGTGCTTTGTCCCAATCACCTCTCGCATCATGCCACAACGCCTGCAGGTATACCGACACTTCTGAAGGAGGCGTGGGAGCGGAGAGGCTGGCTTTGAAGGTGGAGAGGGTCATAGGAAAAGTTAATTACATAGAAACGTATCAACATTAGAAATGTAGGCTTCCTGCAATTTTGTCGAAAAGTATTCTGTAAGTTTCAAAGTTAGGAGAAATAGTCACCATGGTTAAGATAAGTATGGCTCCGTCCTTATTTGCAAACAGAACATAGTTGTGCATGTCCTCTTTACTGTATTTATTTTTATGCGATTCTATCAGGTATTTATACTTTCTATCATTGATCACGGTGTCACCCTCTTCAATAATTGTGAACCCTTCAACCGTTCCAATGCTCTTTAAGAATTCACTATAAGTTGCATCCAGCCTTGTTTCGTCACGATGCAAAATGTTAATATTAAAATTTTCTCTAGGAACATCTTCCTCACTCTGTTTCTGTCTGAATGCGATAAAATCTAACGATTTGTCAGCAGGTACACCGTACTTCCAGCCAACAGGAACTCCAATCTGGTAATTTTTTACAGTATCCTGAATAATAGCAAGTTCCTGTCCGAAACTTATAGTCTTAACAGATATCAGGATAAGGAGGGTGAGTAAAAAGTGTTTCATGTTTGGTATATCAGTTTCTAAGAAGTTTGTATGTCGTGTGTTTACTAATCAGTGCCGGATTTGTACAGCTGAAGCACAGGTGAATAACTGTTATAGTTTAGTATCCCTGCGTATCGCTCTTATTTAGGATTGGCTTTTCTGCCTTAGTTCTGTAAAGCTCCAGGGAACCTGTAATAAATTGGTAAAGTAAGGGGTGCGTATCATTTCGAGGTGAGGACGCATAAAGTTCATAGGCTGGTCCGTTTTCATGACGTACTTTTATGGTTGCTCGAGTGCCATCTAAGACTATTTTTCTGTCACTTTCATCTATTTTAAGGGTTCTTTCTTTCGATAATGAATCGCTGATGCGAAGCAAGGGGTGATTTGATGAAATTATTAAACTATCTTTTTCATAGCTCTTGTACTTCTCAAAAATTTGGGTGAGTCGCTTTCGAGCTTCCAGATCATTCTCAAAGGTTTTTACTAATTCCTGAATTTCTAAACTGTCTTGCTTCGTGGGTTTTAAATCCTCCTGCTTTCTTTTAAGATAAATAACTTTCGTTTTGTCTCCATTTTTTAAGAGATGAATCTTAAACTCTGAATGACTGGCTGATGCAGTAGATGTGATTTCTATCTGGTAATTGCCTGTGGTTTGGGAATAAGGAAAAAATGTAGAAAGGGTTAGAAGGAGAACTAGTAGTATTTTCATGTTTCGAAAGTAGTTAATATGCGAGTTAGAAGCGTGTTGCAAATGATGATGTTACCCAAACAAAGCCGGCAGCTGCTTCACCAAGGTATAGCCGCCCATCCAGGCCATCACCAGCACCACCAGAACGCCGAAAACCGTCAGCCACAGCGGGTGCTTATACCTGCCGATGATCTCGGTTTTGTGGGCAGCGATGAGAATAGTGCCGAGTGTGATGGGTAAGATAAGCCCGTTTAAAGCACCCGCCAGAATGAGCAGATGCACCGGACGGCCGATGGTGACGAAAATAGCGGTGGAAACCACAATGAAACCAATGATGAACCAGTTCTCGTAGCGCTCGATGTTCCTGTGGAAAGACTTGATAAAAGAAACTGAGGTATAAGCCGATCCGATCACAGAAGTAATAGCCGCTGACACCATCACGATCCCGAAAAGCTTATACCCTACATTGCCGGCAGCCAGTTGAAACACCGAGGCCGGCGGATTGCTCTCGTCCAGGATTAATCCTTTGCTCACGACTCCCAACGCAGCCAGGAAAAGAAAAATGCGGATGATGGATGCGACCGTTATACCTGACACAGCGCTGGTGTTTACCTCAGGCAAAGCCGCTTCGCCTTTCACGCCGGCATCGAGCAGACGGTGGCCACCTGCAAAAGTAATGTAGCCGCCCACCGTGCCGCCCACCAATGTGATGATGGCAATATAGTCGATCTGGTCAGGTAGAAAAGTTTTGACGGCCGCCTCGGCTAGGGGGGGAGAGGACGTGATAGCCACATATACGATCAGCAGGATCATCAGTAGGCCCATGACCTGGGCAAAGCGGTCCATCACCTTTTTGGCTTCCCGCACCAGAAAGATGCCAATGGCAACAGCAGCGGTAATAATGGCCCCTAACTCCGGCGAAATACCAAAGAGCACGTTAAAGCCCAGTCCGGCACCGCCCACGTTGCCAATGTTAAAAGCAAAGCCACCCAGCACAATCAGCACCGCCACAAACAGGCCGAGGCCCGGTAAAAGCATGTTCGCAATATCCTGCGCCCGTTTCTCTGACACAGCAATCACCCGCCATACATTGAGCTGCACCCCGATATCGAGTATGATGGAGACCAGAATGACAAAGCCAAAGCTGGCGGCAAGCGATTGGGTGAAAACGGTGGTTTGGGTGAGGAAGCCAGGTCCTACGGCAGAAGTAGCCATCAGGAAAGCGGCACCGAGCAGGACGCTCCAGTTGCGTTTCTGCTTCATGGACGCTGCACTTTTGGACTGGCAAGCGCTATACCTTCGCGCTGCAGAGTTTCATGAACATGGCGCGCAAATTCCAACGCATGCGGACCATCGCCGTGTATGCAAACTGTATCGGCCTGTATACCTATATCCACCCCCTGCTGCGACTGCACTTTGCCTTCCTGTACCATACGCAGTACCTGACTGGCTGCTTTGTCGGGGTCAGTGATCAGAGCATCGGCCTGACGGCGGGAGGTAAGCGTGCCATCTTGTTGATAAGTGCGGTCGGCGAATACTTCGTTGGCCGCTTGCAAACTCAGCCTCATTCCTGCGTTGATCAATTCACTTCCGGCCAGGCCATATAGTAATGCTTCCGGGTTCACCTTATACACAGCTTCGGCAATGGCTTCGGCCAGTTTGGTGTCGGTAGCGGCCATGTTGTAGAGGGCACCGTGCGGTTTCACGTGGTGCAGCTTGCCGCTCTCAGCCTGAACAAAGGCCTGCAGCGCTCCCATCTGGTACACTACCATGTCGTATACCTCCTCCGCCGAAACGGCCATGTTGCGCCGGCCAAAGCCCACCAGGTCAGGCAGGCCGGGGTGAGCACCGATGGCGACGTTATGCTGCAGACAAAGCTGTACGGTCTTGCGCATCACACCCGGGTCTCCGGCATGGAAGCCGCAGGCAATGTTGGCCGAAGTGACGAAGGGTAGAATCTGTTCGTCGTTGCCGATACGGTAGGCGCCAAAACTCTCGCCTAAGTCGCAGTTCAGGTCAACGGAGAGGGGTTTGTTCATAAGTTGTGCTTTAGTTGGATGGCGCGTGCCAGTTGGGTCAGGTTTTGCTCCCGCCGGATGTAAAGCTGCTGGGCTTCTTCCAAAGATACTTCCTCAAACGTGATGGTCTGACCCGGCACGACCTGTGCTAATATAGGCAAATCGACGCGAACAACCTGCAGGATACGCGGGTAACCGCCTGTGGTCTGGTGGTCGGCCATCAGCACGATCGGATTGCCATCGGGTGGCACCTGCACCGTGCCGAACGTAACGGCAGTAGAGATAAGCTCCGCTTCCTCGCTCAGGTATAGCGAAGCGCCCTGCAACCGGTAGCCCATCCGGTCCGACTGTGCCGAAACCTGGAAGCGCTCCGTCCAGATCTGCTCCTGGCTGTTTCCGGAAAAGAGTTCGTACTCAGGACCTTTGATGACCCGAAGCGTAGGGTTTGGGGTATAGTCAGGGTAGAACTGCGGGTCAGGTGTCCAGCTGGCGGCTGCGTAATCCGCGCCTGCCACCTGCGGGAACAGGGCTATACCTGCCGGAGTAGGGCTGTTGCAAGGTATAAGGTCTCCGGCCTGCAGTGCCCGTCCCTGGTAGCCGCCTATACCTGCCTGCAGGTAGGTCGCGTAACTGCCCATCAGCTTAGGTATAGCAAAGCCACCCGACACGGCCAGGTAAGCTCTGCAGCCGGATACAGGCGCTCCAAAAGATAAAATGCTATCCTTCTTCACCAAAAGTGGCCGCCACATCGCAACACGTTCCCCATTGAGCTCAGGAGAGAGGTTGCCACCGGTCAAAGCGATCAGTTGGTCTTCGGTGAAGCGGATGGTAGGTCCGATGAGGGTAATCTCCAGCACGGCTTCGTCATCTGCATTGCCGGCCAGCATGTTGGCTACTCTGCAGGCAAACGTATCCATGGCGCCACTTGTAATGATGCCCTCTCTTTGATGTCCATACCTGCCCTTGTCCTGCAGGGTGGTGAGCATGCCTGGTTTTAGGATCTCAAGCCCCATGTGCCCGCTCCTTTCGCTGCCAGAACTCGTCTTCTGAAATAGCTACAAACTTTACCTCGTCACCGGCCTGCAGCAGACTGGGCTGCTCCCGGTTTGGGTCAAAAAGCAGGAGCGGTGTGCGGCCGATCAGTTGCCAGCCACCCGGCGTCTCGATGGGATAGATGCCCGTCTGGCTGCCTGCTATACCTACCGATCCGGCAGGGATATGTGGTCTGGGATTTTGCTTGCGGGGTGTGGTCAGTTTTTTTGCCATACCCCCCAGGTATGGGAAGCCGGGTGCAAAACCGATCATGTATACCCGGTACTTGCAGCGTATGTGGCTGGCTATTACTTCTTGCGGGGTGAGTTTGGTATGGCGGGCCACATACTCCAGATCAGGTCCGAATGAGCCATTGTAGCACACCGGAATCTCCACTACACGGGGCGCTGCGGCCTTGTCGTTTTCACGGGCTACTTTGAGAATATACTGCAGTTGCTCGGTTACGCGGGTATAAGGGTTGTGGAATCCATGCTCGCTCGCTTCCCAGGAATTGTAGTATACCGTAACGGTAGTATAGGCAGGTACCTGTTCTACAAAGCCAATAAAAGGGTGGCGTTCCAGATAGGAGCTGAAAGCGCGTACTTTGGTATGGGTCGCTTTGTCGATGGTATCGCCGAACTGCACCGTAATGGCGCTGTCGCCAAGCGGGTATAGCCGGAACAGCTGCATGTCTTTTTGCTTCATACCTGGGCTAAGTTGTGTGCCTCTGTATACCCTTTGAGGTGAGGTATAGTTAACCAAGGTACATAAAAAAACACAAGACCGCAGGGGCAGTCTTGTGTTTGTGCTAAATGGTCAGGATTGTTTAGTCTTTCAGGCCAACGTCTTCGAGAACAGGGGGATGCAACTGCCCTTCAGAGTGGGCTACGATCATGGCTACGGAGGCATCGCCGGTCACGTTCACGGTAGTCCGCAACATATCGAGCAAGCGGTCAGGAGCCAGGATCAGGGCAATGCCTTCGATCGGTATGCCTGCCTGTTGCAGCACGATCACGAGCATCACTACGCCTGCACCGGGCACGGCTGCCGCTCCTATGGAGGCCAGTGTGGCTGTGAGCACAATGCCTGCCTGCGTCGCCAGCGACAGGTCCATGCCATAAGCCTGCGCGATAAACACCGCCGCCACCGATTGGTAAAGACTCGTGCCGTCCATGTTGATGGTAGCGCCAAGTGGCAACACAAAGCTGGTGATTTCGCGGTTAATGCCCAGTCGTTCTTCGCAGCGCTCCATGGTCACCGGAAGCGTCGCCGCGCTCGAGGAAGTGGACAAAGCCAGCATCTGGGCCGGGAAGATGCCCTTGAAAAAATCGACGTAACTGCTCTTGCCTAAGAATTTGATGAGGAGCGGGTAAACTACGAACATCATGATGGCCAGACCAATTATAACGACGATACAGTAGTAGCCCAGCACGAGCAGCAACTCAGCCGCGGCCGAAGGATCATCGCCGGCGAACTCCACCACCAGTCCTGCCAACAGGGCGAACACACCATAGGGGGCTGCCATCATGATGATGTCCACCATTTTGAGGATGACGAGGTTAACGCCGTCGAAGAAAGCGTTGACAGGGCTCGCCTTGTCTCTTGGTATGAGGATGAGGGCAATGCCGAACAGCAGGGCGAAGAAGATGACCTGCAACATGCTCGCGTTGTTTGTCATAGCCCCAAAGATATTGTCGGGTACGATGTCGATGAGTGCCTGCAGTGGTCCTTGCTGCTCTACAGCGGCGGCATCAGAAGAGCGCTGGGTGGTAGCGGCGGCATACTGGGATTTGAATTCCTCACGTTTCTCAGGAGAAAACGCTTTGCCGGGCTCCGCTACGTTTACGATCACAAGCCCCAGCACCACCGCAAACAGTGTCGTCATCAGGTATAAGCCGATCGTTTTGGTGCCGATGCGGGAAAGTTTGCTGATGTCGCTCAGGCTGGCCACACCCGTAATCAGGGACACGAGCACAAGCGGCACGGCGATTAGTTTGAGCAGGTTGATAAAGATGGTGCCGAAAGGCTTGATCCAGTCAGAGGTGAACTCGATGAGGCCGAAGGAGCTGGCAGAGATACCCCAGGCTACTCCTAGCGCCATGCCGATCAGAATCTGCCAGTGTAAAGCTAATTTCTTCATAAACAGGGTAGTGACAGGGCGGTGGTGGGTGCCTGCCGGTTACAGGTATAGGGTTCAGGAAATCACAGGAAAGGGCAAACACTGAGTAAGTGGCTGCATTTTCTGTCAGGAACGAAGTGTCCCTTTCAGGTAAAATTAAGAATTAATCCTTAAGAATAAGGTTTAATATATAGAAATGGATGATATTAATCCGTTGAAATGAGGCGCTTTTAAACAGGAAAGGCCGCATCTGTGCGGCCTTTCCTGTTATCTGTATCCGGGCTGGATTTCTACTCTTCGTTTACCACGATTTTCTCAATCCTGTCGTTGGCGCGGATCTGATCGATTACGTCCACGCCTTCTACCACCTTGCCGAAGCAGGTATGGTTACGGTCGAGGTGCGCGGTGTTTTTGCGGCTGTGCACGATGAAGAACTGCGATCCGCCTGTGTTGCGGCCGGCATGCGCCATGCTCAGCACGCCACGGTCATGGTACTGGTTCTCACCGGTCAGTTCGCAGTCGATCTTGTAGCCAGGACCACCTGTGCCCGGCACGCCCTTCGCACCTTCGCGTGAGTTTGGGCAACCGCCCTGTATCACGAAGTCCGGAATAACGCGGTGGAAGGTAAGGCCATTGTAAAAGCCTTCTTTAGCAAGCTTTATAAAGTTGTCTACCGTCTTTGGAGCGTCTTTCTCATAAAACTCTACTTTCATGACGCCTTTACCGGTATGGATTTCTGCGGTTTTCATAATTCTACTTGTTTAAGATAATGTAATACTAACAAGTACAAAAGTACGCAAAATATTAATTGGCAGCCAGGCACCGCCCGGCGATTTGGCTAAACATAGGACTGGCCCGGTATTTGCCAAAACTTGTAGCGCTCTAAAACAGTAATTGTACTATAGCCCGACCCCTGTATCTATCTGATTAAAACCTGAGCCTACTATGCGAGCCATTCCCTACTTGATAACCCTATTTGGACTAGCCATACTACTGATAACCGGCTGCGACCAGTCCAACAATAGCCGAACCGGAAACGAAGCCGCCCAGCAGGAGAGGGCCGATGCCCTGCTGGCAGACGGACCTGTTGAGTCGCAAGCCAGTAACGCGCTTCAAAATCCGGGCAGCACAAAGTCTTCCCGCGTATCTTCCCGAAGTTTATTGGACAATATAGCTGCCGACAGTGATTTGAGCACTTTCAACTCGCTTTTGCGCAAAGCGGGCGTATCCAAAGGATTGAGTGGCACGGGTCCGTACACAGTTCTTGCCCCCACTGAAGCCGCTTTTCTGGACCTTCCCGACAGCCTGCGCGACAACCTGGAAAGTGCGGAGCATCGCGAACTGGTGCAGCAACTGCTCAACAACCACATCATTGCAGGCAAACTGACTACGAGCGACCTGCAGGATGGCGCCATTCTAAAAACAGCGGCCGGACATCAGTTGAAAGTGGCAAAGCGTGAGGAAAAAATTCAGATCGGCAATGCCTTGATGGATAAGCCCGACGGCATGAGCAGCAACGGTGTGCTGCACACGATCAACAGGGTATTGGTACCCGTAAAAGAAACGGCCCTGTAAACTTAGAATGGGTTTGTCGCCCACACCGCTAGTTCAGGTATAAAGCCCCGGTCGTCAAGCTCGAGTGCTCCTTTTATAGCCCAGGCAATCTCTTGGCCGCGTAGTTTGTTTGGCTGGCTGCTGCGTTCTTCTCTGTCTTCGCGGCCAAAGGCGGTAGTCACTTCGCTGGGGTTGAGTAACATAACCCTCACATTATACTTCCGCAACTCTGCTTGCCAGCACTGGGTCATACCGCGCAGGGCGAACTTAGACGAAGCGTATACCGAGCCGCCTTCGTAGCCTTTGGTCGCGGCCGTGGAGCCGATGTTGATGATGTTGCCGTAGTTCTGCTTTTTGAAAATCTCTGCCGCATGCTTGCCCATCATGGCAGCGCCAAACACGTTCACGCTGTATACCTGCTGAAAATCTTCTAGCTGTACGTCTCCCAGCTTTTTGGAAATGCCTATACCTGCATTGTTGATGAGCACATCGAGCCGGCCATACTCGGTCATGAAAGTCTCAAAGGTCCGCTTCACGTCTTCTGGGTTTGCCACATCGGCTGTGATCGGCATTGCCCCTAGCTCCCGTGCCGCCTTGTTGGTCCGTTTCTCGTCACGACCCGTTATGGCCACGTTCGCGCCATGCTCGATGAGTAGTTGAGCAGTAGCGTAGCCAATGCCGAGGGTTCCGCCTGTGATGAGGATATTCGCGTTTTCGATTTTCATAGTGGTCGTGGTGAGGTTGATTTTTAATAACGGAGTGGGGGAGCTTGTAGTTTGCTTTTCGCCTAGCCGGCGGGGCGGTTTTGCAGTTATAGTTTAATGGCGCGAGCGTCCACGCTCGTGACTACTATCGTGGGGTCTCTGGCCTAGGTATAGCTTATTTTGCTTTGTGGTAATTGCTGTTGCAGGTATAGCTACTTGAGTTGTTTCATTGCTTCGCCTGTGCGGCGGGCACTTACTTTTTTCCTTGATGAAAAAAGTAAGCAAAAAAATCAAGACTCCCCAAACTCGCTGAACGCTCAAACAGTGGGTAGTCGTAATGGTGCACATGGCTCATGCTGTCTGTTTCATTGCTTCCGGGGCAAGTTACTCTTGCTATACCTGCCAAGGGTATGTGCTACGAAGCTATACCTAACAACTGGCAGTTACAGAGATTCCCCCTTCGAAGGGGGCAGGGGGATGTTGATCGTGCACGAAGATTCCCCAGTTCAAGGGAAGGATGGCCTAAAGGTAACTCACTCCTGGAAATCCTTACTAATCCTGTAAATCCTGATTCAGACAAATTAAATTGTGCACGATTCGGACAGGTCGCGACCTATTCCTACAGGTTTACCTTTCAAACTCTTAAACTCAAATCACTTTCGATTGTCTTCCCCGTGCATCATACTCAGGTAACTCTCATACCTGGTCAGGGCGATTTCGTTGTGGCGGACGGCTTCTACTATGGCGCAGCCGGGTTCGTTGAAGTGGGTGCAGTTGTTGAAACGGCACTGGTTCAGGCGCTCGCGCATTTCGGGGAAGAAGTGGCCGAGCTCTTGTTTGGGGATGTCGACGATGCCAAGTTCTTTGATGCCAGGTGTATCGATGATGAAGGTTACGGGATCGATTTCGAACATCTCGGCGAAGGTGGTGGTGTGCACCCCTTTATCGGAGAAACCGGAGATTTCGGAAGTTTTTAGGTCGAGATCGGGAACGATGAGGTTGATGAGCGTGGACTTGCCTACGCCGGAGTGTCCGGAGAAAAGGGTGGTTTTGCCGTGCAGTAACTCCTTGAGCTCGTCTATACCTTGGTCGGCATGGGCAGATACGCCCATAACTTTGTAGCCGATACGTTCATACAGGTAAGCGATCTGCCGTTGGTATTCCTGCATGTCCTCGTCGTAGAGGTCGGTTTTGTTATATACGATCACAGTAGGTATACCATAGGCCTCGGCTGTTACCAAGAAGCGGTCGATGAAGCCGAAGGAGGTGCGTGGCGACACCAGTGTGGCAATCAGCAGGGCCTGATCGAGGTTAGCGGCGATGATGTGGGCGTGCTCGGCTTTGTGTGTGGATTTTCGGATGATGTAGTTTTCGCGGTCTTCGATTTTGTGAATTACAGCCGTTTCTTCGCCGGTGGTTTCCACATCGAACTCCACACGGTCGCCGACGGCCAACGGGTTGCTCACCTTCATGCCCTTGAGCTTGAACTTGCCGCGCAGACGCGCCCGGTGCAGCTTGCCCTCCGCGTCACGCACCAGATACCACGATCCCGTCGATTTTACTACAACTCCTTTCATTCGTTTTATGTCAACAGCTGGCGCACATCAGCCATGATTTTAGCTGTGGCACCTGCCTGTTCGTGTACGTAAGTTTTTTCTTTGTCGGTTATACCCTGGCGCAGCCCCGGCGTGGTATGTACCCGCTCAAAAGCCTGCAGCAATTCCTCCGCATTGTTTATCGGGAAGGCGCAGCCCAAAGCCACCAGATCCTTCGCCTCCTGAAATTTTTCGAACTTCGGCCCAAAGAACAGCGGCAGTCCAAACACAGCCGCCTCCAGTGTGTTGTGCAGCCCTTTGCCAAAGGCCCCGCCGATATAAGCGTAAGTGCCGTAGCTGTAAAGCGACGAGAGCATGCCAATGTTGTCGATCACCAGCACGTTATACCTGCCCACATCTGCCTCCGTGGCCTGTGAAAAGCGCACTGCCCCCTCACTGAGTTGTTGCATGAGCTGACTAATACCGCTGTCATGAATCTCGTGCGGCGCGATGATGTACTGTATTTTGTGTCGGTGCTTCTGAATCAGGGGCAATAACACTTCGATATCCGCAGTCCAGCTACTGCCGACCATGAACACCACCTTGCCCTGCGCAAAAGCCTCCACCACAGGTATAGTTTTTACGCTGGCGGCCGTCTGCAACACCCGGTCGAAGCGGGTGTCGCCGGCGATGCTGGCTTTGGCTATACCTATACCTTGGAGCAGCTTCAGGGAAGTCTCGTTTTGGGTATAGATGTGCGTGAAGCGCTGCAGCATACTGCGGTTGAAGCCGCCGTAAGGTTTGAAGAACACCTGGTCAGGCCGGAAAATAGCCGAAATGGACAGTACAGGTATAGCCCGCTCCTGCATGGCCTGCAGGTAGTAATGCCAGAACTCGTACTTTACAAATACCGCAAGCTTTGGCTGCACGATATCCAGAAAACGGTTGGCATTGCTGTGGCTGTCGAGCGGCAGGTAGAAGATGTAGTCGGCACCCGCGTAGTTTTTGCGCACCTCATAGCCCGAAGGCGAGAAGAATGTCAGCACCACCTTGTACTCTGGAAACTCCTCCCGAAACGCTTCAATCACCGGCCGCCCCTGCTCAAACTCCCCCAGCGAGGCGCAGTGAAACCACACCGTAGGAGCCGTGTTGCTCTGTAGTTGCTTCGCCATCCGCTCAAACTGCCCTGCACGCCCCTCCTGCATCAGCTTCGCCTTCTGGTGAAAAGGCGAAGCCAAAGCAATAGCCGTCTGGTAAGCTTTCAGTCCAATGTCGTAGAGTAGTTTCAAGATGTAATTTTCTGGCAATGACCTCGCAGTGTCTTCCAGACCTGCGAGTGTCTGCGTACTGGTTTCATGCTGCAAATATAGGGTATTCTGAAGGGATAGTGGTAAAGGGGTTTTAGTTTGTGAAAGGGAAGGAGGGATGTGGTATATTTGATAGGTTGAACATAGATTGATTCGTTTAGCCGACCAATATTGGGGATAATATCAAAACGTAACAATGAAGCGGATAGTAAACTCACCACTAAAAATCACAGGATTTATAACATTCGTTTTCGGATTGTTCGGTGTGTTAACTTTCAGTTACCTTTTCTTTATCGGTATTTACCTTATTGGTATTGCCCTGCTTATATATCTTGTAGACTTCTTCACGCTAAAATTAATAAGGAACAGAAGGGTTTATAGTATAACGCAATTGATATTGACAACTGCCTATTTAGCTCTCGCCTTTGTGACATACATGAAGTGGCAAGAGCACAATTACATTGTATTCCAAAAGGACTTCAATGGGCAAGCAGGAATTGTTTTCGGAGTAGAAGGATATCCTGAGCTATCAGAGACTAAATTCTGGAAGAAAACAATAGAAATACCTAAAGACGGAATTATAATAACATCAACCAAGGTAGAAGATATTCCGAGCACAATTCGCTTTGCATTCACCGATAATTCAGAAGTTAATTATCAGAGTATTGATTGGGATCCGAATTTTGAAATTGACTGTATTGTAAATGATAGCAAGGTAAAGAGTTGGCTTTTTCAGGTTAAAGGGAATAAAAGTATTGCTGTAAAAGAGGTAATGACGTCATTGTGCAATGAAATCTCCTCAAACATGAAGAAGAGTGTTTATAAGAGTGAGTATTCCCCTATAGTAGCGGATAGCAGGGGAAAGTATTTATGGCTTCAAAATAAAGGCTTGACTTCCCTGCCTGACGGACTCGGAAGCCTGGATATTTATAAAGTAATACTAACTGGAAACAACTTCAATGAAATTCCGGAACAGATTTTTGAAATAGGTACGCTCGAAGATTTGATAATGGCAGTAAATCCTATCAGTGAATTTCCTTGTAACCTTACGCAACTAAAAAGTCTAAAAAGTATATCATTTGCAGCAACCGGAATTAAAGAAATTAACTGCGATCTATCTCAACTTGACAGTTTAGAACATATTTCAATTTCACGTAATGAATTGACAACATTCCCTGACCAAATTAAAACCTTGCCTAATTTAACCTGGCTATCATTGAATGATAATCAGTTAACGGACATTTCATTCATTGACGAGAGACTTAACAAGCTAGAAACGCTTGACTTGTACACTAATAAGGTTAGTCGCATTTCATCGGAAACAAAGAACCTCGGAAATTTAAAAGAGCTTTTAATCTTTGACAACGAAATAGATAGTATCCCAGATAATATTTCCGACTTGAAAAGTCTAGAAAAACTTGAAATTTGGAACAATCCAATAAAACATATTTCGCCTAGAATTGCCGAGTTGACTAGATTGAAATCTATGCGAATTGACGACGACTATTTAACTCAGGCAGATAAAGAGAATTTAAAAATATGGCTTCCAAATTGTAATATCAGTTATCAGACAAGGAGTGGAAAGTTAGAAATTCTAGAACGATAAAATGAACTGGTTTTCGGGTAACATTTCGCATTCTGACAAAAAAAGGTTTAACAGTAAAAAGATCCGGCAGTAGAGATTCTTGGTCAGGCAAAATTCACAGGGATGTTCATCCCTAATTCAACAAACCAACCACATGCCCCTCACTATCCGCCCCATTCAACCCTCCGACAACGAACCGCTGGCAACCCTAATCCGGCAGGTTTTCCGCGAGTTCAAGATCGACAAGCCCGGCACGGTGTATACCGACCCGACCACTGACACCTTGTACGAACTCTTCCGGCAGCCCGGTAGCGCTTATTTTGTGGCCGAAGAAAACGGTACCATTCTGGGTGGCTGCGGTGTATACCCAACCGAAGGCCTGCCCACTGGCTGTGCGGAATTGGTGAAGTTTTACCTGGCCGCCGAAGCCAGAGGCAAAGGGATTGGCAATCAACTGATGCAGCAAAGTATAGCAACTGCCCGTGAGCTAGGTTTCAAACAGCTATACCTGGAGTCGTTCCCCGAACTGGCCAAAGCCGTATCTATGTATGAAAAAGCAGGTTTCAGACCCTTGCCGCATGCGCTGGGTAACTCGGGCCACTTTGCCTGCAACATCTGGATGCTGAAAGACCTATGACCGTAGAAGACGCTTATAATGACTGGGCCGCGCAGTACGACACCAACAAAAACCGCACCCGCGACCTGGAAGCCGTGGCCTTGCGCACGACGCTGGCAGCTATACCTTTCGACACCTGTCTGGAGATAGGTTGCGGCACCGGCAAAAACACCGAGTGGCTGGTACGGAAAGCGATGCACCTCACGGCGGTGGATTTGTCTGGAGAAATGCTGGAGCGGGCACGAAAGAAAGTGAGCTCCAACAAAGTGACTTTTTTGCAAGTCGATATCACCCAACCCTGGCACTTTGCCACACAGGTATACAACCTTGTTGCCTTCAGCCTGGTGCTGGAGCACATCCAAAACCTGCATTTTATTTTTGAGCAGACAGCAGCGGCACTGAAGTCCGGAGGGTATGTATACATCGGTGAACTACATCCTTTTAAGCAATACAGCGGCACCAAAGCCCGCTTCGATACGGAAAAGGGGCGTCAGGAAGTCGAGTGCTATACCCATCACATATCTGAATTTATACAGACTGCCAGCGAGCACGGCCTGAAAGTGGTCGACCTGAACGAGTATTTTGATGACCACGGAAAAACAGGTACACCCTTACCCGGTGCTATCTCTTAGAAAGAGGATACTGCAAGTGAGAGAACTATCCCCTTGAGGGGAGTATAGGGGTGTTAACGCTCGGTATATTCCTCACTTGTTTTAATCAGCCCAATCCACCGGTTTCCCGTAAACTCCATACCTGCCCCGGCAGGTATAAACGCACCTTCGCATGACGGAAAATAAGCAAGACAACATTAAAGTCGTGGTCTTCGACCTGAACGGCACATTCTATAACAAGAGCTCCAAAGAGGAGTTTTTCAAGTTTATCAGTAAGAAGAAACCGCACAAGCTGGCCTATTATTTCCAGATGGTGTATTACAAGGCGCTCCTCAAAATGAACCAGATCCGGATGACCGAGTTCAAAGAGAACTTCTTTAACTACCTCGACAACATTCCGCCCGAGCAGGTAGAAAAATATGCGCGTGAGTTCTGGAAAGAGGAGTTCCCTGGTGAGTTTAATAAAGAGATAAAAGCCAAACTGGACAGGTATAGGCAGGAAGGTGTGCAGGTGATCTGCGCCACCGGAGCGCTGGAGGTATACGTGAAGCCGTTGTTCGAGCTATACCCAATCGATGCGTTCTTTGGTACGCAAACCAGGTATAACGGCGAAACCTACCTCGTGGAAGGCAAAGCCTGCAAAGACGAAGAAAAGATAAAGCGCCTCGATAAGCACTTCAAGGTTAAGTCCTACAAGATTGTGGAGGCTTTTTCGGATGCCAAAGAAGACATACTGGATCACGCTGAAAAGGCGTGGCTGGTAAAGGACAGCGGGAAGTTGGTCAACTATGAAAAATGAGCTCACCATACCTGGCAGCAACCGATCTTTAAATTTGCGGGCCTCTGACGAATTATATGCTGATTATGGTATAATAAGGGTAAATTGCCTTATATAAATCAAACAAACAGAAAAATGGCAGCCATCAACCCTTACCTCACCTTTGCGGGTAACTGCGAAGAAGCGTTTAGCTTTTACAAATCTGTATTCGGCGGCGATTTCCCTTATGTAGGCCGTTTTAAAGACATGCCATCTGAGAATCCGCTTCCGGAAGCCGAAGGAAACAAGATCATGCACATTTCACTGCCGATCAGCAAAGAAACCACCTTGATGGGCAGCGATTCTTCCGAGGCCTTTGGTCATGCGACCATCATAGGCAACAACTTCTCGATCTCCATCAACGCGGAAAACGAGGACGAATCCAAGCGCTTGTTCGATGGCTTATCGGAAGGTGGCAAGGTAACCATGCCGTTGAACAAAACTTTCTGGGGCGCGCTGTTTGGCATGTTTACTGACAAATTCGGTATCCAGTGGATGGTGAACTACGATTACGAGCAAAAGCACTAAGCAGAACCACAGTTTAAGATGAAAATACTATTGGCAATTGGGGCAGGCAGTTTTATAGGAGGTGTCGGGCGTTACCTGCTGTCGCAGCTTATACAAACAAAAAACCTGACCCAATTTCCGGTAGGTACGCTGGTCGTAAACATAGTTGGGTGTTTTCTGATCGGGCTTGTATTCGGGTTTGTAGCCAAAGGCAATTTGCCGGATGAATGGCGCCTGTTCCTGGCTACGGGTATACTGGGAGGTTTCACCACCTTCTCAGCTTTCTCCCTTGAATCTATCACGCTGCTGCAAAACGGACAAACTGGGCAAGCTATCCTCTATATCCTGGCAAGTGTGCTGCTGGGGCTGCTGGCTACTTTCGTTGGTATGTGGCTGGTAAAACTGGCCTAACTCTTAGGTCAAGAAACTTTCCAAACCTCTAAACACTGACACCATCGCCTGTCCTTTCTCCGACAAGGTATACTCAATGTGCAGGGGCTTCTCCTGTATCACGGTCTTCACCAGAATATCCGATTCCTCCATTTCTTTTAGTGCCGTCGCCACCGATTGCTTGTTAGAGCCCGGTAATTGTCGCAGCAAACTGTTAAAACGTACCGGTCCATCCAGGGCCAGTTTGAAAATCTGCGGCTTCCATTTGCCGGATAACTGCTTCAGTATACCTTCGGCAGGGCAACTCGCTTCCTCTTGTGGTAAATTGTTGGTAGTCATGTTTTTTTGACTAATTGACTCTCTTAAAGGTTAGTCCGACCTTTGTAAAAGTAATTCAGCAAAGCCTGCTGGCTACGGGCTAACAGGCTGATTTTTATAAAGTTTAACACAAGATAGAGTATTATGGAGACGAAACCAACGATGCATTGCGATATTGAGACCGGGATATGTGAAGTTCCGGGAACTCAGAACACTACAGAAGATACTAACATTGCTGCAGCCCAAAAACCAATCAAGCTGCTATACTTTACCGACCCGATCTGCTCCTCGTGCTGGGGCATCGATCCGCAACTGAAGAAACTGGCGCTGGAGTACGGCCCATACTTTGAGGTGGAATACCGCATGGGCGGGCTGCTGCCGAGCTGGGAAGTCTATGGCGGCCGCGACGTGAACGGACCTGCCAGCGTGGCCCAGCACTGGGAAGAAGCCGGTGCCCACTACGAGATGCCGATAGACGGCGACCTGTGGCTGGAAGACCCGCTGCCATCCTCATATCCGCCATCCATTGCCTTTAAGGCGGCTCAACTACAAGGCGAGGATAAGGCCGGGGCGTTCCTGAGAAGAATAAAGGAAATGATCTTTTTGGAGAAGAAAAACATTGCCCGCTGGGAAAACCTGGCGCTGGCCGCCGAGCAAACCGGCCTGGACGTGGCGCAACTCAAGGCCGACTTCGAAGGCAAAGCAGTTGAACTGTTCCAGCAGGACCTGGCGCTGGCGCGTCAGTTGGGCGTACGCGGCTTCCCGACCATCTTTGTAACTGACGGAAACGATAACCGCATTCTGGTATATGGCTCCCGCCCTTACGCACAGTACGAGCAGGCACTGCTTCAACTGCACCCGGAGGCTACAAAGCAGCAGTATGACACAAGCTATACCTCGCTTTTCGGCAAGTATAGCACGCTTACCACCAAAGAGTTTGCGGTACTTTCAGGTATGAAAACCAGCGAGGCCGAAGCTCACCTGCAGGAACTGCAATCGCAGGGTAAGATCGGAAAGTATGCTTCCAAGAACGGCCCGCTTTGGAAAAGATTCTAAGTGGAAAGTCCATGTCATTATAAACAAAAGGGCCCCGGCAGTCGCCAGGGCCTTTTTGTTTTCGAATGCCTTTTCCTATACTTATACCTTGTTTGCATAAGCGTTATCAAAATAATATGTTCTTTATAAAGAAAATATCTCCGCTGTTTCTTTTCGTTCTTCTGTTCACTTCTTGTGCACCGGGAGAGCTCATAGACGAGGCAAAGTCAAAGTCTTACTACTATCTGGCCGGTCGGATATTTTACTCTCCTGGCGGCAACTGGTTTGAGATTGGAATAGAAAAGTGCGAAGCAGATAAGGCTACATTTCAGGTGTTATCCAACCATATCGCAAAGGACAAAAATTATATCTTTTATAGTGGGATAAGGCAGGAACAGGTTGACTATGAAAGCTTTTATATAGACAGAGGGGTCGCCAAGGATAAATTTTACGCTTATACACAGAGTTTTCAGGAATTAGAACCCATTGCTGGAGTTGATGCTGCTTCTTTTGAGTATCTGGATATTGATACGGTCAATAGAACCTGGTCGAGAGATAAGAACCATTACTACTTAAACCATAATAAGTTTCAAGTTGACCGGGACAGTTTCGTTTTTCTAAATGACAGATTCTCCCAAGACAAAGACTCCATTTACGCAGATTTTAATAGCTCGTATTTGGCTGCTGTAAAACCCAACTCGGGAAATATTGAAGTAATAAATGAAGAGTACATACGGGATTCAAATCAATTATACTACGTAGCTACTTTCCGTTATGTAGCTTTATTAACACATTCCTTCCAGTCTTTCGATACCGTTCGGATTGTGGACAGAGACGTAATTTGTGTAAATGATAAAGTGCTATACTATGGTAATGTTTTCAAGTATAAGGAAGTTGACGCTGCGTCCTTTGAACTGTATTTCCCCAACAGAGTAAGCGGTTATGCAAAAGATAAAAATAAGGTATATTACAGAGAAGAGGTCATCGAAGATGCTGATCCTCGAACTTATGTGCCACTAGAGTTAGGTTTTGGGAAGGACGCCAGACATGTATTTCACGAAACTAAGTTATTGAAGGGAGTAGATCCAAAAAGTTTTAGGGAAGCTGGCAGATTTGGGGTAGAGTATCAGGATGATCTTGGAAATAAGTTTGACTGGGAAGGTAACAGACTATAGCTTACCTGCTATATTGTATTCAGCCAAAAACAAGAAGCCCCGGCAATTTGCCGGGGCTTCTTGTTTTATCAATAAGTTATTAAAGCTTAGTGCTTTGCAAGGTAGTTAGATACACCTTCTTTTGTAGCGCTCATGGCTTCTTTGCCTTCAGACCAGTTTGCTGGGCAAACTTCGCCTTTCTGCTCGAAATACTGCAGGGCGTCTACCATACGCAGGGCCTCGTCGATAGAACGGCCAAGCGGAAGGTCGTTTACAACCTGGTGACGAACAACACCTTCTTTGTCGATCAGGAACAGACCGCGGTAAGCAACCGGCTCACCTACAAAGATCGCTTCGCCTTCTTCGTTGTAGTCGTAATGACCAGCCAGTACGTCGAAGTTCTGAGCGATTGTCTTAGCTGCATCAGCAACAAGCGGATACTCAACTCCTTCGATACCACCTTGGTTACGTGGAGTGTTCAACCATGCAAAGTGAGAAAAATGCGTGTCGGTAGAGCAACCAACTACGGCAACATTCTTACGATCAAACTCTTCCATTCTGTCCTGGAACGCGATGATCTCAGTCGGGCAAACGAAAGTGAAGTCCATTGGGTAAAAATAGAATACCACGTGCTTCTTGCCGATGTACTGGTCAAGAGAGAAGTCTTCTACGAACTCGCCGTTTACTACTGCTGTTGCCTTGAAAGAAGGTGCTTTTTTACCTACTAATACTGCCATTTTGTTTTGTTTTTATTGGGTTTTGAAATAATCTATTTAGAAACTTTTGTAATGCTTATCTTTTTATCGGGCTCTACCTTACAGCCTGTCAGCTGAATCGAAAAGCCCTTGATTTCGAAGTTCTCCACCTGGCGCTCACTGAAAAACCTGATCAAGAGCTGCTCCAGTTCTTGATCCTCAAAGTCAACAATTTCCTTGGTCTTGCTGCAGTAGATGTGGCTGTGCGTCATCGTATTCGAATCGTAACGCTTACTGCCACCTTCTGAAACCACGCGCCGCAGCATACCTGTCTCGGTAAAAGTATCCAGCGTTTTGTAGACTGTACCGAGCGAAATCGTCGGGTTTGCAGGCCGTAGTCGCTGGAAAACATCCTCTGCGGTTGGGTGCGACCCATGCAGTTCCGTCACCGCTTCGAGCACCACAATGCGCTGCTGTGTCGCCTTCAGGCCACATTCAGTCAGGCTTTGTCGTATTTCGTCTCGGGTCAGGTGTTGCATACTGAGATAAGAATGATTCTTAACTAGGAATAGTTCCGTAAAGGTAAGACTTATTATTAAAAGTTAAAAGTGAAGCGTTAAAAGTTGTTCGTGAATGGGGGAACTTTGGGAGTTGAGGAGTTTAAGAGTTTATTAGTTGTGGAAAGTAAGATGCCCTCGCTCGCGTCCCGCGAGTGTGAGCTATCGGGTGGCCACTGACCGCTTCGCCAATACCTTTCGGTACAAGTAGCGGGACACCAATAAAACATACGCTCGCCAAAGGGGAGAGGCCAGGCATTAGCTTAAATTGTCATTTCGAACGCAGTGAGAAATCTGAAGTGTTCCGGTACTTTATCCAGATTTCTCACTGCATTCGAAATGACAAATGGATTTTAACTCCAAAACTCTTAAACTCCCCAACTCCTAAACTTAATGGCCTAACGGCCTTTAAACTCCGGCTTGCGTTTTTCCACAAAGGCATTCATGCCTTCGGTCTGGTCTTCGGAGGCGAAGCAGAGGTAGAAGTTTTTGCGCTCGAAGTGCAGGCCTTCGTCGAGATTGGTTTCGAAAGAGCGGTTAACGGATTCTTTAGCAAGTTTGGCTGCTACCGGCGACATCTGCGCAACTTCTCCTGCCAGCTTAAAAGCTTCTTCCAGGTATAGCTCCACCGGCACCACGCGGTTGATCAGGCCGTGTTTCTCAGCTTCGTCGGCAGAAATAAATTTGCCGGTCAGCACCATTTCCATGGCTTTGGCTTTTCCGATGGCTTTGGTCAGACGTTGGGTGCCGCCCGCGCCCGGCATCACACCTATTTTTATTTCCGGCTGTCCAAACTGTGCTGTTTCAGATGCCACGATCATATCGCAGGTCATGGCCAGTTCGCAACCACCGCCCAGCGCAAAACCTGATACGGCCGCGATGATCGGTTTCTTTGTTTTGCGGATCTGATCCCAGGTGGAGAACTGGTCGATGTTGAGCATGTCGATGGCCGTTTTGCCAGCCATTTGCTTGATGTCGGCACCGGCAGCGAAAGCGCGTTCGTTGCCCGTGATGATAATGGCGCGCACTTCATCGTTCTCGTCAAGTTCCTTCAGGGCATCGCGCATTTCGCCCATCAGCTGCAGGTTCAGGGCGTTGAGTTCTTTTGGTCGGTTGAGTTGGATCAGGGCCACATGCGGGCGGGCCTGTGGTGTTACAAGTATAAATTCCATAGTTTAGTCTTTTTTGTTCGGACTAAGTTACGGCTTTTAGGGAATAGGGGAAAGGCGATTCCATGTTATATGGCGTAGTCGGGCACAGCCGAAATAGGAATTAACTTGGTGCTAAGGTATAGGGTCGGGTTTGCGACTATACAGGAGTAGAGCGCCTGATAGGTATAGGTATAGGTATAGGTATAGGTATAGGTATAGGTATAGGTATAGGTATAGGTATAGGTATAGGTATAGGTATAGGTATAGGTATGGCGCCAAAGTCGGGCATTACAAACCTGTTGCGCAACAGACTCAACTTTATACCTGGCTATACCTGGACATAAATCAGGAGTTTCATCTCAGTTGTATTTTTGAGCTTTCAGGCGGAATACGGTTGCTGCGTATAATGCTTCAAACACAGGCGACAGGAGATTAAGCGCAATTTCGGCGAGTGAGGGTAGTTTCGTGCAGGCAGTAATTTATCGGCACACCACCTGAAACGTCGTTCTGGTCCGCTGTTCCATCAGTATTTCCTTGCCTTTCGTGATCTCCTGTATACTCTCGTTGTCGTAATTTTTGATGGTAAAAAGTTGCAGCCTGGTGTTGTAGTGAATTGTGAACTGGTCTGTTAAAGTATCAAGCAACTTATGGAGGCGTTCTTCATTATAATCAGTACAGATCGAAAACGAGATGGCTGAGTTCTGCATGAGGTTGATCTTGAGCCGCAATTCCGACAAAGCATTAAAAATGGTGCCGAGGTTCTTCTCGCTGATAAAGGTAAAATCCTTGGCGCTGAACGACACCAGACACTGGTTATCCTTCACTATATACGCCGGAGCCAGCTTTTCAAAGCGACAATCGCAGATTTTGGTGCCTTCAGCCGTTGGGTCCAGGAAGGATTTTACATACAGCGGAATCGACTTGTTAGCCAGCGGCTTTATCGTTTTGGGGTGAATGACCGAGGCGCCATAATAAGCCATTTCCACTGTTTCTTGGTAGTCGAGCTCGCGGTAGCGCACGGTATGGGCAAAGCGTTTCGGGTCGGCGTTGAGCAGGCCGGCCACGTCCTTCCAAATATAAAGCCCTTCGGCATCGAGGCAGTAAGCAAAAATGGCGGCGCTGAAGTCAGAGCCCTCGCGGCCAAGTGTGGTGGTGAGGCCATTATTGGTTCCGCCCAAAAAGCCTTGCGTCACGATAAGCTGCTGTGAAATTATGTCAGGCAGATCGCGTTTGATCACCCGTTCGGTCCAGGCCCAGTCTACGCGGGCTTCGCGCCAGCTACTATCCGTCTGAATATATTTTCGGCTGTCCACCCAGGCGTTGGCTATACCTTGTTCCTGCAAAAAATAATGCACGATAACAGAAGATAGTAGCTCCCCAAAACTCACGACCTGGTCGTAGCCTTTGTCATAATTAGTAACTGATTGTCCTTTAGAGGCTTGTAGTACTTGGTGTAATTTAGCGAACAGATGTTCGAGTCGTTCGTATACAGGGTGTTCCCTGTTCGGGAAAAGCTCATGAACAATAGCTAAATGATACTGACGGCTCTGATGCAGGGCGTCACTGAAATCATGACCCGCAGCGGCCAGGTCGTATACCTGTTCCAGGGCATTAGTCGTTTTGCCCATGGCAGACACTACCAGTAGCAGTTCCTTTTCGCCGCCTTGTGCGGACACGATCTGAGCCAGATTTTGCAATGCACTGGCGTCTTTTACCGAGGCGCCGCCAAACTTAAATACTTTCATCAATTGAGACTATTACTGCGTAAATGT
Source organism: Pontibacter sp. YIM B11418 (assembly GCF_059278805.1). Lineage (NCBI taxonomy): Bacteria > Pseudomonadati > Bacteroidota > Cytophagia > Cytophagales > Hymenobacteraceae > Pontibacter > Pontibacter sp. YIM B11418. The sequence goes on along the minus strand of NZ_JCAEMH010000001.1, from coordinate 213,563 downwards.
AAGTATCCTTCGGTTATGTTTCAAAATGTCATATTTTTGTAGCTATATATTTAAATTTCACCATAATGAATGACAAACTAGCGCTTCCTGTCGGTACCACACTAGACAGGTTTATCATGAGAAAGCAGGAGGACTTCCCTTTTGCGACTGGAGAACTATCGCAGTTGCTGCGCGACATTGCCCTGGCAGCCAAGATCGTGAACCGTGAAATTAACCGTGCCGGCCTGATTGACGTGACCGGAGCCTACGGTCAGCAGAATGTGCAGGGAGAAGAACAACAGAAACTCGACGTGATCGCCAACATCCGCTTCATACGCGCCCTTCGTAATGGCGGCGAGGTGTGTGCCATCATTTCTGAGGAGGAAGACGAAATCATTCAGACAGGCAACCTCAAAGGCAAGTACATAGTGGCCATCGACCCGCTGGACGGCTCTTCCAACATCGACGTAAATGTGTCGATCGGCACCATCTTCTCTATTTACCGTCGTGTATCAGAAGCAGGCAATGAAGGTACGATGGAAGACTGTATACAGAAAGGTGTCAACCAGATTGCGGCCGGCTATGTGGTTTATGGCTCGTCAACTATGCTGGTATATACCACGGGTCATAGCGTAAACGGCTTTACCTATGAACCATCGCTGGGCGAGTTTTTCCTTTCTCACCCCAACATGCGCACACCAGAAACAGGCACCATCTACTCTTGCAACGAAGGTAGCTATAACAGCTTCCCGGAAGGCATCAAAAACTACCTGAGCTATTGCAAAGAGAACGGTTACTCGGGTCGTTACATCGGCTCGCTGGTGTCTGATTTCCACCGCAACCTGATCAAGGGAGGGGTATACATTTATCCGTCTACTGCGAAAGCGCCGAACGGCAAACTGCGCCTGTTGTATGAGTGCAACGCACTGGCCTTTATTGCAGAACAGGCAGGAGGAAAGGCTTCTACGGGCAAAGGCCGCATCATGGAAGTAGAGCCAACAGAACTGCACCAGCGCTCTCCGCTCATTATCGGATCTTCGGAGATGGTGAACAAAGTGGAGGAGTTTATAAAAGCAGAAGTGGAAAAAACAGAAGCAGTTGTAGCAAACTAATTCTGACTATATCGGAAGCGGATCTGCGCTTTGAGCAGCTCACGCTCCACAATTAAACGGGCTATGTTGTCGGCTACCTCTTCTTCGGAGGCCGCGAGCATAGCCTGTTTTAATTTGTGCTCCTCCACATCGATGCGGTACAGAATATTGAGCAGTTGGTTCAGACTATGGCGAAGCAGGTATAGCACCATGCGGGCTACCTCTCTTGTCAGGTCACTTTTCTGGGAAGGCAGCTGGTGTTCTGATTCGAAGACCCGCTGCAACTGACGCGCAGCGCTCTCAAGAAGGACAGGGGAGTAGATCATGGTTGTAAGCGTAAGGTATAGCGATAAAAAAAAGCCCTCCTGTCCGGAGGGCTTTTGTATGGGGCAGGTTCTTATTTCTTGGCCTTCTTTGCCTTTGATTCAGCCTTCTCTTCTTTCCCTTCCGCTGCTTTCTTTTCTGAAGCAGCTTCTGCTTTCTCTTCCGGGGCAGCTTCTTCGTCTGCTGTAAAGCCTATGTGCTTGCTCGCAATGCTGTACCAGGTAGCCAGTTTGCGCATGTCAGACACATACACGCGGTCTTCGTCATAGTCAGGCAGTACGTCCGACATAAAGCTTTTCAGTTCCTCGTCAGATGGCTTCTCGCCGAATGGCAGCTCACCGTTGTATTTCTGGTGGATGCGGTCCATTACATCGGCCAGCGGTACGGTTGCCTCCTCGTCGTTGGTATAGATCGATATTTCGTCCAGCAGCGACATACGGTGGCGCGCCTGTGCCACCATGCGGGTAGGCGTATCAGAAAGGCTCTCCACAATTACGCCGTTGCGTGTAGGCTTTACGATGCGGTAAAGTCCGCTCATGCCGGCAATGGCTGAAACTTGTCTTAAATCAATAGGCATAATCAGGTATAAAAACTTTGGTTATAGTTTAAACATTATGGGCACGCTGGCCATCATGCCGAAGCCTGGGCCGGGTGCTTTGAATTTTAGCATTTTGGCGATGCGCATGGCCTCCTCACCGGTGCCTGCACCTGCATTTTTCAGTACTTTGAAGCCCGAAGTGGAGCCGTCTTCATTTAGCGTAAAGCTGATGATGCACTCGCCCTGCACACGGTTTTTGCGGGCCATAGCCGGGTACTTAATCTGCTTGTCGATGAACTGGTACATAGCCTCCTGGCCACCTTTGTAGTACTCCGCCACAGGTATAGACTTAGACGGCATCCATACCACTTTCTCCTTAGCCGTATCAGCTGACTGGGCAGTGGCGGCAAAGCTCACAAAGGCAAATAAAAGAAACAAAATTGAGATTTTACTTTTCATAAGGGTAAACAATTTAAGTTTAAGTTGGTGCACACCCGGTATACCTTCTTCCTAAACCGCAAACCCCGTGCCTGTTAGGGCTGCACCTGCGCGTTCACCTCGTCTATAAAATTGAGGATCTCGTCGCGCCCGGCTTTGTCTACAGCTGAGGTTTTGAACATGCGGGGAAGTTCGTCCCAGGTTTCCTGCATCTTACGGGCGTAGGCGGCTATGGTTGAGTCGGTCTTGGTGGCCGACTGCTTGTCGGTTTTGGTGAACACGATCACAAAAGGAACGCCAAGGTTGCCCAGATAGTGTATAAAGTCGAGATCGACCTTCATGGGCTCGTGTCTTGAGTCGATGAGAACGAACACACAGGTCAGGTTTTCGCGCTTCTGCAGGTAATAGTTGATCATCTTGCGCCACTGCTCCCGCGACTCCCTGCTCACCTTGGCGTAGCCGTAGCCCGGCAAGTCGACGAGGTACCACTTGTCGTTGATCAGAAAATGGTTGATGAGCTGTGTTTTACCCGGAGACTGAGAGGTTTTCGCCAAGCCTTTCTGCTCGGTGATCATGTTGATGAGCGAGGATTTGCCTACATTGGAGCGGCCAATGAAGGCGTACTCCGGTTTGTTGGGTTCGGGGCATAAGTCGACCCGGGTATTACTTATTAAGAATTTTGCTTCTTTTATAACCATGCTGTTGCTAGCTTAAGCCACCGGGCCATTAGTTGGCCTGCTGATGTGGCAATTTTAATTTACGGTACGCGTTTGCCTGAGATGGAAGGCGCGTGGCGGATTTGTCAAAATTACTATTATTTTAGTTAACATGTATTGATTGGCCGCAAGCTGTACCAGCCAGGTATACCAAGGTGACACTAAGAGGAGTTGCAAAACGTTTTACTAAATAATCCAGAAACGTATATAGTTTATATGTATATTTTAATATATTTGCTCTCTGATCTGGAGTTGGGTTACTGCGATAGTATATAAAAATAGATATTAGTGAATCTATTATGGCGTTAGTAGCGTAAGGGGGATGTTGTTGGGTGTGGGGAAGGAATGAAATAACATAGTAGGATAAGGGTAGTAAGCCGCCGGCATACCGGATCAAACAGGTGGGCAGGCCTTTGTCGCGTTCTTCAAGAAGAGATTAACACATATTTCCAAACAAACAATAAGTATAAAAAACCCTTTACAGCATGAATAATTTAGCCAAATTATTTTCACGGCTTTCCTTAGCACTAGCGGTTACCTGTGTGAGTGCCTACACAGTAGATGCACAGAGCAACAGAAAGCTGGTACGGACTGGAAACAAATTTTTTGACCGTGAAAACTACCGCGCTGCCTTGCCTTATTATGAGCAAGTGCTTGCCAACGACCCAAACAATGCTGAAGCCCTCTACTTTGCGGGTATCAGCTACATGACTTTCGATAAGGAGAAAGCTGCAGAGTACATCAACAAAGCACAGTCTGTAAAGCCTAATGTAGATCGTGACATTGAATACTGGCTGGGCCGTATCAATCACATCAACTACCGTTTCGACGATGCTATTAAGCACTACCAGGCTTACATTCCGAACGTGCGTAAGCGTGATGACTGGCGCCGCGAAGAGGTAGCTATGCTGATCCAGCACAGCCGCAACGCCCAGAAGGAAGTAGCTAATCCGAAGGACATCTTCGTGAAAAACCTTGGTGGCGTAGTGAACACGGAGTACTCCGAGCACAGCCCGGTAATCTCTTCTGATGACAACTACCTGCTGTTCACTTCACGCAGCGCCGGTAACAATCAGAATAGTGCCAAAGCCTCTGACGGTGAGTATTTCGAAGACATTTACGAAACACGCCGTGTCCAGGGCGACGAGTGGGAGCAGCCGCGCTCTATCGCCGGTAACCTGAAAAGCTCAGGCCACGATGCTTCTATCCAGTTGTTTGACAACGACACCAAGATGCTGCTCTACCGCTCTGTAAACAACGGTGACATCATGTACGCTGAGCGTCAAGGTGACGGTTCGTGGGGTGATGCCAAGAGCATCGGTTCTAACATCAACACGGCAGACTTCGAGTCAGATGCCTTTATCACGCCGGACAACCAGCGTCTTTACTTCTCAACCAGCCACTACTCTGAAGACGGCGACCTGGATATTTACGTATCACAGCGTCAGCGCAACGGTGAGTGGGGCAAGCCTCGCAACGTAGGTGCCGCCATCAACACTAAGTTTGATGACGACAGCCCGTACATGGCTTCTGACGGCTCGATCTTTTTTGCTTCACGCGGACACAACACCATGGGTGGTTATGACATCTTCGTAGCCAAATACGACTCTGTTGCCAAGCGTTTCGCGCGTCCTGAGAACCTGGGTTACCCGGTTAACACGCCAGACGACGACACCTACTACCGCCTGAGCCCAGACGGAAGCTACGCTTACCTGTCTTCTTACCGCATCGGTGGCTACGGCGAAAAGGATATCTACACCATCAACTACATCCGTGCCGCCCGCGTGACTGGCCGTGTGTATGCCACCAACGACAGCCTGGCTATACCTGGCCTGGAGCTTGTTTTCAACGGACAGCAGGCTGACAAGCGTCCGATTTCTTACCGCGACGTGACCAAGCAGGAAGATGGTCTGTATGACCTGCGTATCCTCTCTGGACGTACGTACCAGGTGGAGATCACAAAAGATGGTCAGGTGCTGACGACAGAGTCTTTCGAAATGCCAATGGTATTGAATGACACGGCTACCATCGAGCAGAACTTCTACATCGATTTCGGTGATTCGACGCGTGTAAGCCCAGGTGCTCCTACCTTGGCAGGTAAAGACGCCATCGCTGCTATGGAGTTCAAAAACATATACTACGATACTGATAAGTACGAACTGCGTGCCGAGTCTATTCGTGAGCTGGATGCAGTGGCAGCCTTCATGAAAGCCAACCCGGACGTGAACGTTAGCATCGAAGGTCACACCGACTCACGCGCCAGCGAGCAGTACAACATGACGCTTGGTGAGAACCGTGCTAATGCTGCCTACGATTACCTGGTGCAGCAGGGCATCTCTGCGCGCAGACTCGTGACAGAGAGCTACGGCGAGCGCCGTCCGGTTGCTACTAACAACTCTGCAGACAACATGCAGCTGAACAGAAGAACAGAGTTCAGAATCATTCAGCGTCAGGACACAGAGCAGGAAGTGCCTGTAAACTAATTTGCCTGATCAGATTGTATAAATAAAAACAGGCTGGGCATTCGCCCAGCCTGTTTTTTTATAATAATGGAACACAAACGGTGCATAATAGTTACAGTTAGAGTATTTTTGTTCTTTTATTACATAAGCATAACCCATGGCGGTAGTACCCTACAAAGACCAGAATAACGACAAGAAATCGCAGGTTGCTCAGATGTTCGACAACATTGCGGGCAAATACGATTTTCTGAACCACTTCCTGAGTGCCGGTATCGACATCATCTGGCGCAAAAAAGCAGTGAGCCTGCTTAAGGCCGAAAAACCGAAGCAAATGCTGGACATTGCCACAGGCACAGCCGACTTTGCGATCGAGGCACTGAGCCTTAACCCTGATAAGATCACAGGCGTTGACATTTCGGAAGGCATGCTGGCTGTGGGTCGTGAAAAACTGAAGCGCAAAGGACTAGCCCACAGAATCGAGCTGAAGTACGGGGACTCTGAGAACCTGCCGTTTGAAGATAACAGCTTTGATGCGATTACGGTGGCCTTTGGGGTGCGTAACTTCGAAAACCTGAAGCAGGGCCTGTCTGAGATGCAACGTGTGCTCAAACCGGGCGGTACAGCTGTGGTGCTGGAGTTCTCCAACCCGCAAAGCTTCCCGATGAAGCAGCTGTATCAATTTTATTTTAAGAATATACTACCGATGGTAGGTAAATTCGTTTCTAAGGACCGTGCCGCCTATACCTACCTGCCCGAGTCGGTGCAGGCCTTTCCGGACGGCAAGAAATTCCTGAACATCTTTGAAGAAGTTGGCTTTAAACAAACAAAATGGCATTCACTTACATTTGGCATCAGCTCCATCTACACCGGAAAAAAATAAGCTTTACGGTATTTTTACTGACTTTTCTGGCTAGTGCTACACAGGTACAGGCCCAGACTCAGAAAGTAAGAGGCGAGAATAAGCCTGGCTACGATGAAAAGCGCATTCATTACGGCTTCTACCTGGGCATGTCTTATTCGAAGTACTACATTGAGCACTCACAGGCGTATGCGGATCAGGTAGCTGGTGGCACGCAGGTAAACACCATGAACAGCCTGGGCTTTTATCCTGGTCTGGTGCTAAACGTGCGCCTGCTCGAGTACCTGGATGCCCGCTTTGTGCCGGGTGTGGGCTTCTATGGCCGCAGCATCGATTTTGAAAGCGGAAGTGTGCCGGAAGGTGAAGGCGGAAGCTTTGATAATACGACCTTTGCCTCGCCGGTGATCGAACTGCCGGTGCTGCTCAAGTATAGAGCGAAACGCCGTGGCAACTTCAGGATGTACATGGTAGGCGGAGTGAAGGCGAGCCGGGTGCTAGGCAATACCAAGCATACACAGAATAAGGACCTGCTACGCATTAATCGCAACGACCTGTCAATAGAGTATGGCGTTGGTCTGGATGTTTTCTATCCGTACTTCAAGTTTGCGCCGGAGCTACGCTTCTCTCACGGACTCATGAATCAGAAAAGTAACTCCGGGGGGGAATACAGTTATCTGATCGATAAAATGACTACCCGTAACGTTTCATTAATCTTCCATTTCGAATAATATGGCACGCATTGCACTTGTAACAGGAGCTACATCAGGTATAGGCCGCGCTACGGCAGTTGCTTTGGCCAAAGCAGGCTATCACATCATAGCAACTGGCCGCAGAACTGAGCGCTTGCAGGAGCTGCAGCAGCAGATCACAGAGGTGCCGGTGCACACGCTAGCTTTTGACGTGCGCGACCGCGAGGCCGTGGCTGACGCCTTCAGCAGCCTGCCCGATGACTGGAAAGGTATAGACGTGCTGGTGAACAACGCCGGCAATGCACATGGCCTGGCGCCGGTGCAAAGTGGTAGCCTGAGCGACTGGGATGCCATGCTCGATATCAATGTGAAGGGCTTGCTCTACGTGACGCACGCGGTGCTTCCACTTATGATTGCCCGAAAGCAGGGCCATATCATCAACATCGGTTCTATTGCCGGGAAGGAGGTATACGCCAACGGGAACGTGTATTGCGCTTCTAAGTTTGCAGTGGATGCCATCTCCAAAGGTATGCGCATCGACCTGGTGCAGGAAGGTATAAAAGTATCGGAAGTGAATCCTGGTCTGGTAGAGACGGAATTTTCGGAAGTTCGCTTTAAAGGCGACAAGGAGCGAGCTGCCGGCGTCTACCAGGGCTATGAACCGTTGCGCGCAGAAGATATTGCCGATCTGATTACCTTTATGGTCACGCGTCCTGCCCATGTCAACATCGCTGAAGTGTTGATCTTGCCGGCCGCGCAGGCATCAGCTACCGTGCTGAACAAACAGCTGTAGCCAACTTACGCTGACAACCCACCCTCAAGCTGGCCGTACTTAAGGGGGAATGTCCGTAATAATTGCGGGCTTGAGTTGAAGAAAAACAGCAGAAATATGGCTACAAACAAGCATAATTCAGAAGAGAAAAAGAACAGACAGAAACCAGAAAAAGGCGCAAATTCACAGCCGATGCCTAAGGATTATTCGAACGAGGCGAACCATAAAGGTGCTACCGATCTAGGTACGGCTGGCACAAAAGCCAGTGCCAGCCAACAGCAGGGGCAGGGCGCCTGGAACGCAAAAGACTCGAATGACCAAGATAAAAAGAAATAGTCTGATAATTAGATACAAAAAAGAAGGAGCCAGTTGCTAAGACTGGCTCCTTCTTTTTGTGCTTGTTATTTTTCTAATCCAGATAGTAGCGCAGCAGCCAGCCTTCGGCATCAAACTGGTTGGCCTGTGGGTTTTGATTGGTCTTTTGGCGCGTACCATGGCTCAGGTCATAGGAGTTGCGGTATTCCGTGTCTTCAATCCAGATGCGCCGGGCCATGGACTTGGGCCCTTTCACGGTATAGCTGTCCTCACCAGCGCCTCCCCATACCCTCACTTTGATTTTTGGCCGGGTTTCTCCCTTCACTATAAATTCATCGTCTCCGTTGAGGCCGTATAGGTGGATCTCTTTTGTGTCGGAGGCCTGAAACACCCGGTCAAATAGCTGTCGTCGCTCTTCACCCTTTTTGTTGATCTTGTATACCTGTACCCGCACTTCGTTGGCAGACAGAATCTCAATTTCAAATCTCTCGTGCTTGTCAGTACCCACGACGATCGTCTCCCGCATTAAACTCTTGTAGTACTTTTGGATGGACTTGTTCAGTTTGTCGCGGCGGGACTTCAGTTGGGCCATAATGGGAGTAGCCGTGAGTTGGTAAATATTATCGGGCATTTGCCGGAACGACTGCTCAATTACCTCATCCGTAAGCGCGCTGCTTACGCTGTCAGCCACTTCCATCCAATCCTGATAGGAGAGACTGGCGAGTATGGTTTCGTCCAGGTTGCGGCCGCTTCTGTTCAGGTCATCCAGGTTTGACAAGTTATCACTATACGTCCGGAAGTGTTTTTTTAAGCCCGTGCGCATGAAGAGCCAGGGAATGATCGCATCATTGAGCTTGTAGAATACATTATCACGGTCGCGGGGAACGGCCTGGTATACTTTTATGTCGTCGTGCTTATACTGCGCCCAGCGCCAGTTGTCTTCGTGCCGGCTCCAGTCACCGATCAGCATATCGAAGAGGCGGGCACGCAGGTAGTATCGGGCGTCCATGTGGCTGTCATTGTCAAAGAAGCGGTCCTTGAGCATGGCCCGGGTGCTTTTGATGTTTTCAGAGTTCCCCATCCCCGGCTCGCCGGACAAGTCATCGTTTGGTCTGATTTCCATCAGCGCGACCATGCCCCCGAAGTCCTCTAAATACTCGCCCAGGCGTGGATCGTGCGGTATATAAACCAGTTCCGGCTTGGTATGGTGTATGCCGATGGCTTCGGCCATAGGAGGCAGTACTAACGCAGCATAGGGGTGCGTGGCGGAAGTCGCATCGCGGATGATGTTGGCGGCATAGCTTTGCTGCCACTTTTCAGGAAGTGCCGTGGCAGGATCTTTATTAACCGAGCGCAGCACGTATTCTATACCGTCAGCAGTCTCCAGGCGCAGGTTCCTGGTCTGCCGGCTGCCGCCCTGTTGGGTAGGCGTCAGGCCACCTTTCTCGGTGCTGAGGTCCAGTACCCTGAATTCAACTGGCTTAGTCCAGGCAGGGCGGTAGTGCTTGCCATAGAAGAACGTGTGCAGCTCACCGCGACCGTAGTGTTCCCCAACAGCTACCATGATGGTGCTGTCGGTGTAGGCAGATATAGCAGCAGCAGGTTGGGCAGGAGGGGGCACCTGCTGCAGGCTGTGTGTGTACTTGTTGCCGATACAGCCTGCCATAAACAGGCCTAGCAAACAGAAAAGGGTATTAGTAAAGTGATAATAACGTTTAGGGTACATGGTACGGGGTGTCAGTTGGTGCTTTGCGGTAGGGTTGGATTAGTGGCCCTCCCTGTCAAAGGCGTGTACTCTTACGTCGCTGGTGGTTTTATCGACGGTTTCTGGTCCAAATTCGATTTCGGTACCCCGTTTGGTGTCATACACAATGGTTTTGCGGCGCCAGCCTTTCACATTCGATTTGTCTTTGATCTCGTCTTCACCGCGGCCACCCACAATCACGATGCGTATACCTTTGCTCACATCACCCTTCACTTCAAATTCATCGTCCTCGGCCAGCCCCTGCAGGGTGATCTGTTTGGTTTCGCTGCGTTTGAACACCCGGTGGTATACCTGTTTATCGTCAGACAATCGGATCACCTTCACTTCTGTCTCTTCGTCGTTCAGGCGCTCCACCTCAAACCGCTCTTCCTGATCAGTCCCGATCACCAATGGGTTCTTGGCCAGGTGCAGGTAAAATTCCTGAGCGGCCTGCGGTAGCAGGTCGCGGCGGCTTTTGAGCGTGCGGATCGTCCGTTCACCCAGCTGGTCGTATACCTTGGGCGGAAACTGGCGGATAGCCCGTTCAATGACCTCGTCTGTCAGGGATGCCTGCAGTTCGGTGGCAAGTTGCCGGAAGTCCTCCGCAGTCAGTTCAGTCAGGGCGCGCTGGTCAATAAAGCTGGCATTCATCATCAGGGCATACACATCCCTATACTCAGGGCCAAAGGTCTCGAACTTTCGGATGGCCCACTTGCGGCTGAAGAGCCAGGGAATGATGCCATCGTCAAACTTAAAGAAGGCGTTGTCGCGGTCTTTGGGGATGGCGCGGTAGCGTTTGTTGTTGCCATCGTCGTACACCGCCCATTCCCACTGGCCTTCGTGCCGGTCCCAGTCGTTGATGAACAGGTCGAAGAGACGGGCACGGGCAAACTCGCGCTGATCGATAAAGTGGTCATCTTCGCCAAACCGTTTGTTGAGCATCTTTTTGGAGCTGGCAATATCCACGGCGTTGCCGAGCATGGGCGTGAGGGTGCGATCGTCGTTGTATTTCTCCTCGATCATGAACACGCGGTCCTGAAACCTGTCGCTGTATCCTCTGAAGGTGCTATCGGATGGAAGCACGTATACCAGCTCTGGTTTTGAGTGTGGTATACCTGCTGCCTCCGCCATGGGGGGCAGTACGAAGGCGGCATAGGGGTTGATGGCCGATGTTTGATCGCGGAGCACATTTGCCACAAAGGTTTTGCTCCAAAACTTAGGCAGAATGCCAGCCGGGTCCTTGTCCAGCGAGCGTAGCGCGTAGGTAAAGCCCTTGTCATCAATCAGGGTGAGGCTGGTGGTCTGCATACCTCCTCCGAGCTTCTCGATAGACAGGCCGCCTTTGGCCTTTTTCATATCGAAGACGCTGACTGTGACAGGTGTGGCCCATACCTCACGGTAGTGCTTGCCCCAGAAAAGATTATGGAACCCGGAGCGTTCGTAATGCCTGCCAGCCATTATGGTCACACTGTCTACATCGGCAGGAGATGCAGTTTTAAGCTGTTGGTATTGCGTCTGGTCAACGACAGGTGTTTTAGCGAAGAAATTCCTCCGGGCGCAGCCTGAGGAAAAAAGGAGGATGCACGCGAGTGAGAAAACGTGCAGGTGGTAGCTTTTCATGCAAAGTAGGTTATCAAATTTATTTGCCTATCTAACGTAAATCAGCGCTAATGTTTACAAACGAGCTGTTGTATAGACAATATTTTCGCTGTGAAACCCATGAAGTAGTGCAAAGCAGCGACAGATGAAAGTGAAGCGTGCGCAAAGACTCAGGTTGGCGCTATACCTGAATAAGGATATAAAACGCTATAAAACAACGGGGGCTGCCGCATCGTGCGACAGCCCCCGTTACCGGCAGGTATACCTGCTGTTTTATTTTTTCACGAACTCCACCCGCCTGTTATTCGACTTGGCTTCGGCCGTAGCGTTCTTGTCGATGGGTTTGGACTCGCCCAAGCCTTTGGCCTCTAACCGCTCTGCTGCAATGCCCTGCCCGATCAGGTAGGTCTTAACTGCCTCAGCCCGCTGCTGACTGAGTTTCATGTTGGCATTGTCGTCCCCATCGCTGTCGGTGTGGCCTTCCACGCTGAACTTAAGGGCAGGCTGTTCCTCCATGAGTTTGGCGATGCTGCTGAGCGTTCCCGCTGACTCTGGGCGTATATCAGCTTTGTTTACATCGAACTTGATGCCGTAGGTAATTATTTTGCCGTCGGCCGCCATCTGGTCGTACAGTTTTTTGCCGCCTTCCGCAATCAGCACATTCTTCACCATTGTGTTCGCATCAATGCGCTTGTCTATTTCTATGCGGAGTCCGGTTGGCGTACCTGTCACATTCGGGATGTTAATGAGGCGTTCTTCGTCCAGGTATACCTTCATGCTGCGCTTGTTAAAAGCGATGGACAGGTGGCGCCACTGGTTACTCACCCCTTTTGCTTCCAGCTCCTCTGACACAGAGCCATAGGTTTTGAACCGGAGGCCGTTCGCTCGCACATCTATCGGTTCCCAGAAGTGCCCGTTGATCTCTTCCTTATAATCATTAATGTCGTCTACCAGGAAAATTTCATAGGCCACGTTGGGGTTGTCGCTGTCAAAATAGAGGTCCATCTCGATGGTAAATGTTTCGGGGAGCCAGTTTTCCCGCTTCATGAGGGGCTTTATGCTCGTGCCGGTGGCTACCATGTTGATGACGGGTTCACCTCCGAAATCGGCTACCTCGGCGTTGCCCTTGTTCAGGTCCCAGCGCGATGGAAACTCACTGTTCTCTTCACCCGAAAGATTATCTGCAAACAGTACCTTGTCGCCCGGCACAAAATCGTACTTGCTCCAGGCTTTCGTTTTCACTTCCCCTGCTCCTGACCCGCTTGCTTTGGCAGTACCGCTCTTTCCATCGCTTTTGTCGGCAGAAGCTTCTTTTTTGCCTTCCAGCGTTTCGTCTATAGACTTGTCAACCTGCTGATCCACCTTCTGGTTGATCTTAGAGTTGATCTTATTTTTGAGGTTTTTCCCCACGTTGAATTGGGCTGCAGCTGGCGTGAAACATAAAAAAACCAGTGCAAGAAGTCCGGCAAAGAAAGCATGTTTTCTCATAATATAATAGGTATGGTACTATGAGAAAGGTATGGTGTATAATTATATTTTAAATGCGTAAAATTATAAAATAAGCATAGGTATACTTTTTAAGAGTAAGCGTACAGTAGTAAAGGGTAAAAAGCAGCTAGTTCGAGCTCTACTCCGGCTGTAATTTTCTTTTTGATGATCATTACTGCACGTTGTACCAACGCTCCCTTGCCTGCTTTGGAATCTTTAGCAGCCGTTTTTACCTCCACATCTGGTACAATTCTTATACGCTGATCATGCCTTCAGTCATGGTACCAGTTGCCTATACCTGATAGCATGGTCATTGGGCAGGAGATAGGTATGGACTTAGCGCAAAGAGAATCTTTTGAAGCATAGAGTCAGGCGTAAGGCTGTTAGTTCAACTTTATTTTTGGCTGCTGCATGTGGGGCTATTTTTTGTATCGCTTTCTATAGACGTTTAGCCCGAACAGCAACAGGAGCCCCAGGAGTAGAAAGGGCCAGATGTTGGTAAGGAACACAAAGAACCAGATCAGGTTGTCCCAGCCATTCCGGAAGCCGGCCTTAAACTCTTTCGAAAACTCGGTATAGACAGGGGCGCTTTCGTAAAAAGTCATAGTCAGGGTAGAGAGGAAAACCTGGTTTTCAAGGTATTTCAGACGCCCTTCAATTGATTCGATGTCAGAGCGCAGGGCTGAGATTTGCTTCTCGATCTCCAGCACCTCCGTTACGGTATTTGCTTTCTTGAGCAGCTCCAGGAACCTGGCTTCGAGCTCCTTCTTAGTTTTAAGGTGGGCTTGTATGTCCAGGAACTCTTCTGTAACATCTTTCACATTTACTTCCCTGGCGTCAAACTTCTTCACACCTGCAGTAGCTTCACGCAACAGGTTGTCAAAATTGTCGGCGGGCACTCTGATGACCAGGGTATTGCTGGTCCTTCCCGGAGATTTAAACTCATTGTCAGAGGCAATATACCCTTTGTGTTTTTCTACCACAGCGAACACTTGCTGACGAGTTTGCTCAATCTGGTCAGTCTCGTATTCCACCTGTCCCTCTTTAATCAGCTTGCGCTGCAGTTCCATTGGCGGCGCTTCGGGAGGCGGAGGCGCCATCATGGACGCAGCAACTTCGTACTCAGTCCCCTCATTTTGTGACTGGCATCCGGAGATGGAGAAAATGAGCATGAGTAAAATCATCCCGGCAATGGCCGGAAGGCTAGATTTCGTGCGACTGGTTGCCGGTTTGTGAAGGCGGCTGAAGGCTGGGTGCAGACCAGTTTTAGAGAAGAGCTGTCGTAACATGGCAAATTTTTAGGGTGTGATTATATAGCAGCTTAAAGATGCAGTTGGCCCTGGAATTCCACACGAACTACTGAAAAAATGTTTTAAGTCCCGTGCAGGTATAAGGGCGTGCGTTCACAAATTCTCCAAAACAAAAAGCCCCGACCAGGTATACCGGTCGGGGCTTTCTTATTTAGAGCAGGCTATACCTACGCTACTTCTTCTTTTTTGCTCATGCGGTTACGCTCGTTCTCGTCGAGGTAAATTTTACGCATGCGCAGGCTCTTAGGTGTCACTTCCAGGTACTCATCTTTCTGGATGTATTCCATGGCTTCTTCCAGCGAGAAGTTCTTGGCCGGAGCGATCTTGGCGTTGTCATCAGAACCGGAAGCACGCATGTTTGTCAGCTTCTTGCCCTTCTGGATGTTCACCGTGATATCGTTCTGGCGGTTGTGCTCGCCAATTACCTGACCCATGTAAACGTCTACACCCGGATCAACGAAGAAGGTACCTCTGTCTTGCAGCTTGTCAATTGAGTAAGCTGTGCCCGGACCTGTTTCCATCGAAATGATAGAACCGTTGTTACGTCCAGGTATAGGACCTTTGTGCGGCTCGTATGACTGGAAGCGGTGGTTCATGATGGCCTCACCGGCAGTGGCGGTCAGTACGTTGTTACGCAGACCGATCAGACCACGCGCTGGAATTGTAAACTCCAGGTGCTGCAGGTCGCCCTTCGGCTCCATAATGGTCAGTTCACCTTTACGCATCGACACCAGTTCGATTACCTTACCGGCAGTCTCCTCCGGAACGTCTACTACCAGGTGCTCGATTGGCTCGTGGCGTACGCCGTCAATTTCTTTATAGATTACCTGTGGCTGACCCACCTGCAGTTCGTAACCTTCACGACGCATCGTCTCGATCAGTACTGACAAGTGCAGGATACCACGACCAAATACTAGGAAAGAATCCTCACGGTCGGTTTCCTGTACGCGCAGGGCCAGGTTTTTCTCAGTTTCTTTAAACAGGCGGTCACGCAGGTGGCGCGATGTCACGAACTTGCCCTCTTTGCCGAAGAAAGGAGAGTTGTTGATCGTGAAGAGCATGTTCATAGTTGGCTCGTCAATCGAGATTCGTGGCAGTGCCTCCGGATTCTCTGCATCAGCAATGGTGTCGCCAATGTCGAAGCCTTCTATACCTGTCACAGCACAGATTTCGCCGGCAGATACTTCCTCTACTGATTTTCTGCCCAGGCCTTCAAATACCTGAAGTTCCTTGATACGACCTTTCTTAACAGAGCCGTCTGCTTTCATCAAATTGATTGGCATACCTTCTTTCAGGGTACCACGGTGCACACGACCGATAGCGATACGACCTACGAATGAAGAGTAGTCAAGCGAGGTGATCTGCATTTGCGGCGAACCTTCACGGTAAGGCGCAGCAGGAATCACATCAATGATAGCGTCAAGAAGCGGCGTGATGTCAGTTGTTGGCTGTGTCCAGTCAGTACTCATCCAGCCCTGCTTAGAGGAGCCGTAAAGCGTAGTGAAGTCCAGCTGGTCTTCAGATGCCTCGAGGTTGAACATCAGGTCGAACACCTGCTCGTGCACTTCATCAGGACGGCAGTTTTCTTTGTCTACTTTGTTTACTACCACGATCGGCTTAAGGCCCAGCTGAATGGCTTTGCCCAATACGAAACGTGTCTGTGGCATGGCACCTTCAAAAGCATCTACCAGAAGGAGTACACCATCAGCCATTTTAAGTACACGCTCTACCTCACCACCGAAGTCGGCGTGACCAGGCGTGTCGATAACGTTAATTTTAACGCCTTTGTAACGAACCGATACGTTCTTGGAAACGATCGTGATACCGCGCTCGCGCTCCAGGTCATTGTTGTCCAGAATGAGGTCGTCAAAGTGCTGGTGGTCAGCGAATAGCTTTGAAGCGTGGATGATCTTGTCCACGAGCGTCGTCTTGCCGTGGTCTACGTGTGCGATAATCGCGATATTTCGAATATTTTGCATTGAATAGATTTTTCGAGGTGCAAAGGTATGTAAAACCCTTCGTATTTTTAGTAGTCCGCTCGAAATAAACAGGTTAGGTAATTATTAAATCTTCTCTTTCAGCACGATGGCTATTGTTAAGGAGCAAACATTATGCAGGCTTCCTTTGTTCAATGAAGTATAAAATAATCAAAAGGGGCCTGCTTTTTGCTCTGTAATTTCGTAAACAACTGTATGAAAATGTTTTATGTCTATACCTTACTGTTGCTGCTAAGCCTTCCTGCGTGCGGCCAACAGGACCAACCCATTACCGATTCTGAAGCTGTTCTTGTCGCCTCAACTCAGGCAGAAACCACACAAAATGGCAGCTCCCAAAAATCTATGAAGACCTACGAGATCAATAAAACGGATGCCGAGTGGAAAAAGCAGCTCACGCCGGAGCAATATTTTGTACTTCGCCAGAAAGGAACCGAGCCTGCCTTCAGCGGCAAGTATAATGATCACCACGAAAAGGGCGTCTATACCTGTGCCGCCTGTGGCAACGAGGTTTTTAGTTCCGACACCAAGTTTGACTCCGGCACCGGCTGGCCCAGCTACTTCAGGCCGATCTCCGGCAAAAATGTGAAAGAAATCACTGACCGCAGTATGGGTATGGTGCGAACCGAAGTCGTGTGTGGCAAATGCGGCGGGCACCTGGGGCACGTGTTCGACGACGGTCCGAAGCCGACCGGTCTGCGCTATTGCCTGAACTCAGCCGCGCTTGGGTTTAAGAAAGGTAGTTAAATTGCTTAATTGTTGAATGGTTAAATTGTTAGGAGAATTATTAACCCGTCCCTGCCCCTCCGAGAAGGGGAATTTGGTATACGATTTAAGGTATTGCGGTGTATAATTAGTGTAAAATGACTCGGATAGGTATACGGGTGCATGATTGCCGATGCACGATTCGGACAGGTCGCGACCTGTCCCTACAAAACCCTTTTCAATAATTTAACAATTACTCAAATTTCAACTCTAAACTCCCATACTCCGTATTTTCTATCCAACACTAATGAGAAAACAGACATGACTGAACTACACTCTGAATCGGAGAACATAGAAAATCTGGCGCAGACCATTATGGCGGCTTTCAAGGCGAGAAACATACAGGCAGGTGAGGTGCTCCAATACCAGGAACTCTATCCATACCTGCAGGAGCGCTATCCGAAGTACAAAGATGTGCAGAAGGAAGCAGAGCACCACCTGGCAAAATTAGCTTGGGTGACACCCGCCCCTGAGGGACTCATGCTAACGCAAGTGGGGGAAAGTAGCCTCGCTGATACAAATGAGTAAATAGCGGCGCTTTTATACTTTTTCATCCGTATACATAGTATAGGGCATTTTAACAGGTGTCTTTATTTTACTATTTTAAGATGAAACGAGATGGAAAGGTATAGAAGCTGGATAGGGGGAGTCGTGCTACTGGGAGCCATGGGCTGCACCTCGCTCTCGGACGGAGGCGCAGGTACATTGCCACCCGATCCGAACCACTCACAACGTGTCAGGTATAGCGGGGGCGATCCGGTGCGTAGCCAGATGTATGAGCAGGCGAGCGACATTAACCGTAAGCGAAATATTGAAGAGTATGACCGCAATGCGCCCGTTAACCTGCCACCTGAAGTGCGACCTCAGCAATTGCCCAACGCTCCCGTAGATTCTACGCGACACCGCATCCTACGTATACTCCCCACCAAACCGCCAGTTGGAAACAACTAAGGTATAAGCAAGAAGCGCTGCCTCTCGGGGCAGCGCTTCTTGCTTATTTTTTCTTCTTGTTTTTATCCTTATTACTGTCTTTGTCTCGTAGATCGCTCACATCCTCAATTTCAATTTCTTCGTCACCAATGTGTAGTTCGTCCGGTTCCAGGTTCACATACACTTCGTGGTCGGGGGGAGTGGTCTCCGATTCCCGGTCGGCACTTTTAGGAGCGGGCTTGTCGCTTATTTTCTTTTTGTCGCTGTCTTTTCCCAAGTGTCCGCTGTCGCGCTTCTTCTCGTGAAAATTATCTTGGTTCTTCATATACTTCGAGTGATTGGGTTCCTGATGGTTTGGTTTACCGTTTACGAAAAAGTAGCGGACTTGTCAGTTTATAATTGCCATTTTTTTGTATTAGGTAGCATGTCGCCTATCAATCCGACCGGTATTTGTATATTTGCGTTTTTACGAGAACTATGGCTGAAAACTATAAACGATATACCGTAACGGCGGCCCTGCCTTACGCCAATGGTCCGGTGCACATTGGTCACCTGGCGGGCGTATACCTGCCTGCCGATATTTATGTGCGCTACCTGCGCTCACAGGGCAGAGATGTGAAGTTCATCTGCGGCTCCGACGAGCATGGCGTGCCGATTACGATCCGGGCCAAAAAAGAAGGCATCACGCCGCAGCAGGCCGTGGACAAGTACCACGAACTGATCAAGAAGTCGTTTGAGGACTTTAACGTGTCATTCGATATCTACTCCCGCACCTCTTCCCAGACACACCATAAAACGGCCTCTGACTTTTTTCTGAAGCTCTACAACGACGGTAAGTTCATAGAGCAGACCACGCAGCAGTATTACGACGAGAAAGCGCAGCAGTTTTTGGCTGACCGTTACATTGTGGGCACCTGCCCGAAGTGTGGCAATGAGAACGCCTACGGTGACCAGTGTGAGAGCTGCGGTACTTCCCTCAATGCTACCGACCTGATCAACCCGAAAAGTACGCTGAGCGGCGCTGTGCCCGTAATGCGTGAGACCAAACACTGGTACCTGCCGCTGAACGAGTATGAGACCTGGCTGCGCGAGTGGATCGTGGAAGGCCACAAAGGCGACTGGAAACCGAACGTGTACGGTCAGTGCAAAAGCTGGATCGACCAGGGACTGCAGCCGCGCGCCGTAACCCGCGACCTCGACTGGGGCGTGCCGGTGCCGGTAGCAGGCGCAGAAGGCAAAGTACTCTACGTATGGTTTGATGCGCCGATCGGCTATATCTCTGCTACCAAAGACCTCACCCCGGACTGGGAAATCTACTGGAAAGATCCGGAGTCGAAACTGGTGCACTTCATCGGCAAAGACAACATCGTGTTCCACTGCATCATCTTCCCGAGCATGCTCAAGGCACACGGCGACTACGTGCTGCCCAACAACGTGCCGGCGAACGAGTTCCTGAACCTTGAAGGTGATAAGATTTCTACGTCCCGCAACTGGGCGGTGTGGCTGCACGAGTATCTGGAGGCCTTCCCGGGCAAAGGCGATGTGCTGCGCTATGCGCTGGCTGCCAACATGCCGGAGACCAAAGACAACGATTTCACGTGGAAGGATTACCAGGCCCGCAACAACAACGAACTACTAGCCATTCTGGGCAACTTTATTAACCGCGCTGTGGTGCTCACGCAGAAGTACTACAACGGCGAAGTACCCGCCCGTGGCGAGCTGCAGGACTATGATAAGGAGGTACTGGGTGTGCTGGAAGGTATGCCGATGGTGATTGCCACCTACATTGAGCGCTACCGTTTCCGCGATGCCCTGAGCGAACTCATGAACCTAGCCCGTTTGGGTAATAAATATTTGGCTGACACCGAGCCCTGGAAGCTGATTAAGACAGACGAGGAGCGCGTGAAGACCATCATGAACATTGCGCTGCAAATCTCTGCCAGCCTGAGCATCCTGATGGAACCGTTCCTGCCAACTTCAGCACAAAAGCTAAGCAACATGCTCAACCAGCCCCTTGGCGATTGGACGGCTGCCGGTTCAGCAGATTTACTGGCTACTGGCCACGTGATCGGTACTCCGGAGCTGATGTTCGAAAAGATTGAAGATGCTGCTGTAGAGGCGCAGGTACAGAAACTCCTCGACACCAAAAAAGCCAACGAAGTGGCCAATGCCGTAGTAGAGCCAGCCAAGGAAAATATCTCGTTTGAGGATTTCTCGAAGATGGACATCCGTATCGGTACGATCATAGAAGCCGAGAAAGTGGCCAAAACCAAAAAACTGCTGAAGCTGAAGATCGACACAGGTATAGACCAGCGCACGGTGGTGAGCGGTATAGCTGAGTTTTTCAACCCGGAGGAGATCGTTGGGCAGCAGGTGAGTATTTTGGTAAATCTGGCGCCGCGTGAGATCAAAGGCATCACCAGCCAGGGCATGATCCTGATGGCCGAAAATGCCGACGGCTCGCTGGCTTTTGTGCAGCCAAGCAAAGAAGTGAAAAACGGTGGCACAGTAAGCTAATCACTCGTTCTGTTAAAGTATAAAACCTCACTTACCTGATGTTGGTAAGTGAGGTTTTTCATTTTAGGCTATGCCAAAAACAACCAGGCAACAAGGTAACTGAGCAAAACAGCCCCCAGGCCAAACGCAAATACGGTATAGGCCAACTTTAAAAGGCGGTATTTCCTAGAGAGCACTTTTCCCTGTAAGTAGATATTATCCGCCATGCTGTTATAAAGCAGGTTATGATCCCGCATCATATTCCGGATACCTTCTCTGTAGGTATAGGAATCGAGCTGAATGAAGTTTCCGAAGAATAAGAAGTCGATCTTATTCTCAGGCATGGCTGTGTTTTTGGTATTAGGGCGTGTAGACCGTATGGCCAGGATAATAGTAACCAAACAAACTACTGTAAGCAAGATAGATGGCAACAGCAGATGCGGCACGTCCTGAAACTTGTTGAAGAAGGACGAGATCATAATGGAGGCAATGATGGCGTTAACAGAAATAAGCATGTTCGCTTTATTGTCGGCTATCACGCTCAGCTGAAGATGACTGGCCATGGTCGTCCGGAACATCGTCTCGATCCCTTTGCTGGCCTTTTGCTCTTTCTCCTTTCTAAGGTCCTTTTTCAGGGCTTTGTTTTCTTCCCATAGGGCCTCCAACTCTTCATTCTCCTTACTAAGCTCTCTACGCTTTTTCTTCAGCAGTTTGATGTTTTGCTCCTTGCCCGCAGAGAAAGCCCTTTTGGCGTACTTTGTATAATAATAGTGCTTCTTGAGCAGGGCCAGATGCCTGTCTATCCAGTCGTACTGGGCCACTTTGGTATCTGGGTTAGCTGCCTTCCTCTCGGCTCTTGTCACGTAATCTTCAGAAGCCAGGAAGCTGGCAACAGCATCACAGAGTGCTTCCTCTAACAGGTCGCGCGGGCGCTGCGGGTAGTGGGTAGCGGCAATGCACTGCGATATTCTGAGGATTTCTGCCTGACTCAGGTTACAGCTTACCAGAAACTCAGTAATCGGTGCGATCTTTTGCTCATCAAGTAGTTCTCCGGAATCACTGTAGTAGAGGTCATGTAGCCAGGCTGCAAGCAGAAGTAAACGGGTTTCTTCGTCGTTAAAATCACAGAATTTACTGATCGCCTCGGCGACGGCAACTAGTGTTTTTGTGTGGTGCAGGTCAAAACCAACAGCTTCGTTCGTGCCATTTATTGGAAGGTTCAGCCCCACAAAGGCATTTGCTCTATCCAGAATATCATCTTCCATCATAATTTTAGTCTTTAGCGATTCTGCAGCTTTTCATCTTCATCTTATTCCGACACCAGGCTAGGTATACTGAGTCAGTTTTACTGATGAAGTTAAAATTTAAAGCAATATAATCCTAATAAAATTCACTTTATTGTATTGATGATTAAGTACTTATGAATCTGTGGCTATATATAATTAAAACATTTTTGGAAGCCATGAACTGTGTGGGATATGGCTGTATCGGGGAGCTTCGTAACGGAAGGAAACAATTGCAAATTGTTGATTACATGTTGTTTATGCCGCATTCCTCTTTGCTTTCTACACTGCTTGTAGCTGTCGGAGTCAATAGGTTCTGTGATATTGTGCGAGGTGGCGCTATTCATTTTAATAAGATTACCGTAAATATAAAGTATGGGTTATAAATATGGATTATATTTATTATAAAGCTTAAGTTTTTCACGTTATGAGCCAACACCGTCAGCTTGCCGCTATCCTATTCACTGATATAGAAGGATATTCTGCCATGATGCAGCAGAATGAGAAGCAGGCCTTGACTATTAAGAACCGGCATCGTGAAGTGCTACAGCAGAAGCATAAACGATACCGCGGTCGGGTCGTGCAGTACTATGGAGATGGTACCTTGAGTGTTTTCCATAGTGCGGTGGAGGCAGTGGAGTGTGCACTGGCCATGCAACTGGCTTATTTGCAGGAGCCGCTGGTTCCCGTTCGCATGGGTCTGCACATGGGGGATGTGATTTTTGATGAAGAGCAGCTGTTCGGGGATGGGGTGAATCTTGCTTCCCGCGTTGAGTCACTGGGAGTGGCAGGCAGCGTATTGATCTCCGATAAGGTGAAGGATGAGATTGCGAACCATCCGGATATAAAAACTTATTCCGTGGGAATTTACCGACTGAAGAACATAGCGCGGCCAGTCGAGGTATTTGCCTTGGATCACGAAGGTTTAGTAAAGCCAAACCCAAATTCCCTGAAAGGAAAAACAGAAGAGAAGAAAGCACCAGCACTTCGAACAGCTAAAAGGGCCCCTGCCAAAAGCATTGCCGTACTACCGCTCGTGAATCTGAGCAACGATCCTGAACAGCAGTACTTCAGCGAAGGAGTTGCGGAAGAGATCATCAATGCATTGTCTAGCCTCAAAAACCTGAAAGTGGCAGGCCGTACCTCCTCGTTCAAATTCAGTAGGGAAAACGCTGACCTGCGGGAGGTAGGAGAGAAGCTGGGCGTGAGCACGGTGTTAGAGGGAAGTGTGCGCAAACAAGGCAACCGGTTGAGAATTACGGTGCAACTCACCAAAGTAGAAGACGGGTTTCACCTGTGGTCGGAGCGGTACGATGGTAGTATGGATGATATCTTTGCGATCCAGGATAAGATTGCGACGGCTATCACAGAGAAAATGAAAGTGACGCTGCTGGAAAAAGGTCGGGGAGGGCTCAGAAAAACGACGACCCACAACACCGAAGCCTATGAGCTATACCTGAAAGGAAGGTTTTACCTCAACAGACGCGGCTCCTACATCATAACCGGCATTAAGTATCTTCAGAGAGCCCTGGAACTGGACCCTGACTTCGCTTTGGCGCATGCAGACTACGCAGACGCTAATGTGCTGGCCGGGCTTTATGGTATGCTGCCACCAAAGCAGGTCATGTTCAAAGGGAAGCAGTCAGCTGAGAAAGCTTTACAGCTTAACCCGTCTTTGTGTGAGGCTTATACCGCGCTGGGTTCTTACTACTGCTACATCTGGGACCTGCCAAAAGCTGAGAAACACTTCTTGAAAGCATTGCAACTGAATCCGAGCCATGCGCAAACACACCTCCGGTATGGGCTCAACTACCTCGCCTGGATGAAGGGCGATTTTGCAAAGGCAGAGGAACATGGCAGAAAAGCGATAAAGCTCGACCCTTTGAGTTCGCTTTGCTTTGGCATATATGCCCAGATCCTGCACGCAGCCGGCAAGTTTAAGGAAGCGCTTGCTGCCTGCAAAACCGGACTTGACCTGGATTCCTATTCCTTTTTATGCAACCTGTATGAGGGATATTCTTACCTGTTTTTGCACCAACATGAGGAGGCGCTCGCTGTGTTTGAACGCCTGATGGTACTCTCGAACAAGCACAGCTTTACTCATGGTGCCTTGATCATGACGCTTTGCAAAATGGGAAACTTAAATAGGGCGAGGGCGGAATTGAAGGATCTGAAAGAGCGGGCAAAAAAGGAGTACATTGTGTGCACTGTAATAGGTATAGCAGCAGGGTGGTTGAATGATGATCTGGACGAGGCCTTTCACTTTTTCGAGAAGGGTCTGGAAGATCACGACCCTTTGCTTATCTCGCTCAAGCACGAGCATTGGACACCGGAGACGGTCAGGCAGGATCCCCGCTACCAGAAATTGCTGGACAAGATGAATTCGCCGGAAAGATTGCTTTCTGATAGTATGTACAAATATGGCTTTGGGATCTAAATGATTGGTTTTTAAACCAATCAATTGCAAAAACTATTTTGCAGCCATACCTGCTTCAGGAGTCACTACAGGCTGTAAGCTCAGGCGCTCCCGCTCGATGTACTGCACCACAAAGTACAGCCCCACACTTACCACAATGGCAAAAGCGCCAAGCCCCCACCACAAGGTATCAAAACCGTAGCGCGCAGCAACCGTGGTGCCCATGTAGGGAGCCACCACATGCGCCGCAGCGTACGATATCGTGTACAGGCCCATGTAAGAGCCCCGGTTACTGTTGTTGGAGCGCTCCACTGAAATGGTTGCCATAAAAGGCATCACCAGAATCTCAGAAAAGCTTAGCAAGGTCATCGCGATGTAGAGCAGGAAAAGGTGATGCCCCATGTTCAGCGTCACAAAGGAAAAGCCCAGTATCAACACCCCGATCGGTATCAGCCACGATTTCTTGACTTTATCCCCGATCAGGTATACAAAAATCATCTCCACCATAAACACGATGAAACCATTCAGGGCAAGCAGCCCGCCGATCCACTGCTCGGGCAGCGCGTATACCTGACGGTAATAGAGCGGTAAGGTAGAAAGGAGCTGAAAGAACAGAATCGCAAAGCCAGCGTTCAGCACAACAAAAATCAGGTATAGCCGATCTCTGTAAGGGGAACGGACCTTTTCTGTTACGCCTGAAGCCACCTCTTTGATAACAGCTTCTGCTTTAGCTTTCTGCTGTGGCCGGTGTCCCTGCTTTTTCCGGAAATAAATGTAAAAGAACAGGCCCGCCATCATACAACCTGCCGCATCGCCTATAAAGAGGAATTTATACGAGATGGCCGCCACCATACCGCCCAGCGCAGGACCGATGGAGAAGCCCAGGTTCAGGGCCATCCGGTTCAGTGAAAAGGCCCTGGTCACGTTCTCGGGTCGGGCATAGTGCGCAATGGAAGCTGAGTTAGCAGGCCGCAGCATGTCGTTGACCAGGCTCAGAATAAAAACACCTGCTGCCATGTGCTCAAACTTCTCCAGGAACAGGAACATCAGGTATAGGCTGCCACCAACCGTCAGGCTGAAGGACTGCACCTTAAAGTGCCCGATCCTGTCGGTTAGCCAACCGCCCAGAAAGCCGCCGCACACCGCGCCAAGCCCGTAGATGCTCAGGATGATACCGGCCTCCTTCATCGTGAACCCAAGTGACTCCGTAAGGTATACGCCCAGGAAAGGAATCACCATAGCGCCGCTTCGGTTAATGAACATCATCAGCGATAGCATCCACGCCGGGCGTGAGAGGCCACCGAAGGCATTGCGGTATAGGAGGAACAGGCGTTTCATTGTTTTGGTCGCTGGGCGCGTAATGCTATTTCTATAAGGCGGGTATGCGTGGCTTCAATCAGGAGCCTGCCCTTTATTTCGTGTTAAACTGGTTCATGGTGCGTTCCAGCCCGATGCTGCCAAAAGCGATCGCAGATTCCGCTGCTTTCTCAATAATGCCTGGCAGATCGATCTTCTCGTCGTCGCTGAAATTGCTGAGGACATAGTCAACCTGCTTGCCTTTGTGGAAAGCGTCACCTACTCCAAAGCGCAGGCGCGGGTAGTTGTTATGGCCCAGTGTCTGCTCGATGTGCTTCAGGCCGTTGTGCCCGCCGGCACTGCCCTTGGCGCGTATGCGGATCTTGCCGAATGGCAGTGCGATGTCATCCGTAATCACCATCATCTGATCCGGCGTCAGTTTCAGGTTGCTCAGCCAATGGCCGACGGCTTTGCCGCTCAGGTTCATGTAAGTGGTGGGCTTCACCAGTACATAGGTGCGGCCCTTGCTTTTGATCTCGGTCACGAAGGAGTGGCGACCAGTATCAAACTTCGCATCAAATTTCTGTGCCAGATGGTCCAGCACCATAAAGCCAATGTTGTGACGCGTTTCCGCGTACTCCGGGCCAATATTGCCGAGGCCCACGATCAGGTATTTCATACTTGTATCTTCAATGCTTGCTACCGCCTTTTGCTCCAGGCCCAGCCATTGTTTTAGTTTTATGATGGTTGAATTGCTCAAAATTAACTGGTTAAATGGCTTTATGGTTGATTCCAAAATAATGTAGCCTGTTTGGCTGGCAATTTAACCATTTAACAATTCAGCCATTTGATTTCCATCAGAAACAAAAAATCCTGCCCTGCTCGGAGCAGGACAGGATTTTGTTGCTATTGAAACAGCAATACTTATTTCTTGCCGCCGCGAGCTTCTTCTGTCTGTGCACTCTTAAGAGCACGTGGAATCGTAACGGTTGCTACCGGAGCAAGTGGGTTGGTCAGGATTTCGTAATCGCCCTTCGCAATTTTGCTTACTTTGATAGACTTACCAAGCTCCAGATCAGAGATGTTCACCTCGATATAGTCTGGCAGGTTAGCAGGAAGCGCTTTGATTTTCAGTTTACGCAGTTTCGTTACCAGCTTACCACCGGCCATTACACCTGGAGAGTTGCCAACAAACTTAACCGGAACATCGATCTTCACTTCTTTGCTTTCGTCCAGCTGCAGGAAATCAACGTGCAACAGCATTTCGTTTACTGGGTGGAACTGTACGTCCTGAAGGATCGCTCTGTAGTGCGTGCCTTCGATATTCAGATCAACTTCGTATACTTCTGGAGAATAAACCAAGTCTCTGAACAGGATAGCTGGGGCGTAGAAGTGAATCTGCTCAGTGCCACCATAAAGTACTCCTGGTACAAAAGACTCATTGCGCAGCTCTTTCGTCTGTGCTTTACCGAGATTTGCTCTTTTAAACCCTATAATCTCTAAAGTTTTCATAAAATGAATTTTGTTAAAATTTTCAGGCAGCAAAGGTATGGATTTAATTGTTGATTGTTAAATTGTTAATTGTTTTTTTCTTGTACTACACAATCAACCCAACAGCCAACTTTCCCGATATCCTTTCGACCTATTTGGATACTATATGAAATTGCTGATTGTTAATCGTTGGGAACAACAATTAACAATCAGCAATTAACAATCAATTAAATAAACAGTGAGCTGATAGACTCGTGCGTCACTACGTTGTTGATGGCGCGGGCGAAAAGCTCGGAGAACGAAAGCACCTTGATCTTGGAGCAATCCTGGCGCAACGGAATGGTGTCAGAAACCACCAGTTCCTCCAGCACAGAGTTTTCGATGCGCTCGTAAGCCGGGCCCGACAACACAGGGTGCGTTGCAATGGCGCGAACGGTTTTGGCACCTTTGTCTTTCAGAAGTTTGGCGGCCTGCGTAATCGTACCGGCTGTGTCTACCATGTCGTCTACAAGTACCACGTCCATACCTTCCACGTCGCCGATCACCTGCATCGAGGCGATCTCGTTAGCCCGTTTGCGGTGTTTGTCGCAGACAACCATTTCAGCACCGAAGTTTTTGGCGAAGGCTCTTGTTCTTACCACACCCCCTACGTCAGGAGAGGCGAAGATCAGGTCGTTGCCCAGGTTGAGACTGCGCAGGTAAGGCACGAAAATGGCCGAACCATCCAGATGATCAACAGGAATGTCGAAAAAGCCCTGGATCTGGCCGGCGTGCAGGTCGCAGGTCATCAGGCGGTCGGCGCCTACTGACTGGATGGCGTTGGCCAGCACTTTAGAGCCGATGGAAACACGTGGCTTGTCTTTGCGGTCCTGGCGGGCGTAGCCGTAGTACGGCATCACCACGATCACTTTGTGGGCTGAGGCGCGCTTGGCGGCGTCTACCATCAGCATAAGCTCCATCAGGTTGTCGGCTGGCGGAAACGTGGACTGCACCAGAAATACTTCTGCACCGCGAACAGATTCATTGAAGTGTGGTGCCATCTCCCCGTCGCTAAAACGTAGAAGCTCAAGGTCACCGAGTTGCGTACCGTATGCAGTAGCAATTTTTTCGGCTAGGTACTTGGAGGCGGAGCCAGCGAAAATTTTTACCTGTGGCATAATAATGCTAAATGTTAGTAGGGTTTGGTTTAGGTTATTATGCCTGCAAAGCTACGAAATTCCGCACATATGCTATCTGATATTTCTGATTTTTAATTAGTTAGGAGGGAGGGTGAAAAGCAAAAAAGGCAACCCACATTGCTGTGGGTTGCCTTTTTAAGTTGTCCGACCAGGTTTCGAACCTGGACTCTTCTGAACCAAAATCAGACGTGTTGCCAGTTACACCATCGGACAAGCTACCTACTAGATTTCAGGATGGAAGCCCCTTCGTCGTTCAGTGATGCAAAGATAGGCAGGCTATTTTAAACTGCAAACATTTGCCTTAAAATTTTTTGAAAATCTTAGCCCAAAATCTGCTTTAGCGCCGTGTTCTCGTACTTTTTGAGGTATACACACAACCCTAAACGTAGCAGAAAAGGTGGTCACAGTAGGCTGTTACTCTGCCTAATTGAGTGAAATTCACGGCCTTATTCTATAACGATTTCCTGAAACCGGGCTGATCCTCTGGACTGGCCTACACCTTGATAAGGTTTCTGGCGGTAGATTTAAAAATATGTGCCTGTGCTGAAATTTTTATCAGGCAAGGTATAGAAGCACCTGTTTGCCAGCTTGGCGGACTCCTGCCTATTTAGGAAAGCAGCATTTTAATTACGGCGTATGCCTCCCAGCTTATCGTGGTAAAATCACCTTTTAAATTGTAGTATAAGGTATAGCACGGGGTCTTGAGGAGATGATGTGGATAAGTTTAACTGATTTTATAGCTTTTGTATGTCACCATCTGGCAAGTACTGCGTAAAGAACCTTGCTAAATCTTCCAATTATGTATTCAACTATCATGACGGTCAATTCTGACATCATTACCACGACCTGCGGTCGTGCGCTCGATCTAAGCCGTACGGAACTGGTTATTGAGCGATCTAACAGCCTGTTTAGTTACAACATCCACAAAATGGATACCGGGGAATATGTGATAGCTGAGAAGTTCTATGCCAACCCTTTTAACAACCGCTACATCCTGCTCAATGATGAGCAGATCGAAATGCTGAAACATTTATAGCGTTTGTCTCGAATACGAAATTTCCATAAAGAACATTTTTAATAAGATTACGCTTACAATTATGTTTAAATTTTTAGCCTTCCGCTTATTCCGGGCCATCTGGGCTCAGATTCTCTAATTTTAACAACCACTTCTAAAATAACAGGCCATCTCCGCCACGCACCGTTTGTTCGCAAGCTGCGCATGGCGGAGATGACTTTTTATACGCGTATACATCAGGTATAGCTTCGTGCCTTGCCCAGATATAGCCCTATAATATAAACACAACAGCCGCAGCAAGAATCATCTCACTGCGGCTGTTCTGCGTTCATACGCTATACCTTGTTATTCCTCCTCAGGAGCGGTTACAGCGCCGGTTCGTCGCTTGTTGCCCACGTTTTCAACCTCGCGGTTTATCTCTTTGATGTCAACTGGCTGCGAGAAGTCGCCGATGAGGTGCTTGGTGAAGTAATCGCCCATCATCCAGAAGAAGTACTCAGTCATGTCGCCGAAGGCGTGGCGCTGGCCAGGCAGCATCACAAAATCGAAGCGCTTGTTGGCTTTAATGAGGGCTTGCGCCATGCGGATAGTGCCGGCCGGATGCACGTTGTTGTCCACGTCGCCAGTTGCCAGCATCAGGTGCCCTTTCAGGTTGCGTGCCAGATCCGGGTTTTTCTCTATCGCATACACAAAAGTCGTATCTCCCTTAGGCGTTACCACTTCCTTCACACCGTGATGCTTTTCGCTCCACCAGCGGTTGTAAATGTTGTTTTCGTGGTTACCTGCTCCCGACACGGCTACCTTGAAGAAGTCAGGGTATACGAGCATCGCCGCCGTAGACATAAAGCCGCCACCTGAGTGGCCGGTTATACCTACGCGATCAATGTCGATGAAACGGTGGCGGTCAGCCAGTTGCTCAAGGGCCGCTTTCTTATCAGCCAAACCGTAATCGCGCAGGTTGCCGTAGCCATAAGTATGGTACCACTTGGAGCGGGCCGGGTGGCCACCGCGGTTACCTACCGTTACCACCACAAAGCCCAACTGCGCCAGGCGATCAATACGGTCCATGCTGCGGCCGAAGGCCTTGTTCACCGCCTCGGTCTGCGGGCCTGGGTATACATAAGTAATAATCGGATAGGTCTTGGTTGAGTCGAAGTCGAACGGCTTGTACATCACGCCATAGAGGTCGGTGATGCCATCGTCTGCCTTCACCGTGAACGGCTCCGGGAATTTATACCCTGTCGTCATCAGGCGGCTCAGGTCGGCTTTCTCAAGGTCCATTACCTTGCGGCCTTTGCTGTTGTACAGGGCTGATACCGGCACGGTGTTCACACGCGATGCAGTGTTCACGAAGTAGGTGTTGTTGTCGTTCAGGCTGATGGTGTTGTCGAAGTTACCTTTGTTGAGAAGCGTCATACCGCTGCCGTCGAAGTTGACGCGGTAGAGGTGCATGAGGTATGGGTCTTCGTCCTTCTCGCGGCCATTGGCGGTAAAGTAAAGCACACGGTTTTTCTCGTCTATACCTACCAGGTCCTCTGCATGGAAGGAACCACTGGTGATGCGGTTTTTCAGGTTGCCCTTGCCATCATACAGGTAGAAGTGGCCCCAGCCATCGCGCTCAGACCAGTGAATGATCTCATTGCCACCTTTCACCAGGCCGATGCGGTTGATGTCGATGTAGGTGTTGAAGCGCTCTTCGATAACAGGGGTTACCTTGCCCGAAGCGATGTCCAGCTCGCATACGTCGATCTTTTTCAGGTCGCGGCTGGTGCGGGTGAAGTATAGCTTGTCTTTGGTGCCATGCCATAGGATCGGGCGGTGCTCATCGTCACGCTGCTTCTGCAGGGCAGGCGCCGACCATAAGGAAACCTCCTGGTCTTTAAAAGCTGCCGTGTTGATTCTGCGTTGCGATTTGTTGGCGAAGTCGAAGATCAGCAACTCTCTTTTAGGCGCTTCCTTCTCGCCTGGCATCTGGTATTTGTAAGTCTCCAGTGCGGGGCGGCCCTGCGCTGTGTGATGGATTACCCACAGGTCTTTCACTTTGCGCTCGTCTGTGCGCACCATGGCAAACTGCTTCGAGTCCGGTGACCACATGATGAAGGCCGGCTTGCGGTTTTTCCTGTTCTTCGCACGCTCCACGTTTGTTTCGCCACGTGAGTCGCCGTAGGTATAGTACTCCACACCATCCTTAGTGAGTTGGTGCTCTACAATGGTCGAGTCTTTCTCATTCTTCAAAGCCTTTTCGTAGTTGGCCTTGTCCATCCAATACAGGTTGTGCTCTTTGGCAAATATCACCACCTGCTGGTCAGGGGAAATAGATGCCCAGCGCGGCTTGGACTTTGGCTTTTCGAAATCTTTCAGCTCCACTACCTGGCCGGTAGAAAGGTTGTAGCGGAAGTAGAACGTCTTTTTCTCAAGTGAGTCAGCCGCTTTTTTGTCCAGACGGTCTTTCTTCACCTGGTCGATTGAGCTCTTGATCTCAAACTGCACGCTTTTTTCGTCTTCCGTGAACTTAAGGTTCTGGATAGGCAGGTTCTGCGCATCAAATGGGTCCTGCACGACCATGGTCACGGCCGAGGCTACCTTCGCGTTGTCGAAGATCAGCTTCTTGGATTTGGTGGCCGGGTCTACGATGTACCAGTTCTTGCCATTGCTGGTCTCATACTCATACCAGAAGCGGTCGGAGTTTTTGAGCCAGTGTGGATCGAGATTGGTGGTAAAGATAAGTTTCTCCAGCTTTTTAGGCGAGAAGCGGGAAGCCAGCTGGTAGTTTCCCTTGGTCGGCGTAGCAGGCTGCTGTGCCTGTACGCTGATGCCCGCTATCAGCAGCATAGCGAGGAGGTAAATTTTCTTCATGAAAAGGTTGGTTTGGGTGATTAGATCAGGTGAACAGGTATAAGCCGCTCGGTAGGTATAGACTGCCAGACAGTAGAATAGTTTAAATCATGTTATTATAAAATATAGCTCCTTACTGCGCATCCTGCCAGAGGTATAAGTGGAGTCGGTTTTTCGGAACAGGAAGGAAGCAACGTACTGCTGCAATTTAGGGTCAATAAATTAAAAATTAGCGCTGTATCATGAGAAATCTGCTGTTTGTAGCTTTCGTTTGCCTACTGCCTCCCTGCTTAAAAGAAGACTTGGGCACTATTAACGCATACCTGGGGCAGGAAATCTATATTGAATGAACGGCAGACGACGCTATACAATAACAGCAGATTTGATGCGGTTACGATTGTAAAGTTGAAAGTAGCGGATGTGAACGACAGCAGGTGCCCGAGTGATGTGGTATGTGTGACCTATGGCAAAGTAGAGGTGCCGCTTGGACTGGAAACGGGAGAAGGTATAGGAGAAACCTCCACGATGTGCCTGGGCGATTGTGCCGACGGCAGCCGATCTGAAGATGTAGTGCAGGTGATGTTAGGTGCTATACCTTATAAAAGAAGATTGCTGGACGTCCCTGCCAAGCCATAAGGACAAAACCGGTAAAACCAAGAAAGTACGGCTGGTGTTAGAGCGTACGTAGGCTGTCCTCCGCTTAGGGCTTTTTTCTGCAGTTGGCCTCAACTGTACAGTAGGTATGCTAAAGTAATCTGTCCTGCTACCGGCGTAGCACTGGGCTTTTTGTGCAGGCAGGGGCTCTGCTGCGGTAGGTATTGCGCAATGGGGCTATGGTTTGATATTGAGTAAGTTAAAACTTTTTGGGGTGTTGTGTGGAATTGTCCTCAATATACCTTAGTTTTGCGCCTTGAAATAACTCCGTTATACAGTTAATCAATATAAAAAGTCAAATGGCGAATATTGGCAGAATTACCCAGGTTATCGGTCCGGTGGTGGACGTTAGCTTTGCGGGTGAAAACGCAAAATTACCAAACATCCTCGATGCGCTTGAGGTAATTAAAGAAAACGGCCAACGCATTGTGCTGGAAGTGCAGCAGCACCTCGGCGAAGATCGTGTACGTACCATTGCGATGGACTCCAGCGAAGGCCTTACCCGTGGTGCACAGGTAACTGACCTGGGCGGCCCGATCACGATGCCTACCGGCAACGCTATCAACGGTCGTCTGTTCAACGTGATTGGCGAAGCGATCGACGGTATTCCACAGCCCGCCACTACCACGCGTCTGCCAATTCACCGCGCTGCGCCGCGTTTCGAAGACCTGGCAACTTCATCTGAAATCCTTTATACTGGTATCAAAGTGATCGACCTGCTGGCCCCTTATGTAAAAGGTGGTAAAATTGGTCTGTTCGGTGGTGCCGGTGTGGGTAAAACGGTATTGATCATGGAGCTGGTAAACAACATTGCCAAGGCCTACTCAGGTCTGTCAGTGTTTGCCGGTGTAGGTGAGCGTACCCGCGAAGGAAATGACTTGCTTCGTGAATTCTTAGAATCTGACATTATCCGTTACGGCGAAGAGTTTAAGCACTCTATGGAAGCTGGCGGATGGGACTTGACAAAGGTGGACATGGCTGAGCTGGAGAAATCGCAGGCGACGTTGGTGTTCGGTCAGATGAACGAGCCTCCTGGGGCGCGTGCACGTGTGGCCCTGTCTGGTCTTACAATCGCTGAAAACTTCCGTGACGGTGACGGTACCGGTGCTGGTCGTGATATCCTGTTCTTTATTGACAACATCTTCCGCTTCACGCAGGCGGGTTCAGAGGTGTCGGCCCTTCTTGGTCGTATGCCATCAGCGGTAGGTTACCAGCCAACACTGGCAACTGAGATGGGTGCCATGCAAGAGCGTATCACGTCTACTAAGCGTGGTTCCATTACATCTGTACAGGCCGTTTACGTACCTGCGGATGACTTGACTGACCCAGCTCCTGCGACAACGTTCGCTCACTTGGACGCGACTACAGTACTTTCCCGTAAGATTGCCGAGCTTGGTATTTACCCTGCGGTGGATCCACTGGACTCTACGTCACGCATTCTTTCTGCCGACGTTCTGGGCGAAGACCACTACGGTACAGCACAGCGCGTGAAAGAGATTCTGCAGCGTTACAAAGAACTTCAGGACATTATCGCCATCCTTGGTATGGACGAACTTTCTGAAGAAGATAAGCAAGTGGTACATAGAGCGCGCCGTGTGCAGCGTTTCCTGTCTCAGCCTTTCCACGTAGCAGAGCAGTTCACAGGCCTTGCAGGTGTTCTGGTAGACATCAAAGACACCATCCGTGGCTTCAACGAGATCATGGACGGTAAGTACGATCACCTGCCTGAGGCAGCCTTCAACCTGGTTGGTACCATTGAAGACGCCGTAGCGAAAGGTGAGAAGTTGATGGCCGAAGCAAAATAAATTCATTAAACAGTTAGCAGTGATCAGTAAACGAATGCTGATCGCTGCTAATTGTTAACTGTTAACTGAAACAGATGTATTTAGAGATAATCACACCTGACAAGAAGGTTTTTGCCGGTGAGGTAGAGTCAGCTCAGTTTCCGGGTTCAAACGGTTCGTTTGAAGTCCTGAACATGCACGCTCCCCTTATCAGCACCATGGAAAGTGGCAGAATCCGTATCACTACCAAGCAAGGACAGGAGTTCTTTACCGTGGATGGTGGTGTGGTAGAAGTGCTGAACAACAAGATCATTGTACTGGCTGAGTCCGTTACGGAGTAGTACAGCATTAGCTAAAGCATAAAAAAATCCCTTTCTGCTTGATAAGAGCGGAAGGGGATTTTTCATTTAAGCTGTCACTCTCGCAGTGTTTGTTCAAATTCTTCTTTTATGACAAGAGCGATGATTTTTATCAGGATGGGGTCGGGCCGCGGCAAAATTAGTCAGACAACAGGTTTGGTAATGATGCTGGAATTTAGGAGGTTGGTTCCGGGGCCGTTTCCGGTCTCCAACCTGGACGTGCTATTTAAAATTGACTTCCAGACGCTATAACCAGAATTATAACTGCCATTTTTCGAGCTCTTCGCCAACGTGTCATTTGCCGGATAAAGAGCCCGCTGCTGATGAGTAGCTTTTCCATTTCAACTGGCAGGGATTTCTCTAAACTTATTGATCCCCTTCCCATCGAACTCATGGTCGCTTGCCAGTATTGGACGATCGTGTTACCCTCTTCAGTCTTCCAATAAACCTCTTGTTCCCAAAGGCTGGTAGAAATGGTGAATTTTTCTCCTGACACTAGCCTGAGTGCCTTTTCTCCAAATAATCCGCTGTGAATCTCACCAATTACCTCCCTATCCTTGGTTACTAACACATTCCTGTCCCAAAAGCTCTTTTGGGCAAAATTCAGCTTTGTTTCCTCGTCGGTATAGAGCGCTTTAAAATTCCAGGAACTGTCAATGGTCAAATTCCCGATAATTTGCTGTTCCATAGTGAATATGAAATCCTTTGCAAACCAACCAGTATGCCGCCAGTTTAATGTTTTCATTTATAATCCCATTTTATTTATTCTTCATTCTTGATTAGAGGGCCAATCTAATTTGCTGCAGTGGACTTGTATACCCTGTGTGCGAGCCCATCGGCCGAAGCGCACAGCATATGCATGGTTAGCTACTGTAATTTTGTTTTTTTACCCACTCCAGCATTTCAGGATATAGCTCTGGTACCTTCTTTTTGCCATCATACTTTTGGAACAACTCCAACAGGTGCTCGTTAAAAGCTCTGAATTTTACAAATCCCCTGCTGTTTTCCATAAAGTCTATTGGCTGAAGCATTACTTTTTCATAGTCGCTTTCCCCAAATCTGTCATAAACGTAAATACCGAAAACAGCCCACGTCATGTACTCATTGAATGTCTCGTAAGGGCTATTGTAGCTGCTTTTTGTGTTCCACTTTCCTACATCTGCCATGGCATCATTTATGGCATCGGCAAAGTTGTCTGATATAGGGTTAACATAGTTGTGGTCTATTTCTGTGAATGCCCTCCTTAAAGTCAAAGCATCTGTTATACCTTGGCTCACAGAATCTTTGCTTGCTAGGGAAGGGGCGGACATGAATATAATATTTTCTTTGAAGCCGTTGTTTTCGAAAAGGCGGATACTGTGGGAGGCACCTGCCAGAGGGCTCATGATGATTCTATAGGAGTCCACCCTGTCGGGGAATTGACCTTGCAGCCAGTTCCAGGCTTCCTTCACTTGTGCTCTCTCATGCTCTAGTGACTTCAGCTTATCATAGAATGGCTTTTCGCTTTGGTAGAAGAAAAGGAAATTGCTTGCAATGGCAAAGTCCTGGATTAAAGGCATTAACTTTTTGAACTGGTTTCTTGCCCTAAAGCCAGCGTATGTGCTCGATCTGACTATTCTTTGCCCGTCAAACTCATAAGCGGCACTGTTTTCCCTAAAGTTGAGATAAGTGCCTGTTGATAGTAGCGTATTTAAGCTCTTGATGGCAGGGTGGCTCTTGTAGGGTGTGAAGTATTCTAAAACACGATTGTGATATTCTGTATCCTTGTTTACCCAGTTGGGTTGTGCGCTGTCTGCAAGTGCCACCATCGCATTGGCAAGCTCATACACTTGTGGTATTACCACGTTTACCTTCCCCTGGTTTCCAGCTTTATAGTAATCGTCATAAGTGCCGGGGTTAAACTGCTTGTAAATATCCAGCAGTACAGTATCAC
The DNA here is from genome assembly GCF_059278805.1 of Pontibacter sp. YIM B11418. Lineage (NCBI taxonomy): Bacteria > Pseudomonadati > Bacteroidota > Cytophagia > Cytophagales > Hymenobacteraceae > Pontibacter > Pontibacter sp. YIM B11418. The sequence goes on along the minus strand of NZ_JCAEMH010000001.1, from coordinate 176,810 downwards.
CTTCGTTGACCCAGTATATGAACTCCTGCTCTACACCGTTATTTGTGATGAAGATAGTATCACTGTTGGAGTAGAATTTAGAATCCTTCCAGCCGCCCCAGTAAGTAAAATCAAAAGAGAGGGTATCGTCTTTGATATTTTTCTTTTCCAGCGTGCGTACTAAGGCTCCTTGATAATTAACCTCTAAAGTTTCGGTTTCTAAATAACTTTTGGGAGGTACTTGGTTGTATATTCCAGAGCTGCATGAAGTTGAAAATACAACAAGTATGAGTATAAGCTTTTTCAAATTTTTACTTTTATTGTAGCTAACTAGCGGATATATGATAATACAAGCTAATCTACACTATAGCCAAACTTGCGCCTCCTACTTCTTACCACTGCCTGCAGGTATAGCAGAACTCTGCGGTACCGCCTGCACCTTGGTGAAATCCAGGTCGTGGAAGTCGTAGCTGAAGTCGGTGAGCGGGGAGACGGCCTTCATGCTTATACCTGAGAGATTGCCCTGCTGATCCGGTACAAACACTACGAAGGCATCAGCCTCAAAACTTCGGTCCGTCCATTTCACAACAAAGGTATTGTCTTTATAATAAAGCATTTCGCCCTGCAGCCTCGGCGATCGCAGTGACTTGAAGTATAGCTTATTCTTCTGCTTGTAGATCTCGACGAAGCCAAACCACTTGTCTTCGAAAGTGCCTACGTAGTTGTCGAAGGCTACTTTCGATTTTTTCTCTTTCAGCACCTTGTTCACATCTCCCCATATCTTGTCGGTATAAGCGGTGGCTTCTGCCACGTACTCATCCTCTTCCTGCTTCAACTCCGCCACCCAGTCGTGCGCTTCCATACCCAGGTAGGCCTGCTTGATGGTGTTGGTGATGGAGCGGAAAGCCTGTCCGTTTTGCTGGTTTGTGAGCACGATGATGCCCAGGTTCAGCTCTGGCAGCATGGTTACCTGGCTCACCATACCTGGCAGACCGCCTGTGTGGCTGACTTCTTTGTGGCCCTTCACATCGCTCAGAAACCAACCGAGCCCGTAGGACCGGAAGTGCGTGTTGAAAGGGCTCTTGCCGTTGTAAGGGATAATGGTTTGCGGCGTCCACTGCTCCCGGATGACTTTTTGCGTGAGCAGACGCTGCTTCAGATCATCGCCATACCTGCCGTCATTCATCAACATGATCAGCCACTTACTCAGGTCGTGCACACTGGTGTAAATCCCTCCGGCAGCGGCCCCGAAAGGCAGGTTGTAGCGGTCAATGATTTTCAGCTTGCCCTCGATCACAGCATGGGCCTCGATGGTGTTGGTTAAGTCCTGGAGTCTGTCGTAGCTGGCGGCACTGCGCGTCATACCGAGCGGTTGTAAGATGCGTTTTTCAGTGAAATCCGACCAGCTGGTGCCCGTCTCCCGGGCCACTACCTCACCGGCGACAATGTACAGCAGGTTATCATAATCGTACTTCGACCTGAAATCGGACACCGGCTTCAGGTACTGTATGTTGCGGATCAGGTCGTTTGCTGTGAAGTCGTTTCCGTCGGGGAACAGCATCAGGTCACCGGCTCCCAGGCCCAGGCCACTGCGGTGCGTCAGCAGGTCCCGGATCGTGAATTCCTCTGTCACATAGTCGTTGTAGAGGCGGAACTCAGGTATGTACTTCACCACCTTGTCATCCCATTTGATCTTGCCCTCTTCTACCAGCAAACCCAGCGATGCAGCCGTGAAAGCCTTGGTGTTGGAGGCCACACCGAACAAGGTATGCTCCGTGGTTTTCTCCCCCGTTTTGATCGAGTTGACACCATAGCCCTTCATGTGCACTACTTTACCATCCTTCACGACCGCTACAGCTATACCTGGCACCTGAAAGGCCGTCATGGCCCGTTCCACTACCTGATCGATTTCCTGTGGGCTGATGGACTGCGCCTGAAGCGGAAGAACAGAGCTCAGCCAAAGCAGCGTGAGGACAAGCAAAAGAGGAGTAGACTTTTTCATAAGCATCAGGTATAGGCTAAGGTTTTAGAACTGGCATCGGAAATGCGATCGTGGAATCAGGTTTTAAGGCAAGGATCGAAAATTGGATGGTCGAGTCAGATTTCATGACAGGCATGGTAGCCCCTGAGGCGATGCCTTCTGCCGGAGCAGCGCTTTTTGTGGAAGACTTTGGGAAGAGGCTATACCTGCTGCCTGGCTTTGCAAGCGGATTCAACTTGCCCGTGGAGGAGTCTTGCTCCAGAGAACGCAATTCCAGTTTCTTGTAAAGCGGTTTTAACCGTAGCTGCGGATGATCTACATCTTGTGCTCGAGCTGACAGGGATAAAAGCACTAGTCCGGCGATGGCGGCTATTGTTTTCATTGGGTTGTGCGGTTAAGTGGAACCGTTTTTAAAATAGCTTATCACTCCACTTGGGTCTGGACTGTTGCTGCCTCAGGATTGTTTTAGCTACCGGAATTTAATGCAACGCATCACCCTAACATGCTAAGCCTCACTAAATATAGCAAAATCTACATTCAGTGTATAAATCATACCACACTTTTTAGGAGATATTGCAGGACTTCGGAAAGTGTACCTGCAGATGTATTAATCGGATAGGTATAGCTACAGAATTTCCATCTCCACATCTCCCCCCACCGGGAAGCCCACGCAAGTCAGCGTCATACCATTTTCGATGTCACGTTCGGTGAGCACTTCGTTGTAAGACATCCATACCTTGCCTTTTAACACCCGGGCCAGGCAACTGCCGCACTTGCCGGTTTCGCAGCTGTAGGGCATGGAAATACCTGCCTGGCGGGCGCTTTGCAGGATGTTATTGGGGTAGCGCGAAACGATCTGGTGCGTGTTGCCGCCGATATGTAGTGTTACCCGGTGGGCTGCCGTGTCGGGCGGTATAACTTTGGCCGGTTTGCGGATGTCAGTGTTGAAGATCTCCTTCCGGATGTTGGGCTCCGGTATACCGAACTGCCGCAGCGCAAACGACATCAGACGCATGTAGTTATCAGGACCACAGATGTAGAAAAGCAGCTCGTCGTACGGTACTTTAGCAAGGGAACTGATAAAACGCTGCAGCAGGTCCTTGTGCAGTCGCGCCCGGCTTAGGTCTGGTGAGTTGCTGTACAGAAATTCGGTGTGCAATCTTTCAGGGAATTGAGTCGACAGCTCTTGCAGAGGTTTCAGGAACATGGCCTTCTCTGGGTAGCTATTGCTGTAGAAGAGCACCGCCGACAGTTCCGGCCGGGCGTGCAGCAGCGTTTTGAGTAGCGAGTAAATTGGCGTAATGCCACTGCCGGCTGCCAGAAAGAAAATCTGTTTATACACGGTGCCTTCTTCCGGCAAGGTAAACAAACCAGCTGCTCCGGTCGTGATCAGTTTGTCGCCCACGCGGGCGTTGTCGATAAGCATGCGGGAGAAGAGGCCGTTTTCGATGCGTTTCACACCTATCGTGAGCGGCTCCTGCATCGCGGGGGAGGAGGTGATGGAGTAGGAGCGGCGGACTTCGCCCTGCGTGCTGTGGTGCACCAAAGTCAGGTATTGGCCGGCTTTGTACGGAAGCGGCTTACCATCCTCAGGCTCCAGCGCGAAGGTCTTCACGCCGGGAATTTCCTCTTGTATGTGGCGGATGATCAGGCTGCGGTAGTATCGGTTGTCGTCAGGTATAGGGTGTGTCATGTTTTGCTTGCGAAACTTATTGGCTATACGAATCAGGCTGCCCATGGTGAAAATAGCAGCGATGCCTTGTCTCAAAAATAAGCAGGATTGCCGGTCTATTTCCAAATACTGACTATATTTAACGATAAATACGCTATACCTGCCCATGGCACAGATCCATCCGAAAACCACTCCCATTTACCAGACCTCAGTGTTCACCTTCGAAAACCTGAACGATCTGGAGCTTTACTTTGAGCAACCGGACCAAAAGTACATGTACACCCGCTACGGCAACCCCAATTCGGATGAGCTGGCCGAAGAGGTGAACAAGCTGGAGGCCGGTGCCGGGGCGGTGGCCACTTCGTCGGGTATGTCGGCTATCCTGACGGCGGTGCTCACGTACTGTCAGTCCGGCGACCACGTGCTTTGTGCCGAGGAAATCTACGGTGGCTCAGCGGCCTTGCTCTCGCAGGAACTGACCCGCATGGGTATAGCGGTGAGCTACGTGCCAAGCGACACGCTCTATACCTTGCAAGAGTTCGTGCAGCCGAACACCAAACTGCTGCTGGCCGAAACCATGAGCAATCCGCTGCTGCAGGTGGTGGACCTGAAGCGCCTGGCAGAAGAGACGAAGCGCACGGGTATAAAGCTGGTGGTGGACAATACGTTTGCGTCACCCGTTATCACCAGGCCTCTCGCGCTGGGCGCTGACCTGGTTATCCACAGCGTGACGAAATACCTGTCGGGCCATAGCGATGTGACGGCCGGTGTGGTGGTGGCCGGAACCTCGGAAGACAGCAACCGGAGCAAGCAGATCATGCGCACCTACGGACTCAACCTAAGCCCCTTTGAGAGCTGGCTGGCAGCCCGTGGACTGAAAACCCTGAAACTGCGTATGCGTCAGCACTGCACCAACGCGCAGGCAATAGCTGAAATGCTGGAGCAGCACCCGCAAGTAAAGCAGGTATGGTATCCGGGGTTGACCCAGCATCCGCAGCACCCGTTGGCTAAAGAGCAGGGGCAAGGCATGTTCGGTGGTATGCTGTCCTTCAAACTGAAAGACGATGCGCCGGAAACGGTAAACGCCTTTATGCAAGCCTTGCAACAAATCCCGTTTGCCCCATCGCTGGCAGGCGTGAGTACTTCCATTTCGCACCCGCTCCGCACCTCGCACCGCAGCCTTAGCCCGGAGCAGCAGCAGAAACTCGGCATCACACTCGGCCTGATCCGCTTGTCGGTAGGTATAGAGGAAACCGAAGAACTGCTGGCTGATTTGAAACAGGCGCTGGAGAAAGTTTAGGAGTTAGAAAGCTTTCGAGGGGAGAGGCCAGGCACTGACTTAAAGAAATGAGGAATGGTCATTGATATAAACCAGAAGAAAATTGCTTTCGGAGATAAGTACAACATCTTCATCAACGGAGAGCAGAAGTTCTCTGCCTCCACAGCAATCATTAGCCTTCTTCCATCAGTTCACTTACTCAGCCTCGACAGAACATACAGCAGTTTGACAATTGATAAACAATGGTCGTGGTTCAATACCAAATATAACATCAAATTACCCGGAGGAGACTCAATTGATTTTAGAGCTGCTTCATTCTGGAAAGTCCATTACAAGTGTCAGGACGGAGGCGACTTGTATGATATTTATGGGCACAAAGGCAGGAGGTACTCAGTCTATAAAAACGATACGCAAATAGCTTGGTGGGACAAGGAAATGGTTTCCTGGTTTGAGGGTGACAACTACAGAGTTTTTGCCGATGACGACTGCAGCGCTGAACTGATTATTGGCTTTTGCCTCATAGTCGACAGCCAATTCAGCAGCAACAAAAATGGGAATACGATAACCATTGATTTTGGAAACATTGGACCCCAGGCCAGAGCATTCGATTGTACCTGGAAACCGAAGCTATTCCACTAAAGTATAGCAATTGTCAATCCCGACTACAGGGAATTAAATACCACTTATCACAACTGAACTGCCTGAAATTATCAACACCATACCTATGCTGGATTTTCCGAATGCTAAGATAAACCTGGGACTGCTGGTGACAGAGAAACGCTCCGACGGATTTCATAACCTGGAGTCGTGCTTTTACCCGGTGCGCTGGTGCGATGCCCTGGAAATTGTGCCAGCAGAGGCGGAAGTATTTACGATGAGCGGCCTGCCCGTGCCCGGTAATCCGGATACGAACCTCTGCCTGAAAGCCTACAAACTATTGCAGCAGGACTTTGAGCTGCCGCCTGTGCACATGCATCTGCACAAAGCCATCCCGATGGGAGCAGGGCTCGGAGGTGGCTCTGCAGATGCGGCTTTTGTCCTGAAGCAACTTAACAGTTTGTTCGAGCTCAACCTAAGCGAAGAAAAGCTCGAAGATTATGCCCGGCAACTTGGCAGCGACTGCGCTTTTTTTATTCGGAACAAACCGGTGATTGCAGTTGAAAAGGGAGATGTGTTCAAACCGGTGGAGCTGGATCTGAGTGGCTATACCTGTGTGATCGTATACCCGGGCATCCATATTACCACAGCCGAAGCCTATGGCAATATCATACCTAAAAAGCCGAGCTGTGGCATTGAAATGTACCTGAAGCAGGATGTGCAGGTATGGAAAGAGGTACTCAAAAATGATTTTGAAGAGGCACTCTTCCCGCGCTACCCAGAATTGACAGGTATAAAAGAGCAGCTCTACAGAGCAGGCGCCGACTATGCCTCCATGACCGGCTCAGGGTCTGCCGTGTACGGGCTTTTCAGGAACGAACCTGACAACCTAATCTTTCCCGGCCACTACCTTCTCTGGAGAGGGCTGCTTTAACTTCTTGCGGCGCTCGCTGTACGTGTCCAGCACCGGGTGGATGAACACGCTGAACAGGATAATGGTAGCCCCGATGTAAAAGTTAGAGGTCATCTGCTCATTCTCGTTGAAGATGAGCCAGGCCAGCAGGATGCCGTAAATCGGTTCCATGTTCACGGTCAGGTTCATGGTATAGGCTGATATTTTCTGCATCAGCCTGACAGAAGCGGTATAGGCGTACACCGTACACACCAGCGCCAGAACCAGCAGGTATACCCAGTCCATGCCGTTCATGGCAAAGCTCAACGTACCTGTCTCCGTAAACAGTTCGGCATAGATTGGGAAGAACAGTGCAGTACCGATACAGGCGCCTGCCATCTCGTAGGCCGTAATGGTAGTGGAAGGATGCTTCTTGGCCAGACGGGCATTGATGATCGTAAAGATGGCGCCCAGCAGTGCAGACCCAACTGCCATACCTATCCCCAGCATATTGTCAAACTCCGTCTCGGCCTGGAAAATAATGTACAGGCCTAGCAGGATGATAACTCCCAGTAGGATTTCGTGGAATTTAAGCTTTTTGCTCGTGAAGGCTGGCTCCAGCAGGGCCGTCCACAAACTACAGGTGGCCATACCTACCAGGCAGAGCGAAACCGACGAGATGCGGGCCGAGGCAAAGAACAGGATCCAGTGCGCCGAGATCATCAACCCGACACCCATGATGATGAACAAATTGTTGCGCCCCAGCCAGAACTTGGTCTTGCGCCGGTAAATGATGGCGCCCAGTGCCAGTGCTGCAATGAGTGTGCGCAGGAATACCAACTCCACTGCCGGAATCGTGATCAATTTGCCAAGTATGGCTGTGAAGCCCCATAACAAAACAATGAAATGGAGCTCAATAAAATCCTTGAGACGCGGCATTAGCGTGGAATATAGCGGTAAAGTAGAAAGCCTATACCTGTAAAAATAACACTCGGCACCCAGGCCGCATACATCGGGTCAAGGTCGCCGACCTGGGCCAGGCTGCGGCTCGTGATCACGAAAATAATGAAGACGAATGCCAGGAAGAAGCCCAGCGCGATCTGCATACCTACGCCACCGCGCGCCTTGCGGGCACTCACGATCACCCCAATCACTGTGAGAATGATGATGGCAAAAGGATAGCTGTAGCGCTCGTATTTCTCGATCAGGTAGGTTTCGATATCGTCGGCACCACGGCTTATTTTCTCGTCGATAAAGCGGTTAAGCTCCGGCAGCGTCATGGTCTGCTCCAGCTTGTAGGTACTCTCAAAGTCCTTAGGCAGCATGTTGAGCGTCGTGTCCAGTGCCCCGCCGTGGTAGATGCTCTCGTTCTCGCCGTCGAAGGTGCGGAGGGTATAGCGGTCCACGCTCCATTTCTGCCTGTCGGGGTTCCACTGTACGCTGCTGGCTGATAGTCTCTTGCTCAGATTGGTGCCCTTTATTTCTTCAATGGCAAAGTTATACCCGACGTGTGCCGTGACGTTGTAACTTTCCATATACACATAAGTGTCAGGGGCTATCTTGACATGTATGTTGCGTTTGTCGTAGGTAAAGGGGCTCTTCACATACTTTACCTGAAAGGCCACGCTCTCTTTATTCGAGTTCGGGATCACCCAGCCGATCAGGCCAAAAATAAGGGCGCCGATAATGGTAGCCCCAATCAAGTATGGCACCAGGAAACGTTTGAAGCTAACGCCACCACTCAAGATAGCCACAATCTCGGTATGCGAGGCCATTTTGGAGGTCACGAACACGGTCGCGATGAACACCGTAATCGGGCTCAGCATGTTCGCGTAGAACGGGATCAGGTGGATGTAGTAGTCGAAGATGATCTCGGAAATGGGTACACTGTGCTTGATAAAGTCGTCGTTCTTCTCCGTGAAGTCAATCACCAGAATCACAGAGACCATGATCAGCACCGTGAACACATACGTGGTCAGGAACTTCTTCAGGATGTATTTGTCAATTAGCTTCAATGCTGCGCTTTAGTTACAATCTTGTCATTAGTTTTTTCACCATCACGTCTTTCCAGTCACGGAAAGTGCCGGCGATGATGTGCTGGCGGGCCTGCTTGACCAGCCAGAGGTAGAAGGTCAGGTTGTGCACGCTGGCGATCTGTCCGGCTAGGTATTCGCCGCTGTGTACCAGGTGGCGAAGGTAAGCCTTGCTGTAGAACGTGCTCACATAGCCACCTAGTTCCGCATCAATCGGGCTGTGGTCGGTGGCCCACTTCAGGTTACGAATGTTAACGATGCCCTGCGTCGTGAACAGCATGCCGTTGCGGGCGTTACGGGTCGGCAGCACGCAGTCGAACATATCTACGCCCAGCGCGATGTTCTCCAGAATATTGGCCGGCGTGCCCACTCCCATCAGGTAGCGCGGCTTGTCGGCCGGCAGGATGTCGCATACCACTTCGGTCATCTCGTACATCATCTCGGCTGGTTCGCCCACAGAGAGGCCGCCTATGGCGTTGCCTTCACGACCAAAACTGGCGATGGTTTCAGCTGACTGCACACGCAGGTCCTTGTAAGTGCTGCCCTGCACGATCGGGAAGAGCGTCTGGTCGTAGCCGTACTTTGGCTCGGTAGAGTCAAAACGGTCGACGCAGCGCTGCAACCAGCGGTGCGTGCGCTCCATCGAGTTCTTGGCGTAGGTATAGTCGCAAGGGTAGGGGGTGCACTCGTCAAAGGCCATGATGATGTCGGCCCCGATGGTGCGCTGCGTGTCCATCACGTTCTCGGGCGTAAAATCGAGTGCAGAGCCGTCGATATGCGACTTGAACTTCACACCTTCTTCCTTGATCTTACGCGTACCGGCCAGCGAGAACACCTGGTAACCGCCGCTGTCGGTGAGTATAGGGCGGTCCCAACCATTGAATTTATGCAAGCCACCGGCCTGCTCAAGTATGTTCAGTCCCGGGCGCAGGTATAGATGATAAGTGTTGCCGAGTATGATCTCAGCCTTGATGTCGTCTTTCAGTTCACGCTGGTGAACCGCTTTCACGGTCCCTGCCGTACCTACGGGCATGAAGATCGGGGTTCCGATGGCGCCGTGCGCCGTCTGCACCACCCCGGCGCGGGCCTTTGACTGTATATCTTTTGCTACTAATGAAAACTGCATGGTATGTGATTGTCAGCGCACTATGCTACAAGAAGCAAGCCAACTGGTTCAGCTGCCTGAGGGCTGCCGGTTTTTGCTAAATGGTTATCGAAATAATCTGCAAAGATACATAGCGCGCACCCACAAAACATAAACAATTATTAAATGATGAAGATGTTCGTAAATGGCTTAATTATCCCTATTTTTGGTAGTTACTTGTGCCGCGCCGGATCAGGAATTCAAAATCAGGAATGATGCCGAGGCCAGCAATTTCCTTTACCAGGCAGACGAACCTTTTCTGCCGATTAATTTGGGAAGTAGCTTTTGTGCCGCGTCATCGTGCGATTTTGAAAAATCCCGTGAGCAGCCATTTAACAATCCAACCGTCAACTTTAGCAAGATTTGATTCCAATTATACTCCTGGCGGTGCTGGCTTTTTGCGTGCTGGTGCAGCTATACTATGCTTTGTTTTACTTCCTGCCGCTGAGCAGGTATAAAGATCCGGAGCCGGACACCCTGCGGCCCGTGTCGGTGATTGTGGCGGCGCATAATGAGCAGGACAATCTGTTTGAGTTACTCCCCATGCTGCTCGACCAGCAGTACCCCGAGTTTGAGATCATCCTGGTGAACGACCGCTCTGACGATGATACCGAATTTTACGTGTATGAGCTCGAGCGCCAGTTTCCGAACTTCCGGGTGGTGACGATCAAAAAGACGCCAGAGTATCTCAATCCGAAAAAATACGCGCTGGCTTTAGGTATACGCGCCGCCAAATACGAACACATGCTGTTCACGGACGCGGACTGCCGCCCTTGCAGCGAACACTGGATCGAAAAAATGCAGAGTGGCTATCATGCTGGTGCTGATCTGGTTATCGGTTATTCCCCTTATAAAAAACTGGGTGGTTTCCTAAATCATCTGATCAGGTATGAAACCTTACTGACCGCAATTCAGTATCTGTCTCATGCAAACAAAGGACACGCGTACATGGGCGTTGGCCGAAACTTATCGTATACTAAGTCATGTTTCTTTAGAAACAAAGGGTTTGCATCTCATATCAAGACTACCGGCGGCGACGATGACCTATTTGTCAGAGATGCCGTCAACAATAGTAAAGCAAGCATTGTTATCAGCAAGGAAGGGCAAACAGTCAGCATTCCCAAAAAGACGTTTCGGGAATGGCTGGTACAAAAAAGAAGGCACATGGCCGCCGGCAGGCAGTACAATGCGGCAGACAGAGGGAGGATAGGGACTTTTATTTCATCCAATATTCTTTTTTACGCACTGGTAATTATTCTTCTTGTTCTAAATAGCCATTTGACTATATTGGCCGCTCTTGTCGGAATCCGCTACCTGGCGGTGTATCCGATCTATGTAAGTGTGGCGCGCAGATTAGACGAAGGTGTTTCTTTGCCGTTGTTGCCGCTGCTCGATATTGCTTATTTTTTTAGTTACCTGCTCCTTGGGGTATCCGTAGTATTGAACAAACGAATCAGATGGAAGTAAACAAACAATTCTCCGCAAAAGCGAAGCACGATTTCAAGCTGATACAGGCGGCTGTTGAAGAAAACGACGAGAAAGCTTATGCTGAGTTGATGAGCATATACAAGAAGCCGGTATACCACGTGGTACTCAAAATGGTGCGCAACGCCGACGACGCTGAGGACCTGACTATAGAGGCTTTTGCTAAGGCTTTTCGCAACCTGCATAAATTCAACCCGGAGTACGCTTTCAGTACCTGGCTGTTCCGCATCGCCACCAACAACTGCATCGACTTTATCCGCAAGAACCGCATCAAGACGATGAGCATCGACTCGGCCATTAAGATAGACAATGGCGACGAGATCACGATCGACTTCAAAGACAAGAACCTGAACCCGCAGGAAGAAGCCATAAAGAACCAGAAAATCGAGATCATGCAGTACGTGGTAGCCAAGCTGCCAGAGAAGTACCAGCGCCTCGTAACACTGCGCTACTTCAACGAACTTTCTTACGAAGAGATTGCCACCGAGCTAAACGCCCCGCTTGGCACCGTGAAAGCCCAGCTGCACCGCGCCCGCGAGCTGCTCTATGACATGGTGAAGAACAAGAAGCACTTGATTTAATTGTTAAATTGTTGATGGTTAAATTGTTAATCGCACACAAGAATCGCTCTGCGAACCAACCATTTAACAATCAAACAATTTAACCATTAAAAAAGATATTGATTACGTTTTTAGAGCCCCTGTTGCTTTGTGCGGCAGGGGCTCTATTTTTGGGCTGATTTCCGGACTTATTTCATATTTTTGTGATGCCCATTGTTACAGCAGGGCGCTATAAGTAGTAGAGCTATACCTTGCAAACACAGACCATGCGAAACCTGAGCGAAGCCATCCTGGTACGAATGGGCAGGCTCCATCTATACCTGCGATACAGGGGAAGGGGTGAACAAGAGCTGCATCGCAGGTACGAAGGCCAGTACCGCAACGCCGGCCTGGTGCTCTTGTTCGACCTCTTTATGGCCCTGGCCGTAGTGGTAGTGGTAGCCGCTGTGGCAGGTTTACTATACCTTGTAACAAGTTAGAAAGAGAACGAGATGTATGATTATCTCAACTTTCAAACTCTTAAATTCCTAAACTCTTAAACTCAACCATGTCCATCTCCATCCGCATACTCTTGTCAGGTTATTTTCCGGAGCTCACCGAAGACCAGCTCGATAAATATGAGCGCATGGCCGAACTGTACCGCGAGTGGAATGAGAAGATAAACGTGATCTCGCGCAAAGACATGGAGCATATTGGGGAGCACCACATCCTGCACTCGCTAGGTATAGCCAAAGTGATTCAGTTCCCGGCGCAAGCGCATGTGCTGGATGTGGGCACAGGCGGCGGTTTGCCTGGCCTGCCGCTGGCAGTGATGTTTCCGGAGGTGAAGTTTCACCTGGTCGACTCGATTGGTAAAAAGATACACGTGGTGCAGGAGATTGCCCGCGAACTGCACTTGCAGAACGTAACGGCCACCCATGCCCGCGCTGAGCAGGTGCGCGAAAAGTTTGATTTTGTGGTAAGCCGCGCCGTAACCCGTCTGGCCAATTTCTACCCTTGGGTGATGAGCAGCTTTAAGAGAGAAGCTATACCTGACAAAGGCATCTACTACCTCAAAGGCGGCGACCTCGAAGAAGAAATAGCTGAATCAGGCCTGATCACGAAGGTATACGACCTGAAGGATTATTTTACAGAAGAGTTCTTCGAGACGAAGAAGGTGGTCGTTGTGCCGATGCCGTAATAAGAATTGTCGATGGTTTTGTCTCAATATTTATAGCCTATTCCAATGGTGGTAGGTCAACAATTACCCCAGACAACAATTCAACCATCAACAATTTAACAATCAAACCCCCTCCAACAAGAACTTCACAGCTCTCGCTTCGGAGTAGTAAATGTTGTTCCGGAAGTCTTCTGCAAAGCCCACGTGGCCGCCTCCTTCAGGTGTCTCCAGGTATAGGTATGGGTTTTCGCCCGCCTCTTCGAATGGGAAGCAAGAAGTTGTCAGGAACGGGTCGTTTTGGGCATTTACTAACAGGGTAGGTACTTGTATGCGCTTCAGGAATTGCTTGCTGCTGGATCGTTTGTAGTAGTCATCTGCATTTTCGAAGCCGTGCAGTGGTGCTGTATACTTGTCGTCGAACTCCGGGAAAGACCAGAATAAGCTGTAATTGCTGAGATCCAGGGCATCCGGGTACATCTCCTTCTTTTGCTCCAGTTTCTGGCCTAAGGTTTTTAAAAAGCGCTGGGTATAGATTTTGGAAATGCGTTTGGCAGAGCTTTTCAAATCGATGGGCACTGAAAAAACGGACGCACGTTTCACTTCGCCGGGCACTTGTTCCGGGTCTTCGCCCAAATATTTTAAGCTGATGTTGCCGCCGGCGCTAAACCCGACCAGGTATATGGTTTCGTAATTTCCGCTGTCTAAAGCATGACGCACCACAAAGTCGAGGTCGTCGGAAGCGCCCAAGTGGTAGGAGCGGAGGAGTTTATTAGGCTCGCCGCTGCAGCTGCGGTAGTTCCAGGCCAGCGCGTCTACGCCATGTTCGTTCAACGCCTTCACCATCCCCATAATATAGGGCCGGTGCGAGTCACCTTCCAGTCCGTGCGATAAAATGGCCAGCGAGCGGGATTTAACGCGCGACCAGTCGGCATCAATAAAATCGTCGTCGGGAGTGGTGAGCCGTTCGCGGTGGTAGCTCACACCTTCTACCTGCCGGAACAAACTGGGCACAATCGTCTGAATATGCCCGTTGAAGAGGTAAAAAGGCGGTTTGTGCTGGGACGTTAAGATCGGCATCAGGTATAAGGTATTTTGTAATGAATACGAAAAAGTCAAAATTACGGCCTTTCTATATTTGTAGCTACATCAGTGGGCTGCTTTTGACGTATTCCTTATATAACCAACACAACATAAGACAATGAAGTTTATTAAACATATCAAAACATGGATCCTAGCCTGCCTCCTGCTAGTTTCTGTTACGGCCTGTAACTCCGAAACACGGCATAGTGCCAATCGTGAGGTAGAGGAATTTTCGACTTGGGTAGATGAGAACAGCAGACGCGCCGAAACAGCCACCGAAGAAGAGTGGAATGAAATGGAGGCAGAGTACAACCGCAAAACCACCGAAATAAAGAAGCGCAGCGCCGACTGGGACGACCAGACCAAAGCAGAGTGGGAAAAAGCACAGGCTCAGTGGCAGGAAACCATTGGTCGAGCCGGAGCCCGGTTTAGGGCAACTGATGCAGAACCGGAGTTCGACACAGTACAGGAGACTGGAGAACAATAGGCTTTAGGGCAATACTATATAGAATAATGCTATACATTTATATGTTTTACTTTGAATATTACTATTCCAAGGAATGTAATAATGCGTATAAGGCAGTATAACTAACGATAATTATAAGATGAATATAAAATCAAATCTTAAAATGCTAGGTATGGCGCTAACAGTTAGTGCATTTACCTTTGCCTGTAACTCTGAAACCCGCACTGAAACGAACAGTGAGATTGATGAAGCACAAGTAGAAGCGAACGAAACGAGTGTGGAAGCGGAGCGTGAATATGATGAATTCTCAGTATGGGTGAACGATCAGTCATCTCGCGCTGAAACAGCTACCGAAGAAGAATGGCGTGAAATGAAAGCAGAATACAACCGCCGCGAGGCTGAACTTGACGCCAAAAGCGACACTTGGGACGACGAAGGCAAGCGTGAATGGCAGGAGGTGAAAGACAGCTGGAAACGTACAGAAGACAAAGTACAGAAGCGTATCGGTGATGTAGACGTTGATGTTGACGTAGAACGAAAAAATAACTAACCTAGTTTTTAGTTGAAGATCAAGCCTGGGGCTGCGGCGAACGCTGTGGACTCAGGCTTTTTTCATTGGAAGGTATGATAAAGTACTAAGCAAGGTGACAGGTATAGCCGGTTCGTTGGTCTAGGGTTTTTCAGGCGCTAACGTGTTCTGGTCTTCCTCTTTGCCGCTGGTGCAGCTAAAAAGAAGAGGCATACAGGCAGGCTGCAGAAAGAAACGAGCGGCAGTCATGGTTTTCATGCTAAATAAGTGTAATTTTGGGCCAGCATAGGTTAAGTATTGCGGCGGAATAATCCCAAGGCTGCAATAAATCCCTGATCAGGCTTTTTTATAGCGGGGAGGTTTTGGAATTTAATTTCAAAGAATATATCTTTGCAAACTCATTTAGGATACGCAACGAAATTTTAATTAGTATAAAATAACATGGCTAATCACAAGTCGGCATTAAAGAGAATCAGATCTAACGACGCGAAACGTCTTCGTAACAGATATCAGGCGAAAACTACTCGTACTTTCATCAAAAAGCTGAAAGGCACTACAGACCAAACTGAGGCGCAAGAACTGTACAAGACAGTTTCTTCTATGCTTGACCGTCTGGCAAAGAAAAACATCATCCACAAAAACAAAGCTGCTAACAACAAGTCAAAACTGGCTAAGTTCGTTAACGGCTTGGCTGCAGCCTAGTTTTTTGCTGGAATACCATTCCGAAGCCTTACACGTTAGTGTAAGGCTTTTTGTGTTTTCTGTTAGAGCTGTTTGAAGGTGTCTTATTTGCCTTTAATAGGCTCTTTCCTTTTTTTGATAACTTTCCTTGGTGTGTCGCTGATGGGATAGGGAAGGAGTAGTTGGTTGGTATATTTCGTAGTTAGTGGAATTTACGCTGTGAGGTATGAGAACTTTCTGTTTTTGCTTTTGTTATCCTGCAGGGATCATGGTTATAATACTGCTACTCCAATTGCAAACCTGCAATGCACAGTACTAAAACGCTATACCTGCGGTATGTTGAGTTAATCTTTAAATCTGCTATACCTGGGCCAGAGGCCCCACCATTGGAAGTTCGCTCCATTGTGCATGTACCCGTCAGCTAGGCGAACCCCCCTTTAACTACAATCACTCCAGTGGCTTCAGGTATAGCCCTCTCCTAAAATAAAAAATCCTGAGGCCGTTACACAACCCCAGGATTCTGAAAATCAAATATTCCTTATTCTAAGCAATACTCAACTTGATCATATTCGTGCGCTTCTGCTCGTATATCGGCATACTCGCTGTGTTGATGAACACATCGCCTTTGTTCAGGTAACCGGATTTGAGGAGCATCTGCTTGATGTCTTCAATGGTGGCGTCGGTTGACTCGAACTTGTCGTAGTAGAAGCCGCGGATGCCCCATACCAGGTTCAGGGTAGTAAGCAGGCGCTCGTTTTCTGTGAAAATAAAAATGTCGGCTTTGGTACGGTATTTCGCCAGTTGGAAGGCCGTATACCCTGACTTGGTCATACCGATCACAGCACGGGCGTTGGTGTCGCGGGCAAGGTTGCAGGCGTTGGCTACCAGGCTGTCGTTGTAGAAGGTGCCAGAGTGCGGATTCAGGATGTAGGTCTTGTTGAAGATATCGGCCTGGCGCTCCACCTCGCTGATGGTTAAGTTCATCGAACGGATTGTCTCAACCGGATAAGCGCCCACGGCTGTCTCGGCACTCAGCATCAGGGTGTCGGCACCGTCAATCACAGCGTTAGCTACGTCGTTGGTTTCGGCGCGGGTCGGCTTTGGGTTCACGATCATGCTCTCCATCATCTGAGTAGCGATGATCACCGGTTTGGCGGCCTTGTTGCACTTCTCTACAATCATTTTCTGTAGCATCGGCACACGCTCCATACCTGTTTCCACGCCCAAGTCACCGCGCGCCACCATTAGGGCGTCAGACTCTGCAATAATAGCATCGATGTTGCGGATAGCCTCCGGCTTTTCGATCTTGGCGATCACACGGGTGTCCTTGCCGCGCTCTTTTATGATGCGCTTGATATCAAGAATGTCCTCCACGCGACGCACAAACGAGAGGGCTACCCATTCCACGTTGTGGTCCAGACCGAAGTGCAGGTCACGCAGGTCTTTTTCAGTAAGGGATGGGGCCGAAACGATGGAGTCTGGCAGGTTGATGCCCTTGCGGGGTTTTACTACGCCACCATATTTCACTTCGGCTTCTACCACTTTGTCTTTGTCAGTGGAAATTACCTTGAGCTCCAGTTTTCCGTCGTCCAGCAGGATGGTGTCGCCTGGGTTTACGTCTCTGGCAAGCTCGGTATAGTTGGTGGCCAGGTGCTCGTGGTTGCTCACGGAGCCGTCGCAGCGCATGATCACACGCTGGCCTTCTTTTATTTCTACGCCACCGTTTTCAACCTCGCCAATGCGGATCTTAGGACCCTGCAAATCCTGAACGATGCAGACGTTGGTATTGAAGCGGCGGTTCAATTCGCGGATATGCTCTATTACCTGCAAATGTTCTTCATGCTCTCCGTGCGAAAAGTTCAGGCGGAAAGCGTCTACGCCTTCCTGCATCAGTGCCAGCAGGCGGTCAAAGGTATTGCTGGCAGGGCCAACAGTTGCCAGTACTTTGGTCTTGTTGAAGATTATCTTCATAATTCAGAATAGTAAGTGTTCCTTGTACTTAAGGGTAAGTGGATCAAATTGTTTCGTATATTGGATCAGGGGCAGACTTTGGAGTCTGTTCAGCAACTCCTGCGGATGAAGGTACTGCTGCAGCGCCCCTGTTATTTGCAGAATGTAATCATACTCTTTTACATCGGGCAGCAAAAAAGGCATTTTAGCAGTGAGGGTTCCTAGCGCTTTGTTTCGGAACAGACGCACAGTACTGTGCATGTCGTTGTGCTCAAAATGAGAGATGTACATCTTCTGCCGGTCTGTCATCTCGTAGCACAGGTCCCGCTGCCGGGTGAGGTTGAGCCCCAGAAGACGGTTAAGCGACCAGGCCATTTTGTAGTCACGGCACGAGGCAACCACACCAAAAAGGGCGAAGCTGAAATCATACTCAATGTCCAGGTGCAGTGTTTTCATGGGCTACCAAACGGCGTACTTGCAAATTTATAAACATGGCAACGGAA
This sequence comes from Pontibacter sp. YIM B11418, assembly GCF_059278805.1. Taxonomy (NCBI): domain Bacteria; kingdom Pseudomonadati; phylum Bacteroidota; class Cytophagia; order Cytophagales; family Hymenobacteraceae; genus Pontibacter; species Pontibacter sp. YIM B11418. The sequence continues at coordinate 158,820 of NZ_JCAEMH010000001.1, read as the reverse complement.
AACGACCTTTAAGGCAAAAACTTTTATCACTTAGCGAATACAGCAATTTTTTTTGACATTGTCTGCCTAATTACATTTCTTTGCACAGTGTTTTAATAAACTATAAGAAAAAATGTCAGAAATCGCAGAAAAAGTAAAGGCTATCATCATCGATAAGCTTGGTGTTGAAGAGTCAGAAGTTACTCCAGAAGCTAGCTTCACAAATGACCTTGGCGCTGATTCACTGGATACAGTAGAGCTTATCATGGAATTCGAAAAAGAATTCAACGTATCTATTCCAGATGACCAGGCTGAAAACATTGCCACTGTAGGTCAGGCGATCAGCTACCTGGAAGAGCACGCAAAGTAATATAACCCCATTACCTTTTTGTATTAAGTAATTTTTACCTATCTATCCTCTACTAGCAGCTTATGGAGCTTAAGAGAGTTGTAGTTACAGGGCTTGGCGCACTCACCCCACTTGGAAACAACGTTGCAGAATACTGGAACGGGCTGGCCAATGGTGTGAGTGGAGCTGCGCCTATTACACGCTTTGATGCGAGTAAGTTTAAGACCCAGTTTGCCTGTGAAGTAAAGGGATATGATCCTGAAAAATACTTCGACCGTAAGGAAGCGCGTAAGATGGACCTGTTCTCTCAGTTCGCCATGGTGGTGGCTGAAGAGGCGGTTCAGGACGCGAAACTGATAGACAGTAATGTTGACCCGGACCGCGTTGGCGTGATCTGGGGATCTGGTATCGGCGGTCTGCGCACTTTTCAGGAGGAGTGCGTAAACTTTGCCAACGGTGACGGTACCCCGCGATTCAACCCGTTCTTCATTCCGAAGATGATCGCCGACATCAGTGCCGGTCACATTTCAATTAAATACGGCTTCCGTGGACCTAACTTCGTTACGGTTTCTGCCTGTGCATCTGCTACCAACGCCATCATCGACTCTTTTAACTATATCCGCCTGGGTATGGCCGATGTGGTGGTAACCGGTGGTTCAGAAGCTGCGGTGACCGAAGCAGGTATAGGAGGCTTCAATGCCCTGAAAGCCCTTTCAGAGCGCAATGATTCCCCGGAGACGGCTTCCCGCCCATTCGACAAAGACCGCGATGGTTTTGTATTGGGTGAAGGGGCAGGTGCCCTTATTCTGGAGGAGTATGAGCATGCCAAAGCCCGTGGCGCTAAGATCTACGCCGAAGTAATTGGTGGCGGTATGTCTGCAGACGCTTACCACATCACAGCCCCGCATCCGGAAGGATTGGGCGCACTCAACGTGATGAAGAACGTACTGCGCGATGCCAACATCAAGCCGGAGGAGGTCGATTACATCAACGTGCACGGCACATCCACGCCACTCGGAGACATCAGCGAGGTGAAAGCCATCCAAACGGTGTTCGGTGAGCATGCCTACAAGCTCAACATTAGCTCTACCAAGTCTATGACGGGTCACCTGTTGGGCGCGGCCGGAGCGATAGAGGCCATTGCTGCCATTATGGCGATCAAGAACAGTGTGGTGCCGCCAACGATCAATCACTTCACAGATGATGAGAGCTTCGACGCTGGCCTTAACTTTACCTTTAACAAAGCGCAGGAGCGCGAAGTGAAAGTAGCGTTGAGCAACACGTTCGGCTTTGGTGGACACAACACTTCCGTTTTATTCCGTCAATTTATCGACTAGGTGTTTGGTCCAATAAAACCAGTACGGCGCTTCTATCACAGCCTTTTTACCAAGGATAGAGAAATAGTGCGCGCCATTTCCGGTATTATTGGCACTACTCCCGATAACATACGCCTGTACAAACTGGCGCTCACACACACGTCCTTTGCGCGGCAGAACCTGGCCAGCAAGCACGATACCAATGAGCGACTCGAGTTTCTGGGCGATGCGGTGCTCGGAACGGTGGTGGCAGAACTGCTTTTTAAGAAATTTCCCTACGAAGACGAGGGCTTTATGACAGAGATGCGCTCACGGATCGTAAACCGGGAGTCACTCAATCATATTGCCATTAAGATCGGCCTGAACCTGCTGGTCAAGGTCGATACTTCAGGCGGACAGAGTGCCCGGCATAAATCGGTGCATGGCAATGCCTTGGAAGCACTGGTAGGCGCCATCTACCTGGACAAAGGGTATACGACGACGCGTCAGTTCATACTTGGCAAGCTGATCAAACCGCACGTAGACCTGCACAAACTGGTCAACACCACCTCAAACTTCAAGAGCAAGCTCATTGAGTGGGCCCAAAGCCAGAATGCTGATATCCGCTTTGAGATCGTGAACCGCAAGAACCAGGGCAACACAACAGAATTTACATGTGAGATCTACCTGGATGACAAACCGGTAGCAGTAGGCGTGGGCCTCTCCAAAAAGAAAGCCGACCAGGCTGCTGCTGAAAAGGCATTGGATGTGCTCAACATCAGCTAAGGCGCTCTTCTGCTAGTGCGAGCTAGCTTACATTGCCCCACATACCTTCCTAATCTCAATTTTAGAAAAGCCACTGTCATTCAAACGGTAGCGACTCATCATCTCATCCCTTTCAATTCTTAGTTTCTGATTTCTGGTTCGGTACTGCGCCTGGCCTATACCTGAATGGGCTCAACAGTCCTCAGGCTATACCTGTTCAGGGTATGGCGGTTCTTTATTTGGCTGCCAAAGCTTAACTTGCTTCCGTATTGTTGCGTTAGAGAACACACTATGGAAGAAACTAGACTGATACTGGCCGGGGCTGCCCTGAATCAGACCCCGCTCGACTGGGAAGCCAATCTGCTGAATATCCGATCTGCTATCATCGAGGCAAGCACCCGCAATGTGGACATCCTGTTGCTGCCCGAACTTTGTATCACAGGCTATGGCTGTGAGGACATGTTCCTGCACCCCTGGTTCGCCGAGGAGGCATTCGAAAAGCTACTCCAGGTAAAAGAGTGGTGCGATAACATGACCGTGTGCCTGGGCGTGCATGTGATCATTGGAAAAGATGTGTTCAATACGGCGTGCGTTATCAGAAATAAGGAAATCATTGGCTTTACCGCCAAGCAGTTCCTGGCCCGCGATGGTATCCATTACGAGCCGCGCTGGTTCACGCCATGGCCCGCCAACGTGGTGGAAGAGTTTGAGATGAAAGGGAAGCGCTACCCGATCGGCGATATTGTGTACGAGGAGAAGGGCGTGAAATTCGCATTCGAAATATGCGAGGATGCTTGGCGAACAAACCGCCCTGCCGAGCGCCACATGCAAAAGGGCGTACAATTGATCCTGAACCCGAGTGCCAGCCACTTTGCCCTGAGCAAGACCGATCTGCGTCACCGTCTCGTAGTAGAGGCCTCCCAAAAATATCAATGCGCTTACCTATACGCTAACCTGCTCGGCAATGAGTCTGGCCGTGTGATCTTCGACGGCGAAGTGCTCATCGCCCAGAACGGAAAGCTGATTCGCCGCAACGAGCTGCTGTGCTTCAAGGACGTGGACTTGGAATGCGCTGAGGTTAGTTTCGGAGCCAACCCGGTAATAGCCGAAACGATTGAGTATCTGCCGCCTATCGACGAGAATGCCGAATTGATTGCTGCCCTGAGCCTGGCCCTGTTTGACTACATGCGCAAGAGCCGCAGCCGGGGTTTTGTGCTGTCGCTGAGCGGTGGCGCCGACTCATCGTGTTGCGCCGTGGCCGTGGCCGAAATGGTGCGCCGTGGCGTCGATAGCCTGGGTGTGACCGGTTTTGTGACCAAAGCCCGCATGTTCTCGCTGAAGGATGCTGAGTATTTCGAGGCTTTGCCGCAGGATCAGGTGGTCAGGCAACTGGTGGGGCGTATCCTTACCTGCGCCTATCAGGGCACTGTCAATTCTTCTGATGCCACCTATACCTCCGCCAAAGAACTGGCTGAGTCCATCGGGGCCGTGTTCCACGACTGGACCATTGATGAAGAGGTGAAAGGCTATACCTCTAAAATAGAGAGGGCACTGGAGCGTGAACTGACATGGGAGCACGACGACCTGGCCTTGCAGAACATACAGGCGCGCGTGCGTGCTCCTGCCATCTGGATGCTGGCCAACATCAAAAACGCCCTTCTGCTTGCGACCTCTAACCGGAGTGAGGCAGCAGTTGGTTATGCCACCATGGACGGCGATACGGCCGGCAGTATTTCACCCATCTCAGGTATAGATAAATCCTTCATTCGTCAGTTTTTGATCTGGATGCAGGAGGAACTGGGTTACCTGGGGCTGGACTATGTGAACAACCTTCAGCCAACGGCCGAACTGCGACCTTCTTCTGAGGACCAGACGGATGAAAAGGACCTGATGCCGTACGAAATCCTGAACATGATCGAGCGGCTGGCCTGGTATGAGCGTCTGTCGCCGCAGCAGGTGATAGACCATCTGGAAAAGGAAAACGTGGCGCCCATAGAATCGCTGAAGGGATACGTACACAAGTTCTATACCTTGTGGTCGCGCAACCAGTGGAAACGGGAGCGCTACGCCCCGGGCTTCCACCTCGACGACTACAACCTGGACCCGCGCAGCTGGTTGCGGTACCCTATCCTGAGCGGCGGATTCCGGGAGGAGCTGGGCAAGCTGAAATAGAAGCCGAAATTTATACCTGTGAAAGGCACCATCCTATACCTGAGAGAGCAGGGCGGGGTGGTGCCTTTTGCTTTTGTCGCTATACCTGTGGATAAATATACCTATACCTGTCCGGCGCTGGTTTTTTAGCTTTGCTAAATATTGTAACTTTGGCAGAACCATACCGCTGTATATGAGCATTCTGAACTATATAACCTGGGATGTAAGTCCTTCCATCTTCTCCATTGGCTCTTTTGAGGTGCGCTGGTACGGACTCCTGTTCGCACTGGCGTTCGTGTTCGGGCAGCGCATCCTGACCAAGATCTACGTGGCAGAAGGCCGCACGGAAGGCGACGTAGACATCATCACCCTATACATGATTGTGGGCACGGTGGTAGGCGCGCGTCTCGGCCATACCCTGTTTTACCAGCCCGAGTATTACCTGAGCAACCCGATTGAGATCCTCAAAATCTGGGAAGGCGGACTGGCCAGTCATGGCGCTACGATCGGTATTCTGCTGGCTTTGTGGCTGTTTAGCCGCAAGCACCACTTTGACTACATGTGGGTGCTGGACCGGATCGTGATCGTAGTGGCGCTGGGCGGTGCCCTCATCCGACTGGGCAACCTGATGAACTCTGAGATTTTTGGTCGTCCGACTGATCTGCCGTGGGGCTTTATTTTTGTTCGGCAGAGCGAGTACTCCCACGTGCCGCGCCACCCGACGCAGCTGTACGAATCGTTCAGTGTGTTCCTGCTGTTTGTGTTGCTTTACTGGCTCTGGAAGAAATACAAGGAGGCCTTGCCAAGGGGTTTGCTGTTCGGGATTTTCGTGACGGCTCTCTTCACATTCCGCTTCCTGGTTGAGTTCCTCAAAGAAGTGCAGGTAGAGAAAGAGGAAACCATGGCGCTGAACATCGGTCAGCAGTTGAGTATCCCACTGATCATCATCGGCTTGATCATACTCTTCAGGGTATGGCGCGATCCCAAGCCGGCCCTGCCCGGTGGAAAGCCCGCACGGGAAGTAGCCCGAAAGTAAAATCAGTCAAGAAATGGAAACGGCCGGCAATCATTGCTGGCCGCTTTGCTTTTAATAGGTTCAGGCAATTAGTTGAGGCTATACCTGAACAAGCCGCCGTCTTCGCTGGTGATCACCAGGGTATTCTCATCTTCAAATGCCACTGCCTCGGTCTGCCCGGCCTCCTTGATATTCACCTTCTGATAGTCGCTCCTGTAGAAAGCAGCCGGATCGCTTACGTTGCGGAAAATGTGCAGGCCTCCCTCGCTTACGAGCGCCACCGTACTGCCATCGGCGTTGCTGCCTGCCCCGGTCACCGGTACGCCCAGTTTGTGACTGCCCAGCAACTTGGCTTTGTACTGACCGCCGCTGTCCGGTAGTTCGTATACCTTGGCCGTCTGCTTTTGGCCCCTGTCCTTCGACACCAGGTATAGCTTGCCGCCCTGCCAGAAGATGGCCTCCACATCATAGTTCATGTCCTTTTTCGAAGGAGGAAACTTCTTCTGATCTTCGTAAGAGAACCGTATGGCCTCGATTTTGTCAGGCTTGTCGAGCTGGAGTTTGTAGATGGCCAGTTCTTTGCGCTTGTTGTTGTTATTGCCCGTATCGGCTATGTAGATGTTGCCTTCGCTGTCGCGGGCCAGGTCCTCCCAGTCCACGTTGGGCAGTTGTAATTTAATGGTCTCGATTAGTTTACCTTTTCGATCGACCAGGTAGAGGTGTGGTTTGTTGCCTGCATCATTGTGCGTGACATAGGCATCCCGCTCAGTTATAAACTCGACACCAGAGCTTTCGCTGACCGGGGAAGGAAGTTTGGCTAATTTAACCAGTTTGCTGGTAGTTACTTCGGAGGTAGTGGCTTCGGAATTGGTAACGGTATCGGAGGGTCGCCCCAAAAAGTAAAAGAGGACTACCATCACAGGTATAAAAAAGGCAAGTATTTTCAGCATGAGCTTCATAGTGTTGTTTAAAACAGTGGGCGCGTTATGGTATAACGGAAAGCAAAAGCCCTGTGGTTGCGTACAAACTGTAAATACCCGTTTTTTTACCGGATTACTGTTGATCAAGCCAAGCAATGGAGATAAAAAAGATAAAAGAAACCTGCCTGTATGTAGCCGATCTGGAGCTCAGCCGCCAGTTTTACAATGGAAAGTTGGGACTGCCTGTAATTGGAGAAGTGAAAGACCGGCATATTTTTTTCAGAGCAGGGGAGTCGGTGTTGCTCTGTTTTGTGTCGGAGGCATCTAAGAAAGGAGGCACCCTGCCACCTCACTTTGGGTCCGGCCAACTGCACCTGGCGTTCGAGGTAAGTCGGGAAGACTACCCTGGTTGGAAAAGCAAAATAGAGGGGGCAGGTATACCGGTGGAGCAGGAGTACGATTGGGGACGCGGCTTCCTGTCGTTCTATTTCCGCGACCCTGACCAGCACTTGCTGGAGGTGGTGATGGAAGGGATGTGGGATAAGAAGTAGCGACTGCTTCTTCTGCACATGCCGATACTGCTTCACGAAGTTTACCTCCAAACCTTTCAACGGCTAACGACGGGCTCGCTTTCCTTTCTCTTACTGGAATTAAGACCTACAGGCTGTCGTGCTTCCTGTTTACGGATAAGCTTCATCCCAAATGGCACACGCAGCCAATTAAATGGCATGATCAGGTATTTAATCAGCAGAAAGCAGATGGCAAAAGTGCCCAGGCTGATGACAGAAAACTTCAGGCCGATGCTCCAGTTTGCCTGCAACAAGTAATAGCCCAATGCCACGATGACGGTCTGGTGCAGTATATAGAATGGGTATACCAGCTCGTTGGCCTGTGCCAGGTATTTGTTTTTCAGGTTGAGGTGCTGCATGGCAAACCCGAGGATCACCATCAACCAAAACCACCGGTTGCTTTGCTGCAGCACATAGTAGAAGGCCAATTCGATCTCGCCCAGGTCTCTGCCTTTAAACCAATAAAAGGTATACAGGACGGTCAGGGTGATACCTGCCAGGCTTAAACTATACCAGCGTAGTTTTCGCACCTTTTCCTGCAGTTGGGGAAGTTTCATCAACAGAAAGCCAATCAGAAAAACTGTGATGTAGAGGAAATGGTTGGCCCAGTCATCGATCAGGGCGTTGGTAGCCGGAAAGCGTTCGTTGAGCAGTGCTCCGCCTATACCTAGCCACAGGGCCGGGACTGCCAGTAGCACCCAGCGCGGTATATGGGCTACCTGCATGTTGGCCCGGCGCAGGTATACCAGGAAGGGAAGCAGCAGCAGACTGTAGCAGAAGATGTACGCCAGGTACCATAGGTGGTGCCAGCTGAAGTTGCCTTCCGGGTAGGGCTCAAATTCGAACACAGAGGGGTAGAAACTCAGGTAATTGGTAGCCGTGCCCTGCACCGCCCGCTCAAAGTATACCTGTGGCGGCACAATCAGCAGCATCCCGATGACCAGGGGCAGCAAAATGCGCTTCAGCCTGTCTTTGGCAAAAGCACCGGCACTCCGGAACCCCAGGGCAAAGTACACGCCCACACCCGACACCAGGAAAATGAGCGACATGCGCCACTGGCTCATAAAGATCATCGGCACCTGCAGCGTTTCACTGATTACCGGATTTTTGACGTGCCAGTCCCAACTGACGAAGTACATGCCGGTGTGGTAAAAGATGAGGAGGGAAAAGGCCAGCACCCGCAGCCAGTCGAACTCGTAACGTCTGATTTTGATCTGATTTTCCATAGCTTTTCGTTTGACACAAACATCGCCAAAGAGGCCCTCATCAGAAGAATCTGCCGATAGGTGCGGGGTGCTAACTTATAGGGAAGTACTTAAACGGAGCCAGAAACGGCTGTTTTGCGGTATTGCCCCGGTGTCTGGCCGGTATGTTTTTTAAAGACGCTGCTAAAAGCGGACTTTGACATATAGCCCACTTGCTCGGCCACTTCCTCTACTTTGAGGTGTTGCAAGGCGGGGTCAGCCAGTATGGCCTTGGCTTCTTGTATGCGCAGCTCAGCCAGGTACTCAAAAAAGCTCTTACCCAGGCGCTCGTTCAGGCTTTGAGACAGGTAGTGAGGAGAAGTGTGCAGTTGTTTGGCCAGCGTAGGGAGGGAGGCTGATGGTTGGATGTAGAATTTCTCCTGCTCGGCCGCTCGCAGCTTGTGGATCAGGTCCTGCTTGGCTTCCTCGCTCAGGGCGGATTTCTCATACTTTACCTGCACCACCGGCTGAAAGAAAGCAGAATCGGTGATGATCTTGTAGCTCGCAAAAAACAGCTGCACCACCAGGAACATGGCCAGGAAGTGATCGCCCAAGTCGCGCTCATAGCTTATTTTGACAAGCACGATCAGTACCAGCGTGGCAACGAAAAAGTATAGCAGGAACCTTGCCCAGGTATAGAAATAAGGGTTAGGAGACTCCGCAGTGCTTTGTTTCCTCAGAAGCAAAAAGCAGAGTATAATGTAGAGGAGGATGTGCAACATGGTCAGCTCGTTCACATAGCTCGTCCAGTGCAGTGGGTCCCAGAAAAGGGTAATGGTAACCGGCAGGCGCTCCATTTCCGGAAAGTAGGCTCCGATGTAAGCGTTGTATTTGACTTCCTCCGGCTGTATGTAAAAAAGTATGTGGTAGAGGAAGTACACTCCAAAAGGAATGAAATGCAGCCACTGTCTCCGCGTCCATTTGTTTCCGTTCAGACTCCGGAAAAGCAGGTAAGTGAGCGGGCCAACGGCAAAATTTGCCGGTTCCGAGAAGTCAGCCAGGTGGAGGACCCGGAACATAAGGCCGCTGTAGCACAGAAAGACCTCCAGCACCATGCAGGCACAGGTAAAGACCAGTGCCGCCAGCAGCAGGTGGTGATAAGGTTGCCGGTGCGGGCGCCGGCCCAAAAAAAGTAGACTCATGAAGAAACCCTGCACCACGCCTACCAGTAGGATGGCTGCAAACCAATCGAATCGGAAGAAGGACTCTGTGTGTGGCATTGGCAGGGATAATCGGCTACTGACAGTTCATAATACTAAAGCTAAATTTCAACTTACGTTTCAATATGGCACAGGATTCTGTTATTGCATTGTAAGGGAGCCGTTTAAAAAGTAAAACCCCCGCTGTGTGCGGAGGTTTTTGATGTGATTAAACTGATAGAGTTACTGCAGTCGCGCCTGAATCTCTTCGATCAATCCGTCATAGCGCTTCAGCAGGCGGCCCCAGTCTTTAAAGTCTTCATCGTCCTTTACACTGATGTTACGCGCCGTGTTGTTCTCGCGCTCATGACGCTGGCTCACGATCTTCACCACATAGGTCAGGTCGTTGGAGTTGCCGCCGCTACTCACGATCACGCGGGTGCGGATCATGTTCGCGCCATTGAAGTTCTGCACCTGCCAGGCGCTTGTCAGGTAGCCGGTGTTGTAGTCTACTGTTTCCAGCACATCAAAACGCTTGGTAATGATCGAACTCAGGATTCTCCAGGCATCAGCCGGGTCTACGGTTTTGTTTATAGGTATAGTGATGCGCACATTGGCCATATCTGAAGAAATAGAAGAGGTATAGGCTTCATCCACGGCAAGCTCTACAAACTCTGTTGGTTCTGGAGCCTGCATGTTTTCCTGGTTGCAATAGTTTTTGATGTAGCGCAGGAAACCGTCTTTGGTCACACGCACTTCTACGCAGCCGTTCTTAGGTACTTTCAGGTCGTATTTGCCCACGCCCACTACTTTACCGGCTACCTCAATGTTAGCATCAGCAGGAGAGGAGGTGATTTTCACCAGACGGTCTTCCAGCAAGGCGCGGCTGCGAAGCGGGGGAAGCGGGTCTGTGGCTGGCTTGTTGCAGTATACCTGCACTACTTCGGCAAACCCTTCTTTTGTGACGGTAACGGTTACGCACGTACCGAACGGTACGCTCACATCAGTGTTGCCACGTCCGTTTACCACGCCGTTCAATGCTACAGAAGCATCAGCCGGAATGACTTCCAGGCGCACCTGGCGGTCTTTCAGTTCAAAAAAGTCTTTTACAGGAGGTGCTTCACGATCCTTTTGGTTGTAGTATACCTTGGCTTGTGGCGCAAAGCCAGGCTTCTTCACCTCTACGTTCAGGAACTTGTCTTTCTCCACAATCAGGTTGATGCGCTTCGTGCCAGCCAGTCTACCGTCCACGTAAATCTCTGCGTCGTATGGCTCCACACTGATGTCGATCAGGCGGTTAGCCAACTCAACCTTTTGCTCTTTGTCCCATTTCATGGTGCGCGGAAACTCGCGGATCACGGGCTCATAGCCTTCTTTTACAATGGCTATGCGGTTGCGGGAGTCTTTGTTCAATTTCAACTCAATACTTCCGACACCGAGTTCCGTTACAGTGCTGTTGTCCGCATCATTCAGCAAAAAGAATTTGGCATCGGGGAAATTAGCGGCAACGTTTATTTTGCTTTGTGCGAAAGAAGAAAACGCCAGGAAGCAGAGAATAAAGGATAAGTAGAGAATTCTCTTCATAGAGATCAGATGAAGTTGGTGAAAGTATAAGATAGGTTGGTTGTAAATTTATCGCCATAAATTTAAATAATATTTATTTAAATTTATATATAAGGATGTATGCATCGATGAAAATACCCAGAAGTAAGTACTCGATAATTACTATGAAGGGAAAGGCAGCCAGTGTTATGACGTAAATGCGAGGTGCAGAGAAGGGGCCCCGCACCAGTCGTTGGCTGTCTTGAAGAGTGGCCTTACGATTTTAGCTTCAGCAGCAGCTCTGGGGCAATGGTATGGCCGCCCTCGAAGGTATGGACCTGTGGCGAAATGCTAAGGCGATGCATGATTTCCTGTTGGTGCTGGAGCTTTTCTGGCGTGATAAATTCATCCTGCGTGCCGTACACCACATCCACCCGTATACCTTCGAATACCGTTTTGCCTGATTCAAAGTCAATATCCTCGGGGAAAGAGGCGGCCCAGAGCACCAGGTGCTGGCATGGTACCTGATTGGTCGCAAGCCAGCGGCAAACTGTAGCGCCGCCCTGTGAAAATCCCAGCACGTGCACCCGCACGTCGGCAGGTGTTTGCTGTAAGAGTTCCTGCAACAGTAAGTTCAGGTAGACTGACTGGTCCCCTATTTCAGAAAGTCGATCCTCTTTGGTCATCCAGGTAGCACCCACCCGGCCTGAAAAACCATCCAGGTAAAAGCGGGACAATCCCTCTGGTGCCACAATTACGGTAGCACCGTCGTCGAGCACGGCGAAGTGGCGCAGAAAATAACGAGCCAGTTGCCCATACCCATGACACACCACCCAAAGGTCGCGCGTCTGCTCTGAGGGCGTTCCCAAGGTATAGTAGCGGGCCGTTCGCGGTACTGTCAGCTTATGCTCCATGTTGGTATTGAGTGAGTTAGTGATGGAGTGAATTAGTGATTTTTTAAATTGTTGAATGATTAGATTGTTGATGGTTGGGTGCACTATTTGAGCAGGTTGCGATTAGCCTCCACAAGTGTTTTCGTTTGCTATACCTGCCTATTAGTCAGTTTGTTATCTTGGCGCGATGTTATGGCATTTGAGAGGGAATCACTTATCCACTCCATCACGAATTCAAAAAACAAAACCAATCACGCAATCACTAACTCACTCATTCACTCAGTAAATTATAAATGTTCTTTGTTGAACTGGAAAGGCAGTAGGTCGCTTACGCTGCGGAGACGGTAGAAATTGCCTTCCGGGCCATGCATCAGAACAGGTATAGGCTCCCCCTGTTTGTGCTCGTACTCGGCCATCACCTGCCGACAGGCACCGCATGGCATGGCTGACAGGAAATGCTGTTCACTTCTGCGGCGGGCAGCCACGGCGATCAGCTTTATCTTTTTGTTCGGGTAATGGGCACTCATGGCGAACAGGGCGGTTCGCTCAGCACAGAGGCCGGAAGGGTAGGCCGCATTCTCCTGGTTGCTGCCTTTAAACATGGTGTTGTCGTCCAGCACCAGGGCGGCGCCTACCAAAAAGTTGGAGTAAGGAGCGTAGGCATCCTTTGCCGTTTCTTGAGCGAGCAACATCGCGTCGCGCTCCTGTTGGGTCAATTCGTCTGTCGAGAGTACGTCGATGCAGATTTGTATATTCAGCTCACTTGCCATTTAAGACCTTATAGGTATAAAAATTAGAAAAGGGCTATAAATTTAACCCATTATTCTGATAAAACAATACAAAAGGTTGGCCTTGCAGGGGGTAATTGCTAAATTCAAACGCAACGATACGAATACTATGAAAAATATACTCCTGCTTGGGGCCGGTCGCTCCGCCTCTTCGCTGATCCAGTACCTCTTACAAAACGCGCCGTCCGAAAACTGGCGCATCACCATTGGCGACATTAATGTGGACCACCTTCGTGACAAGCTCGCGCAGCTGGACTTTGCCGAAGCCATTGTATTTAACGTGCATGACGAGGCGCAACGGGCTGCGGAGGTAAGCAAAGCCGATCTCGTGATTTCGCTTTTGCCGGCCATCTTCCATATTGAGGTGGCCCGTGAGTGTGTGAAACAGGAAAAGCACCTGATCACGGCATCCTATGTTTCGCCGGAGTTCAGGGAGCTGCACGAAGAGGCTAAGCAGAAGAACCTGACCATTTTGATGGAGTCAGGCTTAGACCCAGGTATAGACCACATGTCGGCGATGGCGGTGATTCAGCGGGTACAGGGTATGGGCGGTAAAATAACCTCCTTCAAGTCTTATACGGGCGGACTGGTGGCACCGGAGTCAGATAATAACCCCTGGAACTATAAGTTCAGCTGGAATCCCCGCAACGTGGTGCTGGCAGGGCAGGGGACAGCCAAGTATATAAAGAACGGCGACTATAAGTACATACCATACCATCAACTTTTCAAGCGAACGGACGAGCTGTACGTGGAGGGCTACGGCCACTTCGACGGCTACGCCAACCGCGACTCGCTCAGCTACCGGGAGCATTATGGCCTGAAGGATATCCCGACGATGCTGCGCGGCACACTGCGACGCATCGGCTACTGCGCTGCCTGGGACGTGTTCGTGCAACTGGGCCTCACCGACGACAGCTACGACCTGGAAGGCGTAGGCAGCATGACGCACCGCAGCTACCTGGAAGCTTTTCTTCCTCCTGCTGCCTTTGCCAAAGAAACAACACGACAGCGACTGAGCCGCTATGTGGGTATAGTCCCCGAAAGCGAGATAATGGAGAAGCTAGCGTGGCTCGGTTTATTCGAAGACACACCACTAGAAATGCAAGTCGCTACTCCTGCGCAGGTGCTCGAAAAGATACTGGTTGGCAAATGGAAGCTGGAGCCCGGCGACAAGGACATGATCGTAATGCAGCACCTGTTTGAGTACGAACTGAACGGCGAGCAGCACGAACTCACCTCATCGCTGGTGGTGCTGGGCGACGACGAAGTGCAAACGGCCATGGCCAAAACCGTAGGCCTGCCGGTAGGTATTCTGGCGAAACTTCTGCTACAAGGCAAAATTGATCGTCGCGGCGTAGTTATCCCTATTTACCCGGATCTGTACGAACCTGTGCTGGAAGAGCTCAAAAGGTATGGAGTTGACTTTGTGGAGGAAGAGAAGGTAAGGGCAATCCATTAGAAGGCGTAGCCTCTGGCAGTTTTCAGAAGATCAGGTAGTAGTCCCGCAGCAGTGCTGTGAAATCAGCGGTATAGGTTGTGCCATCTTCTTCACGGATGTAAAGCTTTTTAGAAATAACCTGTTTTGTCGGCTCGAAGGTATAGGTCTGGATGTGGCGGATGCACTTGCCTCCAGTGCGGGTATATACCTCCAGCGTATCGGCCAGGTATAGTGCGTGCGCTATGGCAAGCTCAGCAAAGTGGTTGGCCTCAGCTGGCGGCAAGAGCAGGTATAGCTTGCCGTCTTGGGTAAGATGTTTCTGCGCGAAGGTCAGGATATCTACAAAGAGTAGGTCGCCGGTGTGTTTGGCAGTGTTCTTCGCAGCGTTATCAGACTTGAGCGAAGCCAGGAAAAAAGGCGGGTTCGACAGAATGACATCGTACTGTTGCGTGCAGGTTTTTGCAAACTCCTGCAGCGACATTGAGTGCAACTGAAGCCGATCCGCCCAAGGGCTTTCCTGAAAGTTTTGCCCGGCTTGTAGCTGCGCCTCCGGATTGATCTCCACGGCTTCCACCAACGCCACCGACCGTTGCGCCACCATCAGCGCCAGCAAACCCGTACCTGTTCCGATATCCAATATCCGCTTCGCCTGACGTACCTCCACATAAGCCCCGAATACACAGGAATCCGTGCACACCTTCATCGCACACAGGTCCTGGTTGATGCGGAATTGCTTGAATTGGAAGTAGGTGTTAGGCACGGGTTGGAATGAGTAGTGGGTAATAATGAATAATTCTTAAGCTCTTTTCTGGAATCGCTTTGTGAATAAGAGGAAGGAGCTGTTAAAGAGAATAATGGCGATCGCAGAAATAAAAATACAGTCGGGGTTCTTGAAGGTATGAGTTAAGCCATATCCTATAAGAAATAGCAGTGGCGTACTGCAAAAATAGATCGTGCTTATTAGTCTTTGTCTCTTCAATAGGACAAACACTCCAACAATGATGTAAATGATAAGAGCAATTATTAACAATATAATTGCCGCATATACTGCCGCGACTAATCCATCTAAAGCAATCATATTCTTTGGTTAATCATCTATATCCACTAACCAATATTAATCACTTCGAGTTAAACTGTCCCGACTCAAACCCCTCATCTATCAACAAATTTGGCGACAGCGCACTTGCAACAGCTAATTCATCGCAGCGCTCGTTCTCGGGGTGCCCGGCGTGGCCTCTGATCCAGACGAAACGAACGTTGTGTTTGGCGTATATCCGCAGGAAACGGGCCCAAAGGTCGCCGTTTGCTTTGCCGGCGAAGCTCTTCTTCTGCCAGCCAAAGACCCAGCGTTTCTCCACGGCATCCACCACATATTTTGAGTCAGAATACACTGTGACAGGTATACCCGGTTTGGTGATCGCCTCGAGCCCCACAATCACGGCGAGCAGTTCCATGCGGTTGTTGGTGGTTTTACGGAAACCGGCAGTCAACTCTTTCTCGTGGTTTTTCCAGCGCAGTATCGTTCCATACCCCCCCGGACCTGGATTCCCTCTTGAAGCACCGTCTGTAAAAAGCTCGATCATTTTTTAATTTTTGAATGAGTGATAGAGTGAATGAGTGATTTTATAAATTGAGGTTGCGTGCGTTTTGACTTGTAAAGAGTGCAGAAGCAATCGCCTTTTTTGACCGCTGCAAGCTTGAGGATCCTGATTTATTCAAAATTATTCACTCAATCACTCATTCACTCCATCACTCACTTAAATAGGTAGGTTTGTTTTGAACAGTTTGATGGCGATGGCCAGCAGGATAACACCGAACACTTTGCGGAGTACGTTAGCACCGGCTTTGCCGAGTTTACGCTCCAGCCAGGGCGAAGCTTTGAGAACGATGTAGACGAACAGTAGGTTCAGGATGATGCCCACCAGTACGTTTGGCAGGGAATAGGCGGCGCGCAACGAGAGTAGCGTGGTCATGGTGCCAGCTCCTACGATAAGCGGGAAGGCCAGTGGCACGATGGAGCCACTCTTCACTTCCGGGTCGGAGTGGAACAGGTCTTTCCCCAGAATCATCTCCAAACCGATCAGGAAAATGATAATAGCGCCGGCCATTGCGAAAGACTCGAAATCGATGCCAAACAGCTTCAGGATACCATCGCCAACAAAAAGAAAGGCGATCATCAATACACCAGAAATGATGGTGGCTTTCTCGGACTCGATCCTGCCTTCGCGCTTGCGGAGGTCGATGATGATGGGGATAGAACCGAGGATGTCGATTACCGCGAACAGGATGAGCGTGACAGACGCGATTTCCTTGAAACTGAACAGGTCCTGAATCATTACTTCGTTTTTGTTAAACTGCTTGAAATACAAGCAATTAGGTATAGGTATGCACTGAATTGCTGTTGGCAATTCAGCTAACAAGCCGCAAAGGTAGGATTCTTAGACGTAATAATGTAGGAAAAAGCGCTTCAGCTCTTCGTACTCCTCGTTGCCGATGGCCGGGAAGTTGGCGATCCGAAACGTGTTACGCTGCCATGGGCCATAACCGTTGCCCAACCGGATGTTGTGGTGCAAAGCCCGTTTCTTGATGTCTTCCACTACGCGTTCGTTCGCCTCCAGCACTACCACCGTTTTAGAGCGCACCTCTTCGTTCTCGATCAACAGTTTAAATTCCGTGAACTGCCCAAAGAACTCATACAGCTCGTTGGCGCGATCGACCAGGTCAATGTCGAGCTGCTTGATAAACGGCCGGTCTTCGAGCATGCGCTTGAGCAGGTAGATGTTGAGCGTGTTGGGTGTGTGCACGGTCTGGTAGTTGAGCATCTTTTCGTAGAGCGACACCAGGCTGTTGTAATGGTTGCGCTCGTTCATTTGCTTGGCCCGGAAGATGGCACGCGGCGAACAAACGAGTATACCCAGCCCCGGCGGCAGACCAAAGCACTTCTGCACAGAGGCAAACCAGATGTCGGCTTTGATGTACTTGAGATTAAGGCCAGCCATGGAAGAGGTGGCATCTACCGCCGTGAGGGTGTCGCGGAAGCGGTTGTGTAGGTTGAGGATGGAAGCTGCCGTTACCTGCGTCCCGTTGGAGGTTTCGTTCTGGGTAAAGCAGATCAGTTCGGTGTCGGTGCTGATGTCAAGTTCCTCCACCGGCATGGCTTCGTTGATGTCGAAACGTACACCCTCTGCTTCCGGTCGCATTTTTTTGGCATATTCGTACCATTTCTCCCCAAAAGAGCCATTGTAGATGTGGAAGCTCTTCTTTTTGGTGAGGCTCTGGATCAGGATTTCCCAGCACTCAGTAGCGGAAGAGGTAAAGAAAATAGAGTAGTCCTGCGGTATGTTCAGGCGGCGCTTGAGCGAGCCCACCACCGTGCGCGATAGCTGTACAAACTGTTCTCCGCGGTGCGGAGCTCCTAATATACCTTCATCGTACGCATCTGTCAGGTAGCTGCGTACTTCCGGGTATATCTTCGACGGTCCTGGAAAGAAATTCAACATGGAGGTAATATAAAGAATTATAGTATGGCTACTATAGTAAAAACCAAATATTTAGTGAACAGCAATTTGCTGTCGTCACGCTATTTTTTAGAGCCAAAACCGATCTGCTTCGGCTTCATGCGCTCAAAATACTGCAGGGCCATGCGGTAGCTTTCCAAACCAAAGCCCGTGATCACGCCTTTGCAGAAAGGGGCCAGCATGCTTTTGTGGCGGAAGGCGTCGCGGGCGTACACGTTGGAGATGTGCACTTCAATTACCGGCGTTTCAATGGCTTTGATGGCGTCAGAAAGAGCCACGGAGGTATGGGTATAGGCGCCGCCGTTGAATACGATGCCCTTGTAGCTGAAACCAACTTCGTGCAGCTTGTCGATGAGCACGCCCTCCGTGTTGGATTGAAAATAGGATAACTCCATGGCTGGGAAGGCATCCTTGAGATCTTCAAAGTAAGATTCAAAGGACTCAGTGCCATATACAGATTTCTCGCGGACACCTAAAAGATTAAGGTTTGGGCCGTTCAGGATCAGGATTTTCATAGTTTTAGGGTATCGTAGTGAATTCAGCTCAATTAAGCGTTTGCAATTTAAGGATTAACTATCTTTGCTTTGTTTTTTTTGATAAAAGAAAGTTTTGTCAGCGCCTCGTTTGCCCAAATCTTAACTTATGAAGTGGTCCATTTGCATTACCCAGTTCGAACAGTACCTGCGCCTCGAAAAGTCGCTTTCCGGTAACTCCGTGGAAGCTTACCTGCGTGATATCCGCAAACTGACCGATTTTCTGGAAATTAAAGGTATAACGGTGCAACCGGAGCAGATGACACCGCCTATACTTCGGGAGTTTCTGGAGTGGGTGGCCGGGCTGGGTATGACGCCACACTCGCAGGCACGCACGCTGTCAGGTATACGGGCCTTCTATAAATTTCTGATCATGGAAGATATGATCACCGCCGACCCTACCGAGACGATTGAAGCGCCAAAACTAAGTCGCAAACTGCCAGACACGCTGCACTTCCACGAGATTGAGCAATTGCTGGCCGCCATCGACCTGTCTACGCCGGAAGGCACGCGCAACCGGGCCATGCTGGAGACGCTCTATAGTTCCGGCTTGCGTGTGTCAGAACTGCTGGACCTGAAACTGAGTAACCTCTACGAAGACATGGGCTTTCTGAAAGTGGCCGGTAAAGGCGACAAAGAGCGACTGGTGCCGATCGGGCGCGATGCGCTGAAACATATACAACTTTACCGTGATGGCGTGCGCTGCCACCTCACCATCAAAAAAGGGCATGAAGATTTTGTGTTCCTCAACCGGCGTGGTGCCAAACTCACACGCGTTATGGTGTTCACGATTATCAAAGACTTGGCGGCCAAGGCAGGTATACAGAAAACGGTGAGCCCCCATACCTTCCGCCACTCTTTTGCCACGCACCTCATCGAAGGCGGCGCCGACCTGCGTGCCGTGCAGGAAATGCTGGGCCACGAATCCATCACTACCACCGAAATCTATACCCACCTCGATAGAGACTACCTGAAACAAGTGATCAAGGATTACCATCCGAGAAGCTAGAGATTTTGGGAGTTAGAGAGTTGAGGAGTTTAAGCGATTTATAGAACCAACGCATGAAGAAAATGTACATCGTTTTGCTGACGGTATTTTTGATAAGCTGTAGCGTAAGAGAAAGTGAGGAAGAGTCAGTAATCGAGCATGAGAATACAAAGTCTTCTCCAATTATTGAGTCACAGCACTCAATAATTCAGCCACTATTCACTAAAGAAGATATAAAAGGGGTATGGACCTCAGGAGAAACTGAAAACGCTAGCTTTAGTATTGAAGAAGACTCAATATTATTTGTGGACGCACTTGAGTATATAAAATATGAATTTAGAAATGATACTCTGATATATCTGGATGGTAATGATCCCTTTTTTCAGACTAGAGTAATAAAAGCAGACAAGGATTCATTAGTAACCTACAACCAAGATGGTATCCGTAGATTTTGGAGGTTTAAAGATTGAATTAACCATTGCTTGAGCAAGTTGAATTATGGCTTGTTCGGACAGATCGCGACCTGCGCGAATCATTCCTCGACGATATTAAACCAATCATTTTTCCGGAAGTCAATAAGCAACACAAACTCAAAAAACGCGCATGCCAGCTACCTTTCATCGGATATTTTCCGTTCTACTACTTTTCCTGTCTATCCCTGTTCTTGCCACTGCCCAGTCCGTTGACGACATAACGCCTATACCTGTTGAGGTGATCAAAGAGGCGAGAGGGCATGTGTCCATTGACGAGAAAACCCAGATCCTATTCGACAAACAGTTTGGAGCGCAGGCTGATTTTCTGAAAGAAATGCTGGCCGCACAAACGGGACTGAATCTGCCCGCATACCCGAACACAACAACTAAGCCAAAAGCCAGTCACCACATCCGGCTCGTTTTCGATAACAAGACCATCGACAAAACCGAGATGTATACCTTAGTTGTTTCTGGCAAAGACATAACGATACGCGCCAAAGACACGGGCGGCATGGTATATGGTATCCAGACTTTACTGCAGTTGTTCCCGCTCAAGCAGGTGAAGGAGGTGAAGATTCCGGATGTGCAGATCAAGGACTATCCGCGTTTCGCCTACCGCGGCATGCACTTGGATGTGGTGCGCCACATGTTCCCTGTGGAGTTCATCAAGAAGTACATCGACTACCTGGCCTTTCACAAGTTCAACACCTTCCACTGGCACCTCACTGATGATCAGGGCTGGCGCATTGAAATGGAGTCTTACCCAAAGCTGAATACCGTAGGCTCCTGGCGCGAGGAAACCCTGATCGGGCATTTCAAAGACCAGCCGATTAGGTATGACGGCACCCGGTATGGTGGTTTTTATACCAAAGACGAAATACTGGAAGTGATCAACTATGCCTCCGTGCGGGGCATCAACATTATACCTGAGATCGATATTCCCGGCCATAGTCGCGCGGCTATTGCTGCTTACCCGGAACTCAGCACCCGTCCTGACACCACCTGGAACGTAGCGACCACCTGGGGCATGTACAACCGCCAGAATAACGTGCTGCAGCCCAACCCGGCAACTTTTCAGTTTCTGGAGACTGTGTTTCAGGAAGTAGCCGATCTGTTCCCTTATGAGTACTTCCACCTGGGCGGGGACGAAACCAGCAAAAAGTGGTGGAAAGAAGACCCCGTGTCGCAGGCTTTCATCAAAGAACACAACCTGAAAGATGAGAAAGGCCTGCAGACCTATTTTGTAGAGCAGGTAGCAAAATACCTCGCCGTCAAGGGCAAGAAAGTGATTGGCTGGCACGAGATTCTGGAAGGAGACCTGAGCACCTCTACGCTGATCATGAACTGGGGCGGGGAGAAGGAAGGTATAGCGGCCGCCACGCGTGGCCATCAGGTGATCATGGCGCCGGGCCACCCGCTGTACTTTGACCATTACCAGTCCAAAGACCCGAACGACAGCCTGGCCATACATGGCTACAATCCGTTGGATGCTGTTTACAACTTCGAGCCGGTGCCGCCCGCCCTGCGCGAGCAGAAGCTGGACCACTACATCATAGGGGCGCAGGCCAACTTATGGGCAGAGTATATTGGCAGCACAGCCAAGGTGGAATACATGGTCTTTCCGCGTATGACGGCCCTGAGCGAGGTGCTTTGGTCACCACAAGAGAAAAAAGACTTTTCGGATTTCAAACGAAGACTCAACACTGCCATTATTCCACGCTATACCTTCTGGGGAGCAAAATACTTTCCTCACTTTGAGCAGTGGACGATGGAGAAGAAATAGGATGTAAAATTTTGGTGCAAAAATGCAGTGTGTATGGTAAGTAACTGATATTTACTATATTTAAATGCTGTAATAACACAGGCTGTGTTTTATGCATAGCCTGTGTTATTTTTTTAACCATTTTTCAACCTATTTCCAGACTTTTTATGACAACAACTTTACTCGAAAAAGAAAAACAAACCACTCACTTCTCTTTCACTGGCAAGGGCTCCGAATACTTTGCCATCGAAATAGTAAACCTCCTGCTCACTATCGTGACACTAGGGCTTTACTACCCATGGGCCAAGGCCAAATCGCTGCAGTATCTGTACCGCAAAACCGAACTGGCCGGTATGCCCTTCGTTTTCCATGGCACCGGCAAAGAGATGTTTAAAGGCTTCATCAAAGGATTGGTTATACTGGCATCCCTGTATGCGTTTATGGTTTATGCGGTGGTAACAGAAAACATAGGTATGATGCTGCTAGCCTATGCCGTGTTTCTGCTGGGCTTTCTGGCGCTGGTACCCTTGGCGCTGCACGGTATGATGCGTTACCGCACATCCCGCACGAGCTGGCGCGGCATCCACCTGGGCTACCGGGGCGAACTCTCCGATATGTACTCCACCTACCTGATCGGCTTCTTCCTCACCATCCTTACGCTCGGTATCTACGGATCGTGGTTTGTGGTCAAACTACGCAAGCAGATGATCGATAACGTGCGCTTTGGCAACGTGAGACTGCGCTATGTGGGCGATGGAGGTGACTTATTCCTGATTCACGTGAAAGGCTACTTCTTTTCCATCTTCACGCTGGGCATTTACCTTTTCTGGTACACCAAAAATCTACTTCACTTTTATGTGAACAACATTGTGGTGCTGCAGGAAGACGGTACCTATAGCCGTCTGCAGTGCCATGTTTCGGGCTGGGACGTGTTAAAGCTGACGGTTGGCAACATCCTGATCGTTGTGTTCACGCTGGGGCTGGGTATACCGTTTACCACTACCCGCACCATGTCGCTAATCATGAACAACACCGTAATGAGCGGACACTTTGATGCCGACGCCCTGGTGCAAACCGAAGAAGCCTACGATTCGGCTACTTATGAAAGCATGACGGATATGATGGATATCGGTGTGATCTAACATGACATTTGAAGGGAAATACTATAACGGGCAAAGCTCCAAAGGTATGCCGGCTCAGATCGCTTTGCTGGCAGACGGGCTGCACATTGACTATTGCGCCGACGAGGTATGTAGATCCGTGCATTGGGAATTGGCAGGTATACACCAGTCGGAGTTCAATAATGCGACTACGCTGCTCCGTTATGGAAAATTCCCGCAACAAAGTATTTCAGTGGTAGACAAGGGATTTAAGGAAGCGCTGCAGCAACAGTATCGCGGGGCAGCGTTCCTTAAATCCGGCTACAACAGCGTGCTAAGTTTAGGCCTGACAGGTATAGCCATCATGGCTTTGAGTCTTTTGGGGCTGCTGGTGGCCTTCCTGATTTGGGGTGTGCCGGCGCTTGCCGACCGGGTGGCCATGCATTTTCCGGAAAGCTACGAACGCCAGCTAGGTGAGCAACTCTATGCCAAAATGCTGCAGGGCTACCAGGTAAACGACGAAAAGACCGCCGCGCTAAATGCATACCTGAGCGAACTGAACACCGACCTGGACCATCCGGTCACAGCCGCCGTGGTAAAGAGCGATGAGGTAAATGCCTTTGCTATACCGGGTGGCTACGTGGTGGTGTATGAAGGCATCATCGACAAGATGGAGCAGCATGAAGAGCTGGCCGCTTTGATGGGGCACGAGCTGGCGCATATCCAGAAGCGACATTCGCTACGTGCCATGACGCGAAGCCTTTCGTACTATATGCTGGCATCGGTGCTTTTTGGTGATGTGAGCGGGGTAGCCGCCGTGCTGGTAGACAATGCCTCGGCGTTGCGCAACCTGGAGTACAGCCGCAGCCTGGAACTGGAAGCGGACCGGGAAGGACTGGAACTGCTGCGCCGGAACGAGTTGAACCAACAAGGTGTCATCCTGCTCATGGAGCGCCTGCAGTCGGGCAGTGAATCGGAGATGCTGGCCTTTGTGAGCACGCACCCCAATTCAGAAGAGCGTATCAGAGTATTGAATGAAATGATTGGAGAGGGAGAGCAACCCTACAAAAAGAATCCGGAACTGCAGCGCCACTGGGAAAAGCTGAGGCACTAAGCCAGGTATACCACAAAGACCTAGCGATGTGCCCAACTCCCGCGAGTGTTTAAAGCAATGGAGATGGGGCCTCGGAAACCGGGTATAGCTGCTGCCTTCACGCCAGACACTTGCGGCTCTGAAGACACCGCGAGGTCTATCTGAACCCGCTCCAGAATTCTCAAGCGTTGTATGGTTTCACTTTCTATCTTTGCAGGCAGCTAACCTTAACCAAACCCGCTGCCGTGTATAAGAGCCTCCTTCGTCCGCTGCTTTTCAAATTAGACCCCGAGAAAGTTCACTACCTCACCACCGATGCTTTGCGTACGGCTTTCAGTCTGCCATTTACAAAAGGCATCAGCAGAAGCATGTTCCGGGTCGAAGACAAGCGGCTGGAGCGGGAGTTGTTCGGCTTGAGATTCCCCAACCCGGTAGGTTTGGCAGCAGGCTTTGACAAGGATGCCAAACTGGTGGATGAGCTGGGAGAACTGGGCTTTGGTTTCATCGAGATCGGTACGCTCACTCCAAAACCACAGGAGGGTAACCCCAAACCCCGTCTTTTTCGTCTACCGGAAGATCAGGCCATCATCAACCGCATGGGCTTTAACAACGAAGGCGTAGAGGCAGCTGTGAAGCGTCTGCGGGAGCGGAAAAGCAACATTCTGGTAGGGGGCAACATTGGCAAAAACAAAGTGACACCAAACGAGGAGGCGCTCAACGACTACCTTTACTGCTTTAAGGCGCTGTACGACGTGGTGGATTATTTTGTGGTGAACGTGAGCTCGCCCAACACCCCGGACTTGCGTGCCCTGCAGGAAAAGGAGCCGCTGCAGCAATTGCTAATGGCCTTGCAGGAGTTGAACAGCTCGATACCGAAGGCTAAACCCCTGCTTTTGAAAATCGCTCCGGATCTGAACGAAGCTCAATTAAATGATATTATCGAGATTGCCATAGCTGCCAAGCTAAGTGGTATTATTGCAACCAACACCACCATCAGCCGTGAAGGGCTGCATACCGCTTCCAACCGCGTTTCAGAGATCGGCGCAGGCGGACTAAGCGGTAAGCCCCTCACCAAACACGCCACCGAGATCATCCGCTACTTGCGTCAGCACCTGCCGCAGCAGATCAAGATTATTGGTGTGGGGGGGATTATGACGGCCGAAGATGCTGTTGAAAAGTTAGAGGCCGGTGCCGATCTGGTGCAGCTGTACACTGGTTTTATTTATGAAGGTCCGGCGCTGGTTGCAAGTATAAATAAGAAATTGCTGAAGCAGGGATAAGTGGTTCTTCGCTTTGCCAGAGGAGCTTAACTTGCTGAATTGCTTGGGTTATTGCAGGTATAGCAACTTCTTCGTTTCATTGCTTCGCCTGTGCGGCGGGCACTCACTTTTTTCCTTGATGAAAAAAGTAAGCAAAAAAATCAAGACTCCCCAAACTCGCTGAACGCTCAAACAGTGGGTAGTCGTTTAGTGCACTTGGCTGAGGTGATCTGTTTCATAGCCTAAGGGGCAAGTTAGTCTTGCTATACCTGCAAGCGTACTGATACAATAACTACAACGCTTATACTTATAAATTCGCAACGGCGGGAAAGTCCCCCTTCGAAGGGGGCAGGGGGATGTTAATCGTGCACCGCTCCTTCCCCTATTTTGGGGGTAGGGGCCCTCGACAAAAGGGGAAGGTTGGGATGGGGTGAAATTTCCCTCTTGAGAGGGGTAGGGGTGAGTTACAGTAACTGCTTAACCTCCCTTTAACTAAGATCCTCTCAGGATAACATTTAGGAAAGCAATAGCCGAAAAGTCCCCTTAGGGGTAGTGGCATGACAATCGTGCACGAGCATTCTGTCAATCCTCTAATCCTGTAAATCCTGATTCAGACGATTAAAAAACGGCATAGGTTTACCTTTATCACCCCTTCCTGTTTTTAGGAGGGGGCAGGGGGAGGTTTTTTAGCACATTTCTCCAAAAGCCTTCGGATTTGCTGAGCGGCGTGTGCCGAAATAATGTAAATTTGGAATCTTAATTAGTTGAAGGGTATGGCAAAGAACACTTACAGAAACGATGCGGTGAGCACGGGAAGGGCGAGGAATGAGGTGCGTGGACGTAATGAACCACGCGGCACTGCCTCTACCACTGAAAAAACCAAACAGAAAAAAACAAAGAAGCCTTTTTTTAAGCTGCCGTCTTTCCGGTTCAACCTCAAGGCGCCCGCTTTCCTGACCGATCGGCGCTTTAAGCTGTTCATCGGATTTTCTTTTCTGCTGATCGCCTTCTTTATGACCATCGCATTCGTGTCCTACCTCTTCACAGGGCAGGCCGATCAAAGTGTAGTGGAGTCGGTGCAGGGCACGGGCCTGAAGGAATCGGGGCAGGAGGCGGAGAACTGGCTTGGGCTGTTCGGCGCCTGGGTTTCCCATTTTTTCATCTACGACCTCTTAGGTATAGGGGCTTTTTTCCTGATCCCGATCGCATTCTTTGCCGGAAGTCGCATTGTGTTCCGCTGGAAGACTATCTCTATGCCGTACGTGCTGGGGCTCTGCACCTTCTCGATGCTGTGGCTGAGCCTTACGTTGGGGTACATCGTGCTGACTACAAATACAATAGGTGAATTAGGCTTTTTGGGCGGAGGTATAGGTATAGAAACCGCTACCTGGCTGAGCAGCCTGATCGGCTGGGGCAGTGGCCTGCTGCTTGGCTTCCTGTTACTTATTTTCCTGGTATTCTTCTTTAACATCACGAGCATAAACTGGAGCAAACCAGCTGCTGAGGAAGACGGTGATGTTGAAATTGAACGTGGAAGCGCTTCGTCTTTGCGTGATGTGGTGCACGGCTCGGCCCGCAACATCAACCACAACGCCGACCCAACCGCTTCGCTGGATGCTGACGAAGAAGAGGATCTATACCTGGCTGAAGAAGAGGAAGAAGCCATTAACCGTGCGTTGGAGATGGAACTGAGTTCGCTTAAGCCAGAGCCGCCAAAACCTGCTACACCGGCACCAGCGCCAACCCTGGAGCTCGATATTGAAACCGAACTGGAAGAAGAACTGGCCGAAGCTGAGTTTGACACCGCCGAGGGAGAAGAAGAGCTGGACCTGCAGATTGAAAAGACGCCGGAAGAGGAAGCGGCAGACGTGCTAGCCACCGAAAACTACGACCCGACGCTGGACCTGGCCCGATACCAGTACCCGACTATCGACCTGCTCAATGACTACGGTGCCACCAAAGTGTCGGTGACCAAAGAGGAACTCGAAGCCAACAAAGACAAAATTGTGGCCACACTCGGCCATTACAACATAGGTATAGCGAGCATTAAAGCCACCATCGGCCCGACTGTAACGCTGTACGAAATTGTGCCGGATGCAGGGGTTCGTATCTCCAAAATCAAGAACCTGGAAGACGATATTGCCCTAAGTTTAGCGGCTTTAGGTATACGTATCATCGCGCCTATACCTGGCAAGGGCACGATAGGTATAGAAGTGCCGAACACCAAAAAGGAAATGGTGTCGATCAAGTCGATCCTTTCGACGGAGAAGTTCATGAAGAGCGAAATGGACCTGCCGATCGCTTTCGGGAAAACCATAACGAACGAGGTGTTCATTACCGACCTGGCCAAAATGCCGCACTTACTTATGGCGGGTGCCACCGGTCAGGGTAAGTCGGTTGGTCTCAACGCCATCCTGACCTCGCTGCTCTACAAGCGCCACCCTTCACAGCTCAAATTCGTGCTCGTGGACCCAAAAAAGGTGGAATTGTCGCTGTTCAATAAAATAGAGCGTCATTTCCTGGCCAAGTTACCTGATACCGAGGAGGCGATTATCACCGACACCAAAAAGGTGGTGAACACGCTCAACTCGCTCTGTATGGAGATGGATATGCGCTACGACCTGCTCAAGGATGCCGGCTGCCGTAACCTGAAAGAGTATAACCGCAAGTTTGTGGAGCGCAAGCTGAACCCGAAAAAGGGACACAAGTTCATGCCCTACATCGTGCTGGTGATAGACGAGTTGGCTGACTTGATGATGACGGCCGGTAAAGAGGTGGAAACCCCGATTGCCCGTCTGGCGCAGCTGGCCCGTGCCATCGGTATACACTTGGTAGTAGCCACGCAGCGGCCGTCTGTGAACGTGATCACGGGTATCATCAAAGCTAACTTCCCGGCGCGTATCTCTTTTAAAGTAACGTCGAAAATCGACTCCCGCACCATTCTGGATGCCGGCGGTGCCGACCAGCTGATCGGTCAGGGCGACATGCTCTTCTCGATTGGTTCGGACATGATTCGTATTCAGTGCGCCTTTGTGGATACGCCGGAGGTGGACCGCATTTGCGACTTTATTGGCGAACAACAAGGGTATAGCGATGCCTACCTGCTGCCTGAGTTTGTGGGCGACGAGAGCGGCAACGAGAAAGCTGATTTCGACTCCAGCTCCAAAGACCCGATGTTCGAAGAAGCCGCCCGCATTATTGTGCAGCACCAGCAGGGCAGTACCTCGCTGTTGCAGCGCCGCCTCAAGCTAGGCTACAACCGTGCTGGCCGCCTAATCGACCAATTAGAGTCTGCAGGTATAGTGGGGCCGTTTGAGGGAAGCAAGGCCCGTGAAGTTTTAATTCCGGACGAGTACAGTTTGGAACAGTTATTGAATACGCTCTAGGAAAGAAAACCAAGACACTTAAAGACTAACATGAAACGAGTATTATCCCTTTTGCTGGCTGTAATGTTGCTTGCTAACCTGGCGCACGCGCAGCAGGACCCTAAAGCAGGCAAAATACTGGACCAGATGAGCCAGAAGTACAGAAGTATGAAAGCTTTTAAAGCGACTTTTGCACAGACACTGGAGAACCCTTCTTCCAAAATAAAAGAGACCATGCAGGGTGATATCCTGGTTAGCGGCCCGAAGTATAGACTCGCCGTTAGCGGACAGGAGATTATAAGTGACGGCAAACTGATGTGGACCTATTTGAAAGAGGTGAACGAAGTGACCATCACAGAAACCGACGCGGAAGCCGAGGCCATGGCACCGAGCAAGATCTTCGATATGTATAAGAAAGGCTACAAGTATGCCTACGCTGGTACTGAGAAGCAAGGCGCTGACACGTTTGATGTGATCGAGCTGGCTCCGGAAGACCGCAGCAACCCGATTTTTAAGGTACGTCTCTACATCAACCAGAAAGATAAGTCGCTGAAGAGCTGGCAGATGTTCCGTAATAACGGCAGTCGCTATACCTATACCATCAATAACTTCCAGGCAAACCCTGCGTTGGCGTCCGACGCCTTCAGTTTTAACAAAGCCAAGTACAAAGGCGTGCAGGTGGTGGACTTACGATAACCTAACTAGTTTCGACTGGTAAAAGAGCTGCTCCGATTGGGGTGGCTCTTTTTTTTAGTTTAAAAATCTTAGGCGGTAATAACTTCTATAGTTGCGATAATAAACCCTACCTGAGGGGTGGAGCGGAATTTTAAGGTATAGGTGCCTGGTTCGGGCGGGCTTAAGGTATAGGTTGCCTTGCGGATGGGCAGATCATCGGTGCAGATCTTCCCCTTATACTTCGCCACAACCCGTACGACCGTTTCCTTGCCGGAAGAATTTACATCAAAAGAGCCAAACTCACCACAACCACCGTTAACCTGAAAGTAAACATCAACTGTCACGTTTTCGCCAACCTGTGTTGTTGCAGGAGCCTCTACGCGGACAATAGGAGCAGGCCGCTCCTGTGCCGCAGGTTCAGCATCCTCCTTAGAGCAGCCGGTAGCAAACAAGAGAATTAAAGCGGAGATGAACAGGAGTCGTATAATTTCTTTATGCTATATGTTTATTCTATAGAGCCGTTTAATGATAAAATGGTTGCAAGGCATGGCAGATCGAGCAATGCAATTCAATTAGTGGTTGGAGCAGGTATAAAAAATTTGTAGCTGCCCCTAAATAAACTAGCTTTGCTATACCTGAACTTTAGCTCCTATACCTATCATGACCAGAGAAAAGCTGTTTGAGCAGATACTCCAGAAAAAATCATACCTGTGCATTGGCCTCGACACAGACCCTAAGCGCCTTCCTGAGCACCTGCTCGACCACGAAGACCCGGTGTTTGAGTTTAACCGCCAGATCGTAGAAGCGACTGCCGACTTGTGTGTAGCCTACAAGCCAAATATTGCTTTTTATGAAGCACAGGGGCCGAAAGGTTGGGTGAGTCTGGAAAAGACGCTTGAAGTTATACCGGAAGAAATTTTCACAATAGCGGACGCCAAGCGCGGCGACATCGGCAACACCTCAGAACTGTACGCCCGCGCCTTTTTCGAAACCATGAATTTTGACTCAATTACAGTAGCGCCTTATATGGGTGCTGATTCGGTGAAGCCGTTCCTGTTACAGCCCGGCCGTTGGGTGATTTTGCTGGCGCTTACCTCCAACCCCGGCAGCAAGGATTTCCAGATGCTGAAGTTGTCGGATGGTAACGAGGAATACCTGTTTGAGCAAGTGCTGCGCGAGAGCGCCAATTGGGCCAGCGTGGGACAGATGATGTATGTGGTAGGCGCCACACAGGGCGAGTACATTGAGCGTGTTCGGGCCATCGTACCCAACCATTTCCTGCTCGTGCCAGGCGTTGGCGCACAAGGTGGTAGCCTAGAAGAGATTTCCCGTTTAGGTATGAACCAGCAATGCGGTCTGCTCGTCAACTCTTCCCGCGCCATCATCTACGCCTCCTCCGGCCGCAACTTCGCTGACAAAGCCAGAGAAGCTGCCCTGGAAGTTCAGAAGGAAATGGAGCAATACCTGGAGCAGTATGTAACGCATTTGTAAGACAATACAGCGGTTTGAATCCGCTTTGTTACGGAGCCGCTATACCTAAGCTATCAAACTGGGGTATAGCGGTTTTTATTAAGGTCTTTTTGAAAAGAATTATTCTTCCGAGTTTCCAGCTTCTGTCTTGCTGTGACACAATTGATTTGTTTGTAATGGATTGATATGTAATTTTTTGATACACATTAGTTGAGCGGCAAATAAAATTAAAACAAAATAGCGTGA
Organism: Pontibacter sp. YIM B11418; assembly: GCF_059278805.1. Taxonomy (NCBI): domain Bacteria; kingdom Pseudomonadati; phylum Bacteroidota; class Cytophagia; order Cytophagales; family Hymenobacteraceae; genus Pontibacter; species Pontibacter sp. YIM B11418. The sequence continues at coordinate 128,251 of NZ_JCAEMH010000001.1, read as the reverse complement.
AAAGGCTTTACATATTATTAGTCTTACTCAGTTGCATTGTCTTACAGACAGTGGCACAAACGGGAAAGCCAGAAGACTTTGGCTACCTCCATCTGCAAATGCGCTACCAGCATGATCCTGTAGACATACTGGTGCTGTCAAAGAAAGGGGAAGAACAGAAAACAAAGCCTATTATTCTTTTTGACCAAGGCTCTCAGGCACGTCCTCTTATTTTACTTGATAACGAGGGGAAGCCTTATAGGGTATTCCCATATCAGACCGATAGTCTATTGATCAATTTCCACTTGGTTATAGTTGGGAAACCCTACGTGCCGCTTATTGCTAAACACAGCGAATTACAGAATGGTGCTTACGCTGATCCCCAAACGGGGATTCCTCCTGCCCAATTCTATTCCAGAGATAACGTAGACTACTATGTCAACCGCGCTCAAGAAGTGATAAAGCATCTAAAGAAACAGCAGTGGGTGAATAAGGACAAGCTGGTAGTGGCAGGTCACTCAGCAGGCTCAACCGTTGCGGCGAAGCTTGCCTTTGAGAGCAAAGATGTAACTCATCTGATCTATTCAGGCGGTAATCCTTTTGGTCGAATGGCTTCCATCATCTCACAGGCTAGAGCCTATGATGACTCTATAGGCACACGGGCAGAGAGAAGCTTCAAATACTGGGAAGACGTAGTGAAAGACCCTGCCAATGTTGCATCTCAGGGCGGTGACTCAAACAAAACCACCTATGACTTCTCCTTGCCTCCAATCGATTACCTGATGAGGCTTCAGATACCTATGCTCGTTACCTATGGCACAAAAGATCATGGTGTTGCCTTCAATGATTATCTGAGACTGGAGACAATTAGAAAAGGAAAAAAGAACTTTACATTTAAGCCTTACACAGGCGTTGAACATAACTACTTTGGCTTTAACAAAGAAGGGAAGGTTGACTATGACAAGTTTGGCTGGGACCAGGTGGCACTGGATTGGCAGGCTTGGCTTGAAAAGAAAGAAATTCATCGCTCAACAAAACCTATAGTGCATTGAAACGCACCATAGCAAAACCGTTAGTATCAACCCATACCATCACTAACCCCACCGTTCCTTTCTCAAAATCGCAACACGTGTTTTCCGAAGCTGCCGCACCGCATTGTGCCGTAGTTTCTGATGATACAAGAACACCCCGCCCACAGCTCCGATCAGACTACCCAGCACGATGTCCACGAAGCGGGTGTAGATGAGCGCATTGGGATCTGCTGTCATGGCGCTACCAGCTTCCGCCAGAAAGAGGGTCATGGGCGTAATGAAAATCACGGCCAATCCGTAGTGCCGCACCACGAGCATCTCAATGATAAACTGCAACGCAATAATGCCAAGGCAAAGCGACAGTGGTGTGGTAGTATAGGACAGCAATAGCCAGGCAAGCCCCATACCCAGGAAAGTGCCCGCTATACGCTGAAAGCTGCGCTGCCACACGTGGCGCAAACTCACTCCCTGCATAACGGCAAGGCAGGAAATCGGTACCCAGTAGGGGTTTTCCAGTTGCAGCAAGTGACCGGTAAGTAGCGATGCCCCCATAAACACGCCTACCACCACAGACTCGACCAGGTTGGAGTAAAAGCTCTTCCGTACAACCAGGAACTCAGTCACAGGCTTTTGCTTCCGGAGCATGAGCAGGCTGTAGAAAAATGCCAGCAGACAGGCCAGCATCGTGCCGATGCCTATCAAACCGATGCGTGTCGGAATGTTCTCTAATTCGAAGGGCATGACACTGGCAATGGAGGCGATCATGATAAAGAAGAAGCTGCCAGGCGGTTTCATGGCAAAATAATTTGCCACCCAGTGCATTCCTAGCGCAAACAAGCCGATGGCAAGCGAAGAGGCATAGGGATTAAAGCTGAAACTGATTCCGGTGGCAAAGGACACCATAAAGCCAAAACAACAGGCGATCAGCGTGATCATGCGATGGGCCAACGTGGCATGGGTCGGCAGGTATAGGATCACCAAGCCGCCGATACAGCCCAGTATACCAAAGTCGAGGCGACCAATGGCATAGCCTGCCAGCAGGGGCAGGCCGGTGCACAAAGAAGCCAGCAAAGGGATGTGCCAGAGCCGCTCGGTTTTCTTAAGTTCGAACAGTTCCCTCGCTTCTGCGCGAATAATTTGTCTGATATGCTGCATCATCTGAATTAAAATACTGCTGAGCATTTTAAGAGTTGCCACAAGGTATAGCAGCATGTAAAAAGCCCCGGCTTACGACCGGGGCTTGTGTTATTACTTGGCTACGGTACGTTCAATTTCCCGCAGGTTTTCCATTTTCTTGTTTTTGAGGAAGCCGTTGATGTTCTCGAAGTGCTCGCGCACGCGTTTGTTGCCAAACTCAAACACCTTGTCAGCCAGTCCGTCCAGGAAGTCGCGGTCGTGCGACACCAGTATGATGGTGCCGTCGAAAGCCTTTAGCGCATCTTTCAAGATATCCTTGGTTTTGATGTCGAGGTGGTTGGTCGGTTCGTCCAGAATGAGCAGGTTCACCGGCTGCAGCAACAGCTTGATCATGGCCAGTCGGGTCTTCTCGCCCCCTGAGAGTACTTTTACTTTCTTCTCGATGGTGTCGCCGCTGAACATGAAGGCGCCCAGCAGGTCCTTTACGCGTGTACGGGCATCGCCCACGGCAATCTCGTCGATGGTCTGGAATACGGTCAGTTCACCATCGAGCAGGGCGGCCTGGTTCTGGGCGAAATAGCCGATCAGGCAGTTGTGGCCCAATTGCAGCTTGCCCTCAAAGTCGATCTCGCCCATAATGGCTTTCACCATCGTAGACTTGCCCTCGCCGTTCTTGCCCACAAAGGCTACTTTCTCGCCCCGGTTGATGGTCATGGAAGCGTCTTTGAACACCGTGTAGTCACCGTACTTTTTGGTCAGCTCCTCCACGATAACCGGGTAGTTGCCCGAGCGCGGTGCTGGTGGGAACTTGACATTCAAAGCAGAGGTATCTACTTCGTCCACCTCCACAATTTCCATCTTCTCGAGCATCTTCACCCGCGACTGTACCTGTAGGGTCTTCGAGTAAGTACCCTTGAAGCGGTCAATAAAGGTCTGGATATCGGCTATTTCTTTCTGCTGGTCGTCGAACTGCTTCTGCTGCTGTTCGCGGCGCTCTTTGCGCAGCTGCAGGTATTGGCTGTACGTAACCTTATAGTCGTAAATGCGGCCCATCGTCACCTCAATGGTGCGGTTGGTGATATTGTCCACGAAGGTCTTGTCGTGCGAGATCACGATCACTGCCTTGGCGTTATTCACCAGGAAATCCTCCAGCCACTGAATGGACTCAATGTCGAGGTGGTTGGTCGGTTCGTCGAGCAGGATCAGGTCCGGCTTCTGAAGCAGAATCTTAGCCAGTTCGATGCGCATGCGCCAGCCACCACTAAACTCGGTGGTAGACCGTGTGAAATCTTCGCGGCTAAAGCCAAGTCCTTTGAGCGTAACCTCTACCTCAGCGTCAAAATTGATCTCTTCGATGGAATAGTATTTTTCGCCCAGTTCCGATACCTGCTCGATGATCTTGTAGTAGTCATCAGAGTCGTAGTCGGTGCGGGTTTCCAGTTCGGCATTGAGGGCATCCATCTGCTTTTTCATGTCGAGCACTTTGGCAAAGGCTTTAGAGGCCTCCTCGAACACGGTGCAGTTGTCTTCGGTGAGCAGGTGCTGCGGCAGGTAGGCGATCACAGCATCCTTCGGTGCCGATACCTTGCCACGGGTCGGCTTACTGGCGCCCGCTATAATTTTGAGCAGCGTAGACTTACCTGCTCCATTTTTCCCCATGAGGGCAATGCGGTCGTTTTCGTTGATGTTGAAAGAAACATTGCTGAAAAGGGCCGCACCATTGAACTCCACGCTCACCGCGTCAACTGAAATCATAATCGTTTAATTTTAAGGCTGCAAAGATACGAAAGTTTGGGAGTTTAGGGGGTTGAGAGTTGTGATTTGTAGGGACAGGTCGCGGCCTGTCCGAATCGTGCACCGGCAATCGAATACAAATATTTTTGCTTCGTCAATTGTGTGCCCAATCCATTTTTTAATGCTTGTCGCATTTGGACCTGCAGTTCCTGTTTCATCGTGCAGCTATTCCCCGGACAGGTCACGACCTGTCCCTACATATTAACCTCCCGAACGCTGACTTCGTATTCTTGTCCAACCCACAACCACCGCCCATGAAAGAAGAGTTCCTGCACTACATCTGGCAGTATCAGTATTTCGATAAAACCGATTTGTATACAGTAGATGGGGAACTGGTGCAAGTGCTGCTTGTGGGTATGTATAACACGGATGCGGGTCCTGATTTTAAGGAGTCGATCATACGAGTAGGTGAGGTGGAGTGGTCGGGTAGTGTGGAGATACACCTGCGCGGCTCGGACTGGCGACGGCACCAGCATCAGCTCGACTTTAAGTATAACCAGGTGGTGCTGCATGTGGTATGGGAAGCTGACGAACCTGTGAAGCGGACTGATAGCACGGCTATACCTACTATTGAACTGAAAAATCGCGTAAACACGGCCCTGCTCTATACCTACGAACAATTGCGACTGGCACCTTTTGCTATACCTTGCGCCAGCTTCTGGCCACACGTCCCCGATATCACCAAAACCATGATGCTAGGCCGTGCCCTCACCGAACGGCTGGAACTGAAAGGGGAGGAGGTACTGCAGGTATACCGCCAACTTAACAACGACTGGGAAGCCACCACTTTTCAGGTGCTTTGCAAAGGCTTTGGGTTCAAAATTAACCAGGATTCTTTTGAGCGATTGGCGCGAGCGCTGCCTATGCAGGTGGTGCGCAAACACCAGCACGACTTGTTGCAGCTGGAGGCTCTGCTATTTGGGCAGGCAGGGTTTCTGGCCGAGCCTGCGGACGAGTACAGCACCACATTGGCTAAAGAGTATACCTATCTGAGTCGCAAATACAACCTGCAGGATTTGGCCATGCAGCGCCATCACTGGAATTTTCTGCGCATGCGTCCCGCTAATTTCCCGACTGTGCGGCTTGCGCAACTGGCTGCGCTGCTGCACAAGCACAAAAGCCTGTTTTCCACTATCATCCAAACCGAGGGAGCCAGAAACTACGATGCGCTGTGGCAGGCGCCGGTATCGGCATATTGGCAAAAACATTATACCTTTGGGGCAGAGTCGAAGGCGGTGCAGGTGCAACTGGGCAAGTCGAGCGCGCAGAACCTGACCATCAATGTGGCAGCGCCTTTGTTAGCAGCTTATGCTGTGCATACTGGTCAACGGGAGCATCTGGATAAAGCGGTGGACTTGCTCGAAAAGGTGAAAGAAGCCAGCAACCGTATCACCCGACAGTACGAGGAGCTGGGCTGGAAAGCCGCCTCAGCTGCTGACAACCAGGCTGCGCTCGGACTCTACAAACGCTATTGCCAGCCGGTCAACTGCCTGCGCTGCGCCATTGGCAACAAGATTATGAAGCAAAATCTACCAACTACGTGAGTGTACTGATCTACGGCCTGAATCTGCTGGTGCTGGCTGGGCTAATCTGGTGGCTCTGGAAACAGGACTGGAACCCCCGGTTGCGGCCTTTCTTTTTCCCGACGCTGCTACTCAAACTCGCCTGCGGACTCCTGATTGGGGTGCTGAGCTTTTACGTGTACGACAAAGGCGATACGCAACTCTACTACCAGCGCGCCCTCCTGATGACCGACCTGGCCCACGAGCAAGGTGTAGGCACCTATCTGTATTATCTTTTCTTTAACGACCCAACGGGCACTCCGCTGCAAGGGCTGCAGAAGCCTTTTTACGAAAGTGCCTGGAACATGCCGCGCTTGCTGAGTGTGCCCATGCTGCTCACCAACGGTAACTATTATATCAGTTCGCTATACCTGTCACTGTTCAGTTTTGCGGGGCTTTGGTTTTTTGTGAATGCGATTACCCGCTATTTTGCCAATACCGCTATACCTGCCGTAGTGGCTTTTCTGCTTTTTCCGTCGGTCGTGTTCTGGTCGTCGGGGGTGCTTAAAGAAAGTGTAGTGCTGGGCGGGATGGGGCTGCTGCTGGGGAGTAGTCTATACCTGCAGTTTGGGAAATCCAAGCCGTTGCTATACCTGCTGCTGGCTGTAGTGGGGCTATACCTGATCTGGCTCGTGAAGTACTTTGTGGCGGTGGCACTGGTGCTACTGGTAGTCCTGGCCCTATTAGTGCGGTTGATTTTTTACAGCGCGAAGCTCGCGCACATCCATTGGTTATTGAAGGGAGTGGCGCTGCTGGTATTGTTTTCAGGTATAGCCTGGCTCGGATCGCAGCTCAACCCCAACCTGCACCTGGAGGCCCTGCCCGATGTGGTTTATCAAAACTATCAGGTGAGCTTAATTGCATCGCAGGGCAGACCACGCATCGATTTTCCGTTTCTGGAACCCACCTACCTGAGCTTTACACTACACTCGCAACTGGCTTTTATCGGTATGCTGTTCCGGCCTTTTATCTGGGAAGCTTACAACATCCGCACCTTTGCGGCAGCGTTTGAGAATACCTTGCTGCTGGTACTGGCTTTTGGTTTTTTGCGCGATCTATTTGAGGCAGGCCGTATAAAGTGGCGCTATGGTTACCTGTTGCTAGCGGTGCTGGTATACCTGTTTGCGATGGGCGTTCTGCTGGCTTACAGCATGCCGAACCTGGGTACGCTGAACAGGTATAGAGTGGTAGTGCTGCCCTTTGTGGTATACCTGCTGCTGCTCTGCAAAACCAACAGCGACTTGCTCAGCTACTTGTTCCCCGTCCGTCAGCATCAACCAGAGGAAGACGAACCCGCACAAATCGCTGCAGATTAGCGCTAATCTTCGTACCTTTGCACCTTATTTGACATAGGCTATGCAAAATCCGGTAATTATACTTGGTGCCCAGAAACTGGGTACGGCAGCTCTCGATATTTTCAACAGCAACAACGTGGTGGTGTACTGCTTCCTCGATGACAGCAAGGACCTGCAGCAGCAGGAACTGAACAATGTGTCGGTGATGAGTGGCACTGAAGACAGCGAATTCCTGAAACTGATTGGGAAAAAGTGCGATGTGTTTGTGGCCGTAGAGGACTCAGCCGCCCGCAAAGGCCTTGTCAAGATGCTCAAGGACGAGTACAAAGTGGTGCCAGTTAATGCCATTCATAAATTCAGCGCCGTATCAGAATTTGCCTGGCTGGGCCACGGTAACATGATCGGAGCAGGTGCTATCGTGAACAACAACGCCAAAATCGGCAACAACAACGTCATCGAATCCCGTGCGCTGGTCGATACCAAAGCCGAAATCGGTGACAACGTACAGATTGGAGCAGGTGCCATCATCAACTCCGAAGTGGTGGTTGAAGACGGTGCTTTTATCGGTACAGGTGCTGTGATCGTGTCAGGTGTGAAAGTGGGTAAAAATGCCCGCATAGGCGCTGGCTCTGTGGTGGTAGCCAACGTGCCTGCCAAATCCACTGTGTTCGGCAACCCGGCCGCTCCGGTTAAGTAATTTTATACCTGTCCTGTTTTCCAAAACCGAACTGACCAAAGTCATTTTTGGTTAAAAAGAAAAGCAGGAAATTTGCAGGAAGTTGAAAAGTTAAAATGCAGCGATGTTACACCGTAACATCGTATCGGGTAGGTTTAAAAACAAGCCCGTTCGTAGAAACAGGTCGCAACCTGTCCGAATCGTGCACCCTACAATTCAACAATTTAACAATAGCCCCGAAGGAGCAAACAATTTAACTCAAACACTTAGCCGAAACTAAGCAGTTATGAACAAGCCATACAGCATACTACTGTACTACTGCTACACACCGATAGCAGACCCAGAAGCGTTCCGGGAGGAGCACCATTTACTTTGCCTGGAGCTGAATCTGCTCGGCCGCATCATCATTTCCAAAGAGGGCCTCAATGGCACCGTTTCCGGTCTGAAAGAAGACTGTGAGAAGTACATGGAGATCGTAAAAGCCGATCCGCGCTTCGCTAAAGTCGACTTCAAGGTAGATGAGTCAGACAAACACGCTTTTGCCAAGTTGCATGTGCGTACTAAAGCTGAGATCGTACACTCCGGCCTGCTACACATCGACCCGAACGTTCGCACAGGTATACACCTGGAGCCGAAGGAGTTCAAAGAAATGAAGGACCGCGACGATGTGGTGGTAATGGACATGCGCTCAGACTACGAGTACAGCGTGGGTCGCTTCAAAAACGCCGTAACCCTGGACATCGAGAACTTCCGTGAGTTTCCGGAAAGGATCGATGCGCTGAAAGAAGAGTTGAAAGGCAAGAAGATCCTGACCTACTGCACAGGCGGTATAAAATGCGAAAAAGCCAGTGCTTTCTTGCTGGAGCAGGGTTTTGAGGACGTATATCAGCTGCATGGTGGCATTATCAAGTATGGTAAAGAAGCTGGCGGCGAAGATTTCGAGGGCAAATGCTATGTGTTCGATAACCGTGTGGCTGTAGAGGTGAACTCTGTAAACCCGAAGGTGATTTCGAAGTGCCACGTATGCGGCACCGTGGAAGACCGCATGGTGAACTGCGCCAACCCGGTGTGCAACCTGCACGTGCCTATCTGCGAAAAATGCGGCTGGGAACTGGAAGGAGCCTGCTCTACCGAGTGCAAAGAGCACCCGGAAAAACGTGCTTACGACGGCACCGGCTACTACCAAAAGAACCTGAATGGCTACAATCCATTAAAAGGATTCAACCGTCGCAAGACTTCTATCGTATCTAAGTAAGTATTCTCTAAAGCTAAGAAAAGCGTGCGCTCACCAGCCACGCTTTTCTTTGTTTTTAACACAACCAATCTATGGCAATTCCAGCATCAGAACTGATCATCAATAAGAACGGCACCATTTACCACCTCAATCTGCAGCCAGAGCACATTTCAGACACCATTATCACGGTAGGCGACCCGGATCGCGTGCCCATGGTGAGCAAGTATTTCGATGAGATTGAGGTACAGATCACCAAGCGGGAGTTTGTAACCCACACCGGCTACTACAAAGGCAAACGCATCACGGTCATCTCGACAGGTATGGGCACCGATAACATCGACATTCTGATGAACGAACTGGATGCCTTGGTGAACATTGATTTTCAGTCGCGGGAGCCGAACGAGGAGAAGATAGCATTGAAGATTGTGCGGATTGGTACATCTGGTTCGCTGCAGTCGGATATTCCACTGGGTAGCCATTTGGCCTCGCATTTTGGTGTAGGGTTGGATTCGCTGATGGAGTTTTATCCGCTGGAGCAGGACGAAAACGAGCAAAGCATCAGCAAAGCCCTGCAGGAGCAGCTGGGTGTAGGTTTCCGCCCATACGTTGTGAATGGCTCTAAAAGTCTGATCGAGAAGATCGCTTTTGATATGATTCCGGGGAATACGCTTACCTGCCCGGGCTTTTACGCACCGCAGGGCCGTGTGCTGCGCGGCGGCCTACGCAATCCGGACCTGCTGAAGGTATACCAGAATTTTAAGGTATGTGATTTCCGGTTGACCAACTTCGAAATGGAGACAGCGGGCTATTACGCCTTGGGCCGTTTGATGGGCCACGAAATGCTGTCGCTCAATGCCATCGTCGCTAACCGTATTTCGCAGGAGTTCGCGACAAATGCTGAGAAAGTGATTGATAGCCTGATCGTTAAGGTGCTGGAGAGAATCTAGTTGAATTTGAGACTGAGTGATTGATTGGAATTTGTAGGGAAAGGTCGCAACCTGTCCGAATCGTGCACGAAATATTATTCGTTTGAGTAACTATAAAAGAGCTCGCCCACAGATTTTTAGAATTTATAATGTCAGAAGCTTGACCTTCAACTGACAGCAGCATCTAACAAAAAACAGCCCGCAGAAGAGTTGATTTTCTAAAGCGGGCTGTTTTATTTTATTTGAAATCTTTCTAGAGGTATAGCAACTGGTCAGGTGTTGTGCCATTAGCTGTTCTCTATTTTTAGAATGGAATTAAGAGCGAGAAACGTACCTGACTTCAGCAGCACAAACTTATCGTCATAGCACCAAACCGTAGTCTCTACTCTTTTAACATCGCCGTCTGCGGTGCAGAACGTGATGGTGGCTTTGTTGCGATAGGCGTTACCCAAAATAGTGGCGCGGTTGGCTTCGTAATTGCGTATACTACGGGCTGCGGGGTCTTTTAACACATCGTCCTGGCCAAAGCGAAGCATCGGGATGTGCTCTTTCTCGATCAGGCTGGCTCTCTTCTCGGTCCTCTTCATAGTCGTAAAATTTTAATGATGGCAGGTATATAACCACAAAACATGCCACACTAATATTTTAGTTCTATGAAGGCTGGCTTTGAAAACCTTACAAAACTAGTTCTCTGAAGGTAAGGGAGCTTAATTTATGCTTTTGAGCGAGTTGGAAAACAGCTTCGAGTGTTTGAGGAGATATACTATAGCCCGTGGTATCCTCTGAAATATTATGTGCATAAATAAGAATTGCCTCTTTATTATGATATGCTCGTTTAAAGCCTGCCTCCATATCCTGCAACGTAACACCACTGTTGCTATCTATACCTAAGCCGTGCACCAAACGGCTACCATCGTATTTGTAAAAAATTCTATCCAGTTCCTCTATACCTTTTCCTGTCACCTTCCACGAGTCACCTCTCAGCAGATGGAAGTACTTAGTAAGCTCCTGATCAAGCTTAAGGGAGCGGACACCATACGGGTAAGCAAATGTAGAGGGGGAGAATCCAATTGCCTGCATAGCTTTAATAGCAGGTGTAATTTCATGTGCAACATATGTGGCTATGCCATGCTCTTTGATAAACTTACTGGAGTTCTCGTGCTGATAACCATGGGAAGCAATTTCATGTCCATCTGCAGCTAGCTCCTGCAGCATTTCTATTTCTGACTGGGAGAGCTGTTGTGGCATTGTGATAAAGAAGGTGGCCTTTACCTTATACCTTTTGAAAAGCTCCCTTTGTGAATGCCATTCGCTGACATACTTATCATCGAAACTGATAACAAAGGCTGGTTGTGCAGGGCGGTTATAGGTATAGGTAGGTTTAAGCAAACTGTAAACAGTCAGACCTGAAACTGTGGCTAATATAAGTGCAAGTATAGCCCAAAGAATATGTATTCGCATATATCGCGCTATACCTACAGCTTCTGCAAAAACGCCATTGTATCTACACCATCAGCATAATCCCATGGCATAGGACACTGAGCGTCGCCGAAAGGGATAGAACCCTCGAACCAGCCATGGGCAGAAACCACGCATTGTGTTTTGTCTTTTACAGCAGCCAGTTTCTGGCGTAGGTCGGGCAGGGCGGTGAAAGTCTCGTAGAAGAGCACCGAAATAGGGGAAACCAGTTGCGCGCTTTCATGCACCAGCAGGAAGCCATTATCGAAGTGCGGCACGCGGTTAACCAGCATAATGGACTTGTTGTAGTCGTAGTTGTTCTGGTACTTGTGGTGGTTGAGAATCGTTTTATGGTGCTCGTTGGCTTCGTACAACTTGTCGAAGGTATAGCCCTCGGGCACATATACCTTGGCAACGTTGCGGCAGCCTAAGCCATAATATTGGAAAATATCGTTGCCCAGGTCGCGGAGGTCTTCTTCCTCTTCGTGACCCGTCAGTATGCCGATACTGGTGCGGTTCTTCCGGATGATGTGCGGGCGCTTGGCAAAGTAATACTCAAAGTAGCGGGCTGTGTTGTCGGAGCCGGTCGCGATGATGGCATCGGCTTCCTTGAGCATATCCACGAACTCAAACTGGTTGGCAAAAGCCGGCTCTATACCTACCAGCATGCTGGCAAGGCGGCGCATGAGCACATCGTCGTCGGAACTCAGCTTGGCCAGCAGGAAGTGACCGCTCAGCAAAACCGACATAAAATCGTGGAAACCGACCATCGGGATGTTGCCCGCCATCACCACGCCAACCTTTTTAGGTGTAACCTGTTTGAGGTGGTAGGGGTAAAGCCATTCACGGAGATACTGTTCATCGAGTAGGGTCGTGACGCCCTGCAGGGCAGCGGAAACGTTGTCCTCATCAAACCATGGGTTCTTGGCCTGGGCAATTAAAGACAGCGCCTTGTGCTCTTCCGGCGTCAAATCCTGCAGTTGCTTTCCCAGTTTCACGAAAGCTTCGATTCTGTTCTCTAATGTCATGGCAAACCGCTGTGTTAAAAATTATTTGATAAGGATACTTAATGTTCCTAATTTTGTTCAGTAAATAAAGCGATACAAAAGTACTAAAAATATACAGGAGATACGATTATGGCGATAATGATCACGGATGAATGTATAAACTGTGGCGCCTGCGAACCGGAGTGTCCGAATACTGCCATCTACGAGGGCGGTGCGGAATGGACCTGGGGTGGTGGCACGGCTCTGAAGGAAGTTGAGATTGACGGCGGCGAAATCATAGCTGGAGATGCCGCGCAGACTCCAATTTCGGACGAGTTCTATTACATTGTATCCGATAAGTGTACCGAGTGCATGGGCTTCCACGAAGAGCCTCAGTGTGCTGCTGTCTGCCCGGTGGATTGCTGCGTCGACGACCCGGACTACCGCGAGACAGAAGAAGAGCTATTGGCAAAGAAAGACTGGCTGCACCAGGCCAGCTAAGGTATAGCCTGCACCAAAAGCATAAAAAACCTGTCTCTTACGGCAGGTTTTTTTATTTTTACTCACTTCACGCCAATTATACCCATGGAAGAGCAACTGCATCAGGACAAAACGTTCGAGAAAATCACTTACCCAAACAAAGCCGTCAAAGGCAGGGAGTTTGAGGACTGCGTGTTCAAAAACTGTGATTTCTCCAGTGCTGATTTCTCCAACAACCGCTTCACCGACTGCGAGTTCATTGGCTGCAACCTGGCCATGCTGCGCCTGAGCAACTCGACCCTAAATGGCGTGACGTTCAAGGAGTGCAAACTTACAGGTATAAACTTCAGCGAGTGCGAGGAGTTCTTGTTTACAGTGGGTTTTGAGAGTTGCGTGATGGATTATACCTCTTTCCTGAAACGCAAAATGCCGAAGGCGCTTTTCATCGATTGTTCGTTAAAAAATGCCGTATTTGAACATTCCACGCTAACAAAGGGCAAGTTCAAAAACACAGACCTGGCCGGAGCAGTTTTTGAGCGAACCAACCTCAGCGAAGCCGATTTGAGCACAGCCTACAACTATATCATTGATCCGGAACTTAATAACGTCAAGAAAGCGAAGTTCTCAGAGAACGGGCTGGCAGGTTTGCTGAGCAGGTATGACATCCGGGTCGTGTGACAGGTATAGCCATACCTTATACCTGGTGGCCGCTGTAGCTATACCTACTTGCGGGATATTTATTATACCTGCAGGTTGAACAATCCGCAAACTGCAACCAACAATTACCACAAAATCCTTAATTTTGCCTTTTGGCGCAAAAAGCAGAAAAACTAGTTTACGATGTCGATTTCAACAAAATATAACCCCAGAGAAGTAGAAGAGAAGTGGTACAGCAGCTGGATGCAGCGCGGCTTCTTCCGTTCTACCCCTAACCCGAAAAAGGAGCCTTACACTATCGTGATTCCGCCGCCAAACGTGACGGGCGTGCTGCACATGGGCCACATGCTCAACAACACGATTCAGGATGTGCTGATTCGTCGTGCGCGCATGAAGGGCAAGGAGGCTTGCTGGGTACCGGGCACCGACCACGCTTCCATCGCCACGGAGGCGAAGGTAGTGGCTATGCTCAAGGAAAGAGGCATTGAGAAGAAAGATATTTCCCGCGAGGAGTTCCTAACCTATGCCTGGGAGTGGAAAGAAAAGTACGGCGGCATCATTCTGGAGCAGCTCAAGAAGCTGGGCGCTTCCTGCGACTGGGACCGTACCCGCTTCACGATGGAAGATGACCTGAGTGCAGCCGTGATCGAGGTGTTTGTGGACCTGTACCGCAAAGGCCTGATCTACCGCGGTGTGCGCATGGTAAACTGGGACCCGCTGGGCCGTACCGCCCTTTCGGATGAAGAAGTAGTACCCAAAGATACCATGGCCAAAATGTACCACCTGAACTACGAAGTAGTAGGTACTTCAGAGCCGACTTATATCACCATAGCGACCTCTCGTCCGGAGACGGTCATGGCCGACGTAGCTGTGGCTGTAAATCCGAACGACGAACGCTATGCTCACCTGCACGGCAAGTCCGTTCGTATACCTTTGCTCGGCAAAGAAATTCCGGTGATTCTGGACGAGTACGTATCAATTGAGTTCGGTACGGGTGCCCTGAAAGTAACGCCAGCGCATGATCTGAACGACTACGAACTGGGCCAGAAGCACCAACTGCCGACCATCGACATCCTGAACGATGACGGCACCCTAAATGAAAAGGCACAGCTATACGTTGGTCAGGATCGTTTTGCTGCCCGTCGCAACATTGTAAAAGATTTGCAGGAAGCTGGTTTGCTGGTGAAAATCGACGAGTATGCGAGCGTGCTGCAGACCTCTGAGCGAACCGGTGCTGTAATTGAGCCGCGCTTGTCCATGCAGTGGTGGTGCAAAATGGAGGAGATGGCCAAGCCAGCACTCGACGCCGTGATGAATGACGAGATTCGTCTGCACCCGCCGAAGTTCAAGAACATGTACCGCTCCTGGATGGAGGGAATCCGCGACTGGTGTATCTCGCGCCAGCTATGGTGGGGACAGCGTATACCTGCCTACTACCTGCCAGACGGCTCGTTTGTAGTAGCAACCACGCCTGAAGACGCACTGGAACTGGCCCGCAAGCAAAGCGGCAACGCGAACCTGCAGGCAAGTGATCTGCGCCAAGATGATGACGTACTCGACACCTGGTTCTCGTCATGGCTGTGGCCGATCTCGGTGTTCGACGGCTTTAAAGACCCGGATAACAAAGACATCCTATACTATTACCCAACTAATGACCTGGTGACGGCTCCGGAGATCCTATTCTTCTGGGTAGCCCGAATGATCATGGCTGGTTACGAATTCCGCAAGGAGGCGCCTTTCCGCAACGTATACCTGACCGGTATCGTGCGCGACGCACAGGGCCGCAAGATGTCCAAATCGCTGGGCAACTCGCCGGACCCGCTCGATCTGATCGACCAATATGGTGCCGACGGCGTGCGTGCCGGTATGCTCTTCAGTTCGCCAGCTGGTAACGACCTTTTGTTCGACGAAAAACTGGTAGAACAGGGCCGTAACTTCAGCAACAAGATCTGGAACGCCTACCGCCTGATAAAAGGATGGGAAGTAGACGAGAACCTGCCGTGCCCGAACGAAACGGCCATGGCTTGGTTCGACTCCCGTTTCAACGAGGCCTTTGTGCAGTTGGAAGACCACTTCAGAAAATTCCGTATTTCGGACGCTTTGCTGACTGTGTACAAACTGGTATGGGACGACTTCTGTTCAAGCTACCTCGAAATGATCAAGCCGACCTACCAGCAGCCGATCGACAAGCAGACGCTCGATACGACCATAGTATACCTGGAGAAAATCCTGAAAGTGCTGCACCCGTTCATGCCATTCATTACTGAAGAGATTTGGCAGGACCTGAAAGAGCGCAAAGACAAGGAGTACCTGATTGTGGCTCCATGGCCAAAGCAGGACAAGTTCGACAAGGAACTGACGGAGAAAATGGAGAGTGTGCTGAAAATCGTAGCCGCTATCCGCAACATTCGTAACTCGAAGAACATATCACCGAACAAATCGCTTGATTTGGCGATCAAGGTGATGAACCAGGATGGGTATGACAACTTCATCAGCATCATCCGCAAGCTGGCCAACATCAACGAAATAACCCTTGTGCAGGAGAACGTAGAAGGCGCTATCAGCTTCGTAGAGGCCGGCGACGAGTTCTTCATCCCGATGGAAGGCAATATTGATGTGGAAGCTGAGCGGGAGCGTTTGGAGAAGGAGCTGGAGTACACCAGAGGCTTCCTGAACTCCGTTATAAAGAAGCTTAGCAATGAGCGTTTTGTAAGCGGTGCCCCGGAAACGGTAATTGCCAACGAGCGCAAGAAACAAGCCGATGCCGAAGCGAAGATTCACGCGATAGAGCAGAGTCTGGCTTCTTTGTAAGGTATAATTTTTTTAAAGTGGCAGCGGCCGTTCTCGTGAGGGAACGGCCGCTGTTTTTTTTGCTAGTGTAGCGGCGGTCGTTGCAGGTATAGCAACTTGCATTGCTTTGTAGCTTGCCCTGGCCGGGCGGGCCTTACTTTTTGTCTTGACACAAAAAGTAGGCAAAAAAGTCAAGACTCCCCAAACTCGCTGAACGCTCGAACAGTGGAGCGCCGAAAAATGCACCTGGCACAGCTACTTGCTTCGTTGCTTCCGGGGCAAGTTAGTCTCGCTATACCTGCCAGTGGTCTGAACTACAAAGCTATACTTACAAACTGGTAGTAGCTGCAACTCCCCCTTTGAAGGGGGCAGGGGGATGTTAATCGTGCACGAAGATTGCCTTTCCTGGACAAGCAGGAGCAGTTTGCCTCAGCATCTGTACAATCCTGTATATCTTTCCTAATCCTGAGAATCCTGATTCTTACTCAGCTCCACCACCAACCGATCCAGCTCATCTTTCACTTTCGGCATCAGATCGCTCAGGCCCTGCTTATTTTTCGGGTACACAAGTTCCACGTGGCGGTCGTCTATTTTGTATTCGAGCAAGCCTTGTTCGTCTTCGGTGAGGTAATAGAGTTTGATCAGTGCATTTGTGGTTGAAACAGCGTAAGTGCGAAACTTGAAATCGTTTTGGATGCGCTGTTGCGTGGGGGCTCTGTTCTCGAGGTAGCGCTGGGTTACGACTGTGTCAAGTGCCAGGGTGGTTTCGATCTGGTGAATGGCCTTGATATTGCCTTCGTCGAAACGCCACGTTTGTACATGGTGTTTGCCTTGCTGTCTGGCGCTGTATTTACTTTGCGAAAGATTGATGCTGGACATCACATAAAATAGCTCCAGATCGCTCTCTACAGTCCGCATGGAAGGGCTCAGCGTGGCGTTGTCACTGATAAAGACGGAGGTGTTGGCTAGGATCTTTACGTCTTTGTTGAGATCCTGGCTCAGCTGAAGATTGCTATCCTGGCTGAAAATAAACGAAACAAGTATAGGAAGCAGAAGCGATAGTGGTGTCATGTTTTTGTGGTTTATACCTGTTTCCCTATACTCAAATACCGTGCAGAAAGCTACAGAGCAGAGCTATCCACTACGCGCCAGGTAATATTACCATTGTTCACTTCGTATTTCAGAATCATGTAGCCACCGATGTGCCCATCCTCATAATAGGCCATGGCAAAGCGGTCGTTCAGGATGCGGCTGTCGCGTATGGCCATGGTGCCGCCCGCTACGCCCTCTCTAGGTATAAGCTGCCCTTGCTTGCGGCTCAGGTCGTTCATCAGATCCACCTCCGGGTTGCGCAGGCCTTTTTTTCGCAGCTTCTGGATGTCGCTTTCACTCAGACTGCCCATTTCATCCACAAACTCTACCCCGCCCGGAGGCACCACTGCCATCGTATCAGGAGGCAGCACCATCTCTTCCAGAGAGTCGGTTTCGGCTGCCTCTTGTTCCAGTTGCTGGCCGGTTTCAGCCAGTTTATTATCAGCTATACGCAGTCGGCTCTCGGCGTCATTTTTTTGCCAGTAGAAGTAAACGGCTGCGAACAGAAAGATGGCGGCTATTATCCAGGCGATAGCGGTTCTCATGGTAGGATGTGCTGATTTTTGTATAATGAAGTGCTAATATACATCTAAACGCGACATAAAGATTCAATTAATCTATCTCCAAGGTCGGCCCCACAACTTCCATCTCATTGTCTGCGAATATCTTTGCAATCCGCTCCCTGGAAGGCTCTTCTTTCAGCGCAGCCATGGTCACAAAGAAATCCTCCAGTTTGCCGGCAGGCTGCACTGTCACGGTCATCTTCGCCAGCTGGCTCACTTGTGTCCAGGCGTGTGGGACTTTCCGGGGCAGAAAGATAGTGTCTCCCGCCTTGAGCCGGTATTTGTCTGTGCCAACCTGAAAATAGTATTCGCCTTCCACCACATAGAAAACCTCATCCTGGAAATGGTGGATGTGCAGCGGCGTTCCCCTCTTTGGTGACAAACCTGTCTGCTCGAATATAGCGAAGCCGCCATTAGTATCCTTGCCGGACACTTTCAGGTCAAGGATGTTGGAATTGACGCCCTTCAACTCAATGTGCCCATGCAGTCTGCCTTCTCCGGCTTTTACTCTGAATCCCTTGGCATCTCTGAAATCGACTAAGTCCGCCTTCACATAGGAAGAGAGGGGAATGGAGGCTAATAGCATCACGATGAATTTGCTTCTCTGCATGGCTGGCGATTTTAGAAATGACCTATAGGTATAGCCTATACCTGATGTTTACGTGTGAATGATAAAACAGCAGCGGCTTGACACCAAAAAAGCCTGCCCCATTTTCTAAGGCAGGCTTTCTGTTTATACCTAGAGTCTTTTGTCCTTTGTCAAAGAACTCCTTTGTCAAAACTAGATTGACTGGTTCACATCGAAGTTCTCGAGGTAGTCAGCTACACGGCGCACAAACATGCCACCCAGCGAGCCGTCCACTACGCGGTGGTCGTACGAGTGCGACAGGAACATGAAGTGACGAACACCAATCAGGTCGCCCTCCGGCGTCTCGATTACTGCAGGCTTCTTCTTGATAGCACCCACGGCCATAATAGCTACTTGCGGCTGCATGATAATCGGTGTGCCCATCACGTTGCCAAATGATCCCACGTTCGATACGGTATAAGTACCGCCCGACAGGTCGTCTGGTGTCAGTTTGTTGATGCGGCCACGGTTAGCCAAGTCGTTCACCTTCTTGGTCAGACCGTTCAGGTTTAGCTGGTCGGCGTTCTTGATGTTTGGCACGATCAGGTTACCGCTTGGCAGGGCCACTGCCATACCTATGTTGATATCTTTGTGACGGATGATGTTGCCACCGTCCACGGACACATTGATCATCGGGAAGTCTTTGATCGCCTTGGCAATCGCATCGATGAAGATTGGCGTAAACGTCAGGTTCTCACCTTCGCGTCTCTTATAATCGTTTTTCCACTTGTTGCGCCAGTTCACAATATTGGTCACATCGGCCTCCACGAAAGAAGTTACGTGCGGCGAAATACGCTTGCTGTCTACCATGCGGTCGGCAATCATTTTGCGCATGCGGTCCATCTCGATGATCTCGACGTTTCCGCTGTAAGAAGCAGCTGGTTTGGAAGCGGCAGGAGCAGCCTGAGGCTGTGGCTGAGCAGCAGGTGCCGGAGCGGCCTGCGGTTGCGGTGCAGCGGCAGGAGCTTGTGCTTGTGGCTGAGCCTGTGGAGCAGCAGCTTGCTGCGGTGCGTTTTTGCGGCTCTCTACGTAGGTCAGGATGTCTTTCTTAGACACACGACCTTCTTTGCCGGTGCCTGGTACATACTCCAGTTCCTGCATTGAGATACCTTCTTCGCGGGCAATGTTGAGCACAAGCGGCGAGTAGAAACGGCCGGAAGCTGGCTGGTCGAGTTTAGCTACGGCGCCGTCACCAGAAGCGGCTGCAGGTTGAGCGGCTGCTTGAGGCGCAGGTGCGGCGGCAGGTGCTTCTGTAGCAGCCGGAGCAGCAGGAGCGGCGGTGTCTTCGCCATTGGTAGAGATGATCGCGATCGGGGCGCCTACGGCTACCACGTCACCTTCCTGTACCAGTATCTCCTTCAGTACACCACCCTGAATGGCAGGTACTTCCGTGTCCACTTTGTCTGTAGCTACTTCCAGCACCGATTCGTCCTGCTCAATCGTGTCACCCACGCTTTTGAGCCATTTCAGAACGGTACCTTCCATGATACTCTCACCCATTTTGGGCATAATCATTTCTACAAGTGCCATATTTTATTTATTCGTTGTTCTTTTAAGGGACAGTTTTTGGGCCGCAGAAAACAGAAAGGCAAAGCCACGCTATACCTGGCGACCCGAATTTGCAAACAAAGTTAAGGATTTTAGCCTATTCATCAACGGCTATATTCAAACTTTGGCGTACGAGGTTGAGCACAGCCAAGGCAGTATACTCAATATTGAGCTGTCGGTTTTTGTTGTATTGCAAAAGTTTGGCCTTGGCGCCGTGCTGGTCGGCATAAGCGATCCAAATGGTGCCGACTGGCTTTTCGGGTGTGCCGCCAGCAGGACCCGCAATGCCGCTGGTAGCTACACCAATATCCGTTCCCAGCTTCTGGCGCACGTTTTGGGCCATTTCCAGTACCGTAGCTTCGCTCACGGCACCATGCTCTTGCAGCGTTTCGGGTTTCACGCCCAGCACATTCGTTTTCACACTATTATCGTAAGCCACCACACTACCGATAAAGTAAGCGGAACTGCCCGCTACGCTCGTCAGGCGGTGCGCCAGATAGCCACCTGTGCAGCTTTCGGCAGTGGAAATAGTCAGGCCGCGTTCTTTTAACAGTTTTCCCAAGGCTTCCTCGAGCGGCACTTCGCCATGCGCAAAAATATATTTAGGTATAAGGGCGTCCAGTTTGGCGACTTCCGTTTCCAGTTCTTTCTCCAGCTGTTCGGCATGTTCGGCTATACCTGTCAGGCGCAGGCGCACACCGCCCAGATGAGGCAGGTAGGCCAGTTTAATGTGGGGCGGCAATTTTGTCTCCCACTCGTCCAGCCTTTCAGCCAGCATCGACTCTGCTATACCTACCGTCTGGATAACTTTGTGGATGATATGCGGGGTTTTGAAAAAGGCTTTGAGCTGCGGCAGCACAATATCGGTCATCATGCGCTTCATCTCAAACGGCACCCCTGGCATCGATACGTATACCTTGCCCGCCTCCTCAAACCACATACCCGGCGCCGTACCCAGCACATTGCGCACAGGTTTGCACGAAGCCGGCAAAAAAGCCTGCTGCCGGTTCAACTCCGTCAGGGCAAACCCACGACTTGCAAACAACTCCGTCACATCGGCCAGCGATTGCGCATCGAGTTTGAGTTCGGTATGGAAGTAATCCGTGAGTACGTTTTTGGTGAGGTCGTCTTTGGTGGGGCCGAGGCCACCAGTCATCAGAATGATGTCGGCGCGGGTTTTGGCATTGTCAAGCGCCTCCACAATGTGGCCGGCCTCATCCGATACCGACGTGATTTGTTTCACCCGTATACCTATCCTGGCAAGTTCCGTCCCCATCCACGCCGAGTTGGTGTCCACTATCTGCCCGTAAAGTATTTCGTCGCCTATGGTGATGATTTCTGCGTGTACCGTTTTCATGTTAAATTTTTTTGGTCTGATTTGTGTGTTGCAAAGGAAAACCCATTCAAGTTAAAGATGTTCGCCTGAATTAGCGCATCGCTGCGGTTATTTTCTGTATTTTCGACCCGGCTGTCAGGTATAGGCCTGCATCTTTGTGAATTTAACTTTAAACCCATGAAAAAATTACTCTACACCTCCCTTGTCGCCCTTTCCCTTGGCGCTTCAGCCTGTACGGTGGCCGATATTCAGCGAACAGTTGACGGCGTGATGGCCGGAACCGGTACGGGAGCCGTTGTTACCCGCGATGAAGTAGCTACAGGCCTGAGGCAGGCACTGGAGGTAGGCATCACCAAAGGCTCTAACCAGGCATCCCAGACTGATGGATTTTATAAGAACTCGCTGATCCGTATACCTTTTCCGCCGGATGTGCAGAAGGTGGAAAACACGCTTCGTCAGGTAGGTTTAGGCAAAGAGGTGGACCGCTTCGTGATGACGCTGAACCGTGGAGCTGAAGACGCTGCCAAGAGTGCCGTGCCTATTTTCGTGAATGCCATCAAGCAAATGACGATACAGGATGCCTGGGGCATTCTGAAAGGCGACAAGGACGCAGCCACCCAATACCTCAAACGGACGACTTCCACGCAATTGCAGGCAGCCTTTATGCCGGTGATACGACAGTCGTTGGAGAAGACCAACGCTACCCGCTACTACACCGACCTGGTGACCAGGTATAACCAGATTCCGTTGGTGCAGAAGGTGAACCCGAACCTGGACGAATACGCCACCCAAAAAGCCATGGACGGCCTTTTTACGCTGGTAGCCCAAGAAGAGGCGAACATACGCGAGAACCCGATTGCCCGCACCACGGAACTGCTGCGCAGGGTGTTTGCCAAAGAAAACCAGTCCTAAGCTATACCTGTTATACCGCTTCAGAAAGCCCGCTGTATCGTTTGGTACGGCGGGCTTTCTTTTTTGCAAAACATTAGAACCGGATTGAAAGTACAATACACAAAATTTTAAGAGTGAGTTAGATACACTTTTTCGCCCCCTGTCACCTATGGAAAACAAACGCTTCAAATACAGTCCGATTACGAAAGAGAAAGACCTGGATATCCTGATCGAGCAAATCGGAGATGCCCGGGTCGTGATGTTGGGGGAGGCCTCGCATGGTACGTCGGAGTACTATACCTGGCGCACGGCCATCTCGAAGCGTTTAATCGAGGACAAGGGCTTTGGCTTTATAGCCGTGGAAGGCGACTGGCCGGAGTGCTACACGGTGAACCGCTTCGTGAAAGGCTACCAGAATTCGGGGCGCAGGATTGCAGAGGTGCTGGAGGTATACCGCCGCTGGCCTACCTGGATGTGGGCCAATTGGGAGGTCGCCGCCCTTGTGGAGTGGATCCGGGACTTCAACCACCTGCGGCAGGTACAGGACAAAATAGGCTTTTACGGTTTAGATGTGTACAGTCTGTGGGAGTCGCTCGAGCAGGTGCTCAAATACATGGAGCAGCGCGACGGTAAAGCTGCCGAGGCCGCCCGTGCCGTCGTTCGCTGCTTCGAACCCTTCCACCGAGACCCGCAAACCTACGCGCAAGCCACTGCCTTTGTGCCCACCGACTGCCAGGATGAAGTAGTGCAGATGCTTGAGCAGGTTTCGCGACGCCCCGTTTACCCCGACGATCCCGAGCACGAGTTCAGTACGACCCAAAATGCGCTGGTGGCAGTCAATGCCGAAAAATACTACCGTGCCATGATCAGGGGAGGAGGGGGATCCTGGAACGTGCGTGACTCGCACATGATGGAAACCCTGGACCGTCTGCTCGAATTCCACGGACCGAATGCCAAAGCGATTGTATGGGAGCACAATACCCACATTGGTGACGCCAGGTATACTGACATGGCGGACGACGGTATGTTTAACATTGGGCAGCTGGCCCGCGAGCGTTTCGGCCGTGACCAGGTGAAGTTAGTTGGTTTCGGCAGCTACCAGGGTAATGTGATCGCGAGCCGCTCTTGGGGAGCGCCCATGCAGAAAATGGACATGCCGCCTGCCCGCGAGGGTAGTTGGGAACACATGCTGCACGAGATGAGCACCGACGACAAGATCATCCTCTCCAAAGACCTGAAAGCTATACCTGAATTGCAGCAAACTATCCCGCACCGAGCCATCGGCGTGGTATACGACCCCAAAATGGAACACTTCGGCAACTACGTCCCCACCGTTATACCTGAGCGCTACGACGCCTTCCTCTACTTCGACGAAACAGAGGGCGTGCACCCACTGCACATGAAGGTGCGCGGCGGCAAAGAGCCGGAGCTATACCCCTGGAATTATTGAGTGCAAAAAAAAGCTGCCTGCATTTAAACAGACAGCCTTTTGCTATACCTAAAAGATTTTTGAGAGGCTATGCCATATTATGGTAAACCGCCTGCACGTCATCGTCTTCTTCGATCTTCTCTACCAGGTTTTCGATCTCCTCGGCCTGCTCGTCCGTCAGCTCCATACGGGTGTTTGGTACACGCTGTAGCTCGGCACTGATCACATTAAGCTCTTTCTCTTCCAGCGCTTTTTGCATGGCTCCGAAGTCAGTAAAGGCAGTCTCCACAATGATCTCGCCTTCGTGTTCGTAGATGTCTTCTGCACCGGCGTCGATCAGTTCCAACTCCAGTTCTTCAATATCGAGACCCTCAGCAGCAATCTTAAAAATGCCTTTGCGAGTGAAGATAAAGTCCAGAGAGCCGGTCTTGCCTACAGCGCCGCCTGCACGCGAAAAGTATACGCGCATGTTGGCGATGGTACGGTTTAGGTTGTCTGTCGCTGTCTCTACCAGAATGGCGATGCCGTGCGGACCGTAGCCCTCGTATACTACTTCTTCGTAATCTTTTTCTTCCTTGGACGAGGCACGCTTAATGGCCGCTTCCACGCGGTCTTTCGGCATGTTCACGCCTTTCGCGTTGTTGATGGCCGTACGAAGTCGGGAGTTGGTTTCCGGGTTAGGACCAGCTTCCTTCACTGCCATCACGATCTCTTTGCCGAGGCGCGTAAAGGCCTTCGACATCTTGTCCCAACGCTTAAACTTACGGGCTTTTCTAAATTCAAATGCTCTTCCCATGGTATCTGGTTAAGTATTATGTCTTACAAATTTAGGCAGCTTAACTGTAAATTGGTATAGCTGCCTGAAAAACCTTGCACGATTTGCCATCAGAGCCATACCTAGTCTACCAGCTAGCTACTTCCTTGCCGAATTTGGCTGCCTGGCCTGTATGTGGTAGTCTGTGATGTAGAGGTGCTGGTCGCAGAAACTGTACTCGTGCACAATGTTGGACCCTACAACGATCAGCCTTCCCTCTTTGTTGGCCGCCACATGTTCCTGATACCAGCTCACGCCTTCCTGATCGAGGTTGGTGGTTGGCTCGTCGAGTACCAGCAGTTTGGTATCAGAATAGATGGCCAGCCCCAACTTCAGGCGCTGTTTCATACCTGACGAGAAATCCTTTACATACTTGTGACGTGACTTCTGCAGGCCCATCCGCTCTATCAGGTCTTCGTGCGACAGGTTTTGGCGCAAAGGCTTAAAACGGGTATGAAAAGCAATCATCTCCAGTAGCGTCAACTCCTCTACCAACTCGAGGTAGGGCGCCGTAAGCGAGAGCTGGCGATAAGCTTTGTCCGGCTCGACCGCTTTGCCATCGATCAGGTAAGTGATTTCACCTTCGGAGTGCAGGTTATGGCCGGTTATAACAGTAAGAAGAGTGGATTTACCGGACCCGTTATGCCCCAATATGGCATACGAGGTGCCTGACTCCAGGGTATAGGTCAGGTTCCGGAAAATCCACTCGTAATTGTAGCGTTTACCTAAGTTGCTTAGGTTAATTTGCATCTTTTGAGAAGTAGCTCTTAATGATACCACGACCCGAGTCACGCACAAAATTGATGATCTCGTCACGCTCTCGGCTAGGGGCCATCTCCAGTTCAATCTTGTCCAGGGCCTCGGTGGTGTTAATGCCGCTCATAAACAGGATGCGGTAGATCTGCTGTACCTCGTTGATTTGCTCGCTGTTGAACCCTCTGCGGCGTAGGCCGATGGAGTTGATGCCGGCATAGGTAAGCGGCTCGCGTGCTGCCTTCACAAAAGGAGGCACGTCTTTGCGAACCAGCGAACCACCCGAGATCATGGCGTGGGCACCGATCTTAACGAATTGGTGAACAGCACTCGAACCTCCGATAATGGCATAGTCGCCCATCTCCACGTGGCCGGCCATCTGCACGGCGTTCACCACGATGCAGTTGTTGCCCACGATGCAGTCGTGCGCAATGTGCGCATAGGACATGATCAGGCAGTTGCTGCCCACTACGGTCTTCATCTTGTCGATGGTGCCGCGGCTGATGGTCACGCACTCTCTGATCACGGTGTTGTCACCGATGATGGCGGTCGTCTCCTCGCCGGCGAACTTCAGGTCCTGTGGCACAGAAGAGATAACGGCTCCCGGGTATATTTTGCAGTTCTTGCCAATGCGGGCGCCTTCCATGATGGTCACGTTGGGACCAATCCAGGTGCCTTCTCCGATCTCTACATTCTTGTAGATGGTGGAAAAAGGCTCTACGACCACATTCTGGGCGATTCTGGCCTCTGGGTGGATGTATGCTAACGGCTGATTCATGCGTCTTTCTTTACTATACTTGCCGACATCTCTGCCTCCATTACCAGTTGGCCGCCCACGAAGGCCTGACCAGACATTTTGGCAATACCCCGCTTAACAGGGGCAAGCAATTCACATTTAAAAATGATGGTATCGCCAGGAATTACCTTGCGCTTAAAGCGGCAGCGGTCTATACCTAGGAAATAAGTCCAATAGTCTTCCGGGTTCTCCACCGTGTTCAGGACCAGGATTCCGCCCGTCTGGGCCATCGCCTCGATCTGAATCACACCTGGTAGCACCGGGTTGCCCGGGAAGTGGCCCTGGAAAAAAGGTTCGTTCATGGTCACGTTCTTAACGCCCGTTACCGTGGTTTCGTCTAAGTGGATGATCTTATCTATCAGCAGGAAAGGGTATCGGTGCGGCAGAGTGGCCGCAATCTGGTTAATGTCCATTACCGGTGGCTTCTTGGGGTCGTAGGTGGGTACGTTCTTAATCGAAGCTTCCTGTATGAGTTTTTTAACACGGCGTGCAAAAGCGATGTTAGCAGCGTGACCCGGTCTTGCAGCCAGAATCTGTCCTTTGATCGGGCGGCCGATCAGGGCGAGGTCACCCATCAGGTCGAGTAGCTTGTGGCGGGCCATTTCGTTTTTGAAGCGGAGCTCTGTGTTGTTCAGAATACCTTCTTCCTCAACTTTCACCTTTTTCTTGCCCAGCAGGTCAGCCAGGTACTCCAACTCACCTTCCTCTACCACGCGGTCCACGATCACGATGGCGTTGTCCAGGTCACCGCCTTTGATCAGGTTTTGCTTGTAGAGTGCCTCCAGTTCGTGCAGGAAGCAGAAGGTACGGCAAGGCGCCACCTGCTCCTGAAACTGGCTCATGTCCGTAATAGAGGCGTGCTGGCTGCCCAGTACAGGCGAATTATAGTCCACCATCACGGTCAGGCGATAGTCGTCGAGCGGGAGGGCGGCAATTTCAACACCACGCTTCTCGTCTTTGTAGCTCACGCCTTCTGTTATCTCAAAGTAGTTGCGCAGGGCGTTCTGCTCTTGCAATCCTACTTCCAGCAGGGCTTTTACGAACTCGATGGAAGAGCCGTCCATGATCGGAGGTTCCGGGCCGTCGAGTTCAATCAGCACATTGTCAATCTGCAGGCCTACCAGCGCGGCCAGGGTATGCTCCACTGTGTTCACGCGCGCGCCGTTCTGCTCAATGGTCGTGCCACGCGAAAGGTCCACCACATTGTCCACGTCCACATTCACAGTCGGCTGACCCTCAAGGTCGATGCGCTGGAATTTGTAGCCATGGTTTGCAGGGGCGGGCTTAAAAGTCATGTTTGACACAATGCCCGTATGCAATCCAATGCCCGATACAGTTACCGGACCCTTGATAGTGTGCTGTTTATAATTCATTTAATGTTTCGTTGTTAACTTGTAGCGATACTTTCGTTGCTGTAGCGCACAGAGTATGAGCGGATTTACAGCGGAGGGAGCATTGCGAGTGCAAACTTAAGATTTTATACACTGCCTGCCAATTTTAATTGAGGGCTTGGGGCAGTAGCAGCCTGAAATCTTAATTCTTCTCTTTCAGCTCGTCCAGAACACGCTGTAATTCCGGCAATTTGCGGAACACGGTGATGGCTTTGAGGTTTTGTTTGTAGTCGAAGGCAGGGGAGCCCTGGATAACGGTGCCCGACTCTTTCACGGATTTGGAGACGCCTGACTGCGCGCCAATGGTGGTTTTGTCGGCGATGCTGATGTGGCCCACGATGCCTACCTGACCGGCAATCACGCAGTTGTTTCCTATCTTAGTGGACCCGGATATGCCTGTTTGGGAGGCGATTACGGTGTGTTGGCCAATCTCCACGTTATGGGCTACCTGCACGAGGTTATCGATCTTAGTGCCTTTGCGGATGATAGTGGAGCCCATGGTAGCGCAGTCGATGGTGGTGTTAGCACCAATGTTCACATCGTCCTCCAGCACCACATTGCCGATCTGCGGCACATTTTTGTAAGTGCCGTCGGGCTGTGGAGCAAAACCGAAGCCGTCGCTGCCCAGCACCACACCGGCATGCAGGGTGCAGTTAGCGCCCACTACGGTGTTGGCGTACAGCTTCACGCCTGCGAAAATGGTAGTATTGTCGCCAATGGTAACATTATCGCCGATGTATACCTGCGGGTAGATGCGTACATTCTGGCCGATTTTGCAGTTGTTGCCGATGTAAGAGAAGGCACCACGGTAATGACCTTCGCCTATTTCGCTGCCAGCTCCGATGAAGCAGGGCTCTTCCACGCCAACCTTAGCAGCTAGCACGGCCTGCTGGTAATAAGCCAATAGGGTTGAGAAACTGGAATAGGGGTCCGCTACACGGATAAGCGAGGCGGAAACAGGCTTTTTTAGCTCCAGTTTATCCGATACGATCACCGCACTTGCTCCGGTAGTATAAAGAAATGGTTCATATTTTAGGTTAGACAAAAAAGCGAGCGCCCCAGTTTGGGCCTCTTCAATTTTGGCTAATGTGCTGACCTTTACCGTATTGTCTCCTTCAACTTCTCCCTTCAAAAGGTCCGCAATCTGTTGAATAGTGAATTCCATCTTGTAAAATTAGAGCAAATAATAAATTGTGCTAAGCTTTGGGGGCGCAAAATTAACAAAAACTTAACGCTGCACGGCATATTCTGCCGTAGATTATGGAGAGTATAAGCAAATCCCGTGCAAATCCTATAGCCGGTTTCTACAAAGCCGCTACTTCTTTCGGGTAACAGACAAAGTATTTCTCCACTTTGTTGCTCAGCGCCTGTATGTTGGGCAGGTCTGAGGCATCGGCCACGTTCACCACATAACCCGTTTTGGTCAGCACATCAATCGACTGCCCCTCGGACATGTAAGCACTATTGCTGATGCGGCCCGAGATCATCAGGTATTTCACGTTTTCCGGTTGCACCTGGAAGCGCTCCATCACCAGTTCGCTTATACCCAGCATCATCTCTTCGTCAATTGGTTTGCTCGAGATGTATACCTTGAACAGCTTGCGGTTGAGGATGCTTTTGGAAAGATAGGAGATGACCGGGTCGGGGTGGGCAGCCCACTCTTTTATACCGCTCCAAACGTCGTGGTCGTCCAATGAGACGAAGCGCTCCAGGATGCTGCCATCTTTTTGGAAGTCTTCCATGGTGAGGTTGGAGGACAAAAAGTACTTGAGGCAGGGACTGGCCGGCACATCTATACCTTGCTGCAGGAGCTCGCGGGCACGCTGCACGGTGCGTAACACCATGTGCTCGGCACTAATCACGGTTTTGTGCAGGTATACCTGCCAGTACATCAGGCGGCGGCTCACCAGGAAGTTCTCGATGCTGTAAATGGCCTTTTCTTCCACCACCAGTTTATCGTTGGCCACATCCAGCATTTTGATGAGGCGGTCGGCACCGATCTTTCCTTCGTATACACCAGTATAGAAACTGTCGCGGTTCAGGTAGTCGAGGCGGTCTACGTCGAGCTGGCTCGAAACCAGCTGATGAAAGAAGCGACGCTCATAGGTATCTGTGAAAATTTTGATGGCAAGGCTCAATCTGCCACCAAACTCTTCGTTAAGCAAGTGCATGATGTGCAGCGAGAGGTGCTCGTGGTGCACTTCCTGGAAAATGGCCGTTTCCAGCGCATGCGAAAAAGGCCCGTGGCCCACGTCGTGCAAAAGTATGGCGATAAGCGAGGCCTCAAACTCGGCGTCGGATATTTCGTTGTTTTTACCACGCAGCGTATTCAGGGCCAGGTTCATGAGGTGCATGGCCCCCAACGCGTGGTGAAAACGGGTATGCAGGGCGCCCGGGTATACCATCTCGGTCAGCCCCAATTGCTTGATCCTGCGCAGACGCTGGAAATAGGGATGGTCGATGATGTCGAACAGTAATTCAGACGGCACCGTGATGAAACCGTATACAGGGTCATTTAATATTTTTTTCTTATTCACAAAAACCGAGGTTTTTAATTGTTAAATTGCTAATCGTTAATCGGTTGCTCGAGCAGGAGCCGGATCAGCCTGACGTCTTAACCGTAAGCTATACGCTTATGTTTGTATGCAGGCAATCGGTAACTTTCGGGTACAGGTATAGTAAACAAATTATACCCTTTTTGGTCTTACTGCTTTGTAACCGATTAAAACCAAGCTATTTAGTAACAGCGCGCAACAAATAAAACTATGCAAAGATATACGATTTTATGGGCCGATGACGAAATCGACCTACTCAAGCCACACATTCTTTTCCTCGAAGAAAGAGGCTACGACATTACCCCCGTGAATAGCGGGACCGACGCCATCGAGAAAGTGCAGGAGCAATCCTACGACGTGGTGTTCCTCGACGAAAACATGCCCGGCATCAGCGGTTTGGAAACGCTCAACGAGATCAAAACCATCCGCCCGGCCATGCCTGTGATCATGATCACGAAGAGTGAGGAGGAGCACATCATGGAGGAGGCGATCGGTTCCAAAATATCCGATTACCTGATCAAGCCGCTCAACCCAAGCCAGATCCTGCTTTCTGTGAAAAAGACGCTGGAGAACAAGCGCCTGGTGTCTGAGAAAACCAACATGAGTTACCAGCGGGACTTCCGCCAACTAGGTATGGCCTTCGGTGAACGCCTGAGTCCGGGTGAGTGGGCTGATATCTACAAAAAACTGGTATACTGGGAGCTGGAGATCGACGAGACCGAGAACAAAAGCATGGCCGACGTGATCAACATGCAGAAGGACGAGGCCAACTCCAACTTCGCCAAGTTCATTATGGACAACTACGAAGACTGGATCAACAAAGAGTCGGACGATGCGCCGATGATGTCGCACCAGTTGTTTCGGGAGCGGGTTTTCCCGATGATGAAGGAATCCGACAAGCCAGTATATTTTGTGCTGATCGACAACCTGCGCTACGACCAGTGGAAGGTACTAGAGCCGCTTATTTCCGAATACTTCACGGTAGACACAGAAGAGATGTTCTACTCCATTCTGCCTACCACCACGGCCTACGCCCGTAATGCGATCTTCTCAGGTATGATGCCGACCGAGATCATGAAAAAGTACCCAAACCTGTGGGTGAGCGACGACGAGGAAGAGGGCAAGAACCTGAACGAGCCTGAGTTTCTGGATATTCAGCTGCAGCAGAACCGTATCACGGACAAACACAGTTACCATAAAATTACGAACCCCGCTGCCGGCAAGGACCTGAACAGCAAGTTCAACAACCTCGATAACAACAAGCTGAACGTGATCGTGTACAACTTCGTGGATATGCTCTCTCATGCCCGCACGGACAGTAACATGGTGCGCGAACTGGCGCCTGATGAGTCGGCATACCGCTCCATCACGCGCTCCTGGTTCATCCACTCGCCTCTGTTCGAGATGCTGAAACTCATCGCCGACCGCAAGGCCCGCCTGATCATCACGACCGACCACGGCACCATCCGGGTAAAGCGTCCCTTCAAGATCATCGGTGATCGTCAGACCAACACCAACTTAAGGTATAAGCATGGTAAGAACCTCGGCTACACCGACAAAGATGTGTTCACGGTGCGCAAGCCGGAGCGATTTTTCTTGCCAAAGGCCAACGTTTCCACTACGTTTGTATTTGCGATCGAGGATTACTTCTTCGCATACCCGAACAATTATAACTATTACGTGAACTACTACAAAGACACTTTCCAGCACGGAGGGGTGTCGCTGGAAGAGTGCATTATACCTTTTATTACGCTGACGCCTAAGAATGCATAAAATAGGAGTGGAGAAAGCAAGTATCAAGATGTCGTCGTTGGCTGATTTGCCGGCGGCGGCTTCTGTGCTTTTGGAGGAGTCCCGCGAAGAGCCCATTATTCTGTTTGAAGGCCCGATGGGAGCCGGAAAGACAACACTAATAAAAGAGCTCTGCCGCCAGATGGGTGTGCAGGAGAATGTAAGTAGCCCGACCTTCGCACTCGTGAACGAGTACGAAGCGACTGATGGGAACCTTATCTACCATTTTGACTTTTATAGGATTAATGAGGAACGTGAGGCGCTCGGCATCGGGGCGCTGGAGTATTTTGACTCCGGCCGTACCTGCCTGATCGAGTGGCCATCCATGATCCCAAACCTATTGCCGGAGCATTACCTGCTGGTAAAGCTGCAGCCCGCCGCTGAAGGCGAGGAGCGCACCATGACCATAAACCAAGTATGAGCATGACGGAGAGATTCGCCGTTGAATTAGGAAAGCTGGCGGCCAGTCAGGCCCTTTACCCAAAGGAGTCGATGCTGGCTGTGGAGGAACGATACAAAAGCCTGTTTATCGGGCTGCCGAAGGAATCATCGTTTCAGGAAAACCGCATTGGCCTGACTCCGGACGCCGTAAAACAGCTAACCGACCAGGGACACGAGATATGGGTTGAAACCGGAGCCGGCGGTCCGTCTAAGTACTCCGACAACGACTATTCTGAAGCCGGCGCCCGCATTGTATATTCTACTAGGGAGGTATACGATGCAGGTATTATACTGAAGATCGCACCGCCCACTTACGACGAAATCGAGTACCTGCGTCCGGGGCAAACACTGATTTCTGCCCTGCATTTCGGTAATCTGACCTCTGACTATATCAACGCCCTTCTCCGCAAAAAAATAAACGCTATTTCCTTTGAGCTGATCCGAGATAAGTCGGAGTCGAAGCCGGTAGTGCGTGCTATGAGCGAGATTGCTGGCAGTTCGTCTATGCTGATTGCGGCCGAGTATTTGAGCAGCAGCAACGACGGGAAGGGTGTAATCCTGGGAGGTATAACCGGGGTAGCTCCCTCCAAAGTGGTGATCATGGGGGCTGGTACCGTAGCCGAATATGCCGCTCGCGCTGCCCTGGGACTAGGTGCAGAAGTGAAGGTGTTTGATAACCACATCTACAAGCTGCGCCGTCTGAAGCATAACATCAGTCAACCAATTTTTACCTCCACGCTCGACAAGACTATCCTGCACAACGAGCTCAAAAACGCGGATGTCGTGATTGGTGCGCTGGTAGCGGAAGAGGGACGTATGGCGTGTATGGTAGAGGAGGCGGTAGTAGCCCAAATGAACCCGGGATCCATCATCATCGACGTTTGCATTGACCAGGGAGGCTGTTTCGAAACTTCTGAACTGACCTCGCATAGCCGCCCGATCTTCCGCAAATACGACATCATCCATTATTGCGTACCCAACATCGCCTCGCGGGTACCCCGCACTGCCTCGACGGCGCTCAGCAATATCTTCACACCGATCTTTACCGAAATCTCCAAGTTCGGCGGCATCAACGAGGTGCTGTTCATGAACGAGCATTACCGCAGCGGCGTGTACATCTACAAAGGCAGCCTGACGAATTCGCAGATTGCGAAGAAATTTGGGATGCGGTACAAGGAGCTTGGGTTAATGATTGCAGTGAGGAATTAAAGGTATAGCTTATAGAAACAAAACAGGTCCCGGCTAGGTATAGCCGGGACCTGTTTTGCTTTGTAGCGGCGGCTTTTGCAGGTATAGCAAACTGAGTTGTTTTATAGCTTCGCCTGTGCGGCGGGCACCTTCTTTTTGTCTTGACACAAAAAGAAGGCAAAAAAGTCAAGACGCTCCAAACTCGCTGACCGCTCAGACAGTGGAGCGTCGTAATGTGCACTGGGCTAAAGCTATACCTTCGTAGTTTCAGTGCAAGTTAGTCTTGCTATACCTGCCAGTGGTATTTTGCGATAATCTTATACCTGTGAGTGGCAGTAGCAGACTCCTTCCCCTGTTTTTAGGGGAAGGCTGGGATGGGGTGAAACTCCCCCTTTGAAGGGGGCAGGGGGATGTTAATCGCGTACACGCAACCACAGCTACAAAATCTATACCTAGAGAATTCGTAGCTGCAGAAAATCCCCCTCCTGTTTTTAGGAGGGGGTTAGGGGGAGGTAATTACTTCACCAACGCCTTATCAACCCGCATCGGTGTATCCTCTCCGGAAACAACTCCCTGCGCAGCTAGCGCAATCGCGCGGATCATGCTGGTAAAGTGTGCCATATCCAACAGTTCGAACTCATCCTTCACAGTGTGGTAGGTTTTGTCCTGATCGATTTGCACAGATGAAATGGTATGCGCTGGTACGCCCAGGCGGGCCAGGGTGGCATTGTCGGAGCGGTAGAACAGGTTTTGCTCAGGGTATGGGTCAGGGTGGATACTGTAGGTGGTACCTTCCAGACGCTTTTGCATCATTCTGCCGAGGTCAGACTTTTCGTAACCAGTCAGGTAAGCACTGTTCGGACCAAATTTAGATGGCTTTCCAACCATTTCGATGTTGAACATGGCCACGATCTGGTCGGGATTGAGTTGCTCGGAAAAGTAGCGGGAGCCATGTCCGCCGATCTCTTCGGCTGTGAAAGCGGCGAAGATCAGGGTACGCTCGGGTTGCGGCTGCTCTTTGTAGTAGCGGGCCAGCATCATCATGGCCGTAGTACCGGAAGCATCATCGTCGGCACCATTAGCGATGCTGTCACCGTCGATGGTTTTATGAAAGCCGATGTGGTCGTAGTGACCGGAGAACACCACAAATTCGTTTTTGCGCTTGCCCTCGATCATGCCTACCACATTAGAGAGCGACAGTTTTTCGACTTTGTTAGTAAACTTCACTTCGTACTTCTTGGGCGCTGCCTGATCGGTGAGCACGTATACCTTGCTGGCACCGGTACCTATCTCTTTTTTCACGCCGCCTCTCGCAAAGTAGCCTCTATAGTTGGCAAAAGCTTCGGCATGGCTGGGGTGAACAAGCACAATCGCATCCTGCTCTTCTGCATTTGCCTTTCCGAAAGCAGCTCTGAAGTTCTCACCTTCCGGTATGGTGATGATGTTGACCTTGTTTTTATGTTTCCAGCTGAACGCTTCGTGTGCCGTGTTCACAAACAGATGCTCCGGTGCAATTGTCTTCTTGCCCAGTTTTACTGCTGTTTGGCTGGGTGTAAGGCGGTGCACATAGAAAGTCTGGCGGTAGGAGGGTACCTGGCTGGAGCTGTTGCCGTTGAGCGGTACAAGCCCAATTGCATGAAATTCCTCTTCAATAAAATCAGCGGCTTTTTCTATACCTGCCGAGAAGGTAGCGCGGCCCTGCATGTTGTCGTGGCTGAGGGTCTGCAGCATACGGGTGGCCTCCTGCTGGTTAATAACAGAGAGATCCTGGGCTGAGAGGGAAGCACTGAGTAAAAGGGAAAAGGCAGTAGCAAATAGCTTTTGGCGTGTCATGGGTATAGCGGTGTATACGATTAGGATATTGATGTTTTTTTGGGAATATTGTTGGGGTAATCGCTACCTCCGCGTGCAATGGTACGGAAACAGCAACCCAATATAGCGAAATATGGAAAAGAGCTCCAAAGTAAACTGGCTAAAGTTGCTGCAATACATTTTGTTGATGGCAGCTTTGCTCTACTTTGGACGCACACTTTTCGTTCCGCTGAGCTTTTCCCTCCTGATCAGCTTTATCCTTTACCCGATCGTCAAGTGGCTGGAAGACCGTGGCTGGAGCCGCTGGGGAGCGATCCTGTTCTGTCTGCTGACCCTGCTTGTGATCATGGGTGCGCTGACCTGGCTGCTGGTGCGACAAATGATCAGTTTCGGGCAGGAGTGGCCCATGCTGCAGGAAAAACTGCTGCAGGCCTGGCATCAATTCGGACTATACCTGGAGCGGCAGTTTGGCGTGGATGACGTGCAGCGCAGCAACTGGCTGGAAGGGCTCGTAAAGGACGCTACCTCTACTGTGCTCAATGTGGTGCGGGGAGTGCTCTACGCTTCGGTCACCACGGTGGTGCTTTTCCTGCTGATCCCACTCTATGCGGCGCTTATCCTTTATAACCGCGAGCAGCTGGCCGCAGCGCTTTACTCTATGTTCCCGCATGCAGAACACCGCAAGATCCGCAGCATTTTACAGGAAACCATCACGACCTATTACAACTTCATCAAAGGGATGATCATCGTGTATGCGGTGGTGGGCTTGCTCAACAGTGTCGGGCTCCTGCTGCTAGGTATACCGCATGCAGTCTTCTTTGGTATCGTCGCCTCCATCCTCACATTTATACCTTATGTGGGCATTTCCATTGGAGCTATTCTGCCGATGGCGATAGCCTGGATCACGTATGACTCGGTGTGGTACCCGGTTGGGGTGATCATCGTGTTCTCGGTGGTGCAGTACCTGGAGGCAAACCTGATCTTTCCGCTGGCCGTGAGCTACAGGCTGCAGGTAAATATGCTCTTTACGTTGCTGGCCATTGTGGCAGGTGGCATCCTCTGGGGAGCATCCGGCATGATCCTGTTCGTGCCTTTTGTGGCCATTCTGAAACTGATCGCCGACAAACACGAGGAGCTGCGGCCGGTCTCGCTGCTGCTCGGCACAAGTATGACGCCTGCCAAGCCAGCACCAAAACCGAAGCTTAAGATCGGTCGTTTCCGCCGAAGCCAGGAGTAGCTTC
This sequence comes from Pontibacter sp. YIM B11418, assembly GCF_059278805.1. Classification (NCBI taxonomy): domain Bacteria; kingdom Pseudomonadati; phylum Bacteroidota; class Cytophagia; order Cytophagales; family Hymenobacteraceae; genus Pontibacter; species Pontibacter sp. YIM B11418. The sequence continues at coordinate 91,977 of NZ_JCAEMH010000001.1, read as the reverse complement.
TTCCTCCAGCCATTCCCGTTTCAGTAAACTGTATACCTCCAGGTCGATGAACCGGCCTTGCAGCCATTCGCCGTCCCGCTCTATACCTTCCAGTCTAAAGCCCAACCGTTGCGGAATACGGTTACTCTTGCTGTTGCCCACACCCACCTTTATCTGGATGCGGTTCATGCGCATCTGCTCAAATGCCTGCGCAATTAGGGCGCTGCAGCTTCTGATCATGATACCTTTTTTCTGGAATCCTTCGCCCAGCCAATAACCGATCTCCAGCTTTCTGTTCACACGGTCGATGGTTTTGTAGCCAATAATGCCCGCCACCTCGTCCTGAAACCGGATGGTGTATACCTGATCCTGCAGGTTACCGGGTGTGGTGACACTGCGCAGGTATAGCTCGGTGTCAGCGGCGGATTGGCTGAAATCGATAAAGGGCAGCCACTCCCGCAGGTATAGCCGGCCGCTATCGATGAGTTGGTAGAGGGCCGGGGCGTCGCTTACCTGGGCTCCGTGCAGGGTGATCTCCGGGGATACGATCAGTGGTTGTGAATTTGGGACAGATCTCATGGTATGGCGGGGCGGTATTGTAAAGCTCTAAAAATAAGTATGTTAAACATACAGACCAAATAACCAGTTAAATAGCTTAGGGTGTGGCGATGCCGCTTTTTTATGAACGCATATATTTTACACAGGACTATGAAATACATACTACTATTGCTGCTTTTTTTCAGCTTCGTTTTTACCGCTTCCGCACAGGAAACCAATATTGATCTGGGTGCCAAGCTTGGGTTTAATATCTCCAACATCAGCAAAGATCCGACTTTGATGGATGAATCAGCCGGAGTGGGTACAGAATTCGGGATTTTTGCCCGTATCGGTGAGCGCTTCTATGTGCAGCCGGGCATCGATTTTGTGAACAACAAGCTCACCATTCAGCGCACGGTGCAGCCGCGTTCCGGCGAGCGCGATGAAGTGCGCTTCCGCTATTTCCGGGCGCCGGTGCTGTTGGGTTGGGAAAGTAACTATCAAAAACGCAACGGCGGCTCCATCCCTTTTCGGATGATGGCGGGACCCTCTTTTGCCTACAACATTGGAGTGAGCGACAATAACCTGGACGTGCGCCGCCGCGATGTGCGCAATGCCCAGTTTGCGCTGCACGGCGGAGTAGGTATCAAACTTCTCCGCTTAATCGAACTGGACCTGATGTACGCCCACGGACTCACCACTGTGTTCAACGATGACGCTGCTGATGGCAAGTTCCGGAATTTCTCGCTGACCGTGGGCTTTAGCATCTAGCAACCTAAACAACCAACAGGTATAAGAACCCGAAAGCCTGAAAGAGCTGCTACTGACTCTTTCAGGCTTTTGGGTGCTTAGGTATAGCTGATTGCTTAATTGCGCTCGTTTCGTTCTTCTTTGGCCGGGGCAGCCTCTTTTGCTTTGGCAGGATTGCGCTTTCTGTCAGGGCTGCGTCGCTTCACGTACACTGCCGACGAGCCTTTGTCGTCTTCTTTGCGGATCGTGAACAGGTCTTTGTGCGCTTTGATCAGTTGGATCAGTTGGCTATACCCGAAAGTACGTGGGTCGAAGGCAGGGTCTAGGGTGCGCAGGCTTGTCCCTATACCTCCAAGATGTGCCCAGCCGTCTTCGCCAACAGCCATCGTGAAAGCCTCTTTCAGCATCGGCACCGGATTTGGTCGCGGGTTCTCTTGCCCGTTAGACGTTGATTTGTCTGCCGCTGCTATTTGTTTCTCGCCTATGTCGTCGGTCAGGTTTTCTGTGTAGATAAAGATGTTACAGGCGTTCACAAAAGGTTTAGGTGTTTTACGTTGCCCGATTCCCATCACAAAAATACCTGCCTCCCGGATGCGGGTTGCCAGTCGGGTATAGTCGCTGTCGGATGACACGATGCAGAAGCCGTCTACCAGATGACTGTGCAGCAGGTCCATCGCGTCGATGATCATGGCGCTGTCGGTAGCGTTTTTGCCTACGGTATAACGAAACTGCTGGATGGGCTGTATGGCGTGGTTATTCAGGCACTCTTTCCAGCCGTTCATCTGTGGGGTGGTCCAGTCGCCGTAAATGCGGCGGATGGTGGTTTGTCCGTATTTGCCTGCTTCGGCCAGTATTTTGACGATAAGGGTCGGTTGCGCGTTGTCGCCATCTATTAGCATGGCCATGCGCTGTTGTTTTTTCTCGTTGAAGGGTTTGCTCATAATATGATTTGCGCCGGGTTTTGTTGCCCTTAAGCGCTGAATTTGTTCTGTTATACTTCTGAAATGAAGATGGGTTGTTAGAAGGTAGGGAATTCCCTATATAAGAGGAGATTGAGTATATTGTGATGTAATTTAAGGATTTTAAATTTAGAAAGCATGGCAGGGTAGATTAGTTTAGCCTGAGGTAATCCGATCACGCTGGGTTCATCTATAATAGAGCCTCAATTGTTACCATACTAGAAGAGAGAAACCAATGCACAGACTAATTCTACTTTTGCTGGCAGTCACCGCATTCTCCTGCACACAAAAACTGGCTAGCCCGGAGCAATTAGTGTTCGACAGGATATCGTATGTATATGCTCTCAAACCAACCATAGCAAAGGAAATTTGGCCTGACTTTGATGAGAAGCGCTATGACGTTCCGCTGATCTACTATACCGACTCCTCCTCTTTTATAGCCAATCCCACCAGCAGGTTTTTAACCATTCATAACCCAACCCCAGTTTTCCAAAGCACTGATTTGAAGGTATACAAGACTACCACTCGCCTCGACAGCACTCCCTTCCATATGGCCGTGGGATTCACGTTTAGCGATTCCAGCGCCTATGATTATCATGCACCCTTTATGCATTGCAGTAGTCTGGAGGAAACAGGCAAAATTGTAACAGACGTAACTTCAACAGAGGTATGGGTGAGCATGGTTGTTCATGAGTATTTTCATGGATTTCAGCTCCAGCACGCAAGCTATCGTCAGTATTTCGCAGATAGCCTGGGCAGTTTTGATAAGAGTACACTAAAGGGCCTCTACAAAGACCAAGTATGGTTTAAAGAGCAAATAGACAAAGAAAACGCCCTATTACTACAGGCTTTAGAATCTGATAGTCGTGATGAGATCAGGAAGCTGCTCAGAGCTTTTTTCAAGGAAAGGGAAAACCGCAGAAATGAAACAAAGCAGAAGCTTGACATAGATATTGAAGCTGCCGAAAAGATGTATGAGACAATGGAGGGTACGGCCAGGTATGTGGAACAAAAACTTTACGAGAAGTTTTCACAGAAACAACCCGATACTAATTTACAACAAGCAGATTCAGCGTATCAAAGGTATGATTATTTTAAAAATCATAAATTAGACAATGAAAAATGGCTATACCTGACATCGAAATCGGGCGTATATTTTTACGCTACCGGTTTTAATATAACAAGAGTACTAGACAAACTGAATGTACGGTATAAGCACAGGCTTTTTAAAGAAAACCATCTGTCATTAGAAGATATACTTAGGACGATTTAGAGGTAACAACTGCCTCGGCTAAAACTCAATCCTTCAAAACCATGTACTCCCCATGAAAAAACTATTTTCCATTCTAACCCTCCTTCTCACCGTGATACATTTTTCAGCACAGGCGCAGGTGTTTAAAAGTGAAGAACCTCTGGCCCATACCTATTCGATTGTAGCCCGCGACGCGAAGACCGGCGAGATGGCCGTTGGCGTGCAAAGCCACTGGTTTTCGGTGGGCACCGCCGTGCCCTGGGTCGAGGCTGGCGTGGGTGTAGTGGCGACGCAGTCTTTCACCAACAAGTCATTTGGTTTGCGTGGACTTGCTTTGTTGAAAGAAGGAAAGTCGCCGCAGGAGGCGCTGGATATTCTGCTGGCAGATGACGAAGGACGCGAAGTACGGCAAGTGTCCATAATGGATGCGCAGGGCCGCGTGGCGACCCATACCGGCAAACAGTGCATTCGCTACGCAGGGCACACCATTGGCACAAACTTTTCGGTACAGGCCAACATGATGCTCACCAACAAGGTATGGCCGGCCATGGCGAAGGCTTTTGAAACGAGCGCAGGCAAGCCGCTGGCCGAGCGGGTGCTGCTGGCCATGCAGGCAGCCGAGCGGGAGGGAGGCGACATCCGCGGCAAGCAGTCGGCAGTGCTGGTGGTAGTGCGCGGCAAGGCTACCGAGCAGCCATGGGATGACAAAATCATTGATTTGCGGGTAGACGACCACGAAAAACCGCTCGACGAACTGGCACGGCTCCTCAAGGTATACCGCGCCTACGAGCACATGAACAACGGCGACCTGGCAGTGGAAAAAGGGCAGGTGAAAAAGGCCATGGAAGAGTATGGCAAAGCCCAGGCCATGTACCCGGACAACCTCGAGATGAAGTACTGGCACGCGATCGCGTTGGCCAACAACGGCGACATCAACGGGGCCACCAAGATCCTGCAAGAAGTATACAAGAAAGACAAGAACTGGAAAGAACTAACCGAGCGCCTGCCCGAAGTGGGTTTACTCATGCTCAATCCGCAGGATTTGCAGAAGGTGTTGCAGGTGAAGTAGGTATAGCCGGAATTATGCCAGATGTTGTTTGTACTTCGAAATGATTTCCTAAATTAAAGCCCCAAACAAATCTACGCTAACCTTTCACGCATTATTCACCTGATGATGTTACTTAAACACAAACTACGCGCCTTCGTGGCGGGGGCTGCCATGCTGGCCGCTATACCTGCCGTGGCGCAGCAAAATACTTACAAGTCCGACTCCACTGTCATCCGCAAGTTCTACGACGATGCCCTCACCAGCTATGAGAGCTACGAAAACCTGCGCTACCTCACCAAAAACATCGGTGCCCGCCTGAGCGGTTCGCCTCAAGCCGCCGCCGCTGTAGAGTGGAGTCGCCAGGTGATGGAGAAAATGGGACTCGACCGCGTATACCTGCAGGAAGTGATGGTGCCGCATTGGGTACGTGGCGACAAAGAAATTGGCCGTATCCTGAGTGGCCGCAATGGCAGCCAGGAAGTGAATATTCTGGCGCTGGGCAGCTCGGTGGGTACCGGCACGCAGGGCCTGAGTGCACAGGTAATTGAGGTGCAAAACTTCGAGGAGCTTGAGAAACTGGGCAAGAAGAAAGTGAAAGGCAAGATCGTGTTCTTCAACCGTCCATTCGACAATAAGCATGTGCATACCATGGCCGCCTATAGCGGTGCCGTAGATCAGCGTGGCGGAGGTCCGGTGGCAGCTGCTAAGCTCGGTGCGGTGGCTGTACTCGTGCGCTCCATGGCCAACGACATCCAGGATGTAGCCCACACTGGCAACACACGTTACGCCGACGATGTGGAGAAAATACCAGCCGCTGCCATCAGTACTAAGGGCGCAGATGAATTAAGTGCCATGCTGAAAAACGATCCGGAACTGAAATTCTACATGCGCATGACCTGCGAAACCCGTCCGGATGTGCTTTCTTATAATGTGATCGGTGAGATAAAAGGCTCTGAAAAACCAGAAGAGATTGTGGTAGTAGGCGGCCACCTCGACTCCTGGGACATAGGCGAAGGCGCCCATGACGATGGTACCGGCTGCGTGCAATCCATTGAGGTGCTGCGCCTGCTCAAAGAGCAAGGAATACGACCGAAGCGTACTGTCCGCGCCGTGATGTTCATGAACGAAGAAAACGGTTTGCGCGGCGGCCGCAAGTATGCCGAAGAAGCCAAAGCGAAAGGCGAGAAGCACGTAGCGGCCATCGAGTCTGATGCAGGCGGCTTTACACCACGCGGTTTTGGTTTCGATGCCAACGACGAGCAGTATGCTAAAATAATGGGTTGGAAAGAATTGCTGGAACCTTATGGTCTGCACGAACTAAACCGCGGCGGCGGCGGCGCTGACATTGGCCCACTAAAAGGACAGAACAACGTGGTGCTGATCGGTCTGCGCCCCGACTCACAGCGTTACTTCGACTACCACCACACCGAGATTGATACCTTCGAGACCGTAAGTCGTCGTGAAATGCAGCTGGGCTCCGCAGGTATGGCCGCACTGGTATACCTTATTTCGGAGTATGGAATGAACGGAGGTACTGCCAAGGCCGGTAAGTAATCAACATAAATTCAATAAGAAAGCCAGTTCTATACCTGAATAGAGCTGGCTTTTTTATTGGAAATACTTGAAAGTTGCTACAAGGATTTCGCGGAGTCTTTAGACCCACAAGTGTCTACGCCAATCGCTGTGCTATACCCAAGCTTATACCTAAGCTAGATTTTTTCCCTCTCTATACCTGAGCTATACCTTATACCTGTTCTGCATCTGCTGATAACGTATTGCTATACCTATACCTTGCTTTGTAGCTACTAAGGTAGGGGATTTAAAGGTGGTTTTTACGGCAGCAGGAGGGAGCTGTCGCCGTAGCTGAGGAAGCGGTAATTATTGTCCAACGCGTGGCGGTATACCTGTTTCCAGTCTTCGCCGATGAGCGCTGCCACCAGCAGCAGCAGTGTGCTCTCAGGTTGGTGGAAGTTGGTGACGAGTCCGTTGCATACTTTAAAGGTATAGCCCGGCGCGATGATGATCTGCGTGCTGGCATGCAGATGCTCGGTGTGGTGCCGCTCCATGTAGTTGAGCAAAGTCTGCAGCGCTTCCGAAGTGGCAGGTGGCGCGCTAGTTTCGTAGGGGAGCCATTGTGTGACGTGCAGTTCTTCTGGTCTTAAATCAGGCTGCTGCAGAAGCAAGGTACCTAACCAGTACAAGCTTTCCAGGCTGCGCATCGAAGTGGTACCAACAGGTATAAGCGGCTGACCCAGGTGCTGCAGCAACTGCTCTACCACCTGCTTCGACACCATCAACTGCTCGGCGTGCATTTCGTGGGCCTCCATGGTGTCGGCTTTTACCGGTTTAAAAGTGCCGGCGCCCACATGCAGGGTCAGGTATGTGCTCTCTATACCTTTGGCTTGCAGCTGCTCCATTACCTGGTCGGTAAAATGCAGCCCGGCGGTAGGGGCAGCCACCGCACCTTCGTTACGGGCATAAATGGTTTGGTAGCGGGTACGATCCTCGGGGGTAAGTTCGCGGTTCAGGTATGGAGGCAAGGGTAATCGGCCACAGCGCTCTAAAACTTCTGCGAAAGTCAGTTCGGCGGGTGTCCATGTAAACCGAATCAGAAAGTGCCCGTCCTGCTGCGCCTCGCGCTCGGCTGTTACCACGCCTCCCTCAAAAAATATCTTCAGCGGACCCTCTTTCCAGCGTTTGTTGTTGCCAACCAAACATTTCCACGTGCAACTCCGGGTTTGCTGCATGGCCAGTTGCACTTCGCGGTGCGGCTTCACCGGCTCCAAACAGAAAATTTCCACTGCGCCTCCGGTCGGTTTATGAAAAATCAACCGCGCTTGCACCACTTTGGTATTGTTGAACACTAGCAAACTACCGGCCGGCAAAAGCTCTGGTAAATCCTGGAAGGTATGGTCGGCTATGGAGTGATTCCTATAATAGAGGAGCTTGGACTGGTCACGCTCCGGCAGCGGAAACTTGGCAATGCGCTCATCTGGCAGCTCGTACACAAAATCCTTTATAGCCAGATTTTTCGGGTTGGTATGCATCTGAAATGTGTTAAGAGGTATATGAATGGATATCCACTTAAGTCTCTTAAATTTTTTAATTTTTAACTGATGAAGGGCAAAGATACTCAATCCGGAAAAAAATCGCTTTGCTTTTGGGTGTATAGCTAACTTCTTTGCAGTAGGTATAAATTTGGATCACGGTAAACAGACAATATGAGAGGTGGGTCGGCTTTAGTAAATTTGTATAGAGGATTTGGGAAAACCTGACTAAGTAGCATTCTCTTCCAGGTCATTCAATTCAAGCTCCAGCGCCTTTACCGATATCAGGATCTCACGCAGTGCCAGGGCCAGCGAGATCATCAGTAGCAAAAGGCTGAGGCCGAAGGTATACTTGCCTGCAGTGCTATACCCCGCAAAGAGGATGAACATGCAGAACACGCAGCCGAACATACTGGCAATACCGAACGCCTGCATGTTGCGGATGAGGATCAGGCGAATGCGCAGGTTCTCAATCTGCCCATACACCAGTTGACTCTGCGTGGTGGCATACCGGGTTTTCAAGCTGCGGATCAGGTTGGCAAGCGCCAAAAAGCGGTTGGTATAAGCCAGCAATAACAGCGAAATTGCCGGAAACAGGAGGGCAGGAGTAGTTAAGGTAATTTCCATGGACCCAAAGAGATGTGAGTTTACTGAATGCTTTTCAGGAAGTCTTCGTCGAGGGGCTCGTTGTCGTCCTCGTCAGGTTGTGGTGCATCGAAGTCGATGTCCTGCAGCGCCTCCAGACCTTCCAGTATCAGATCGTCCAGTTCTTCTTTTGAAACGGTGTCCAGGGTTTGCTCAAACAGGGCCAGCAGGTGCTCCCGCTCTTCGTTCACAAATATTTCGTGGTACAGATTGTCGAACAGCCCGATCTTCTTTTGTATGATCTTGTCTATCTCGCGGGTGTTTTTCGCCTTGACAGCTTCCAGGAGCAAGCTGAGCACATCTTTAGCCCCTTCATTGTCGGCCAGGCGGGCATAGGCCTTAATAAGGGCAATCGCTACACCCAGGCGCAGGCGCTCAAACCGAAAGCCCACTTCCTCCGCCGCTTTTCCTCCCTGAGTGCGTGAATTCAGCAAAGCCTGCTCTAATTGCTGGTACACAGCCGTGGCAGGCCCCTCAAATACCTGCGGATTTTCGGGTGCAAAGGCAGTCTGGATTAATAGCTCAAAGCTCTTGGCGCTCATATAGAATCTATCTTAATTGGGAGATGTGCAAAGGTAATGGATTGTGGCAGGTTTTGCTAAAAACATGCCGTATCAGGCCTCCTCATAACAAGTAGTAAACTATTGACATTTGTAGAAGGTATTCAAATATCGGAAGATATATATACTTCATTACAAACTTTGAAAAAGTATAGTTACCTTTTGAATGTTTATTCCTTTCTATTAAATAAATTTTGCATAGTTTTGATTTGCCAATTGTTCGAAATTATATCTGGCTTTAATATAAACACATGTCTGATAAGCAATAGAGGCTTCTGCAGGCATTTCATTTACGAGAATGCGACATTTTGGTGTAGAACAGTTTTTTTAATAAAATATATTTAATTTATTTTTTATATAGTTCAATAAGTTCTTTTACATTTAAAAGCCATAAAGCTAAAGTGATATTTTATGCTTAGGGATTATCCCCAAGTGATGTGTTACTTTATACAGTTAAACCTATTTTGTCCGCTTATGAAGACCCTTGTATCAGTTGAAACACTAACCCAGCCTGTATGGAAATAAACTTTACTCAAAAAATTTCCCACCTTCTTGCGATTTTACTCTTAGGGATGTTACAGCTGGTAGCATCCCCTGACGTGTTTGCGCAGGGAACAGTCCCTATAGTTGATGTGGACTTGTCTGAACATCCAAATAAAGAAGTTACAACGCTGCCTGTCAAAAGAAGTGGTAGTAACTGTGCAGGCAATAACTGTATTGAGTTTATTGTAAAGTTACATAAAGACGCTGGCCAGATAGAAGTGAAAGTGGATGGCGGTTCTGGCTCCATGACTTATATTATTAATTGTGATAAAGGAAGTATAAAAAATGCGAATGATTTAGTTTGTATTGTTAACACGGGCACTCTTAAAATATCTTCCTGTAAGCCAGGTGGTAATGCGAATAGATATACATTCAGGTCGATTGGTGCCTTTGAACCACAGGGCGATATCTCTGTAGTAGGTGGTTGTTCCGCCCAACTTAGGGCACCAGCCACTTTTCTGGATGATGATAAAATTGTTTGGCAAGATATATCTGGACGTGGGTTCGAAAAGTTTTTGAGTGATGTAAATATTCTAAATCCCACAGTTACACCAGATGAAACAGCCCCGGAATATGTAGATTACAGAGTTAGTGGCTCAGTTATTCCAAGTGAGTGCGCTATTACTTCTTCTCACTACGATGAGATTAGAGTATACTTTTATCCCGAACCCGTCGTCACCGTTGGGCCCCAACCAGCCATTATCTGTCCGGGAGGAAGCAGTGTGCAACTTACAGGAAGCGTAACAAGTGGCGATCAGGCAGCTGGTTTTGACTACTTCTGGTATGGACCTGATGGAAGCGTTGTTGGCAATAATATTGCATACACGGCGAATGCCATTGGCACATACAAATTCGCAGCGGTTCCAAAAAACTCTAATAATATCAACTGTAAAGAGTTCTCGGCCACCGTAGAAGTCGTGACCAACCTTACTGCGAACGCCGGTGCAGATCAACTGGTTTGTTCTTCAGGCACGGTGCAGCTGGCCGGTACTGTGACAGCAGCCCTCGGAGGCCGTTGGAGCACAAGTGGTAGCGGTACTTTCTCTAACCGGGATGATCTGAAAGCAATTTACACGCCATCAGCTGCTGATATCGCTGCCGGGGCTGTCACGCTTACGCTGGAGTCAACAGGCAACGGCAACTGTTCGCCAGTGCGCAGTACAACGCGCATCACCTTCTATAACATGGAGGTGAAACTGACAGGCACCCCCGTGATCTGTAACGGCACGTTAGGCACCATCACGGCAAACGTAACGGGTGCGCAGGGCGCCTTGGGCTACCGCTGGAGCAACGGTGCGACAACAGCTACGATCAACGGTCTTTCGGCAGGGGCTTACTCGGTAATTGTAACGGATGAAAAAGGCTGTTCGATTACACAGTCGTTTACCGTAACGCAGGTAAACGGTCCGGCTGACTTCACGGCCACACCAACGAACACGACTTGCGGTAATGCCAATGGGCGGATCATTGTGAACAATGTGACAGGCGGAACGGCCGCCTATACCTACAGCAAGGACGGCGTGAACTTCCAGACTTCCAACACCTTTACCGGTCTAGCGGTTGGATCACACACCATCACTGTGAAAGACGCCAATGGCTGTACAGTCGCTAAGTCCTTCACGCTGACCAATGCACCAGGTCCAACGGCCGTAGCAGCCACCTCAAACCCTGCCAGCTGCCGCAACAACGACGGCTCGATCACAGCGGGTGCGGTAACGGGCGGTACAGGAACCAAAACCTACTCCATCAACGGCACCAATTTCCAGGCAGGTACTACCTTCACGGGTCTCGCTTCCGGCGACTATACTCTGACGGCAAAGGATGCCAATGGCTGTATTGTAACCACTTCGGTAACAGTGGCGCAGGCTTCCATCACCAACTTTACAGCTACACCTGCCTCCTCTACCTGCGGCAATCCGAACGGTACTGTAACGATCTCCGGTGTAGTAGGAGGTGTAGGCGCACTGGAGTACAGTAAAAATGGCCAAACCTACCAGGCATCTACAATACTCACCGGCTTTACTGCCGGTACACACACGGTTTGGGTGAGAGATTCGAAAGGCTGCGTACTGAGCAAATCAGTGACGGTGCAGAATATACCAGGCCCAACGAACTTCACCGCTACGCCAACTTCTTCAACTTGTGGCAACAGCAACGGGCAGATCGTGGTAAGCAACGTGGTTTCCAGCGGAAACAAAACCTTCACTTATTCTATTAACGGAGGAGTTTACCGGTCATCAGCCACCTTTACAGGCCTGGCTGCAGGTACTTATAATGTATCGGTACAGGATGCCAACGGCTGTACTTTCTCCAAGTCTGTTACGCTGACGAATGTGGCCGGTCCTACAGCAGTAGCGGCTACTTCCACTTCTGCCAGCTGCCGCAACAACGACGGTACCATTACAGCAGGAGCTGTAACAGGCGGCACAGGCGCGAAGGAGTACTCCATCAACGGCACTACGTTCCAGGCAGGCACTACTTTTACAGGTCTTGCTTCCGGTAACTATACCTTAACGGCCCGTGATACCAATGGCTGTACTGTAACTACTTCAGTACGAGTAGAGCAGGTGATGCCAACAGACTTCACGCTGACTCCGACTGCAGCCACTTGCGGCAATCCGAATGGTAGCGTGCTGGTGAGCAACATTGTGGGCGGTGTGTCTCCTTATAAGTATAGCAGAAACGGCACTACGTTCCAGGACGATGCGACCCTGACTGGCTTTGCAGCCGGAACCTACACCATCACGGTGCAGGATGCGCGTGGCTGTACTTTCTCCAAGCAAATCGCCATCACCAACGTACCAGGCCCATCTGATTTTGCTTTCACAGCAGCATCCTCTACTTGCGGCGGCACAAACGGTAGCATTACAGTAGGAACTATAACCGGCGGAACGGGCACCAAGACCTATGCCATCAACGGCGGTAGCTTCCAGAACTCCAATGTCTTCTCCGGTTTGCGTGCCGACAGGTATAGCATCACCGTAAAAGACGTTAACGGCTGTACGTTCACAAAAGAAGTAACAGTAGGCGATGTGGCAGGCCCTAGTAACTTTGCCGCCACTGTGGACAACACCACCTGTGGTGCTGCCAATGGTCAGATCACAGTAACGGGCGTGACCGGCGGAACGGGTACCTATACCTACAGCAAAGACGGTGTGAACTTTCAGGCTTCAGCTGTTTTCTCTGGCCTGGCTATAGGCAACCATACCATTACCGTAAAAGACGTCAACAACTGCCGTTTCTCCAGAACCTTCACGCTGACCAATGTGGCCGGTCCAACGGCGGTAACGGCTACTGCACAGGCTGCCAGCTGCCGCAACAACGACGGTACCATTACAGTAGGAACCGTGACAGGCGGTACCGGCACCATGACTTACTCCATCAACGGCACTACTTTCCAGGCTGGTAAGGTGTTTAGCGGACTTGCTGCAGGACCTTACACTGTAACAGCGAAGGATGCCAATGGTTGTACCGTGACCCGCTCGGTAACGGTGGGTACGAACGTGCCGACTACCTTCGCCTTCACGACTGACCCATCTACCTGCGGCAACAGCAACGGTACGATCACGGTGGGTACGGTAACAGGCGGTTCAGGTACCTATACCTATAGTAAAGACAACGTAACCTATCAGAACAGCCCGACACTAAGCGGCTTCTCCGCCACTACGCATACTGTTTGGGTGAAAGACTCAAAGGGTTGTGTGGTGTCGCGCCAGATAGCGGTTAGTAACGAAGCAGGTCCTACTGACCTGGTAACGTCTGCAACGGCATCGAGCTGCGGTAATCCGAATGGTGCACTTACGGTAACGGGTGTGACGGGTGGAAAAGATGGTTATACCTATAGTATAGACGGCACTAACTTCCAGGCATCCGCTACTTTCACTACACTAACTGCCAGAACCTACAATGTAACCGTGAAAGATGCCAATGGCTGTACGTACACCGAAGCAGTAGTGGTGACGGATGTAGCTGGCCCTTCTAATTTTACGGCTTCTGTAACCACAACCTCTTGCGGTCGCAACAACGGCAGTATCCGGGTAACAGCTGTTGCTGGCGGTACTTCAGGCTATACCTATAGCATAAATGGCGGAACGTTCCAGACGTCTAACAACTTCGGAACGCTGAGAGCGGGTACTTACAATATCGCTGTAAAGGATGCGAAGGGTTGTACTTTCGCGAAAGATGTGGTGGTGGAAGACGTAGCCGGACCAACAGATTTTGTGCTGACAGCCAATACAGCTACTTGCGGTGCCAGCAACGGCTCCATCGTAGTAGGTGCTGTAACGGGTGGCACATCCGGTTATACTTATAGCAAGGACGGCACTAACTTCCAGGCCTCAACTACTTTTGGAGCTTTGGCTGAAGGCACGTACACCATTACAGTAAAAGACAAAAACGGCTGTACTGTTGCGAAACAGATAGCTGTTACCAACATTGCCGGCCCAACTAATTTCTCGGCCACGTTAAAGGCGACCACTTGCGGTGCGGCAAACGGAGAAATCACAGTGACTGGCGTGACGGGCAACACCACGAGCTATACCTACAGCAAAGATGGTGTAAACTTCCAGACCTCAGCCACCTTCACAGGCTTGGCCCAAGGTGCTCATACTATCACGGTGAAGGACGCTAACGGCTGTATCATTGCCAAGTCGTTCACACTGACCAATGTGGCTGGTCCTACAGCGGTGGCGGCTACTTCGGCTGCGGCGAGCTGTGCCAATAACGACGGTACGATTACGGCGGGTGCGGTAACGGGCGGCAAGGCTCCTTATACCTACTCCATCAACGGTACTACTTTCCAGTCTGGAACGGCTTTCACCGGCCTCGCCTCAGGAAGCTATACCTTGACGGCGAAAGATGACAACGGCTGTATCGTGACCAGAGCCGTGACTATCAACAAGAACATCCCGACCAACTTCGCCACTACTACCACAGCCTCTACCTGCGGAAGCAACAACGGCTCGATCACAGTGGGTACGGTAACGGGCGGGTTTGCTCCTTATACCTACAGCAAAGACGGTACGACTTTCCAGACTTCATCCACGCTGACTGGCTTTGTAGCCGGAACGCACACCATTACGGTGAAGGACGCGAAAGGCTGTATCATCGCACGCCAGATTGCAGTGAGTGATTTGGCCGGTCCATCTAATCTGACTGCCTCTGCCACTTCATCGACTTGCGGTAACCCGAACGGACAACTGACGGTGACGAATGTGAGCGGCGGCGTAGAGCCTTATGCTTACAGCATCAATGGCGGCACTTTCCAGACTTCGGCTACATTCACTGGCCTGGCGGAGGGCACGTACAGCATCTCGGTGCGTGATGCCAACGGCTGTACCTTTGCCAAAGACGTGGCAGTAAGTAACATTGCCGGTCCGAACTTTACGGCTACAGCGCAGGCCTCTACCTGCGGCGCGAGCAACGGACGCATCAGCGTGAGCGAGGTAAATGGCGGTACGACCCCTTATACCTACAGCATCAACGGCGGTACTTTCCAGAGTGGCACAAGCTTTACAAATCTGGTGACTGGCACTTACACGATTGCAGTGAAAGACGCCAACGGCTGTACAGCTACCCGAGAGGTGGAAGTGACTGACATCGCCGGTCCATCCGATCTGACGCTTGCTTCGAAAGCCTCTACCTGCGGCAGCGCGAACGGTTCTGTTTCTGTGAACAATGTAGTAGGCGGCACGGCTCCTTATACCTATAGTATAGATGGCAACAACTTCCAGGCTACAGCTTCTTTCGGAACGGTGCTGGCGGGTACTTATACCATCACGGTAAAAGACGCCAACGGCTGTACGTTCAGCAAAGCGATTGTAGTAGATGATATCGCCGGACCAACTGACCTGACTGCTACTACCAAAGCGACTACCTGCGGCACCAGCAACGGGGAGATTACAGTAACTGGCGTAACAGGCGGTACTTCAGGCTATACCTACAGCAAGGACGGTGTGAACTTCCAAGCTGAAACAACCCTGACTGGCTTTGCAGCAGGCACGCACACCATAACTGTAAAAGACGCCAACGGCTGTACTTTCACCAAGTCAGTTACGGTAGCCAATATCGGCGGTCCAACGGCAGTGGCAGCTTCGGCTACGCCAGCCAGTTGTAATGACGACGACGGCTCGATCACAGCCGGTGCGGTAACAGGCGGAACAGCGCCTTATACCTTCTCGATCGACGGCACGACTTTCCAGACAGGCACAGCTTTCACAGGCTTGGCTTCCGGAAGCTATACCTTGTCGGCAAAAGATGCCAACGGCTGTATCGTGACACGCGCTGTTACAGTAGACGAGAATGTTCCAACCAACTTCGCTCACACGACAGTGCCATCCACCTGCGGTCGCAGTGACGGTAGCATAACAGTGGGCACGGTTATGGGTGGTACGGGTGCCTATACCTATAGCATCAACAACGGCAGCTTCCAGTCAGGCACTACCTTCACCGGACTGGCAGCAGGCGCTCACCGCATAACAGTGCGTGATACAAAAGGCTGTACCTTCACCAAGTCGGTTACGCTGGAAAATGTGGCAGGTCCGCAGTTCACAGCCTCGACCAAAGCCACTACCTGCGGTGCCAACAACGGCAGCATTTCGGTGGGAGCGGTAACTGGTGGCGTAGCCCCTTATACCTACAGCATCGACGGCACGACTTTCCAGAGCACGACTACTTTTGCCAATGTAAAGGCAGGGGAGTACGCAGTTTCAGTGAAAGATGCGAATGGCTGTATCGGTACGGTAACGGTAGCAGTGCAGGATATCGCCGGACCATCTGACTTCACACTGGCTGGTGCTTCGTCCACTTGCGGAAACAGCAACGCAACCCTCAGCATCAGCGATGTGGTAGGTGGCACGGCTCCTTATACCTATAGCAAGGATGGTACTAACTTCCAGACATCAGCCAACTTCGGTTCGCTGGCAGCAGGCGAGTATACCATCACCGTGAAAGATAAAAACGGTTGCTTGGTTGCCAAAACCATCGAAGTAACTGACATCCCGGGACCAAGCGAACTGACACTGGCCAGCACGGCTTCTACCTGCGGCAGCGCCAACGGTGTGGTAACCGTGAATGGCGTGACCGGTGGAACAGCCCCGTATACCTACTCGATCAACGGTACAACTTACCAGGCCGGAACCAGCTTTGAGTCGGTGTTGGCAGGAAAGTATACCGTGACGGTAAAAGATGCCAACGGCTGTACCCTGAGCAGAGAGATCACAGTGAATGATGTTGCTGGTCCATCTGACCTGGTAGCCACTGCCAAAGCTTCTACCTGCGGCGCGGCAAACGGCGAACTGACCATCACAGGCACAACGGGCGGAACGGCTCCTTACCAGTACAGCAAAGACGGAGTGAACTTCCAGACAGAACTGACGCTCACCGGATTTGGAGCGGGTTCGCACACCATCACAGTGAAAGACGCCAACGGCTGTGTCTTCGCGAAATCCTTTACAATCATAAACACTGGCGGACCTACTGCAGTGGCGGTCACATCGGGTGCAGCAAGTTGTGCTGACAACGATGGCTCCATCACGGCAGGTGCTGTGACAGACGGTGTAGCGCCGTATACCTACAGCATCAACGGTACCACTTTCCAGACAGGCACTTCTTTCACAGGCCTTGCCTCCGGAAGCTATACCCTGACGGTGAAAGATGCCAACGGCTGTACAATAACCAGAACAGTTAGTGTAACCAAGAACATCCCAACCAACTTCGCTGCTACAACCACTGCCACTACCTGCGGAAGCAACAACGGCACGATCACAGTGGGTGAAGTAACCGGTGGATTTGCTCCTTATACCTATAGCAAGGATGGCACGACCTTCCAGGCTTCGGCTACGCTGACTGGCTTTGTGGCCGGAACGCACACCATCACGGTGAAGGACGCGAAAGGCTGTACCTACGCTGCACAGGTGCAGGTGAGCGACATCGCGGGTCCGTCGGCACTGGCTATTGCGCCGAAAGCCAGCACTTGCGGTGATGCAAACGCTTCGTTCGCCATCAATGGCGTGACCGGCGGAACGGCTCCTTATACCTACAGCATCGACGGTGCCAACTTCCAGAGTGCAACTATTTTTGCCTCTCTGACTGCCGGAGCCTACCAGGTGACGGTGAAAGACGCCAATGGCTGTACCTATACCCAGTCAGTTACACTGGAGAACATCCCGGGTCCGTCTGACTTTGTAGCAACGTCCCAGTCTTCGAGCTGCGGTCGTGCGAACGGAACCGTAACAGTGGGTGACGTAACAGAAGGCACAGCACCTTATACCTACAGCAAAGACGGCGTGAACTTCCAGGAATCAGCTACCCTGACCGGTCTACTGGCAGGCGAGCACACGATCACGGTGAAAGATGCCAATGGCTGCGTGATTTCGAAAGAAGTGACGATAGAAGATGTGCCTGGTCCAAGCGACATGACGCTGGCCAGCACTGCTTCTACCTGCGGCAGCGCCAACGGCACGATCAGCGTGACCGGCGTAACTGGTGTGGCAGGTGGCTATACCTACAGCACCGACGGTACTAACTTCCAGCAAGGCACTACTTTCGAAGGTGTGCTGGCCGGAAAACATACGGTGACTGTGAAGGATGCCAACGGCTGTACTTTCAGCAAAGAGATCGTAGTTGACAACATCGCTGGTCCTGCTGACCTGACTGTTTCTACTAAAGCCTCTACCTGCGGTGCGGCAAACGGTGAACTGACGGTGACGAATGTTTCAGGTGGAACGGGAGCTTATTCTTACTCCATCGATGGTGTGAACTTCCAGGCGGCGGCTACCTTCACAGGTCTACTGGCCGGAAGCCATACCATCACGGTAAAAGATGCCAACGGATGTACGTTTGCCAAAGCCTTCACGGTAACGGATATCGCAGGTCCTTCTGCGGTAGCGGCGAGCGCGCAAGCGGCAACCTGTGCTGACAACGACGGCCGCATCACAGCGGGCACGGTAACAGGTGGCACGGCCCCTTATACCTATAGCCTGAAAGGTGGTGCCTTCCAGTCTGGCACAGCATTCACAGCACTGGCCTCGGGAGAGTATACCCTGACGGTGCGTGACGCCAACGGTTGCGAAACGACGACTACGGTGAAAGTTGAGAAAGACGGTCCGGGCAGCTTTGTGGCCTCTAACAGCAACTCAACTTGCGGCAGCGACAACGGCAGCATCCGAATCACGTCAGTAAACGGCGGTGTGGCTCCTTATACCTACAGCCTGAACGGCGGCGCTTTCCAGAGCGCAGCCAGCTTCTCAGGTCTGATGGCAGGAGAGTACACCATCACAGTAAAAGACGCCAACGACTGTACGCACACCGAGACAATTACGATCAGCGATGTGGCTGGCCCATCCGACCTGACCGCTTCAGCCCAGAACACCACCTGCGGCAACAGCAACGGACAGATCAGTGTCGGCAATATAACAGGCGGAACAGCTCCTTATACCTATAGCATCAACGGTACCAACTTCCAGACATCAGCCAGCTTCACAAGCTTAGCTGCTGGCGAGTACCAGGTGACGGTGAAGGATGCCAACGGCTGTACCTTCGCGAAAGCAGTGACGGTAACGAACGCCGACGGTCCGGAAGGATTTGCCACGACAACCAGAGCCTCTACCTGCGGTGCCAGCAATGGTAGCGTGACAGTAGGTACGGTGACTGGCGGCAGAGCCCCTTATACCTACAGTAAGGACGGTTCAACTTACCAGCCTACAGCTGAACTGACAGGTATGGCGGCAGGCAACCACACGGTTTACATCAAAGACGCCAACGGCTGTACCTTCAGCAAAGCGGTGGTGATCGAGAACATTGCCGGTCCGACTGAGTTTGCGCTGACGGCCTCTACGGCAACCTGCGGCGAAGCCAACGGCGGCATTGTAGCAAGCGGTGTAAAAGGCGGAACAGCTCCTTATACCTACAGCCTGAACGGCGGAGCTTTCCAGAGCGACGCGGCCTTTACTTCAGTAGCGGCAGGTGAGCATACCATCACAGTTAAAGACGCCAACGGCTGCACAATCGACAAGAAAGTAGTGGTAGACAACGTAGCGGGTCCTTCCGATCTGACTGCAAACACAACCGCTGCTTCCTGCGACGCGAATGACGGAGCCATTACAGTAGCGCAAGTTACAGGCGGTGTAGCTCCTTATACCTACTCCATCAACGGCGAGAATTTCCAGGCTTCAGCTGCTTTTGCATCGCTGGCTGCGGGTGAGTACGAAGTGACGGTGAAGGATGCTAATGGCTGCAGCGCAGTAACAACTGTGACAGTTGGCCAGAAAGGTCCGAAAGAAGCGACGCTTACAGCAAACAAAGCTGCCTGCGGCGAGACGAACGGTTCGATCACAGTAACGGCAGTAGATGGTGGCACAGCCCCTTATACCTACAGCCTGAACGGTGGCAGCTTCCAGACTTCGGCTACTTTCGCTAACCTGGCAGCAGGTGCTTATACCATCACGATCAAAGACGCCGAAGGCTGTGCCATTACGGTAGAGCAAGCGGTAACGTCTAGTGGCGGTGTAGAAAGCTTCACGGCGACAGGCACCGATGCCAGCTGCGGGGAACGCAACGGCCGCATCGCCATCAGCGAAATTGTGGGTGGAACAGCTCCTTATACCTACAGCATCGACGGAACCAACTTTGTGTCTGAGCCAAACTTTACTGGCTTGGCTGAAGGTGAGTACCAGGTGACGGTGAAAGACGCCAGCGGCTGTACGCAGATCCAGAAAGTGACCCTGCAGAACAGCCCGATGCTGACCGACGCGAAGTTCACGGTTTCTGCTGCTACTTGTGGTGACAAAGCCGGTGAGGTTGTTGTGACGGGAGTAACAGGTGGCACGGCTCCTTATACCTACTCACTCGATGGTACTAACTTCTCTGCTTCAGCCACACTGGCAAACGTAGCGGCCGGCAGCTATACCTTGATCGTTAAAGATGCCAAAGGCTGTACCTTCTCAGTTCCGGTAACAGTGGTTGGTCTCTCCAGCAAAGTAGCGCAGGTTAGTCACATCAACTGCTTCGGCGACAAGAATGGTACAATCCTGATAGAGGCGACCGGTGGCGACGCGAACACAGAGTACAGCATCGACAACGGCAAGACCTTCCAGAAAACACCGGAGTTCACGGGACTGGCCAAAGGTACTTACCAGGTGGTAACCCGCTTCTCTTCTACTTGCACCATTACGTTGGGTGCTGTAGACATCACAGAACCGGCTGCACTGCAAGTAGAGATGACTGTGAACGATGGTATGCCGGGTAAGCCTAACTCAGGCAGCGCCAAAGTAAGCGCGATCAGTGGAGGTACGGCGCCTTATGTCTACTCATTAAACGGAGCAGAGTTTGTAAACGAGTCTGAGTTCCTGAACCTGCGCGGCGGTAAGCACTACCTGAAGGTACGCGATGCCAATGGCTGTATCACAGAAGTCGAGTTTGATGTAACAAGCCTCGGCGAACTCGATATTCCGAACGGTTTCACACCAAACGGCGACGGTATCAACGACACGTGGGTGATCCGCAACCTGCCGGAAACTTACCCTAACTGCCGCGTAACGGTTTACAACCGCTGGGGTAGCCCGGTTTTCGAGTCGAAAGGATATGGCAACGAGTGGGATGGTACGAACAAGGGCAAACGACTGCCAGACGGTACCTACTACGCCATCATCGAGTTCGGTGACGATACGCCGGCTGTCAAGACATCAGTGACCATCATGCGTTAAGTTTCGCCATTTTAGAAAGAGACCGTTATGAAAAATAATATATTAATTCTCTGCTTCCTGCTGATCGCCTTCACCGCATCGGCCCAGCAGAAAGCCCTTTACTCACAGTACATGACCAATTACTTCATTCTCAACCCGGCAGTAGCCGGGTTTGAGAAGGATGTAAGCATCAAAATGGGCTATCGCAACCAGTGGGTTGGCTTTGAGGGAGCTCCAAAAACCTTTTATGTGAGTGGAGAGGGAGCTTTGTTCAACAAGCACCTGAAGCGAAGCCGCAAGGCACAGGGCTTCCATGGGGCAGGCGGTATGGTCTACACCGACCAGACAGGTCCAACCACGCGTACCGGTGCGCTGGCTTCTTACGCGTACCATGTGCCGCTGAACCGCAAGATATTCCTATCGTCTGGCTTTTCTGCCGGTTTCCAGCAGTTCCGTTTCGACCCGGCCAAGGTGCGCCTGGCAGACGGCTCCAATGAGCGTGACCCCGTGACCAACCATGGCCGTGTAGATGCTTTTATGCCAGATCTGACGCTCGGCACGTTCATGCACTCAGAGGATTTTTACTTCGGCGTTTCCCTGTTTCAGGTGCTTGGCAACAAGATACACGAAGTGGATGGGGGAGAAGAAGTAAGCCGCCTGTCGCGCCACTTGTTTGTGTCTGGTGGGTATAACTTCGATGTGCACGACAAGGTCCGCCTGATGCCTTCAGCTTTGCTCAAGTACGTGCAGGGTGCTCCGATTCAGGCCGACTTTAACGCGAAAGCCGCCTACCACATGAGCAAGCGCCGCCAGAAAACAGTGTACGACGATCAGGTATGGGCTGGTATCTCTTACCGCACCCAGGATGCCATTGTAGGCTTGGTAGGCGTGCAGTTTCAGGAGCAGTTCCAGCTGAGCTATACCTACGACATCACCGTGTCGCCTGTGCGCCACCATAGTGCAGGTTCTCATGAAATTGTGTTAGGCTACCGCTTCAAATAAGTCCCAAGTTCATCGTTCACAAAACAGAAAGGCCAGCGCATTTGTGCTGGCCCTTCTGTTTTAAGGAATAGTTTATGATGCATAGCTCTTTCCATTTTGAAGCAGATCATGTTGCAGGTATAGCAACATATGTTGTTTTATAGCTTCGCCTCTGCGGCAGGTATAGCAACTAGTTTTGTGGTATAGCTTCGCCTGTGCGGCGGGCACTCACTTTTTTCCTTGATGAAAAAAGTAAGCAAAAAAAATCAAGGCGCTCCAAACTCGCTGAACGCTCGAACAGTGGAGCGCCGAAAAGTGCACCTGGCACAAGTGATTTGTTTCATCGCTTCCGGGGCAAGTTACTCTTGCTATACCTGACAGTGGTCATCTGCTACAAACCTTATACCTTGGAATGGCAATTACAGATTCCCCGCCTTGGATAAGGAGGAGTTAGGGGTGGTTGGACCCGGTATAGAAGAGCTATACCTACGAAGCTTATACCTGTCTAGGGGCAACAGCGGGAATTCCCCTCTTGAGAGGGGCAGGGGTGTGTTAATCGTGCAAGAGCACTGACTTAGACTACGCAGCTATACATCAAAAATAGCAATGGCGAAAATGCTTTCCCTATTGAGGAGGGGGCTCAGTGCTACCTCAAGCATAACCAATGAAAAAAGCCGGTGCACATGCACCGACCCTTTTATTGGATAGTCTATACCTTATTAATGCGCAGCTTCCTCAGCACGAGCGGAACCTCCGCTGATGATCTGGCCGAAGAAGATGCTGTTGAGGAACAACTTGTTGGTGCCGAACCAGAAGGCGCGGAAATTTGGGTTGTCCGTCATGCCGATCACTTTACCACCGCCCAAAGCTGAAACCGAAATAGCGGCCGTATTGCCTAACTGCTTCAGGTTTGGTTTTGAGATGTAACCGCTCAGCAGCGGATTGGCAGTATACACCACAGGGTTAGCATAAGGGCTCTTGCTTGGCTCCATGAACAAACGGTTGTCGCGGAACACGGGCAGTTTGCTGTTGTAGTAGCCATAGCCCAGCGGATGGCTCAAATCGAGGTTTGTTTCAAAAATGGCACCGCCTATCACCTGCGCACCGGTCGTGTTGCTCATGCTGGCGTATGGAAGGCGGGCCGTATCAGCCAACTCACCTTGTTTGAAATTGAAGTTACCGATCTTGTTATACGCAAGCCAACGGGTGGCATTGCCCATACCTACCAGTGTGCCGCCCTGCTGCACCCAGGTGCGCAGTCTCGTTTTGCCGATCTCCGAAATGCTGCCATAAGAGCCATCCGCCATCACGATCACATTGTAACGACTCAGGTCAATGCGGTTCACAGACTCAGCATTCACCAGGCTGGTGTTGATATCGAAACGGTGGTCGAGCAGGTGCCAGGCTTCGCCGGCATCATTGCTGTTCACGCCATCACCAATCAGCATGGCCAACTTCGGTTGCTGCAAGGTATAGATGCCCGGACTTCCGAGGTTAATGCCCTCCGTAAATCCGGTGTTCATGGCGTGCACCGTGATGCCGTTGTCTTTCGCGATCTGCGCCATCAATTCGTGTATGCGCTCGGCACTAACTGGCTGGCCCATTACAGGTATAAGGATAGTGCCGTAGTCGAACTGCTTGCCTTCGGCGGTGAACTTATTGGTGGCCACTCTGGTCTGCAAACCATGATTAAAGAGCGTGTTGAGGGCTTTTGGAGCATAATAGCCGTGCCACTCAAAAGCATAGGCATAAGCACTGTTGCCGCCCACTACCTGTCCTGCCGGGAAGTCAATGGAAGCGAGCTTCTGGCCCAGCATGTTGCTTTTAAATTGTCGTGATGTCAGGTTGGCGTGCTCCAGGTTGAAAGCAAGCGGCAGCGTCCAGGCGGATACGTCGTAGAACAGGCTGTCCTGGAACGAGGTGCGGCGCTCAAACATACCTTCGATCAGCTTATACTGCGGCTGATTGGTAGGCACAATGTAGCTGTTCTCTGGGGTATAGGTCACGTTATTGATCGTGATTTTTTCCTTCGGGCGGTAGATGTCAATCTGGTGCTGGTGGATGATCTCAGCCAGGTGATAAGCGCGGGCCGGGTCTTTTTCGGCACTGAACACATAGCCGCCGAGCGGAGCTTTGGCGGACTCTTTCAGGGCATCGCGGTAAAAGTCACGCTGATGGCTGAGCAGTTCTTCGCGCATGTTCTGCACCGCCTCCAAAGTCGAGAGGGTAGTCGTGAACTGGTTGCGGATGGTGAAAGGGAAAGTCAGCACGCCGTTCACGCTCTCCTGCGCATGACCTCTGGAGCTTGCCTGCTCAAACAAGATGCCGATGGCACCATTCACATCCGGATAAGTAGAGCCTTTGCCGTAGTAAAAGTCATCGAAACTTTCCTCGGTATAGTAGAACGAACCGATCTTGTCGAGTGCCTTGGCATGGAAGCCGGCAATCTTCTTAGTCAGGTCGTAGTTTTTTGCAGGCGTGAGCGGGTGGTTGCGGCTCGGTATACCTGGCTGGAAAAAGAAAGTAGAGTTGGTGCCCATTTCGTGGTGGTCGGTCAGCACGTTAGGCTTCCACTCATGGAATTTCACCAGTCTGCCTCTAGACTCTGGGTGTTGCAGCGGCAACCAGTCGCGGTTCAGGTCAAACCAGTAGTGGTTGGTGCGGCCACGTGGCCAGGCTTCGGCAAACTCCTCGCTGTTAGGGTCAGTCACCAGGTTTTTACCACGGTGCGTGTTCACCCAGCTGGCAAAACGGTTCAGTCCGTCCGGGTTGATGGAAGGGTCGATTAGA
Organism: Pontibacter sp. YIM B11418; assembly: GCF_059278805.1. Lineage (NCBI taxonomy): Bacteria > Pseudomonadati > Bacteroidota > Cytophagia > Cytophagales > Hymenobacteraceae > Pontibacter > Pontibacter sp. YIM B11418. The sequence goes on along the minus strand of NZ_JCAEMH010000001.1, from coordinate 67,205 downwards.
ATAACGGTTTCGCTGAGCAGCTTGTCGATTTCAGGTCCTTGCGCGGCGGCCAGATGGTAAACAGCCAGCAAAGAAGCATTGCTGCCACTCGGTTCATTACCGTGCACGCTGTAACCCATCCACACCACGCCCGGCATATTCTTGATGTCAAGCTTGCCGGATGCATTTGGGTCAGTCAGCTGACGGTGCTGCTCCTTGATGCGCTGGATGTTTTTGTGGTTTTCGGGGGAGGTAATGGTGAGCAGGTATAGCGGACGGTTTTCGTGGGTGCGTGCATACTCCTCGATGGTGATACGGTCAGAAAGCTCCGCCATTTGCCGCATGTACATCGCCAGTTGGTCGTGACTCACATGCCACTCGCCTACGTTGTAGCCCAGGATGTCTTTGGGGGTAGGAAACTCTTTGTTGTAAGTCACATCCTGCGGGAGGTAGTAGGAGAGATCTGTCTGCGCCATTGTCCACTGGCTAAGAAAGACCAGTGCCGCCGTGGCGAGCGCGTAGATTTTTTTCATGGGTACGGTTGTTTTAAGGGTGATCGTGATAGTAGGTTAGCTATGCAATTTCCCCTTTTGCCTCGCCTTTTCCAAAAATAAAAGCCCTCCTGATGGGGAAAAGGCTTGAACAGTCGAACATTCTCAGTTGATGCCGATTAACCGTTTATAGATCGCCTGCGCTTATCCGAATTAGGTGCCTTATGACGACGTGCGCCACTGCTCACAAAATAGAGTGCAAAGCCTGAAAGTATGGTCACGATGCCGGCAATGGAAAATACCCGCAGGAGCAGATTGCCGAAGTTGTCGCGGCCCTGGTAATCCATGGTGTGCAGCATCCAGAGGAAGTCGAACACGCGCCACTTGTTGTTCCGGAATTTGGTTACCACGCCTTGCTCAGCTGCCACATACACGGTGGTTTGAGTAGGGTGCTCCATGGTGATAGCCCAGGCTGGCAGGGCACTGCCACGGTACTCATGGTGGCCGTTCATATTCTCCTGCGTGATGTACTCTACTTTGGCCACCGCAACTGAATCCACGAAGCTCTGTCGGGCAAGTTCTGTGGCTTCCTGTTCGTTCAGGGCAGGGCGCAGTTCTCCGGTTGCAGCTACAGCGAGTTGGGTACGGGCCACCTGACCATGATCGTTTACAGCTCCATGTGCAGCGTGATCATCAGGCGCATGATAAATGATCTGGTAATGCGGCGCGCCCAGGATGTCGATAAGTTTGAGCGAGGTTATCATAGCGGTGCCAGGCAGTTGAGCCATCACCTCAGCAGGCGTGACTAGTTCCAGATCACGCTGAAGAACCATACCACCAGGCCTTCGCTGATGGTCGCCGTGGATCTCGTCTATGTCGCTGAAGCTGAAATAGATACCGCCGATTGTCCACATAACAAATTGTATACCTGTGACAAGTCCCAAATAGCGATGCGTTTTGCGGATGCGGAGATGGGTCGTTCTCTTCATAAAGTATGTTGTACGGGTTATCAATATACAGCATGGAAACACTCCTTACAAATGCAACTTATGCCCGGGGCGTAGCAGACCTTTGATTTAGCATGAGTTTTAAGTAGCGTACTTATCCTGAAGTTCTTAGGAGTAATACCAAGGAAAACAGTGCAATTTAAACTTAAGATATCCTATATATAAGTATTCATATTTAGGGTTTTTTGGCTTACAGAGCCTGCTTCGTGAATTCCTTTAAGTGTTAAGTGTTTAACATGGGGTAAACAACAGTGCAATTTATTAGATTATTATTTTAATAAATTAAACTTTTTTTATTAAAATTTATTATTTTTATACCTAAAGTATGAAACTTTTATATTTAATAAAGGTATCATGAGTTCAGTACGCTACCCTAAATAGTAAAGCCTGTGAGTAATTTAGCCGAAAGTTTGCCAGGACCACACCTGTTCAAAGCAGTTGGTCTATGCGAGTCAGCGTTACCTGGCTCATCAGTACCCTTCATTCCCCCACCTCAGTGACAAAGCCCGGCTAACTGCGCCTGCTGGGCCAGCAACAGCCTAATTTTTTACCAGGTAACTCTCTAAAAGAAACCTGCTCCTCCTTCCGAAGCTCCAATTGAGCCTTCGCATGACCCCTATTGCCCTTTGTAACCGAAAACAGGCACCGAAACCCTAATAGTGTGCTCTTCGCTCACCTTAACCTTTGAGTATATGAGAAAGAATTTTACACGATTGATCAGTAGTGTTACCCAATCTAAGAAGTTTGTAATCGCCCTCACCAGCCTGATGATTCTGGCTGGTTCTGTGTATTTGATGGCGGCTATACAGCCTATTACAGCTGTTAACTTAAGTGCTACAGTAGATCAAGCAGCTGATGCAATTTCTCCATCCTTTGTTCCAATAGGAAATGTAGTCATCAGAGAACAAGATGGAAAAGATTTTACAGGGGCAGGAGGAAGCGGCGCAAGCTATAACTTAATAATCAAAGCAACGGGCAATTGGCAGTTTAACCCAAATAGTCAAACGAGTGTTGCACTTGTAGCAAACTCAGGGGGAAATATTCCTACGTCAACTTTTCGTCCTGTTCTCTCAGCCGATAGAAAAACATTAACCTTTTTGTTAAGTGGGATTTCTGCTGGCAGTAGTCCAGATGTTGTTACAATAAGTGGGATAGAAGTACAGCCTATTTCAGGTATTGTTGCTCTGCCTTCAGCGGGAAGTGTTTATATTGAAGGTAATTCAAACATAGTTGGGTTAGGTTCAAATACTACGGTTGCTAATCTTACCTTGACACATGGTGTTGCCAGATCAATATCCTTTACTCAACAACCATCAATAATAGCTGTAGGTGCTAAAATGGCTCCTTCTCCAAGCCTATCCGTGCGTGACCAGTTCAACAATATTGTAACCGATGCTACTGGTAGCATTGCTTTAAGCTTATCTGGTGCACCCTCTTCTGCGCTTATTACATCTGGAGGGATAGCTTCTCTCTCAAATGGAGTAGCAACATTTAATAACCTTATAATAGATGAAGGCGGCAACTTTCAGTTGCAGGCGAGTTATGGAAATCTGCAGGTATTAAGCAATAACTTCGTCGTAAATAACAATACTCCTACTGTAATTGCTGCGTCCCCTTGTTTAACAGCAGGAAGAAGTGGTAACACCATAACAGTAACAGGTACAAACTTTGTAAGAAGCTCAGTGGTGAGAATCAATGGGACAAATAGAACTACTTCCTTTGTAGGCACCACCTCATTAACCGCTACACTGACAGAAGCAGACTTAGGCACGGCTCGTACCCTGTCATTATCCGTGTTTAACCCGACGCCATCTGGAGGCATATCCAATACATTTAACTTAGTAGTGCATCCTGTATACAATGTAGGTGCAATAGCAGGAGACAACACTGTTTGTGAAAATACTCAAGGAGTTACCTATACAGTAGCAGAGATAGGAGCGGCAAAGTATAACTGGACTGTAAGCCCTGGGGCTACAGTCGTTTCGGGGGGAACAAGCAATTCCATTACTGTAAATTTCAGTAATACAGCTTCTAATGTTGCTATATCGGTACAGGCGGAGAATGCATGTGGTCAGCTAGGAAGCACTCAAACTCTAAACGTTGCAGTATCGGCATTCCCTACAAACATTGGCGCTGGTACTGATAGAACAGTTTGTTCTGGTTCAGAGACTACTTTAGGCGCTGGAACTGCTGCGCTTTCAGGCTATGTGTACTCTTGGTCTGCTGTAAATGGAGCACCTATTAATGCCCTGTCAGCTACAGATGTAGCTAATCCAATACTGAATTTACCTGAAAATACAGGTTCTCAAATCCAGAGTTACACTTACAGACTAAGAGTGAGTAACGGTAGTAATACTGATTGCTATGGGGAGGCAGATGTAACGGTGGGTGTTTATCCCAAGATGGTGATCAGTGTTAGTCCAGTAGCAGACGTATGCCCAGGTGATGAAATTCGTTTGGAGTCAAACGGTACGGCATATGACACCTATGCCTGGACAGGACCTAGTAATTTCACTTCTACACAGCGTTTCCCTGTTATAACTAATGCTACGGAGGAAAATGAAGGTGTATACACTGTTGTTGTTACCAATCCTAACGGATGCGTTGGTACCGCTAACACCAGGGTGATAGTTAAGCCAAAGCCGGTTGTTAACCTATCTGCAAGTAAAACTGCAATCTGTGAAGGAGAGTCCATTGAGTTGACCGCTTCCGGCGCTACTACTTATGCTTGGTCAGGTACAGGAGTACCGTCAGGAAATACCAGCAGTAAGATTACCGTTACTCCAAGCAGAACTACAACTTATATTGTGGTCGGCACAACCAATGGCTGCGAGTCTATCGAGCAGACTATTACAATCAACGTAACACCTGCACTTGAGCCAGGTACAATTACAGGCACGACAGCATACTGTCATAACGTAACAGCAACAAAATTGACTGCCACGGCTACGGGAGGCGGCACTGCCACAAAATCCTATACTTGGGAGCGAAGTGCTACTGGATCAAGCCCTTGGACCGTAGTTGGAGAAGAGGAGGACTATACCCCCCCTACGACTACAGTAGGTACGACCTACTACAGAAGAACAGTGAAAGCGGGTGAGTGTACTAGAACAACTGAACAACCTATAGCCGTTACAGTAAGCGCAATACCCGGAATACCAACTGTAACAGGTGGAGAAGTTTGTGACAGTGGACCTGTTACACTTAAGGCAGATTTTGGGAGTAATGGAACAATTGTAAAGTGGTACTCAGGCGCTACAGGTGGCCAATCGTTAGGAGAAGGTAATACTTACACTACGCCTAGCCTGACAACAACCACTACTTATTATGCAACTAGTTACAATAGTTCAACTGGTTGTGAAAGTGCACGTGTTGCTATTAAAGCTACTGTTAATGAGCTTCCTACTGTAAGTATCACTACAGATTTGGCCACAGAATATTGTACATCTCAGGCGGCAATCACTTTAGCTGGCTCACCATCAGGTCAGGGCGGTTCATTCCGCATTTTGAAGAACGGAACAGAAGTAGCCACAGGTGCTAGCTTTAATCCAAGAACTTTAGGAGCCGGAACTTATATTATAGAATATAGCTTTACAGACGGCAATACTTGTACCAATACAACTACTAAAACTGTTACGGTAAAGCAGCAGCCAACCGTAACTGTAACTGCGGACCAAGAGATATGCCTGGGAGGTTCTGTATCCTTAACAGCGAGCGGAGCCTCTATTTATCGCTGGGATCCAGCTACAGGCCTTAGTGCCACCACAGGAGCTACTGTCACTGCCAGACCTACCCAAACCACTACCTACACTGTGTATGGCACGACGAATGGTTGTGAGTCTGTAGCTAAAACTGTAACTGTAACAGTTAATTCATTACCTGATGTTACCATAACACCTACAGGACCTACAACATTTTGTGATGATAGCTATGTAGAGCTTGTAGCTGTCTATGTACCTGATTATACATATCGATGGTTCAGAACAGGTAGCAGTACTTCAGTAGGATCTGGGAGCAAATACAGAGCAGAAGAGACGGGTAGTTATTATGTTACAGTAACTACGGACAAAGGATGTTCGCTTACTTCTAGTACGGTTGCCGTGAAAGTAGCAGATGTACCTACAAAAGCTACTATTTCTACTATTGGTTCTACAACTTTTTGTCAGGGTCAGGGAGGTTCAGTGAGATTTGAAGCAAACAAGGCTCCAACTGGACAGACCTACATCTATGAGTGGCAAAAGAGTACAGATGGAAACAATTTTACATCTATCAGCAACGAAGAGAGTTACTTTTATGTCGCCAATACTCCAGGGTTTTACAGGGTTCTGGTTAGTAATACGAGAGAGGCTGATGAGACTACTCAGTTATGTGTAAGGACATCAGAGGCACAAGAAGTAACCGTACTGCCTCAGCCAACTGCTAACATAACTACACAAGGTACTACAATCTGTCAGAACACGGAGGGACCAACCACCTTTACTGTTACCGGAACTTACTCCGGTGGCACAGGTACCTGGGCTGTAACCAATGGCTTTAGCTTTACAGAAACATCTAACAGCGTTGACGCTGCTGGCCTTACGACATCAACTATAACTGTAACAGCTCCGTCTACTATAAGCAGAATAACTAACTCAGTAGTTAGCCTGACTACAACAAACCCTGCATCAAATTGTGCTACTCAATCAAAAAGTATAACTGTTACGGTGCAGCCAGCCATAGCAGGTAATACGATAACAGGGACAACAGAATACTGCCAAGGAGCTTTTGCCTCTGCTCTGAGAACAAGCACTACACTAGCTGGTGGCAATGGCACTTCCTACTCTTACCAGTGGCAGCAGAGTGCTAGCTTGAATGGGCCATGGACCACTGCAGATGGCTTTTCTACAAGTGCTACCTATACCCCTTCAACTGCCAATGGTGGTACTACTTACTACAGACGTTTGGTTAGCTCTGGCCAATGCACAAATGATGAAAGCAATGTTATAGCGGTAACAGTTACACCGACTATTGTAAACAACATCAGCACTGCTACAACTACTTACTGCCAAAGTGCAGTAGCAGATGATATTGGAGGTGCTGTCACGGGAGGTAATGGTTCAGATTCTTATACCTATACCTGGCAAAGTAGTGCATCAGCCAACGGGACATGGACTACAATTTCAGGTGAAGCAGCTGCAGACTACAAACCTGTAACAACTGTAGCCGGAACTACTTACTACAAGCGTATTGTAACATCAGGAAACTGTGCGAATAAAGAGAGTAACGTAATTGCGATCACGGTTAACCCATCCATTGTAAATAACATCTCGGGTACTTCAAACTACTGCCAGAATGCTACTGCCTCTGCAATTGGTGGAGCTGTTAGCGGTGGCAACGGAACCTATAGCTACTCTTGGAGAGTGAAATCAGGTGCAAATGGCAGTTGGGGGCCAATTGATGGAAATGAAGCAAGTTTAACTCCTTCGACGGCACAGGCTGGAGAGTTCTATTACAAGCGTATTATCTCTTCTGGAGCTTGTAAAGATCACGAGAGCAATGAGTTTAAGGTGACAGTTACTCCAACAATTACTCAAAATACCATTGCGGGCAAGCTGGATTATTGTAAAGGCGACCCAGGTCAGGCTCTGAGTGGTGCTGTGACTGGAGGCGATGGCTCAGCAAGTTATACCTACACATGGCAGATAAGCTTAACTGGTGCGGAAAACAGCTGGACAAACATCAATAACTCTAACTCGGCAACATATACACCACAGACTTCTACAGCAAATACCACCTACTACAGACGTGGAGTAACTTCAGGCAATTGTACAACTTACAGCACAGCTGTGAAGGTAACAGTTACTGAAACAATTAGTAACAATACCATCACCACCACTGCGCCAGTTACAGGCATTTGCACGGGCACCTCCCCGGGCACGCTGAATGGTACTGCACCCACAGGGGGCAACGGTACCTACACGTTCGTGTGGCAGAGAAGCACTACGTCAGCTATGGCCGGCTTCAGCGACATTGCAAGCACGAACGTAGAGGATTATAACCCTGGAAATCTAACGGCAACTACTTGGTTTAGAAGGGAGGTGAGGTCCGAAAACTGCGAAAGCGTATCACCTGCTGTACAAGTTGTAGTGAACCCTGTCATTGCTAACAATACTGTAACTACTGCAGATCTGACGGTTTGCACGGGCACCTCCCCGGGCACGCTGAATGGTACTGCACCCACAGGGGGCAACGGCACCTACACGTTCGTGTGGCAGAGAAGCACTACGTCAGCTATGGCCGGCTTCAGCGACATTGCAAGCACGAACGTAGAGGATTATAACCCTGGAAATCTAACGGCAACCACTTGGTACAGGAGAATAGTGACATCAGGCGGTTGCGAAAGCATAACACCAACAGCAATTAAGGTAACTGTAACTCCGCAAATTACAGGCAACTCAATCGCTGGTACTCAGACAGTTTGTTCTGGTGCGGCAATTGCTCCTCTTGGGCAGGAATCGGGTACAACGCTTTCTGGAGGATTCAACAATAACTTCCAGTGGCAGCAGCGGGTTGGCACAACCGGAAGTTGGACTGTAATTGCAAACGCTACAAATGCCTCTTATACTCCTTCTGTGCAGTTTGTGACTTCAACTACTACAACGTACTATAGAAGAGTGGTGAGCGGCGGTGGATGTTCTAGCATTAGTGGAGAGGTTAATGTGAGGATTAACCCTCTGCCAGCAAAACCGGCTATCACAAACCTGGCATCTACTTATTACACAGGTGATGCACCGGTTACTATGCAGGTATCACCTTCCTCAGGAACCGATAAAACATTTACAGTCAAGAATTCTTCTGGACAGACAGTTTCTACTAGTTCGACCTTCTCTCCTTGCTCTCTGGGGGCAGGTACGTATACTGTTACTTATACCTATACTGCCGGTGGCTGTAGCAATACTTCTGATCCTGTAACTGTACGAGTGATTCAGTCTATTTACAAAGCAGTTGTTACCTCATCTATGAAGCCTTTCTGTAGAGGTGATAATGTAACACACACTGTTCGGGTTTGGAGGGATGCAGAAGTGATTTACCCTTATCTGACCAATGCAGCTGGTGACCCGGTTCGTGCAGACGGTTCTCTTGTAGGGCCTCAGGAACAGCCTGTCGCTAACCCTAACTTCGAGTTTCCTGCCAATACACCGGATATAATAAAGCAGTATGCCTGGAGATATTTCGATCCAATCGTTAGAGGGGGCACTGAAGTTACAAGTGGCGTTACTTACCAATGGACAAAAAACCAACAACCTGAGATTGGTAATAATGGAAAAACTCTCTCAAATGCAGGTCTGTCCTCCCTGGATTATTATGCAGTGTATGTTACTGTTGGAGGCGGCTCATGCGGACCAAACTTTGACAGACATTTATCCAGTAGAGCCTACACCGCTGAGCAGGCCAATTATAACATTACGCTTGGTGCATCACCAAATCCTGTTTGCCAAGGTCAACCAGTAACATTTACTGCGACGCTACAAGGGAACTTTCCTTGGATTTCATCAAACCTGCAGCTTAACTGGATGGTTAACGGTGTAACTATGAACACTACAGCCTATACTGGTAATAACACGGAACTACAGTGGACTACAACAAACCTGAAGAATGGAGATGTGGTGTCAATCGACTTCAACACAGACATTGAAGAGTTTGACAGAACAAGCAAGTGTCGGGATCGTTCAAATTCGAACACGATTACTATGACAGTGAATGATATCGTTGCAGCCACAGCCACTCCTAAAACACCGAGCATTTGTTTGAATGGTTCAGAAACTTTCTCTGTCAATGTAACTTCGACAGGTGTGAATGCAGTGTCTTATGCTTGGACAGTAGGTACAGCTCCTAATGCTCGAACATATAATACTACAACCTCAAGCCTGACGATAGGCACTGATGTTACAGCCACCCCAGGTACATATCCTGTAAGTGTAGTGGTCTCTAACATCTGTGAATCTATACCACTTAATCTAGGGTCACTTACAGTAAAACCAGCTATAACACCGTTCGCGGTGGCGGGTGGTGGCAGTTACTGTACTGGTTCTCCGGTGAGTTATCCTATTAGGCTTGCCGACTCTGAAATAGGTGTAACTTATACCTTGTTGCGCGGCACGACTGTGATTCAGACGCTGGTAGGTACAGGAGACGAGTTGACTTTCGCTGCTACGAGCACACTGGGTAACTATACTGTACAGGCATCATACTCTGAAACGGCTGCCTGTACTGCAACTATGGGTACTGTAGCCATCACTGAAACACCGCTACCATTGGCTAACAGAAACTTGAACAACCCGTCCTACTGCTCGTTGACTGATGCCACAGGAGCTGACGTCATCCTGCAAAATCCGGAAAGCGGAGTAACCTATGAGTTGTACAAAGGCAGTCAATTAATCGATGCCTTCGGTGGAACCGGTAGCACCCGAAGTATAGCTAACGTTCCTGCAGGAGAATACACAGTAAGAGGAGTGAATAACACTACCAGCTGCGTAAATCCTTTAGTAGGAACAGTTAAAGTGACCGATACTAGGGCAATAACAGATGTTATAGGAGAAATGACTTATAAGTGGGTTGGGACAGACAAATGGGAGCTGACAGCTATACCTGAGAAAACTACGCCTAGTACAGTAATTCCATCAGACGCTACTTACAACTGGTATGTAAAGGAACCAGATGATGCGGATTTTGAATTGTATGCTAGTGGGAAATCTAAGACTATTACTGTCACAGGCCTTCCACAAGGTACCGAAATTGTTGCCAGAGTATCATTGACAGACGACGGTATGTGTCAATTAGCACAATTTGTACCTGGCGAAATCATCCCACTTCCAGTAGAACTCCTCTACTTCAACGCTAACAAACGCGGCAACAACGTCGTGTTAGACTGGGCGACGGCTTCAGAACTGGACAACAAAGGCTTCGAGGTGCAGGTGTCGAGTGATGCGAAGAACTTCAGAGCGCTGGGCTTCGTGGAGTCGAAGGTGAACACGACAAGCTTGAAGCAACTTTATACCTTCGTGGACAAAGAAAATGGCAAGCAGGGCGTTCGTTACTACCGACTGAAGCAGGTGGATTTGGATGGTAAGTTTGAGATCTTCAACATCAAGGCTGTGCACTTCGATGAAGTGTCGGTGAATAAGGTGAAGGCTTATCCGAACCCATTCCATTCAGAAGTGGAGTTGAGCATTGATGCGGAGTTGGACGGAGAACTTCAGATTACGGTAACCACGGCCACTGGCCAGCAATTGCTGCAGCGAAGCGTGCAGGTGGCAAAGGGTACCAACATCGAGAAGCTCACGCTTGATCCGAACCTGCCGCGCGGGGTGTACATCATCTCCACCCGTATGGGCGATTTCAACAGTCATTTCAAATTACTCAAACAATAGACTATTAGGGTTTAATAAGAAAACCCCGGGTATTTTACCCGGGGCTTTTATTTTTATACCTGACTCATTCCCTAACCTGCCGCATCACCACAAATGAAAAAGGAGCCCAGAGAGCAGCCCGATGACCCATGGCCTTAAGTCCGCCGTTTACCCAACTGTTGCAGGTCTTGAAGAGGTGAAACTTACCATGGGCTTCATAAAAATTGTCGCGGGTATGATAGCCTTTGCCCTCAATCAACAGAAACTCACCGCTGGGTTGCTGTTGGAAACTATCCAGAATGTACTGCACCAGGGCCTGGTACTGCGCTTTGGTAATGATAACGGGCTGCTGGTATTTATTCTGCCGGAGCGGTTGGGCAATGTACTCCACGTGCATGGCTGTGCGGGTGGGCCAGAAAAGCGAGGTGATGGCGGTAGTGAGGGTGAGGTCTTTCCATTCAGGCGTTTCCATGTAAAACTGCCGGTCGCCCCAGCCGAAACCCACATGGGTAAAGGAACTGTCGGCGCCGGCGTAGTCTTGCAGGTATAGCTTGTCGCGCCAGTCGATGATATCGGTTTTGACGGGCAGCACCAGGTCTGTGTGCACCCCATTGTCAGTCACGAAGATCTCTATACCTTCTGTGGCTTGTGCGTAGCTACTGTTGACAGGTATAGCGCCGAGTGTTAATCCGGCCAGCACGTAGAGTACGGTCATCAGGGACAGTCCTGCCAAAAATGCCAGGAAACCTTTGCCGGTCTTTCGCCAAAACAGATACATAGCAATAGGTACGCACATAAGAAGTTGAATGTCAGATATAGAAATTAAACCGAAGGCTGCCTGCTAAAATTCCACGCTGATTCTTCTGCTTTTTTTCTTTGCAAGGTATAGCCAAGCTTTAAAGGTATAAAATTGTCAGATTCAGCTTTTTTGCGCAGATTGTACCTTTATTTCCATACCCTCAACACACCCTCTTTAAAGAGCTATATCATGCAAAACACATTGAAGCGATTGCTCGCTTTTGCCTTCGTGTTGCTGAGTTTGCAGACTGTCCTGGCACAGCAGCAGGCCCTGCAGACTCCGGAACAGTTTTTGGGCTATACCTTGGGCAAAGAATTTACGACGCATGCCCGCATCACCGACTACGTAAACTACCTCGCACAGCAGGCCCCGAACAGAATCCGGGTGCAGGAGTATGGCAAAACCTACGAAGGCAGACCTCTGTTGCTAGCCTACGTGGCCAGCGACGAAAACCTGCCGCGTCTTGAGCAGATCCGCGAAAATAACCTGCGTCAGGCAGGTATAGCCAACGGACAGGTGCAGGGCAAGCAGCCGGCTATCCTCTGGATGAGCTACAATATTCACGGCAACGAGTCGGTGAGCAGCGAGGCGGTGCTGCAGGTGCTTTACGATCTGGTTGATCCGAACAACCAGCAGACCAAAAAGTGGTTGGAGAACACCGTGGTGATTTTAGATCCTTGTGTGAATCCGGATGGACGGGAGCGTTATGTGCAGTGGTATAAGCAAACCCAGAATCGCGGTGGCAATGCTTCGCCGTATGCCTGGGAGCACTACGAGCCCTGGCCGGGCGGCAGACCGAACCACTATTATTTTGACCTGAACCGCGACTGGGCCTGGCAGACACAGATCGAGTCGAAGCAACGTATGGCGCAGTATAACCAGTGGCTGCCGCAGGTGCACGCTGATTTCCACGAAATGGGACCGGAATCGCCTTACTACTTTTCACCGGCCGCCAAACCGCTGCACGAGAGCATCACCACATGGCAGCGTGATTTTCAGTACACCATCGGCGACTACAACCGCAAGTACTTTGACCAAAACAACTGGCTCTACTTCACCCGCGAAAACTTCGACCTGTTTTACCCAAGTTACGGCGACACCTGGCCTACCTTTAATGGTGCCATCGGGATGACCTACGAGCAGGGCGGCTCTGGCCGTGCTGGTCTGGCATACAAGAAGCAGGACGGCGATACCCTTACACTGACCGACCGCATCGCTCACCACCACATTGCCAGTCTGGCTACGCTGCAGGCTACGGCCGAAAAAGCGGACCAGCTCACGCAGGAGTTCCGCAAGTACTACGACAATAACCTGAAGAAGCCCGCAGGCGATTACAAGACTTTCGTTTTCCGGGCCGACGACCGCAGTGCCGGCAACCTCAAAGCGCTTACGAACTACCTTGACCAGCAGCAAATCCAGTATGGCTATGCAGGCAAGAGCAGCTCAAGCAAAGGCTTTAACTACGCTACCGGCAAGGAAGAAAGTGTGAAGGTAGGACAGAATGACCTGGTGGTGAGCATGTACCAGCCCAAGTCCACGCTCGTGAAGGTGCTGTTCGAGCCGAACTCTAACCTCGAAGATTCGCTTACCTACGACATTACTTCCTGGGCCATGCCTTACGCCTTCGGCTTGCAGGCTTATGCACTTAAGAATCGTCTGGAGCCAGGCAACCAGAAACCAACTAAAGCAGCTACTGCAATTAAGGTGGAGCGACCATTTGCCTACCTGGCCCGCTGGAACAGTCTGCAGGATGTCAAATTTCTGACTGATCTTATGTCGCAAAAGGTAAAGGTTCGCATGTCGGAGAAGCCTTTCGAGATGGAAAACCGCCAGTACGAGGCGGGTACCCTGATCATTACCCGCACCGGAAACGAAGGTATGGGCGATAAGCTGGATGCTGTGGTACGCGAAACTGCCGAAAAGCATGGTGTGCCACTACAGGCTTCCACGACGGGATTTGTGAGCAGCGGCGCCGACTTCGGATCGGGCAGTGTGCGTTTTCTCAAGATGCCGAAGGTGGCTGTGATGTCCGGTGAAGGGGTGTCGCCTTACGCGTTCGGGGAGATCTGGCACTACTTTGAGCAGCAGATTGGTTATCCGGTTACGGTGCTCGGGACCGGGTATTTCGGAAGTGTGCCGCTGCACGAGTTCGATGTGCTGATATTGCCTGCCGGTTCTTATGGCCGCGTGCTGAACGAGCAGGCGCTGGAGCAGGTGAAGAACTGGGTGCGTGGCGGCGGTAAGCTGATCGCCTTGGAGAGCGCCGCAGGTTTCCTGGCTGGTAAGAAAGACTTTAATCTGCAGAAGAAGGCCGGCGATGAAGCAACTGAGAAAGAGAAAGCCAAAGAAACGAAAGAGGACCCTTACAAGCTGCTGCGCGCATACGGCGACCGTGAGCGTGATGCGATTTCAGAAGATGTACAGGGCAGCGTGTTCCGCGTAAATCTCGATAAAACTCATCCGCTTGCTTTCGGTTACGGCGATACTTACTACGCTTTGGTGCGCACCTCGGACACCTTCAGCTTCATGAAAGACGGCTGGAACGTAGGCTTTCTCAAGAAAGACAACTATGCCACTGGTTTCGTGGGTGCTAAAGCAAAAGAGCGACTCAAAGATGCCCTGATCCTGGGCACGCAGCCGATGGGCAGGGGACAGGTGGTATACCTGGCCGATAACCCGCTGTTCCGCGGTTTCTGGCACAACGGCAAACTGCTCTTTGGTAACGCCGTGTTCCTGGTAGGGCAGTAAGCGTTTCTCAGACAAGCTAAGCGCTTTAAAAGTACATCACATGACAGAAGCAGCGGCCCAGCTATACAAAGCCTGGTCGCTGCTTTTTATCGTGACTGCTTATCAGCATACGCGTATAATTTGTACCTTCACGTATACCTATCATCCTACCACCAAAGCTTAAAACTATGGATAGAATCATCGGCGCGCCCAATCCGGCTGAATACGACGAGTTTTTCAACAGCTACATCAGCAACGCCAAAACCGACGACCTGCTGTCAGCCCTGGCGGCAAGCGAAGAGTACATTGTCAACTTCATGCTCTCACTCAAAGAGCAACAGCTGAGCTACCGTTACCAACCCGGTAAGTGGACTATCAAACAAATGCTGGTGCACATGGCCGACACAGAGCGCATTTTCGCCTACCGCGCCCTATGCTTTGCCCGCAACGATAAAACGGAATTGCCTGGTTTTGATGAGAATGCTTATGCAGAGCACAGCAAAGCAGATGCAAGACCGATCACGTCTATACTGGCAGAGTATGCAGCCGTTCGCCAGGCCACCATCGAGTTGTTCAAAGGATTTGACGACGAAATGCTGGGCCACACAGGTATAGCCAGTGGTCGTAGCGTATCTGTCAGAGCCTTGGGCTTTGCCATTCTGGGCCACGAGATCCATCACCTGAACATCATCCGCGAGCGTTACCTGGTTTAACATAGTCTGATAGAGTTTGCCACAGGTATAGCAATCACAAATTGCAGCATTCTATACCTTGGTTCAGCGGTTTATTCTGGTTTATAGCTATATTTATATCCATGACTTTAACCAGAAGAAACATTGGCTTGCTGCTGGCTCCTTTGCTGGCTGTGATGATGTGGTGGCTGACGGACGGGCTTGAACCTGAGGCGCGCAAGGTAGCCGCCATAATGGTTTTCTGCCTGGTCTTCTGGATGACCGAAGTGATCCCGCTCTCCATGACAGCCTTTCTGGGAGTGATTATGGCGATACTGGCAGGTATAGCCGATGTCAATACGGCTTTCCAGAACCTCGGTCACCCGATTATTCTGCTCTTTATCGGGAGTTTTCTGCTGGCCCGTTCCATGACCCGCCACGGCCTCGACAAGCGTCTGGCCCTCTTTATCCTGGCCCGGCCGTTCTTTCAGAAGAGCCTATTCAGTATGTTTCTAGGTTTCTCGCTGGTTTCGTATGTGCTGTCGATGTGGGTGAGCAACTCAGTAACAGTTGCCATGCTGTTGCCACTCACAATTGGAGTGTTGCAGTTGATACCGGATGCTTCGGCACGTAAAAGTTCAGCCCCATTTTTCCTGCTAGGTATAGCGTATAGTGCCTCCATCGGGGGTGTTAGTACCATCATAGGGTCTCCTCCTAACCTGATTGGGGTGAATTACCTGGCCAAGGAAGGCATCAACATTGATTTTCTGCAATGGATGATCATGGCCGTGCCTATTTCGCTCTGCATCTATGCCGCTATGTTGGTGTACGTGCGCTGGTACTTCAAAAAGTTTAACTTCAGTCCCGAAGGTATAAGGGCATACGTCGAAACCCAAAGTCGTGAGCAGCCTCCTATATCGAAAGGCGAGCAGATCACGATGGGGGTGTTTCTGCTGGCGGTGGTGCTGTGGTTGAGTCCGGGCGTATTTAACCTGCTGGGCATGCAAGCGGCCTATACCTTTATGAGTACCTATTTTGCCGAGAGCACTGTCGCTGTACTGGCCGCGCTGCTCCTGTTCCTGATTCCGCCTGGGCAGGAGAACGAAGGAGAGGGGACGCTGACGACTGCTGACCTGGTTCGCATCGACTGGGATACGATCCTGCTTTTTGGCGGGGGCATGGCATTGGGGCAATTGGTGGTGAGTTCTGGCCTTGCCGACGCAGTAGGCGCCAGCATCACCTCTTTCATTGGTCCGGACCAACTGCTGGTACTGGTGTTTTTGCTGGTGGGCGGTGTGATCATGGTGACCGAAGTAAGCTCCAATACTGCCATTGCGATCACTTTTGTGCCGATCGTCATCGGGATTCTCAATCAGCTGCAATTCCCGCAGCTATACCCTGTGCTGGGTGTCGTGATTGCCTGTAGCATGGCGTTTATGCTGCCTGTGGCAACTCCTCCCAACGCTATTGTGTACGGGAGTAAACAAGTGCCCATCGGTACTATGATGCGTACAGGTATGGTTTTGAATGTGGTAAGCACTGTTATCATTACCGTTTGGATTATTTTCTACATGTCGCTTTGATTTTATACTTTGTAATTTGCACCTTAATTGACACATATGGCTAACCGACGATTATTCAGAATTTTGCTCGCCATCGCCTGCTTTGTATTTGCAGGTGTAAAAGGCTGGCAGATATTGCAGGGAGAGTACGAATGGATAGATGTCTTTATCCTGGTTGCTTTTCTGGCCTTTGGGATCATGTATGTAGTGGTACTGACCAAGAACAAGCCGCAGGAATAGGCTAAAAAGAGAAAAGCCTGAAAATTAAAAAATATCTTGGCAGACATTCTCAACTTTCAGGCTTTCAACTTTTAGCCAAAGGTACTCATTATACGCCCCTGTTTTTGATTGGGTTACGATTGCACCAGAAAAGTGAAATAATTTTTGGAATGCTTCGTTAGAGTAGGTTTCATTAAGGAGAAAATTGCACTAATTTTCTGATATTTTGGGTAGTGCTGATGGGAGAGGGGGCGGTAGCAGGGGTGTTTCTTGTGCAACTTCTTGGTTGAGGAAAACTTCTCCAGATAGGAAGAACCTGTTCACGATTGTCATCCCCATCCCTTCGAAGGTAGACTTTGAGCCATTACCTTAGTCAGGTATAGCTCCGCATATATAGCAGTTCCATTGCAGTACCAGATCCAACCACCCCTAACCCCTCCTTGTCTAAGGAGGGAAGCCTGCTGCTACTACAGTACAGGTATATGTTTCGTAGTTATTGTATCAGACCACTGGCAGGTATAGCAAGACTTACTTGCATATCCACCACAAAGGTATAGCATCAGCTAGGTGCACCTTTTGACACTCCACTGTTCGAGCGTTCAGCGAGTGGGGGTAGGGGCCCTCGATTTGGAGGGTCTTGATTTTTTTGCTTACTTTTTTACTTTTTTCTTCAAGGAAAAAAGTGAGTGCCCGCCGCACAGGCTAAGCAATGCAACACTGTTTGCTATACCTGCTAACAGCAGTAGCTATACTAAGCAATCCTGCCCAGCAAGGCGAAGCCCCTGCTATACCTACACAAACCTCAACCTAAGCAGGATCCACATCCGCAACTACCCGTATCCCCTTAAAATCAGGCAAAAGGTATAACTGCTGTATCACTTTAGAAATAACCTGCTTAGCGGCTCGTAGGTTCACATTCTCACGCGGGAGCTTCACGTGGATCTCATTCAGGAAAAGATTCCGAATCTTGAAAATGTAAGGTACTTCCGGTCCCAGCACCAGCTGCGCACCTAGCTGATCAGTCAGGTCTTTGGCCAAAACAATCGCAGCGTTTTCTGATACCTTCTCGTCCACGTGCTTCACTGTGATGCGGATCATGCGAGCGAAAGGAGGGTAGCCGAAGCGCATGCGCTCCTCGATTTCGTGCTCGTACAATGAGGTATAATCGTTGCTGTGCACCTTGCGGAAGATCGGCTGTAGTGGATCGCGGGTTTGGATGAGCACTGTGCCGGGTTTTCCTTTACGACCGGCACGTCCGCTCACCTGTACAAACAGCTGATAGGCCCGCTCGTGTGCCCGGAAATCAGGGAAGTGAATGATGCTGTCGGCATTGAGTATACCTACCAGACTCACATTTTCGAAGTCCAGGCCCTTGGTTACCATTTGGGTACCGATCAATACATTGGTTTTGCCACTTTCGAAGTCGGCGATGATCTGCTGGTAACTGTTCTTCTTCTTGGTCGTGTCCAGATCCATGCGCTGCACCTCGGCGTTGGGCAACATCAGTTTCAGGTCGTCTTCCACTTTTTCAGTGCCGAAGCCCATGCTTCGGAGCGTAGTAGCGCCGCAAGCAGGGCAGTCGTTTGGCATGCGCTCGTGGTAGCCGCAGTAGTGGCAGCGCAGTTCGTTATTATACTTGTGGTAGGAAAGGCTCACGGCACAGTGCTGGCACTTGGGAATCCAGGAGCATTCGTCGCAGCTGATGAAAGGCGCATAACCGCGGCGGTTCTGAAACAGGATCACCTGTTCGTGTCGCGCCAGTCGCTCCTCTATAGCGGTAACTAGTTTGCCCGAAAAGTGATTGTGCATGTTCTTGCGCTGCTGCTCTTCCCGCACGTTAATCAGCTCGATGGTAGGCATCTGCGCCTCACCGAAGCGTTTGCTCATGGTCACCAGGCCCCAGCGGTCGGTCTTGCAGTTGTAGTAGGTCTCGATGGAAGGCGTGGCAGAGCCGAGCAGGGTTTTAGCTCCCTGCAGATGTGCCATCATCAGGGCCGTTTCGCGGGCGTTATACCTTGGGGCAGGCTCGTACTGCTTGTAGCTGGGCTCGTGCTCCTCATCCACTATCACCAGTGACAGGTTATGGAAAGGCAGGAACACCGCCGAGCGAACGCCCACCACCATTTGGAAGCGACCCGAAAGCACGCCCTGCCATACCTCCGCCCGTTCATTGTCGGAGAACTTGGAGTGGTAAATGCCCAGCTTATCACCAAACACCTTTATCAGGCGGGTCACGATCTGGGCGGTCAGCGCAATTTCAGGCAGGAGGTACAGCACCTGCCCACCAGCCTCCAGGGCATGTTTGATCAGGTCGATGTATACCTCCGTTTTACCGCTACCCGTTACGCCATGCAGCAACACCGTGTCTTTTTCTTTGAACAGGCCCAGTATCTCATCCTTGGCCTGTTCCTGGTGCTCCGACAGCTTCATGGGCTGCAGTGGCACGGTGTTGTCAACAGGGAAGCGCGAAATGATCTGGTCAAACTGCTCGAACACGCCTTTTTTGATCAGCGAATCAATGGATGACTTGGAAAGGTGCGGGTTGTTGGCCAGTACGCTCTTCTCTATACCTGCCGCATTGAGGTGGATGTTCTGGTGTACCGGCACCTTCTGCAGGTAGTTGAGCAGAATGTCGAGTTGCTTGGGTTTGGTGGCGAGTTGGTTGAAGAGCTCCTCCAGCATACCTTCTTCCTGCACAAAGTGCTCGGTTAGGCGAATCTTCTTGACCACTTTTGGAGAAAAGCGGTCACTTACCTGCTCAAATATGATGATCGCTTCTTTTTGGATCAGCGATTTGATGTACTTATGATAACTCTTCACCTGCAGCAAATTGCCCACTTCCGTAAAGGTAAGGGCCGGGTTTTGCTGCAGGGCGTAGATTATCTTGACTTCCTGCGAAGCCAGCGGAATATCGTCTTCTTCCGGATTAAAATGCGGGTGCAGCTGTATGCGCGATTCGCTGCTGAGCTTAAGCGCCGAGGGGAGCGCCGCATTGATCACCTCACCGATGGTGCACATGTAGTAGTCGGCAATCCAGCGGAAAAGCTTGAGTTGCGGGGCAGTTACAATGGGCTTGTCGTCCAGCACATCCAGAATATACTTGGCCTGGTAGTCAGCAGGGGCGTTCTCGTGGATGTCGGCTACTATACAGCTGAGTACCCGCTTGGCGCCAAACTGCACAATTACCCGCGCGCCCACCAGCACCTCGTCGTTCATCTCGAAGGGGATGCGGTAGGTATAGAGTTTCGGCAGTGGCAGTGGCAGAATCACGTCGGCAAAAAGCGTGACGCGGTCCACGGCCGGTTCCGGCGGGTAATTGAAATTGAGTAACTCAGACAAGGGCGCAGGTATAGGTTGTGTATGCAAAGGTCGCAAAAAAGCATGTAAATCCCGAAGGCTTTCAACAAGGTATAGCTATACCTGTTGCCTCACCGGAAGTACCGGAACAAGCTTTGTCCTTTGTGAAGTGATGGCTATACCTACAGCGATGGGAATTTCGGGTTTTCTCCATTTCCTTTCTGCAACTGCTCCAACGCTTCTGCTGCGGTGTGCACCGGTAGCTGGCAGGTTTTGTTATAGCACACGTATACCGTTGTTTTCCCATTGATGGCGCTACGGTCATTTAGCAACGGTAGTTCGCTTTGACTTTCAGTGCCGGCCAGCAGCATGTTGGGGATGTAAAATGAACTGAGCTCTGACCGCATCTCCGGTGCCTGAGGCCCCACAACAGCAACTTCTGCGGTAGGCTGCAGTTTGTGATAATACAAACTGGCCCAATTGCCCATGTGCCCGGGCTCCCTCACCACAAGTTCTTTCACCTGCGCCAGCATGGTATTTGCAAGTTGCTGGTAACGCTCCTCATCGAAGTAAAGCCCCAGCAGGTATAGGTTGGTGGCCATTACCGAGTTGGAGGACGGAATCACATTGTCGAGTAGCTCTTTTTTGCGGGCCACCAGCTTTTCTGCGCTCTGGTCTGTAAAGTAAAACAGTTGCTCCTGTTCATCCAGAAAGTTAGCCAGGGTATAGTCCGTCAGTTGCCGGGCCTCCTTCAGGTATCTTTCGTCAAACGTGATCTCGTATACCCGGATCAGTGCCCGGATCAGCAAGGCATAGTCCTCCAGAAAACCGTTAATTGACGCCTTTCCTTCCTTATAATTATGGTATAGCCGATCACCCTGCTTGAAGTGGCGGAGTATGAAATCTGCATTTCGGATGGCCAGGTGCAGGAAGTGCTTGTTGCCAAAGGTATAGTAGGCATCTGCCAGCCCTTTGAGCATGATCGCGTTCCAGGAGCAAAGGATCTTGTCATCCAGGCCCGGGCGGATGCGCTGGGAGCGAACCTCCATCAGCTTTTCCTTCCAGGTTTTTACCATTTCCTCCAGCACTTCCAGTTCCAGTTCGTTTTCTTTGGCAAAATGCGCATTGCTGATGCGGCGGTGCAGGATATTCTGCCCCTGCTCAAAATTACCGGTCGAGGTCACATGGTAGTATTTTGACAGGATGGGCTCTTCTGCTCCGAACAGGTCCTGCAGTTCCTGACGGGTAAATACATAGAACTTGCCCTCCACGCCTTCGCTGTCTGCATCAAGTGACGAGTAAAAGCCGCCCTCTGCGCTCATCAGCTCACGCTCCGCAAATGCAATCGTTTCGTATACCACATCTTTGTAAAGCGTCTCTTTTGTGAGCTGATAGGCCTCAGCGTATAAACTGATGAGCTGCCCATTGTCGTAAAGCATCTTCTCAAAGTGCGGCACCAGCCATTTTTCATCAACCGAGTAACGGGCGAAGCCACCCCCAATCTGGTCATACATGCCGCCATAAGCCATTTCATGGAGTGTGAGATTGATGTGCTTCAGAGCGGCTGCATTTTCGGTGTGGGCGTAGTAGCGAAGCAAAAACAGCAGATTGGCCGGCATCGGAAACTTGGGGGCAGTACCGAAGCCGCCGTGCTTTTTGTCGAACTGCCGGGCCAGGTTACTGTAGAGCTCTTCAAACTCCTCATCGCTTACATCCGTCTGACTTTGCTGGAGTCCGAATCTTTTCAATTCGCTCAGGTTGAGGTGTTGCACAAATTGCTCTGCTGACTTGTCGAGTTCCTGCCGGTCCTTCGTGTAAGCTTCTGCGATGTTGAGGAGCAGCTTCACCCATTGCTGGGGTGTAAAGTAGGTGCCGCCATAAAACGGCTTGGCCTCCGAATTCAAAAAGACATTCAGTGGCCAGCCTCCCTGCACACCCATGGCCTGCAAAGCGTCCATGTGCAAAGCATCCACATCCGGCCGCTCCTCCCGGTCTACCTTGATGCACACAAAGTGCTCGTTCATGACGTTGGCAATCTTCTCGTTTTCGAAAGACTGATGCTCCATGACGTGGCACCAATGGCAGGCCGCATAGCCAATGCTTACCAATATGGGCTTATCTTCCTGCCGAGCCTTCTGCAGCGCTCCCTCTCCCCAAGGGTGCCAGTCTACTGGGTTGTAAGCGTGCTGCAGCAAGTAGGGACTGCTTTCGTTGATCAGTTTGTTCGGTGTCTTTTTGTTTTGGGCCATGGTCGTCGTATTGCGGGCTGCTGGAACTCTATACCTACGGACAAGGCAGGTAAAAGTATGCTGACGACGGGCTGATCAAAAGAATTAAGGGAGCAGTAGCGAGGGGAGGAGCTTTACCTGAATTTACTTAACCAGCTGTTGCTTCAGGGCTTTTTCTTCTTCTGAAATGTCCAGTCTATACCTATCCGCCAGCTGCTGTAACTGTAAGAGGGTGGTTTTCAGGAAGCTTTGGTGTGCATCTGATTCTGGATGAAAAGGCCGGTGGGCAATGGCTCTTCGCATTTTCTCCCACGCTTTAAGAAAGCCCCTGAAATCCTCGCCCAGGTAGGCATTCACAAACTTGTCCCAAATGTAATCTTCTGCCACTTCCGTCGGGTGCACCAAGTCACGGCCATAGAAACGGTAGTCGCGCAGGTCGTCCATCATAATCTCGAAGGCAGGGAAGTAGTGTGCTTGCTTGTTGTTTGCAGTAAGCTCGTGGCAAAGGAGCCGCAAAATGGATTTGCTGACGCTATTGACTTCAATTGTTTCCTTGATGTGACGTACGGGGCTTACGGTAAGCAATACTTGAAGTGCGGGGTTAAAGCGCCACAAATCCTCTAGTGTCTGCTGCATATCGGCACGCAGGGCATCAAAGGAGAGGAGTTCGCGGCTGAACTGGCGGGCGGGCAGTTTATGACAATTGGCCACCACTTCACCGGAGCTTTGCAAACGATAGCCCACTGATGTGCCGAGCGTTATGATCAGCAGGTTGGCTTGCTGAAAGGTATGGCGTGTCAAAGAGAGGCGTTCATTGATGCGCTCCAGCAGGATTTCACGAGAGGTGGAGGAGAGGGAGGAGTGCAGGTCATAGGCATACCAGATGCCGTTGTGCTGTACCAGACTATCCGCGATCGGATGGGAGCCGCCGATGGAGGCTCGGAGCAGCTTGCCCACGGATAGTGGGTTAAAGATCGTTCCGAAAGGGTTCACCAGTACCTGCGCTTTATTTTCCTGCAGCCTGTGGCCGATTACTTCCGCAAAGCAGGAGCCAATGGTCAAGATGCCACTCGACAGGCTCAGATCAAGGCCACTGGCAGGTATGTGCAGTTCAGTCCGGAACATAGGTATAGGTATAGGTATAGGTATAGGTATAGGTATAGGTATAGGTATAGGTATAGGTATAGGTATAGGTATAGGTATAGGTATAGGTATAGGTATAGCGCAAATTAACCCGAAGCAATAAATAAAAAAAGCGCCCTGCTTTTAGGGCAGGGCGCTTTCTGTGCTTGGTAGCGGCTAAGATTACTCAGCTACTACGTTGAAGCGGATCTGATGCTTCACTTCTTTGTGCAGGCTCAGCGTGGCAGTGTATTCGCCAGCTGT
Organism: Pontibacter sp. YIM B11418; assembly: GCF_059278805.1. NCBI lineage: Bacteria > Pseudomonadati > Bacteroidota > Cytophagia > Cytophagales > Hymenobacteraceae > Pontibacter > Pontibacter sp. YIM B11418. The sequence continues at coordinate 43,450 of NZ_JCAEMH010000001.1, read as the reverse complement.
TTTCACGTCCTGATCAAAAGAAATACGCTTGCGGTCTACATCGTGACCTTTAGCCTTCAGAGCCTCAGAAATTTGGTTGGTTGTAACAGAGCCGAAGATCTTACCAGTCTCGCCTACTTTCGCAGGAATTTCCAGTGTGATATCACCGATTTTGTTTGCCAGTTCCTGCGCATCGTTCTGGATTTTCTCCAGTTTGTGGGCAGCCTGACGAACGTTCTCAGCTACAATTTTCTTGTTGGTTTTGTCAGCCAGCACTGCCAGTCCTTGTGGGATCAGGTAGTTACGGCCATATCCTGACTTTACAGTAACGATATCGTTCTTGTAACCAAGATTCTTAACGTCATCTTTAAGTATTACTTCCATGTTCGTTACCTCCTTATTTTAAAGAATCAGTTACATAAGGTAAGATAGCCAGGTGACGTGCGCGGGCAACAGCCTGGGCAACTTTACGCTGGAACTTCAGGCTGGTGCCTGTCAGTCTTCTTGGAAGGATCTTGCCTTGCTCGTTTACAAACTTAAGCAGGAAGTTGCCATCCTTATAGTCGATATACTTGATACCGCTTTTCTTGAAGCGGCAGTATTTCTGACGATTTTCTTGCTTGTGTACTCTTTCGTTAACTAGGCTCATTATGCTTTAACCTCCTCTTTTTTAGCCTGTGATTTGAATTCACCTTTTCTTCTGCGCTCGTTGTAAGCAATTGCGTGCTTATCAAGGGCAGTAGTTAAAAAGCGAACAACTTTTTCGTCGCGGCGATAAGCCAGCTCAAGCACATCAATTACAGTAGATGGAGCCATAAACTCGATGAGGTGGTAGAAACCAGTAGATTTCTTCTGGATTGGGTAAGCAAGCTTACGCAGACCCCAGTTCTCTTCGTGGATAATGTCGGCGCTATTTTCCTTAAGCACCTGTCTGAACTTCTCGACCGTTTCCTGCATCTGCGTCTCGTTCAACAGAGGCGTCAGAATGAAGACCGTTTCGTAATTTTTTAATTCCATTTGGTTATGAGAATTTTTTGTTTTAGGGTGCAAATATACGCCAATGATTCTGTAATCCAAAAACTTGCACTAAAATAAATCCTCGGTTAGGCAGGTTGCAGGCTTTGTGGATGTAGGTTGAAATGGCGTCGAATTGGCGATAACATCAGATATCGGACGCACTTTATAAATCGACTAATTCTATATATATAATAATGAGTGAAAAAAAACAAGGGGTGAGAGGTAGGGAGAGGGGAAAATTGGTCCGGAAAATAAATGAAAGCTAACGACAACAAAATCAGCGTTTTATAAGTTCAAGTGTAGGTGTGCTTGCGGAGGCGGCTAAAGCAAGAAAAAAGTGGATAATTTTGTGCAGATTACACAACCTCTGGATGGGCTTATTTAGAATAATTTTAAATAAAATAGCCGATTCTGATAAAATAATGCAGAAAATAGTCCCTAAGTGATTGTACTTAAAGGGATATTGTCTATAGGGGTAAAAATAAGCATATAATATTTGATTAATGGGTTTCAGGTAGTAGATTTGTGCCCGTAAAGTAAATTCACCATTATACTAAACACAAGCGTCCTGGCTATGATTAGCTGTATACAAAGAGCAAAAACCAAATTCTTGATTGCCTTCTTGTTTACCCTGGCGGCCTCTTTCGGAGTGTCGACTACAGGGTTTGCACAAGGCGCAAGTCTGCCTGTTGATGATGCAGGTATTGTAAGTGCAGGCGAGTCCCTGTATAAGAACAACTGCGTGGTTTGCCACTCCGTGGGAAGCGATGTAGTGGTTGGCCCTGGTATGAAGGGTGTAAACGAACGCAGAACGCAGCCCTGGCTACTCAGTTGGATCAAAAACTCGCAGGCTTTGATCGCTTCCGGCGACAAAGACGCTGTGGCTATTTACAACCAGTTCAACAAACAGGCGATGCCTTCCTTCGCTTTCTCGGACGAGGAGATTGTGTCTATCCTTACCTATATCAAGTCTGCTGAGACTGCCGCTGCCGAGGCTCCTGCCGCTGGCGCTACAGCTGCTGCCGCCCCAGGTGAGAACGTGGGTACAGACGCCGTTGGTGCAGTTGGAGGCTATCTGGATATTATACTGGTAGTGCTGATCGTGGTGTTGATCGTGCTGGTTGTGACGCTTCTTTTGATCACATCGGTACTGAAAAACTACCTGAACAAGAATAAAAAGCTGGACGAGTACGACAATGAAATCGTAAACCAGCGCTTCGACTTCTCTAAGGTATACAAGTCTAAGACCGTAAGAACATTGGTGGTGCTTATCTTCGTGGTAGTGCTCATCGACCTGACGCTGGACAAAGCGATGGGTATTGGTATACAGCAGGGATATGCTCCTACGCAGCCGATTGCCTTCTCACACAAACTGCACGCTGGTGAACACCAGATCGACTGTAACTATTGCCACACAACAGTATACGAGAGCAAGAGCGCCAGTATTCCTTCGGCTAACATCTGTATGAACTGCCATAGCCAGATCAAAGCAGAGTCGCCTGAAATTCAGAAGATTTACAAAGCCATTGAGCGTAACAAGCCAATTGAGTGGGTGCGTATCCACAACCTGCCTGACCTGGCCTACTTCAACCACGCACAGCACACGCAGGTGGGTGGCGTAGAGTGCCAGACCTGCCACGGTCCTATCCAGGAAATGGAAGTGGTGTCTCAGTACTCACCGCTCACAATGGCATGGTGTATCGACTGTCACCGCGAAACTCCTCTTAACACAGAAGGAAATGCCTATTATGACAACCTGGTGAAACTGCACGAGTCAACTACGAAGAGTGCCTTCACAGTGTCATCAAACGGTGGTGCAGAGTGTTCTAAGTGCCACTATTAATCAGTTATAATTAAGGGTTCGAGTTTTCTAGATATAACATGCAAGACAGAATAAAATACTGGAAAGGAATAGAGGAGCTTGATAATACTCCTGAATTCGCGAAACATGCTCACAATGAGTTTCCAGAATTCCTGCCGATAAACGAAGCCAGAGGCGAGAGCGCATCCACAGGTTTGGCAGCTCCGCGCAGAGACTTCCTGAAACTGCTGGGCTTTGGTCTGGCTGCCGCCACATTGGCTTCATGCGAGGCCCCTGTAAGAAAGGCAATCCCATACCTGAACAAACCAGTTGACGTGGAGCCAGGCGTGGCGAACTGGTACGCTTCTACTTACTTCAACAACGGTGACTTCAACAGCATACTTGTAAAGACACGCGAAGGTCGTCCGATTAAAGTAGAACCAAACCCTAGCTCAACGCTTACTCCGATGGGTACAAGCCCGAAGGCGCAAGCTTCTGTGCTAAGTCTATACGATAACAACAGACTTCGTACGCCACTCATTAAAGGCAAAGAAGCTAAGTGGGAGCAGGTTGACAGCGAAATCCGATCAGCACTTGCCAGAGTAAACGGCAAAGTTGCCTTTGTTTCTTCTACTGTAATCAGTCCATCCACCAAGCAACTGATTAACGAGTTTGGTGCAGGACAAGGCAGCTTTGAGCACGTAACCTACGATCCGAACTCAGCTTCAGCACTGATCGGCGCTAATGGCGGTGTTGTACCTGGTTATGATTTCAGCAAAGCCAATATTATTGTAGGCATTAGCGCTGACTTCCTGGGAACATGGGTTGCTCCGATTCCATTTGCTAGCCAGTACATTCAGAAAAGAAAAATCACGGCAGAGAACTCCGACATGTCACGCCATTACCAGTTTGAGACGATTATGTCGCTTACAGGTGCCAACGCTGACGTACGTGTTCCTATTAAGCCATCCGAAGAACTGGCGATTGCTACAGCGATTTACAACGGTCTGTCAGGCCAGGGCGTAAACGCTCCAGCCAACGTTGATAAGAAGGCCTTGGAAAATGCTATCAGAGACCTTCGTGCCAACAATGGCCGTGCTTTGGTAGTATCCGGCTCTAACGATCCAGCTGTACAGACGTTGGTAACAGCTATTAACAAAACGATCGGTGCAGAAGGCACAACCATTGATACCGCTTCTCCATACCTGGTAAAGCAGGGTAACGATGCCCAGATGCTGCGTCTGATCGAGGAAATGAACAATGGTAGCGTAGGTGCAGTGTTCTTCTACAATGCCAACCCTGTTTATGACCATCCGCTGGCAGACCGTGTTAAGACCGGTTTAGCGAAAGTGGCCCTGAAAGTTTCTTTTGCCGATAGAGTAGAGGAGACAGCAGCCCTTGTTGACTACGTAGCACCGGACAGCCACTACCTGGAATCCTGGAACGACTATGAGCCAAAGAGAGGCTTCCTGAGCCTGTCACAGCCAGTGATCAGCCCAATCTTCATGACGCGCCAGGCACAAGACAGCTTGCTGGCCTGGAGCGGTAACAAAACAACTTTCTACGATTACATCCGCAATAACTGGAAAAAAGGCGCAGCAGGAACTGATGCGCAGTGGGAGAAAGTCGTTCACGACGGTATACTGGAGAACGGAACCAGCATGCTGGCGCTGAGCCCGGCTACTGCCAGCACAATGACAGCGGCAGATGCAGCAGGCAGAGCTCCAAGAGCAGTTGCTGGCGGCAGCGTAGAGGCTGTAGTTTATGAAAAAGTAGGTATCGGCACAGGTTCAGAATCCAACAACCCATGGTTGCAGGAAATGGCTGACCCGATCACGAAAGCGACCTGGGACAACTACATTACGATGCCACGCAAGATGGCGGAGGAGATGGGTGTTTCTCAAGGTAACGTCCTGAAAGTAACGTATGCCAATGGCAAGACACTGGAGCTTCCGGCACTGGTACAGCCAGGTCAGGCACAAGGCACTGTAGGTATAGCCATGGGCTACGGCCGTCAGCTGGACTCTATGCCAACTGCCAAAGGACGTGGCGCCAACGCTTTCCCAATAGCGACAGTAGCTGACAATAGCATCCTGTTCGCAGGTGCAGTTAAGCTAGAGAAAACAGGTTCTACAGTTGAGATTGCCCAGACACAGACGCACCATACCATTATGGACCGTATTGTGGTGCAGGAAAACACACTGGCGAACTACAAGGCGAATCCAAAAGAGGTAACGCAATACGTTAAAATAGCCACGCACGAAGGTCCTGCTAAACCTTCTGCTATCTCGCTTTGGGATGACTACGAGTACAAAAACCACCACTGGGGTATGGTCGTTGACCTTAACTCATGCATTGGTTGCGGTGCTTGTACAGTAAGCTGCCAGGCAGAAAACAACATTCCGGTTGTAGGTAAGGAAGAAGTACTGATGCGTCGTGAGATGCACTGGATGCGCATCGACCGTTACTACAGCGCGGTTGAGCACGAAGCGAAAGACTACAAGACCATGGAAGATCCGGCGGAGAATCCAAGCGTAATCTTCCAGCCGATGATGTGCCAGCACTGTAACCACGCGCCATGCGAGACAGTATGCCCGGTTGCCGCTACCATGCACAGCTCTGAAGGTCTTAACCAGATGGCTTACAACCGTTGCGTAGGTACCCGTTATTGCGCAAACAACTGCCCTTACAAAGTGCGTCGTTTCAACTGGTTCGCTTACGCCAATAACGACAAGTTCGACTTCAACATGAACAACGACCTTGGCAAGATGGTGTTGAACCCGGATGTAACGGTTCGTTCAAGAGGCGTGATGGAGAAATGCTCTTTCTGCGTACAGCGTATACAGTTAGGCAAGCTTGAAGCGAAGCGTGAAAGCAGAAGACCGGTTGACGGTGAGATCGTGACAGCCTGTGCGCAGTCATGCCCTACCAATGCGATCATCTTCGGTGACATGCTGGATCCGGAAAGCCGCATCTCAAAAACTCTTGCACGCGAGAAAGGCGAAAGAGCCTTCCACGTACTGGAGGAAATGAACGCGCAGCCGAACGTGACGTACCTGACAAAAATTAGAAACTTAGCTTAATTTATAAATTAGATAGCGCTATGCAGCACGTATCTCCGATAAGAGAGCCTCTGGTAACGGGGGGTAAAACATACCACGATATCACCGAAGATGTCTGCAGACAGGTGGAGGCCAAGCCCAACGCACGTTGGGCGGCAGCCCTTGCTGTAGCTCTTGTAGGACTGGCTATTTTCATTTATTCCACTTACCGCACACTGTGGTTCGGTATAGGTGAGTGGGGGCTTAACAAAACTGTAGGTTGGGCATGGGACATCACCAACTTCGTGTGGTGGGTGGGTATCGGTCACGCCGGTACGCTGATTTCAGCGATCCTTCTTCTGTTCCGCCAGAAGTGGAGAACTTCCATTAACCGCGCGGCTGAGGCGATGACGATCTTCGCCGTAATTTGCGCTGCGATGTTCCCGGTTCTGCACATGGGCCGTCCCTGGTTGGCTTATTGGGTTCTCCCGCTGCCAAACACCTTCGGTTCGCTTTGGGTAAACTTCAACTCACCGCTTCTTTGGGACGTGTTCGCGATCTCAACATACTTCTCTGTTTCGCTTGTATTCTGGTACATCGGTCTTATACCTGACTTTGCTACCATCCGTGACAGAGCAACCGGACCAATTGCCCGTAGAGCCTACGCCGTTCTTTCCATGGGCTGGACTGGCTCCGCAAAAGCATGGTCTCGTCATGAAACTGTATCCCTGATCCTTGCTGGTCTCTGTACACCTCTGGTACTTTCTGTACACACCATTGTATCCATGGACTTTGCAACATCAGTGATACCAGGCTGGCACACGACGATTTTCCCTCCATACTTCGTAGCTGGTGCGATCTTCTCTGGTTTCGCCATGGTACTGACGCTCATGATCATTACCCGCAAAACGTTCAAACTGGAAGATTACATCACACTGGAGCACGTGGAATCCATGAACAAGGTAATTATCCTGACAGGTTCTATCGTGGGCGTGGCATACATTACAGAGTTCTTTATTGCCTGGTATTCCGGTGTAGAGTATGAGCAGTACGCCTTCATCAACCGCGCAACCGGTCCTTACTGGTGGGCTTACTGGTCCATGATGACATGTAACGTAATTACGCCGCAGCTTTTCTGGTTCAGAAGCATCAGAAGAAGCCTGACAGCTACTTTCATTATCTCCATCTTTGTAAACATAGGTATGTGGTTCGAACGATTCGTAATCATCGTAACCTCACTGCACAGAGACTTCCTGCCATCTTCATGGGCTATGTTCTCTCCGACTATCATCGACATTGGTGTCTATGTAGGAACGATCGGTCTGTTCTTCACGCTCTTCCTGTTGTTTGCTAAGTTCTTCCCAGTAATCAACATGTTTGAGGTGAAAGCCATTCTGAAGTCTTCATCTGAAGTGAAGCACCACCCGAATGATGCAATGCACGGTACTAACAAGGATTCGCACACTAATACACATCCATAGCAATGACTAAAAAATTCGTTCTAGGTATCTACGATGATGAGGATGTCCTGCTGCAGGCCATCGAGAACGTCCGGGCTGCCGGTACTAAAATTTACGAAGTTTTTTCGCCGTACCCAATTCACGGAATCGATGATGTATTAGGTATCAAGCGTTCAAGGCTTCCAATTGTAGCATTTTTATGCGGTCTGTTCGGAATGTGTTTCGCGCTCTGGATGCAGATCTGGATGCTTGGTTTCGACTGGCCGATGATCATCGGTGGTAAGCCGCACATCGCCTTGCCAGCATTTATTCCGGTAACATTCGAACTTACCGTTCTATGCTCTGCATTCGGTATGGTGATCACTTTCTTTATTGTCACAAAGCTGAAGCCTTCCATCAAGGTGAACGTTTTTGACAAGCGCTCCACAGACGACAAGTATGTGATGGCGATAGAGGTAAAAGAAGGTGTGACTGATATTTCAGCCCTTAACAACCTGCTTCGCTCAAATGGTGCCATCGAAGTAAACGAGAAGGAGGTAATCAAATAATGAAAGGTCTACTAAATTTAGGTATTAAAGCCTCTGCCGTACTATTCTCAGGTGCCGTGCTGGTAGCATGCAGCAGTGAGAAAGACCCAGGTCTTGAGTATGCTCCGGACATGTACCACTCTGTGGCATTGGATCCTTACTCTCAGGTAAAGGAAAACTTATACAACCCTGGCGGTATGAACATGCGTGAACCGGCTCCAGGTACGGTAGCGCGCGGTAAAATGGGCTACAACATGTACTTGTCCAAAGACGAGGCTGAAGTAGCAGGTGCTGAACTTAAAAACCCGCTGGAAAAGAATGAGCTTAATCTGGCAGAAGGACAGGTGCTTTACACCAGATTCTGTGCTCCTTGCCACGGTGATCAGGGCGACGGACAGGGTCTTGTAGGACAGAAGTTCAAAGGTGTTCCTTCTTACTCTGCTGGCAGGGTAGCCACTCTTCCTGAAGGTCACATCTACCATGTGATCACAAATGGACGTGGCCGCATGTTACCACATGGCTCACAGGTTAACCCGACAGAGCGTTGGAAAATTGTCATGTATGTGCAGCAGTTACAGGGTGGCGAAGTGCCAACTCCTGCAGCGGCAGATACGACAGCAACAGGTACTACACCTACTAACTAAGTCTAAGGCATAATATCAAAAGGATAATGACAGAAGAAAGACTCATCATTTCCAGAAAAACAAATAACAAGTTTTTCTTGATGATAGCTATAGGTGTTGTATTGCTTATAGCCGGTATAATCATAGCTGCGCTGAGTGGTGGCCACCAAGCCGAAGGGCATGGTGAAGCGGCCGCCGCCGGACACGAAGCAGCTCATTGGTCCAAAAGGCTCTACATGAACCTTTGGTTGAATAACGTTTACTTTACTGGTATTGCGCTGGTAGGCGTGTTCTTCGTAGCCGTACAATATGTGGCTTACGCAGGATGGTCTGTACTGATCAAGCGTATACCTGAGGCCATGGGTTACTACCTGCCAATAGGTGGTGCCGTGATGCTGATCACATTCCTTTTAGGTGGTCATGACATTTTCCACTGGACACATGATTACCTATACAACCAGTTCCTGGAGGATGGTGTGACGCCAAACCCTCAGTACGACCCCATTATCGCTGGTAAGGCGCCTTACCTGAACTTCTGGTTCTTCCTGATCAGAATGGTAGCTTACTTCGTGCTATGGATATTATTCTTCAACTGGTTGAGAAGAAACTCTCTTAACGAAGACCTGAACGGAGGCACTAACTACTATCACAAGAGTATCAGAATTTCTGCCATGTTCCTGGTAGTTTTCGGTGTGACTTCTTCTACTTCTGCCTGGGACTGGGTACTTTCAATTGATACACACTGGTTCTCAACCATGTTTGGCTGGTACGTATTCGCCAGCTGGTGGGTATCTGGCCTGGCGGTGATTACGCTGACTGTGATCATGCTAAAGCAGAACGGCTACCTGAAAATGGTAAATGCAAACCATTTACATGACCTGGGTAAATTCGTATTCGCTTTCTCCATCTTCTGGACATACATCTGGTTCTCTCAGTTCATGCTAGTATGGTATGCAAACATTCCGGAAGAATCTATTTACTTCATCGAACGCCTGGGTGGAAACGGCGGCCATTTCAAGTGGATATTCTTCGTTAATCTTTTAGTTAACTTTGCATTCCCTTTTCTTGTTTTGATGACAAGAGATGCAAAACGCCAGATGATTATGTTGAAGATTGTTACAATCGCGATCCTGATTGGCCACTGGCTGGACTTCTACCTAATGATGATGCCGGGTACACTGCGTACAGATGCTGGTATCGGATTTATTGAGATTGGCACTACATTGATCTTCCTGGGAGTTTTCCTGATTACATTCACAAAAGGGTTGGCAAAAGCCTCTCTTGTGCCAGTAAATCACCCTTTCCTGGAAGAGAGTGTTCACCATCATGTTTAGTCATACTAAAAGCATTATACAATGATTACGTTAGCCATAGGTTTATCCATCGTCCTGTTACTAGTAATACTGTTCCTGCTATTCAGGATCGGTACGCTAGCCTCCATTTTCAGAGGATCTACACAGCGCGCTGCAGGAACCACCAAGACAAGTAACAAAGTAAATAGCATTCTGATGCTCCTCTTCCTGATTGTAGGAGGAGCGGCATTTGCCTGGTCCTTCGCTGATGCATGGGATGACATGAACCAGCCGATTGCCTCTGTGCATGGCGCCTGGACAGATAGTCTTTTCTGGACTACGATGATTGTGATCGGAATTGTATTCGTGATCACGCAGATTCTCCTTTTCTGGTATTCTTACAAATACCAGCATAAAGATGAAAAGCGTGCCTATTACTACCCTCACAACAACAAGCTGGAGATAGTTTGGACCATGATTCCTGCAGTTGTAATGGCACTATTGGTATTTGCCGGTTGGAAAACATGGACAAACATCACAAGTGCTGCACCTGCTGACTCTGTAGTAATAGAGGTGATGGGCAAGCAATTTAGCTGGTTAGTTCGTTACCCAGGTCCCGATGGGAAATTAGGAGAAGCCAATGTGCACCTCGTTGACGCTACCAATGAAATTGGCGTGGACTTCAGTGATCCGAACGCTATGGACGACTTTATGCCACGTGAGATTCACGTGCCAAAAGGTAAGCCCGTACATTTGAAGATACGCTCCCGTGACGTTATTCACAGTGTGTTCCTGCCGCATTTCCGTGTTAAAATGGATGCCGTGCCAGGCATGCCGACTAAATTCTGGTTCGTGCCAACAAAAACAACAGCTGAAGTACGCACCGAAACCGGAAACCCTGATTTCAACTTTGAATTGGCTTGTACTGAAATCTGCGGACGTGGCCACTTTGCGATGCGTTTTATCTTAGTTGTTGATGAACCTGAGGAATATGAGGAGTGGTTAGCTTCGCAGACGCCTTTTATCGAGCAGAACCCACAGCTTCTTACAAAGTTCACCCAAGATTCAAAAGATCAGGTGGTACTGGAGAAGAGTACAGAAGAAGTAAAAACAGAGTTGTAGCATTAACTAAAATCAACAATGTCGAGTACAGATATCTCTCTAAATAAGGATGTACATCATGCTCACGACGAGCATGATCATCATCACGACCAAAACTTCTTTGAGAAGTACATCTTTAGCCAGGACCATAAAGTAATTGCAAAACAGTTCCTATTTGCAGGTATCTTCTGGGGCTTTATTGGTGGTTTCCTGTCTATTATCTTCCGTTTACAGCTTGGCTGGCCTGAAGCTACTTTTACTTTCCTGGAGCCTATTTTGGGTAACTGGGTTGTGAATGGCAAAATTGATCCGGAGTTTTACCTGGCTCTCGTTACTATGCACGGTACAATCATGGTGTTCTTCGTACTAACAGCTGGTCTGAGCGGTACATTCAGTAACTTCCTGATTCCGCTGCAAATCGGTGCCCGCGACATGGCGTCTGGTTTCATGAACATGCTTTCTTTCTGGATATTCTTCCTGGCAAGTGTGATTATGTTCTGGTCACTGTTCATCGAAACAGGTCCTGCTGGTGGTGGTTGGACGGTTTATCCGCCATTGAGTGCATTGCCACAAGCTATCTCCGGCTCAGGTCTGGGTATGACGCTGTGGTTGATAAGCATGGCATTGTTCATTGTATCGCAGTTGTTGGGTGGTGTAAACTACATTACCACTGTGATCAACCTGAGAACAAGAGGTATGTCGATGACGAAGCTGCCTTTGACAATCTGGTCTTTCTTCCTGACTGCCATACTGGGTCTGCTTTCTTTCCCGGTTCTTTTGTCAGCTGCACTTCTTCTGATCTTTGACCGTAGCTTTGGTACAAGTTTCTTCCTTTCTGATATCTACATTGCAGGAGAGGCACTTTCAAACACTGGTGGTAGCGCCATTCTGTTCCAGCACTTATTCTGGTTCCTTGGTCACCCAGAGGTATACATCGTAATCCTTCCAACTTTCGGTATTGTTTCCGAGGTAATTGCTACCAACTCTCGTAAGCCGATCTTCGGTTACAGAGCCATGATCGGTTCCATGTTGGGTATTGCCGTGCTATCGTTTGTAGTATGGGCTCACCATATGTTCGTGACAGGTATGAATCCGTTCCTGGGATCAGTCTTCATGTTCCTGACCCTCATTATTGCAGTACCATCTGCAGTGAAGGTGTTTAACTGGATCGCAACTCTTTGGAGAGGTAATATCCGCTTCACTACGGCAATGATGTATGCGGTTGCCTTCGTATCGCTCTTCATCTCGGGTGGTTTGACTGGTATCATCCTTGGTAACTCAGCATTGGATATTCAGCTGCACGATACCTACTTCGTAATCGCTCACTTCCACCTTGTGATGGGTGCTGCAGCTTTCTTCGGTATGTTCTGCGGTATATACCACTGGTTCCCGAAGATGTTCGGCCGCATGATGGACGAAAAACTCGGAGCCGTTCACTTCTGGTTGACATTCCTGTCTGCTTACCTGGTGTTTATGCCAATGCACTATATCGGTATCGCAGGTTTCCCAAGAAGATATTATTCCTGGACTGGTTTTGATGCGTTCAACACCTTTACTGACCTGAACAGCTTCATCAGTATTGCGGCTATTCTGGGCTTTACAGCACAGTTGATCTTCTTGTTCAACTTCGTATACAGCATTTTCAAGGGTCGCCGTGCTACTGCTAACCCATGGCACTCGAACACACTGGAGTGGACGACTCCTGTTAACCCGGGACACGGCAACTGGCCAGGTGAGATCCCAGCTGTTTACAGATGGCCTTACGATTATAGCAAACCAGGTGCTCCTGAGGATTATATTCCACAGAACGTGCCTTTCTCTCAGACGCAGTCTTCAAACCTGCCTTACGAGAGAGATTTAGAATAGCTTAAATGATAGATAAATCTTTTCCATACAAAAGGTTTAGGAATATTGGAGTACTAACAGTATTAGCTGTTTACTTTCTAATATTAGTTGGAGGAATCGTGCGGAGCACGGGCTCAGGAATGGGATGTCCGGACTGGCCCAAGTGTTTTGGCAGTTGGGTTCCTCCAACTGATGTTAGCCAATTACCAGATGATTATCTGGAAGTCTACAAGGAACAACGTGTAGAAAAGAATCAGAAACTAGCAGGGTTTCTGGATAAGGTAGGTTTTGACAAAGCCGCAGGCGAACTACGCGATCACCCACTGCAGCACATTGAAACAGATTTCAATGTGACAAAGACGTGGATTGAATATATCAACCGTCTGGTAGGGGTCGTGATCGGGGTTTTAATTTTCCTGACGGTACTGTATGCTATACCTTACCTAAAAACTGACAAGTCTGTTTTCTATCTCTCGCTTCTAAGTTTTATACTGGTTGGTTTCCAGGGTTGGCTGGGCTCTATTGTAGTGTCTACTAACCTGCTGCCGGTTACTATTACGATACACATGGCACTGGCCCTTGTGCTGGTGGCATTACTGCAGTATGCAGTTATTCGTTCACAGGCTACTTTTATTTCGCCACGGTTTAAAGCTTCTAGCCACCTGTTTTTTGTTATTGGACTCGTAGCCGCCGCTACTTTTGTTCAGATACTGATCGGAACGCAGGTACGTGAGGAAGTGGATGTCGTAGCTTTTGAAATGAATGGAAGTAACAGAGATCTTTGGGTAGATCAGCTTGGGCTGAGTTTCTATATCCATCGCTCTTTCTCAATCCTGTTACTGGCGATGCATGTTTATATGGCTTATTTAATTTATAAGCTAAAAGACCGCCAGTTGAATATGATGGTAAACTGGATGATGGTGCTGCTCGTTGCTGAGATCGCTTTTGGGGTAGTCATGGCTTATTTTGCTATCCCTGCAGTTTTGCAACCATTGCACCTGACGATAGCTACCCTGCTATTCGGTGTTCAGTTTCTAATATTGATTTTTTATTACTACGCCTCTAAAAAGGCGGTCGAAAAACCGGTAGTGGTTCTTAACTAATGATTACAGACAGATCAGAATCGGTAGTGACTCTAGCCAGTACGGCAGAAAAGGCATCAGCATACTTTAAGCTCCTCAAGTTTAGACTGAGTTTTACGGTGGCTTTCTCAAGTGCCATCGGCTATATACTAGGGCACCCAGGAGGAAGTTGGATAAAGATTGCATTAGTAATGCTGGGAGGGTTAATGGTCACAGGCGCAGCCAATATTGTGAACCAGATCCTGGAGAAGGACCTCGACAAGTTAATGAAGCGCACAGCAAACAGGCCGCTTCCAACGAGTACGCTTAGTGTAGCGGAAGCCGCTACTTTCGGCGTGCTGATAGGAGTAGGGGGCTTGTCGATTTTGGCCGGTTTCTTTAATACGCTGACGGCAGCGATTGCGCTGTTGTCACTCATTCTTTACGGATTCATTTACACGCCACTGAAGCGTATCAGCCCCATCAATGTTTTTGTTGGGGCTATACCTGGCGCATTGCCTCCGCTGATCGGTTGGGTAGCTGCGACAGGAGTCGTAAGTGTGGAGGCATGGATTCTTTTCGGGATACAGTTTATCTGGCAATTTCCGCATTTCTGGGCGATTGCATGGGTCCTGGACGAAGATTACAAAAGAGCGGGATTTAAAATGCTTCCAATGGAAGGAGGAAAGAATCTGAAAACTGCGATCCAGATCATGATCTATACCTTGCTTCTGATTCCGCTTAGCTTGTTGCCTTTGCAGTTTGGGATGACAGGTACTACCTCAGCACTTATCGCTGTGATCTGTGGTGTATTGTTTTTGGCTCAGACTTTTCATTTGATGCGCACTTGTACCAATAAGGCCGCAATGAACATTATGTTTGGGTCATTTTTATATTTGCCTATCGTGCAGATAGCTTTCGTTTTAGATAAAATTTAGGGTATGGATATGGTTGCCAAATCATTGGGGGAAGAGAACAACACAGGTGGAATACATCCATTAAAATTCGCACTGTCGTTGCTTATTATTAGTATAATTATGATGTTTGCAGCCTTTACGAGCGCTTATTTGGTGCGTCGTGCGGAAGGCAACTGGTTAGAGTTTGACCTGCCAAACATCCTATTGATTAACACCGTGGTTATCGCATTGAGCAGCGTTACCATGCAGCTTGCCCATAACGCTGCAGCTCAGGACAATATAGCCAGGCTGCGCCTTATGTTGTACTTAACGTTCGGGTTAGGCATCGCTTTTCTGATCGGACAGTGGAACGGATGGGCCGAATTGGTAACCAATAATGTTTACTTTGGAGGAGAAGCAAGTAACCCTTCCGGTTCATTCATGTATGTATTAACAGGTGTACACGGTTTTCACCTGATCACTGGCCTTATTTATGTGGCAGTGGTAATAATGTCAAGTTTACGTTACAAGGTCCACTCCAAGAACATGCTGCGTATACAGCTATGCACCATTTACTGGCACTTCCTGGGCGGCCTTTGGCTATACTTGTATATATTTTTGAGATTAAATCACTAAACACGTTTTTTTCAATACTAAACTATGTCTACATCAACTACGCTGGAAGAACCTAAAACAGGTACATGGGATGGTGGCAATGAACCACTAAAAGCGAGCTATGGAAAACTCATGATGTGGTTTTTCCTGCTCTCTGACGCATTTACTTTTGGGGCATTCCTGATCGTTTATGGTTTGTCGCGTCACAGTCACCTGCCTTATACAGGCAGTCCGGAAGACTTTCAATTCTCAACGGAATGGTGGCCTATACCTGAGAAAGTGTTCAATGCTTTCCCTGGTTTTCATGGTGTAGATCTGCCGCTGGCATTCGTGGCCTTGATGACCATGATCCTCATTCTGAGTTCTGTAACAATGGTACTGGCTGTGGAAGCTGGTCACCGCATGGACAAAAATGACGTTCAGAAGTGGTTGCTTTGGACAATCTTGTTTGGTGGTACTTTCCTTGGTTGCCAGGCTTGGGAGTGGACACACTTTATCGTGGGCACTGACGAAGGTATGCTATTGGCTGACGGCTCCAGGGTTTTTGGTGCTAACATGACCATGAACCAATATGGTCCGCCTTTGTTTGCTAACCTGTTCTTCTTTATTACTGGTTTCCACGGCTTTCACGTAACTATAGGATGGGTACTTCTTGTAATTGCCTTCATCAGCACGGTAAACGGAGTATACCATAAGCGTGGCCATTACGAGATGGTGGAGAAGATTGGTCTGTACTGGCACTTTGTAGACCTGGTATGGGTATTCGTATTTACTTTCTTCTACCTGATCTAATTAATAAGTCAAACCCTAAAACAGCTGCAGTATCCGTGAAATACCGGATACTGCCTTATAAAAATAAAGCATACTATGGCAGCTCATTCGGATCACTCCAACGATTTTCACCAGACAGGTGAAATACCTAAAGCGCAGACAAAGGTTATCTGGAAAACGTTTTTTATCCTGGTAGCCTTAACAGCGGTTGAGTTTCTTTTCGCTTTTACAATGGATGCAGGTACACTTCGTAATGCTATCTTCATTGTGTTGACCATTTTTAAAGCATTCTACATTGTAGCGGAGTTCATGCACTTAAAGCATGAAACGAAGGCTTTGGTCTGGTCTATCATTATACCGCTGGCCCTTATCATGTGGCTCATGGTAGCACTTATTTCGGAAGGAAGTTATTACTTCGATTCCATTACAAACTACTTCAACTAAGTACACTGATTATGAGTAACTCAAAGGCACTAATATTAGGGATCCTACTATTAGTGCCTCTTCTTATTTTTATATTTATCGGTAGTTTTGGTGAACACCACTACACACTCCGTAAATATTTCCCGCAGGTTACCGCTACCGGCGATGTCGTACGTGATGCACAGGGGGACACCCTATTCAACCAAGTACCTGTCTTCGAGTTCACTTCCCAGCAAGGGCAGACAATTTCTCAAAACGAGCTGGATGGCAAAATCTATGTAGCGGACTTCTTCTTTGCGACTTGTCCGGATATTTGCAAGGAAATGTCGTCGCAAATGGTACGTGTGCAAGAAGCCTTTCAGGATGAAGAACAGGTAAAACTTGTATCTTTTTCTGTTAACCCGGAGCATGACACTCCGGAAGTGCTACGTGAGTACGGAGAGCGCTATAATGCCGATCCTGCCAAGTGGTACTTCCTAACCGGAGACCGCGATAAAATCTACAACCTTGCACAGAAGGGTTTTTATATGCCCGTGATGAAGGTAGAAGGTCAGAAGGACTTTATTCACAGCGAAAAATTTATGCTGGTGGATAAGGACAGGTATGTGAGAGGTATTTATGATGGTACCGACAAAGAGGATGTGGATCGCCTTATACTGGAAATTAAAGTTCTTTTAGATGAATACAGTAAATCGAAATAGCCCCGCTGCTGGTAATGACAGGAAATTCCTAGCATTAATAGCTATTTTGTCGATTGCTATACCTGTCGTAGTGGCCATGCTTTTCTTTATGCCAAAGGAAGGTTCAGATGCGGTTGATGTGTCTTTCCTGCCAACACTACACGCCATTTTGAATTCCCTGACCGCCACTCTCCTGGTTATCGGCTATTACAACATTAGAAAAGGCAATATAAGTGTCCATCGTACTGCCATGGGCACCGCTTTTGGGTTGTCTGCTATCTTCCTGATATCATACGTGACTTACCATTTTCTGGGAGAGCGCACGATATACGGCGGAGATGGCATCTTGAAGCTTTTCTACTACTTTATACTGCTCACGCACATTGTGCTTGCCGTGGTGATTGTGCCATTGGTACTCCTCTCCGTGTATTTTGCCTTGTCTGAGCAGTTTGTACGTCACCGTCGTATATCAAAGTGGACCTTCCCGATCTGGCTCTACGTGGCTGTAACGGGTGTACTTGTCTTCATTTTGATTTCTCCGTATTATAGTTAGAACCGGGAACATTAAACGCTTGTTTTTAGATTATGAAACGCCAATCATTCAGAATACTTTTTGCGGGCCTGCTGATGCTAACGCTGAGTTTTGTGTCGACAGAGGCCTATAGCCAATGCGCCATGTGCCGTGCCACTGTAGAGTCTAACGTAGGGACCGGCAAAACAGACTCTGACTCGCAGGTAGGAGCAGGGCTGAACACAGGCATCCTATACCTCATGCTGATTCCTTATTTACTGGTCGGTACAGTAGGATTTATGTGGTATAAGAGCAACCGCATGAAAAAAGCGAAGGCTGCTTAAGCAGCAAGTTTTGTAGCTATATCTGGCCGAATCGCTTATATTTAATTACGGTCATTTCTATTTTTTACAGAGGACCACATACAGGCTAGTTACCCTGTATGTGGTCCTTTTTAATAGGTTGGTGATTTCTGGAGTGAAATTTGATCCGCTATTGCCACGGAATGCGCACGTATTCCGGAATTAAATGTGGCTGTAGGCCATTGATTGCATTTTAGCCACCTATTAGTCATGCTCTTATAACACGAATTGCTTAAATTCGTGGGTAATCCATGTTGCCTTGAATCGGAATATTGCGCCAATAATCTTATTTGCCCTTGCTGTGCTGTGCTTTATGGCGACAGCTTTTTTGCATTATAGGGTACCAGCTTCCTGGCTTGATTCTGAAAGAGAGCAGACCCAACAGCACATAACCAAGCGGGTACAGGCGCTCTTGTCAGATTCACAGCAGGAAGCAAACCGCTTGGGGAATCAACTTCAGAATGATCAGATAAGCTTTTCGAAGCTGCTCTCCAAGACGCATTATCCCACTTTTGTATATAAGAATGGGCGCCTGGTGTTCTGGTCCGACCATACGGTTATACCTGATCTGGATCTGCCACCAACAGCTCGCTCCATCTCGACAATCCGCAACAGTTATGGCACTTTTGTAGTCATGCCGCATCGTGTCAGCAATTATCATATTTTCACTTACATACCGCTCCAGGTTGATTACGGTAAGACCCAGGATTACCTGTCGTCGGGTTTGCAACAGAGTATTTTCGGGAAGGCGGATGTGCGCCTGGTGCTCGAAAATCCGGGGAGACTGCCGCAGGTAAAGACCAGTGGGGGAGATTTTCTTTTCGCAGTTGATCATGGGTCAGGAAGGATCGATGCCGGGTTTGACAGCCTGCAGCTTGTCCTGCTTATCCTGGGGACCGTCTTCTTTATCTGGTTCAGCGTTTCCTTAAGCAGGTTTTTTTTAAAACGACAGCGCTATACTGAAGGCATTGTGTTACTGCTGGTGCTGCTGATAGGCTTTCGGTTTGCGCTTTTATTTCTCAACCTCCCGTTTCTAATTGTGGAAACGGAGCTTTTTGATCCGCGCCTTTATGCCGCTTCCTTCTGGTCTCCTTCAGTTGGTGATCTGGCGCTTAATGTGTTACTCCTCGTTACAGTAGCCTGGGCTGCTTATTACCTCTTTCACAAAAACGAAGTCCTCACTGCCGTTAAAGCCTACTCACCGGAAAAGAGCAATCTTGTTCTTGGGATTGCCATGCTCGCCTTTTTTGTGCTGTTGGCCATTCTTTTCCGATTTTACTATGGTATCTACCATAACTCTCCGCTTGCACTAGATATCAACCAGTCCATCGAACTAGAGCGGTATAAGCTGGTGATGTACAGTCTGATGTTTCTGCACACCGTGGCCCTGAGTCTTTTTGCCTATATGCTGGCCTCGGTCGTAAATGTGCTGTTGCGGAAGTCAAATGGCTGGTGGCCATATAAGCTTTTGCTAGGTATAGCGGTCGTATTGACAGTGCTGGCGCTGGTATTCAATATGCGTTGGGTTCCTGTGCTCCTGATCGGTATTGTTTTCTGGGCGCTCATCCTACTGGCAGCACAGCATCGGCAGGCGATTAGTTTGCCTTACCGAACCTACCTTTTTTTCTTTTTGATCATCGCCGTCAGTAGTTTGACGGGTGCTGCATCGCTTTACACACACTTCCAGAGTGAGTTATTGGCTTATAAGCAGAAGTTTGCATTTGACTTGATGCAGGGCAACGACGTGTTGGCGGAGTATCTGCTGGAAGAGGACGTAGCGGTGCGCGTGTCAGAAGACGTGCTGATTCAAACGAAAATGAAGGGCCCCTATGTAGATGCTTTCTTTATCAAGCGAAAAATATCCCGTCAGTTTTTGCCGGACTATTTTGATAAGTATGAAGCCAACATTCTTTTGTTTGACAGCCAGGGGCGTACACTGGAGAGTGCCGATACCACAGCTGCTACACTAGACGAACTGCGGAAAAAGTACGCCACGACACGCAACAAGACAGAGTACGAGAACCTATATCTGGTAAACGACCCGGCGCGACCGCATACCCGTTTTTATTTAAAGCTGATCGAAGTACCCCTTGGTACGCAGTTGTATGGGACTATTGTACTACAGTTGAGCCTGAAAGAGCTGCTCCCAAACAGCCTGGTGCCAGAACTACTGGCAGGGCAGCAACATCAGCAGCCATTTCGGGCCGATATTCTGAGTTACGGAATTTATGAAAATGACAGGCTGACATACAGCGAAGGAGAATTTGACTACGCGACCAATTTCGACCGAAGTCAGTTAAAGCACAAGGAGCTATACCGGCAGGGAGCCACCGAAGAGGGCTTTCACCATCTGGGCGTAAAAACCGATTCTGGTCCGACGGTGATCATCACGACAAGTAAGTACGGAGCCCGCGAAGTGCTTTCTAATTTTTCATTTCTGTTTCTGTTCTTCACCGCCTGCTTGATTGTGGTGGCCTTACTGTATGTTTTACTCAATCGGGAGCGACTGCGTGATTTTCAACCTAACTTCAGTACCAAGATTCAGCTTTTCCTGAATTTCGGCATTCTGCTGCCCTTGATGCTGGTGAGTATCGTGACGGCTAGTCTGGTAACGGGCTCTTATAAAAAAGATCTGCTTTCATCTTACGAGAAAAAGGGAGAGGCCATTCAGGATCATTTGAGCAGGCCAACTACACTCGAAGTGATGCCGGACCGCAATCGCCTGCTTCGTCGTGTTGCTTCTATTGCGGCTTTGTCAGAGGCTGATGTCAGTCTTTATGATCGTAACGGGCGCCTGATGGTAACCAGCCAACCGCTCATTTTTGAGTCGGGCCTACTTTCCAAACTGGTTAATCCGCATGCTTTTGCGGCCATATCAGAGCGACAGGCCCTGCGGGTGCTCTTCGATGAACATGCCGGTAACCTGAGCTTCAATGCGCTATACCTACCGCTGCGTCCGGACAACGACCCCGAAAAGCTGATCGGCTTTATTGGTATACCTTTCTTTGACTCCGAACGGCAACTGGACCTGAAACTGATTGAGCTGATTACGACCACAATGAATATCTTCACCGTGATGTTTATCGTGTTCATCATCCTGACTTTCTTTGCCTCCAGAGCCCTGACGGTACCGCTGCGCATGCTGGCCGATAAGCTGAAGCATACCTCCCTGACTGGTAAGAATGAGATGCTGGCGTATGAAGGGGCTGATGAGATCGGGATGCTGGTGAATGAGTATAACCGCATGCTGCTGACACTGGAGCAGAATAAGGTGGAACTGGCGATGCGTGAGAAAGAAGCAGCCTGGCGGGAGATGGCAAGGCAAGTAGCGCACGAGATTAAAAATCCGCTCACACCGATGAAGCTCTCGCTGCAGTACCTGCAAAAGGCGATTGCTGAGAAGAACCCGAACACGGAGCAGATGATCAACAAAATCTCGCATACCTTGATTACACAGATCAACATCCTGAGCGACATTGCGACCTCCTTCTCTAACTTCACCTCCATGCCCGAGCCGAAAGCTGAGTTGATGGACCTGGGGGCTGCCCTACACAAAGCAGCGGACCTGCATACAAACCCGGCCTCTGTGAAAACAAAGCTGCGCCTGCCTGAGAACCCGGTGATGGTGATGGCCGATGAGGCACTGCTGGTGCGTACATTTAACAACTTGTTGCTGAACGCTATACAGGCCGTGCCAGCGGAGCGAAAGCCTCTGATCAAAATAGATTTGAAGGTAGAAACAGATAACACAGCACTTGTGTCTATTGCTGATAACGGGAGCGGTATACCTGCCGACATTCAACACAAAGTGTTTATACCGAACTTCAGTACCAAGTACACGGGCTCAGGTATAGGACTGGCTGTTGCCAAGAAAGGAATTGAAAACGCAGGTGGTCGCATTTGGTTTGTGACAGAAGAGGGAGAGGGGACGACGTTTTACATTTCTTTACCGCTGGCCACCACATGACGCGATGCCTGATCACTGGTGTTCTGCTTTTGCTGCTGAGC
The DNA here is from genome assembly GCF_059278805.1 of Pontibacter sp. YIM B11418. Lineage (NCBI taxonomy): Bacteria > Pseudomonadati > Bacteroidota > Cytophagia > Cytophagales > Hymenobacteraceae > Pontibacter > Pontibacter sp. YIM B11418. The sequence goes on along the minus strand of NZ_JCAEMH010000001.1, from coordinate 21,437 downwards.
CTGCCTGTGCTGGCCCAGGCACCCGTGAACAACCAGCATTGCAAGTGGCTATACCTGACCGACTACCCCCAGCAGCTCGACACGTTGACAATTGACATCAATACCATCACGATTGTAGGGCCGCGCAAAGATCAGATCAAGTTTGACTACAATTACTATACCCACGAGTTCAGGTTAACCGAGTTTCCGGCACCTACTTATCAGATACTCGATACACTGGGAAACATGGTGCCTATACCTGACTCAGTACTCGTCTGCTACAGAACGTTACCCCTGAGTCTGGCCAAGCCCGCTTACCGCCGCGACATTATGAAGCTGGATCGAAGCGGCTCACCCAAAGAGTTATATAAGGAAGATTTTGCCCAACGGGAAGAGATTTTCAAGACGCCCGGGCTGAACAAAACGGGTAGTATCTCGCGCGGTATTTCCTTCGGGAACACGCAGAACGTCTTTGTGAACTCTGCACTGAACCTGCAGCTCGACGGAAAACTGACCGACGACATCAGCATCACAGCCGCGATCACGGATCAGAATATACCTTTTCAGCCGGAGGGAAACACGCAGCAGCTGAATGAGTTTGACCGGGTATACATCACGCTCAAGCATAAGCAATGGCAGTTGTCGGCGGGAGATGTGGTGCTACGCAGCAAGCCGTCCTACTTTATGCAGTTTTATAAGAACGTGCAGGGCGGAGCCTTTGAGACTACCTTTGGCAAATCACCGGAGAAACTGGGCACTACCACCGTAGCTGCCTCAGTGTCGAAAGGGAAGTTTGCTTCGCAGGCCGTTGAGGCGCTGGAAGGCGTGCAGGGACCTTACCGACTGCGCGGACCAAATAACGAGCGCTTTATCATTGTGCTGGCTAACTCGGAGCGGGTGTTTCTGGACGGTCGCCTGCTCACACGCGGTTTCGACTTTGATTATGTGATCGACTACAACCAGGCCGAGATCACCTTTACAACCCGCCACGTCATCACCAAAAACTCCCGTATTCGGGTAGACTTCGAGTATTCTGACCTGAACTATAGCCGCAGCATTTACCACGCAAGTCATTACCAGCAACTGGGCAAGGTGCAGGTATACGCCAACTATTACAACGAGTCCGACAACCCGAACAACCTGCTGCACCTCGATCTGCGCGACGATGAAAAACGTTTGCTGGCAGGTATAGGCGACAGTTTGGACATGGCTGTAACCTCGGGTGCGACGCAGGTTCCTTTTGATCCGGCGCAGGTACTCTACGCTCAGCGCGACACGATGGTAGATGGCCTGCCCCAACAGGTATATGTGTTCTCCAGCAATCCGGATTCAGCGATTTATAATGTGCGTTTTTCTGAAGTAGGAGTTAACCGGGGCGACTACGTGTCATCCAATAATGCAGTGAATGGTAGAGTATACCGCTGGGTGGCTCCGATTAATGGTGTCCCGCAGGGAAATTATGCTCCGGTACGTATACTGCCCACACCCCGCAAAAAACAACTGATCACGCTGGGTGGGAATTATGAACTGCAGAAAGGCGTGAACTTCTTTCTGGAAGGGGCCGCTTCGCAAAATGACCTCAACCGCTTCTCGCGCCTTGATGCGCAGGACAACAACGGGGCTGCCATGCGGGTTGGTTATACCGTACAGGACCGGGATCTACCTTTTCTAGGCAAGTACCGGCTGAACAGCACGCTTAATTACGAGTACACAGACGTGAATTTCGAACCAATCGACCGTTATCGTCCCATTGAGTTTGACCGTGACTGGAGTCTGGACAACCCGAATCAGAAAGCCGAAGACCATATTTTTAATTTTTCGGTAGGAGCGGTGCAGGATCCGCAGAACCTGGTGAACTATCGCATCAGCCGGCGCTACCGGCACCAGCAGGTGGATGGTACACAGCACCAACTGGATCTGAACCGTGCGTTTGGCAAGCTGGAATTGCGCAACAGTTTCTTCATGCTCCACAGTGAGCAGGCTACCCGCGAGTCGGAATGGTATAGGGGCGATGTAGGGGCCAGGTATAAACTCGGCAAAATTGAGCCCGGTTATATTTACCGTTTCGACAAAAACAAACTTACGGCCCTCGCCAGCGATTCGGTGACAGGCTCCGCCATGTATTTCGACGAGCATGTGTTTTTTGTGGAGAGCCCCGATACAGCCAAAACCCGCTTCCGGGTAGATTACAGTTACCGCACCGACCTACGCCCAACGGCAATGGGAGAGATGGGGGCACCGGAAGTAGGGCAGACCTACAACGCCATGCTCCAGCGCAGGTATGGCCGAGACAGCGACATCGCCTTGCAGGCCACTTACAGGAACCTGGAACTTGAGCAAGGGCAGGATGAGGAAACTGTGCAGTCGCGCATCGATTGGAACACTTCTTTTTTGGATGGTAGCTTCCGATCCGAGATGAGCTACTCGGTAGGTACGGGTCGTGAACTGAAGCGCATCTTTGTTTTCAGAGAAACCATGCCGGGGCAGGGTACGCACTACCTGCGCGAAGGCGGCAACCCCAACGACCTGAACGATTACCTGGAGGCACAGACGGTGGACCAGCGCCGCTTCATCAAAGTTTTCCTGCCGACAGACGAGTACATCAACGCCTACACTAACCGCTTCACATACCGGCTGAACAGTAATGTACCCCGTAGCTGGCGAAGCGCTGAAGGCTTCAAAGGCTTTATGACGAAGTTCTCCGCCCTGAGTTTTGTGAGTATTGACAAAAAAACGACGGATGATGAGGTGATGAATCGATTTAACCCGTTCAGTGAGGATTTTGAGGATGAGTTCTTGATCTCCTTGATAAAGTCGCTTCGCAATACGGTTTATTTTAACCGAAGCAACCCTAAGTACGGGCTGGAGTACACCTTGCAGCAGAATCAGCAGAAATCACTGTTGGCAAATGGCACCGAAACCCGAAGCGTGGAGAACCACCAAGTAATTGCCCGCCTGAACCTGAATGAAGTACTGAGTTCTAAGGTCAGCCTGGCTCAAAATGTGCGCGACAACCGCTCCAATTTCCTGAGTTCGAAGAACTTTAGTATCGTGTCGCAGGAGCTGACACCGGAGTTGGCTTATCAGCCCAATGCCAAGCTTCGTTTTACGGGTACTTACCAACTGGCTTTGCGTGAAGACAAACTCTCTCCCGCTGATGCTGAGCAGCAAGCCACTTTTCATGAACTGGGATTGGAGACAAAGCTAAGCCAGGTGAGCAAACGCACCGTATCCGGCCTCGTGCGATGGGTGAATATTGAGTTTGATGGTGATATGAACTCCTATGTGGGATATGAGATACTCAATGCCCTGCGTCCCGGGAACAACCTGACCTGGTCATTCAACGTGCAACAGCGTCTGAGCAATGGCCTGAACATTTCCCTGAACTACGACGGTCGCAAAGCCAACAGTGTGGGCGCGGTGCATACCGGGCGTACGCAGGTTTCGGTGCTGTTTTAATTTACCCGCTTGCTTTTAAGCAGTTTGGCATTGATCAGATCCAACAGCGCAGTTCTGTAGCTCGACCCCATCGGTACGATACTTCCATTACTCAGCACGATCTGGTTACCTTCTACTGTCTTGACTTTGGGCAGATGTACGATGAAGGATTTGTGTACCCTGGCAAAATTTGCGGAGGGCAAGTGCTCTTCAACTTCCTTCATGCTGAGGTAAGTAGTCAGTTTTTCGGAAGTTGTCTGAATGCGCACATAGTTTTGCATGGCTTCCACATAACTGATCTCCTCAAAATTCACCCGCACAAACTTGCCTTTCACATCTGTCTTAATGAAAAAATAGCCGTCACTTTGCTCTACAGCAGGTATGGCTTGCTTTGGCTGCAGGCTCTCCTTTACCTTGGATACCGATTTGAGGAAGCGTTCGTAGGAGATGGGCTTGAGCAGAAAGTCGACCGCATTCTTTTCAAAAGCCTGGTAAGCATTGTCCGGGTAGGCAGTAGTGAATACAACTCTGGTGTGACTGTTTATGAGTCCGGCTAAATCTACACCTGAGAGCTGTGGCATGTCTACATCCAGGAACGTGATGTCGGCTTTCAGCTGCCCTGAAGCAATGGCATCGAGGGCGAGCAGCGGATTCTCCTCGGCTCCTATCAGTTGCAGGCCGGGTGTGTTCTGAATATACCTGGACAGTACCTCAAGCGCATGTCGCTCATCGTCTACTACATAGCATGTATTCATGTCAACTTTATTTTAAGGTGCACGGCGTGACGTTGTTCGTCTTCGTCTATTGTCAGTTCGTACTCATTTTCATCGTAAAACTCACTTAAGCGGGTTTTGGCGTTTTGTATACCGATGCCATACCCGCGACCGCCGTGGTGTTTGCGCTTTTTGTTGCTGGTACTGAAGTGAAGCAGATTCTGTTGATTTGTAACTGAAATGCAGGCAGCCTGGGTCGGGTCAGTGAGGTCGCCGTGCTTGAAGGTATTCTCCACAAAAGTGAGCAGAAGCAGCGGCGGGATCTTGCCTTGCAGTCTGCCGCTGCACTGCATTTGCAGATGAAGCGGATAGCTGAAGCGAAGCTGGTTAAGGGCAATGTATTTTTCGATGTGCTCCACTTCGTGCTGCAGGTCGGTTTTACCGTCTTCGTGTACCCGCTGCAAGGCATAATGCATCACCTCCGAAAGCAGCAACACGCCTTCTGAAGCCTTGGGCGAAACGTCCTGCACCGAATTGTAGATAAAGTTTAGCGTGTTGAAGAGCAGGTGGGGACTGATCTGAGCCTGCAGTAGGGCATTCTGGGAGCGAATCAAGCCTTTTTCAAGTTCCGCTTTTTCACGCTCAGCCTGCAAGCGCTCCAACTCCATCCGGTTGATGCGTTTCTGATTTTTGATGGCTTGGCGAACAAACCAATAGGCTGTGCTGATGCCGATAAAGTAGATGCTTCTCCAGACTGAGCGTACTGCAAATATTTTATCAAAATTAAAAGGCTTCGGCACCTCGCGGAATTGGTTTAGGATAGTCTCCAAACCTAACTGAACTATAATATAAGCGCCTATAATGAGAGCTATCAGAAAAGGCAACATGATGAAGCGCTTCGTCTGGATAGTATAGCGCAGTATTACGTGAGAGAAAAAGTAAAATAAGGTGATATTAACTGAATAGTAACTTGCGAATTCCCACCAAACCGTGTTGCTAGGGTTTAGGAATTCAACGAGCGAAACCTCATAGAGAATAAATATTCCCCAAGCCAGAACATGGTATAAGATGTGGCGATATTTTACGCTTCTAAGCACCCTTAAAACAACGCATTACTTTGCTAACACGCAACCCGATTCATCTACAGCAAATGCGCTTTCATGTAATATTCTTTCCTGCTTATATAGGAATTACTATCTTTATTATAGGTTGGTTGAAAAACAATAGTGAAGGCTTGCCAGGTATAACCAGTAAGCCTGCCTATACTAGCTTTTCAGTTTTTACCAGCTATCCTCTGACACTATCTATACCTGCTGCTACCCATGAATCGACTTATAACCAGTAAGTACCTATTGCCTTTATTTTGCTTATCTCTTCTGTTTTCCTCCTGCAAAAAGGAGCTGGAAGAAGTAGAGGTTGACCCGATTGTCGCTTGGGAGGCACATGATAAGTTTTTATACGACCAACGTTTCATCGTTAACCTATACAGTGCGAATGATAAAGTCCATGTAATGGGCATGCACCTTTTCTCCTCCATTTCGCTGGAAGGGGGACAGGAAGATGTAAAGCATTATATGCACCCATTCAAAAATGTGTCTCACCACAAGCACCCGATCAGTTCCAGAATATTTGGTGGGACGGATGGAGGACTGCTGTATTTTAAGACAGTTAAAAGCCCTGTATTAATGGGATCAGACCTTTTGATCGATATGGCAACCCTTGATCCGCATTTCAGGGCATTTAGCCTGGTCATGTCATACTCAAACGAGAGCTTTGCTATTTCAGAAAACAACGTAGCTCTGGTACCATACCGTTACTTTAATGAGAGAACAGGAAGAAGTGCGTTGCGGTATCTTTTGGTAAAGTTGGCTATTGAGAAAGATGTTTTTGGTAGCGATAAAATCGTTCTGGAAGAGACTCGTATACTTACACCAAATGAAGAAAGTGGAATCGTACGGCATTTGCGATCCCATCAGAGCAATTTTTATGTGGGCACAGACTGGGGCTTTTACAAGATTACGGAAAACGGGGAATTTAATTTTCAGATGCCCGATCAGGTAGCCTTTACTACTTTTGAGCATAATGGCGAGCTTTACACCATTACCAGACATGCAAGGCAACATACTTATAGCTTATTCCGCTCCATATCGGAGCAAAGCTGGTCTTTGGATGCGCAAGACCTTGGCAATACAGCAGAATGGTTTTCATATCATGACATCAGCGATAATATTTTGCTAGCCAGTCTTCGGGACCAGATTTTTGAGGTGGAGCCAGGTGTAGACAAACTGCACTTTAAAGAGCTGGATAATACTGGTCTGGAAGGGCACGCTATCACATCCATTGCGATGATTGGTGACAAGGTATACATCGGCACGCAGTCAGGTATGTTCAGCAAAGCAGCAGAACATTTGCTGACTTATAAAGAGGAAGAGAAGTAACTGGAGACTTTCACCATAATATTTCTAAGTATAGGCTTTGGTTTTAGATACTGAGATTAGTCTCTGCATTATTTCATATTCGGAAGGAAGCCAAAATGCCCGTTTCCAATATTAACCTGCTATACCTTCATAGGCTTTCTATTTATTTTATCCGAGTTTTGCTAGATAGAATGGGAATTGTGAGACATCTATATTTAGAAGCTTGAGCATTGCTTACAGTTTATTATCAATCAGATGAGATACGCAGTATTGTGTTTTGGTATGTTGTTATATCTTCTTTCTACAGCACCTACGCTAGGACAAGAGAACGCTGCCATACCTGATAGTTTGAAACCGCTACATCAGAGTGGTTGGGCTTGGGAATTGAAGGGACCAGTAGGCGACCACACTTCTGAAGAAGGTAAAATCGTCTACCGGCTTACAATTAGTAGTGCGGGAGAGCTGGCTAGAATAGAGCTGATTGAGAGTACTGTAAGTGAGGAAGCAGAACGTATTTACCGTAATGCAACATCAAAAATGACTTTTAAAAGAATAGATGATGCCACTATGCCTGCTGAGCGGACATCAAGTGTAATAACCTATGTGCTTCGAAACCGAGAGTATTCGGCGACACCCGAAAGAAGGAATCCAAGGTCTCGACAGCGCAAAATAAAAACCACTAAGAGTTTTTAAGTAGTTATCAGAAATATAAATGCCCCGCCTATAAAACCATATGCGGGGCATTGCTATACCTGCCGAATGATAAATCGTTCAGTTTACATTGTTAATAATACTTTCCCTCCATCAGGTAGTTCTGGACATAATCCTTCACTCCTTCCTCTAAGGTATAGAACTCACGATCGTAACCGATAGAGCGAAGCTTATTCATGTTAGCTTCGGTGAAGTATTGGTAGTTGTCGCGTAAGTTCTCTGGGGTGTCCATGAAGTCGATGTTAGGTGCTATACCCATGGCATCGAATGTGTTGAGTGCCAAAGCCATAAAAGTGCGGGCTTTACCAGAACCAAGGTTGTAAATGCCGGAGTTTTTGCGGTGTTGCATTAAAAACATACATACCTCTACCACATCTTTTACATATACAAAATCACGCATCTGTTCGCCGTCAGCATAGTCGGGGTTGTGCGAGCGGAAAAGCTTCATGCTGCCCTTTTCTTTGATCTGATTATAGGCATGGAAAATAACAGAGGCCATCTTGCCTTTGTGGTACTCGTTGGGACCGTACACGTTGAAGAACTTTAGTCCTGCCCAGAAGAAAGGCTTTGCCGTCTGCTCCAGTGCCCACTTATCGAAATCGTTTTTAGAGTCGCCGTATGGGTTAAGCGGTTTTAGCAATGGTATAGTGGCCTCTTCGTCGTCGTAGCCGAGCGTGCCGGAGCCGTAGGTGGCCGCTGACGAAGCGTATACCAGCGGAATCTGGTACTCGCAGCAGGCGTTCCATACCTGTTTGGAGTAGTTCAGGTTGAGCAGGTCAAATACATCTTTGTTGAACTCCGTGGTATCGGTGCGGGCACCCAGGTGGAAGATGAATTCTACTTCTTCGTAGTTGTCGTCCAGCCACTCAAAGAAACCGTCACGGTCTACATATTCCTTTATCTTTTTCCCTTTCAGGTTTCCTTCTTTTTTGGCGACAGAGAAATTGTCCACCACCACGATATCATTAAAATTAGCTGCGTTGAGCCTGCTCACAAGGCAACTCGCAATAAAGCCGGCAGCACCAGTTACAACGATCATAATTCAGTTTTATAGGCTGTAAAGTAATATTGCGTTAAATTTACGAAAATAAACGGAGCCGAAGCGCACATCGCCCTGGCGCTCCTTCAATCAGAAACCGATCTATACCTTGTATCCATACCTGAACAAGTTTTTGGCAGTATGCCTGCTGCTCTTTTGCTGCGCCTGCGGCTCGGGCAAAGAAGAACAGGCAGGGGAGGAGCTGGTGCTGCAGGATGACCTGGGACGTAATATTAAGCTAAAAAGACAGCCGGAACGGGTGATGGCCTTTGCCTCATCCATGACCGAGATGCTGTTTGCCGTTTGCGACACGGCTGCCATTGTTGGGCGCACCCCCCAGTGCGACTACCCGACTGCCGTATACAGCAAGCCTGTCGTAAATAATTATCCTGTCGATTTAGAGCAGGTACTGGCCCTGAAGCCTGACCTGATTTTTACAGTAGAAGGTATAACTCCCCTCGATATGGCAGCCCGACTGGAAGAGTTAGGTATACCTGTCTATTATCAAAAGTACCGCAGCGTAGCAGATATTCTGGAAGGTATAGAAGACATCGGCCGCATCATGAACCGTGAACAACAGGCAAATTATCTGGCCGATTCGCTGCGAAAGCAGGTGCAGGAGATTGAACGCATGTATAGCGGGCAGGCAAAGCAGCAGCGTGTGCTGGCTATTACCTGGAGTGACCCGATCTATGTGTATGGGCAGAACACTATTCTAACAGATCAGCTACGTATACTCGGTGCCCAAAATGCCGTGCAGGAAGTTTTTGATCAGCCCTACCCGGCACTCACACGCGAGTATATTCTCAAAATGAACCCGGATGTGCTGTTAGGAGGAAGTGTAGAGCGACTGGAGCGGGAATTCTTCAGTCTATACCCGGAGCTGCACAAAATTGCCGCTTACCAGAACAAGCGCATTTACCAACCTACTGGCAACCTGATCGAACGGCCAAGCCCTCGGGTTGTAGAGTCGATCCGCGAACTTGAAAGCTTCCTATACCCATGAGCAGAGCGCTATACTTTGCAGGGGCTATTCTGCTGATCCTGGTGGCGCTGGTGTTCGGGCTGCAGGTAGGTACATTTGAGGTGGACCTGGCTACGATTCAGGAGGCTTTCTTTCATTACGACCCGGATAATACGACGCATTTCGCTATCACACACCTTCGTCTGCCCCGACTTTTGCTGGCTTTGGTGGTAGGGGCATCATTAGCTTTTTGCGGTTACCTCATGCAGGCCATGGTCAACAACGGACTGGCGGATCCATACCTGTTGGGTACTGCTTCCGGCGCATCGTTAGGTGCAGTGATCGTGTTTTTTGGTTTTGTTGAAGTGTCGATTGGAGGCTTTTACATGCCACCCGTGTTTGCCCTAATAGGAGCCTTTGTGGTAACGCTGGTCGTGGTAGTGCTAGGCTATCGGAAGCGCCAGCTTATACCTGCGCAATTGCTGTTAGCAGGTATAGCCATCAGTTCGCTGGTCACGGCTATGGTAGGGCTGCTCACTTTTCTGTCTGACTCAGAAGGCAAACTCAAGTCGGTGATATTCTGGTCGATGGGAAGCTTTGAGCGGGCTAGCTGGTCGCTGCTGCCATACCCGGCCACAGCACTATTGGTTGCACTTCTGCTATTTGCTTTCCTGCAGAAGCAGCTGAACATCTTACTGCTTGGTGCCAACCGGGCACAAGCTTTGGGAGTGAATGTGGCGAAAACCCGATGGGCCATTCTGGCTGCTGTTTCAGTGGTTACGGGCTTTGCAGTAGCTACCTCCGGACCCATTGGTTTTGTAGGTCTGATCATTCCGCACGTCACCCGTGGACTAATGGGAGCGACCGGTAAGAGCAATCTGCTTTTCTGCGCCTTTATGGGCGGTCTGTTCATGCTCCTCTGCGATCTTTTGTCCCGTATTTTATATCCGCCAGCCGGTCTCCCAATTGGAATCATTACATCGTTCTTTGGTGTTCCTTTCTTCGTATATTTGCTGTCCCAAAAGAATTATAAGTTTAGCAGTTAAATGATTTACGTAAGCAGATTAGAGCATTTTAACGCAGCCCACAAGCTGCACAACCCGAACTGGTCGTTGGCGAAGAATAAGGAGGTATTCGGGCCGTGTGCGAATACCAACTGGCATGGGCACAATTATGAACTAATCGTGACCGTAAAGGGCAAACCAGACCCGGATACCGGTTTTGTGATAGACCTCAAAAAGTTGAGCACGCTTATCCGCAGGAACATCATAGAGAAAGTAGACCATAAGAACCTGAACCTCGATGTGGCCTTTATGGAAGACAAGCTAGCCAGCACCGAGAACCTGGTAGTAGAGTTCTGGAAAATTCTGGAGCCTAAAATCGCTGAAATTTCTCAAGCCAAGCTGCACAGCCTCAAATTATATGAAACCCCACGCAACTACGTGGAGTATTTTGGCGAATAAGCAATCATAGCCATTTGGCTATACCTGTTCCATTGCTTTCTTCGTTTCTGCCTTAGTCAGGCAGCCCCAAACGCATACACATTACATGAAATATTATATTATAGCCGGCGAACGCTCAGGCGATCTGCACGCTTCTAACCTCATCAAACAGCTCCGGGAAAAAGATCCCGAGGCTGACATAAGAGGTTGGGGGGGCGACATGATGCAGGAGGCCGGTATGCACCTGGTCAAGCATTACCAGGAGATGGCCTTTATGGGCTTTGCGGAGGCTGCCGTCAATTTTTTCAAAATACTGGGTTTCCTGCGTGAGTGTAAAGAGGATATCACAGCCTTTAAGCCGGATGTAATTATTCTGGTGGATTACGCTGGTTTCAACATGCGGATTGCCAAATTCGCTAAAGAACACGGTTTGAAAGTGTTCTACTATATCTCCCCAAAGATCTGGGCCTGGAACCAGGGCCGAGTGCACAAGATCAAGCGCCTCGTAGACCGCATGTTTGTGATTATGCCTTTTGAGGAGGAATTCTATGGTCGTTTTGACTACAAGGTGGACTATATCGGCAATCCGGTAGCAGACTCAGTGAACGACCATGTGGTGGCGCCTGATTTCAGAGTCCGGAACCATATTCAGAACAACAAGCCTATCATAGCACTGTTGCCGGGTAGCCGTAAGCAGGAGATCGAGAACATGTTGGAGGTAATGCTGAGCGTGCTGCCTTCCTTCCGCGATTACCAGTTTATTGTGGCCGGCGTCTCAAACTTCTCGAAAGAGTATTACGAGCAGTACAACAAAGACCCGAATATCAAGGTCGTTTACGACCAGACCTACGACCTGCTATCGCATGCAAAAGCTGCGCTTGTCACCTCAGGTACGGCTACACTCGAAACAGCATTGTTTGACGTGCCGCAAGTCGTGTGCTACAAGACCAGCGCCATTTCATATGCTATCGGTAAGCGTGTGATCAAGGTGCCGTATATTTCGCTCGTTAACCTGATAGCCGATAAGCCCGTCGTAGCTGAGTTGATTCAGGAGGATTTCACTGCCAAAAAGATCGTGGCTGAGCTGAAAAACATTCTGTTTGATAAATATGCTATGCAGAAGCAGCAGGAGGGCTATGCGCTTGTGAAGAAGAAAATAGGAGAGTACCGTACCGCTGAGCGTGCTGCAGAATTAATGGTAGGTTATTTGAAGGATGAGGTATAATCGATAATTCCACACAGAGTTGTGTATACCTATACCTAAAAAGAGAGGGCCTCAGCTACATAAAGCTGAGGCCCTCTCTTTTTATCTTTCTATACCTTAAGCAACACGAAGCTGCTTCAGGGGCGATTTATCAAATTTATCGCGAGCATACTCACCAGTAATCACCAGTTCTTTAGCGCCTTCCTCAGACGGCAGTTCAAACATAGCATCCGTCATGATACCTTCGCAAATGGAGCGTAAACCACGGGCGCCGAGTTTATATTCTGCAGCTTTCTCTACAATGTAGTCCAATGCATCGTCATCAAAGCTAAGGCTGATGTTCTCCATCTCGAACAGGCGCTTGTACTGCTTTACAATAGAGTTCTTAGGCTCCAGTAAAATCAGGCGAAGTGTATCTTTATCGAGTGGGTTCAGGTGCGTGAGCACTGGCAGACGACCGATCAGCTCAGGTATAAGTCCGAAGTTCTTCAGGTCTTGCGCAGTCAGGTAACGCAGGAAGTTCTCTTTTTCTTCTTCGTCGTCCTGCTTTGACTTAGAGAAGCCAATCGGACGGGTGTTCAGTCTGTTTTTGATCAGACGGTCTATACCTACAAAGGCACCACCGCAAATGAACAGGATGTTCTCGGTGTTCACCGTGATCATCTTTTGTTCCGGATGCTTACGTCCACCTTGCGGCGGCACGTTTACTACCGTACCCTCGAGCAGTTTCAGCAAAGCCTGCTGCACGCCCTCGCCACTCACGTCGCGGGTAATAGATGGGTTATCGCTCTTGCGGGCAATCTTGTCGATCTCGTCAATGTATACGATACCGCGTTCAGCAGACTCTACATTATAGTCGGCAGCCTGCAGTAGGCGTGTCAGAATGCTCTCTACGTCCTCGCCTACATAGCCAGCCTCTGTCAGCACAGTCGCGTCCGCTATGCAGAAAGGCACTTGCAGAATACCAGCCATCATGCGTGCCAGGTAGGTCTTGCCTGTACCTGTCTCGCCTACCATGATGATGTTTGACTTCTCGATCACCACATCATCTTCGTTGGTGCGCTGCATCAAGCGCTTGTAGTGGTTGTATACCGCCACTGACATTACTTTCTTCGCCTCGTCCTGTCCTACCACAAACTGATCAAGGTACTCCTTCATCTGTCGCGGCTTCATCAGGTTAAATTTCGGCGTGCGGCTGTTGGCGCGTATCTTATTTTCCTCATTCAGGATTTGCTGTGCCTGTCCGATACAACGGTCGCATATATGCGCGTTGATTCCGGATATCATCACAGATACGTCTTTTTTGTTCTTGCCACAAAATGAGCAGGTAATTTCAGCCATAAAAAAGTTTGTTCAGAAGATTTTATTGGCCCTCTCGGGTGTAATTCAGAAGCAAAGGTACAAAATTGAAACCTTACTAAGGTAGTATTTTAATTTCTAAAATGTTGATATGGTTATAAAAAGTAGCCATAAATTAAAAAATTGCTATTACTGTATTTTGATTTAAAAGCCTGTAATTCAGTAATTTGTAAGCTTTTAGTATCCACATACCTGTGTTGATAAATTTTTAGGTATAGTTCTATTTTCAGGATTGGTATTATAATGGTGCAATTCTTTCTTGCAAAATAAAATAGCAAAGCCCATCCTGTACACAGGATGGGCTTTGCTATTTTACTCACAGGACATTGCTGTCCGTATGGGACTTAGTCTTTCTTGCGGTGCAATACTTCGTCAATCAGGCCATACTCTTTCGCTTCTTCCGCTTTCATCCAGTAGTCGCGGTCGGAGTTGTCGTATACCTCCTGGTATGATTTGCCAGAGTGCTCAGCCAAAATCTCATAAAGCTCTTTCTTCAGCTTCAGGATCTCACGGGCTGTGATTTCAATATCAGATGCCTGACCCTGTGCACCACCCATTGGCTGGTGAATCATAACGCGGGCGTGCGGTAAAGCAGAGCGCTTGTTCTTGGCGCCACCGGCCAGTAGCACAGCACCCATAGAAGCGGCCAGACCTGTACAGATCGTCGCTACATCCGGGTTCACATACTGCATAGTGTCGTAGATGCCGAGGCCGGCGTATACGGAACCACCCGGGCTGTTAATGTACAGCAAAATGTCTTTCTTCGCATCAGCTGACTCCAGGAACAGCAACTGGGCGGTAATGATATTGGCGATAAAATCGTCTACCTGCGTACCCAGGAAAATAATGCGGTCCATAATCAGGCGTGAGAACACATCGATCTCACGGAAGTTCGTCGGACGTTCCTCAATTACAGAGCGCGTCATGCTTTCAATGGTATGCATGGCACGGCCTTCTACATGACTAATATATTGATCTACGCCCAGGCCACTCATGCCCTGGCCCTTTACGGCAAATTTCCGGAACTCGTCTTTGTTAAACATCATCTTGTTTAGATTTACGGTTTGGTCAAAAATAAAAAAGTCCTTTAAATAATAAAGGACTTTTTAGGTTAAATATTATTAATCGTTATTACGATAGGTTTTTGAAGTCCTCTGTAGAGATTGTCTTCTCTACAACAGTCATCTTTTCTTTTAGTTTAGCGAGCACCTTCTCGGCCAGCAGTTGCTCGTACTCATTAATGTAGTTACGGCCATTGTCCTGCTGCAGATACTGGTTAGCATAGTTATTCATGCTCTCTACCAATTCCTCCGGAACCTCTGGCATGTTGAACTGCGCCAACATTTTCTCTTTCGTGCTGCTTACCACCTCTTCGTTGGATACTTTCAGCTCGTTTTCTTCTACAACCTTGTTCTTGATCATAGACCACTTCAGCTCCTTCAGGTACTTGTCGAAGTTCTCTTCGATCTGCTCTGTAGTCAAACGGCCTTCATTGGTCACCTGCAACCAACGCTTGAAGAACTCAGTCGGAAGCTCTGCCTCTACGTTGTTCACTAAGGTATCAATGATATTGCGGTATAGCAAGTTGTCTGCCTCGCGCTCGTAGTTCTCCTTGATCGTCTCACGGATCTTAGCGTCGAACTCTTCTTCCGTCTTCACTTCGTCCTTGCCGAACAGCTTGTCAAACAGCTCTTGATTCAGTTCAGCAGCCTCAGTACGGTTGATTTTCTCTACTGTGAATTCGAACTCACCGTTCAGGTCAGCTACTACATCTTTGCTCAGGCCAGTTACGTGAGCCAGTGCGCTGTTGTCATCACCAAATGCCTTGCGGATATCGAAACGGATCACGTCACCGGCTTTTACGCCCATGAACTGATCTTTACCTTCTACTACACGGCTTGTAGGGATAAGCGTTTTAGACTCGAACTCGCCTTCTACTTGCTTCAGGTCACCGTAGATGAAGTCACCTTCTTCAGAAGTTTCCGGGTTTGTTGTTTTGCCGAACTGGCGCTTCAGGTTTTCGTAAGCCTCGTCCACTGTATTCTGGTCCAGCTCCACAGTGTAACCCTCTACGCTTTTATCCAGCGGAAGGTTGAAGTCTGGCAGTAGGCCAACGGCATACGTAAATTCAAAATCTTTCTGGTTGTCCCAGTCAATGTTCTCCTGGCTTGGCTCCGGAAGCGGCTCGCCCAGCAGTTTTACATCGTTGTCCTTGATATACTTAGAGATCTCCTCCTGAAGAAGTTTGTTGATCGCCTCAACCAGTATGCTCTTGCCATACATCTTCTTGATAAGTCCTGCAGGCACTTTACCAGGTCTGAAGCCTTTGATCTGAGCTTTCTTGCTGAATTCTTTTACTTGCTGGTCAACTTTAGTAGCATAGTCCGCCTCTTCCAGGACTACCTTCAGTTGCGCGTTAGTGCCGTCGGTTTGATTTAATGTAATATTCAAGGCTTACAAAAATTTTAGTGATGATACATCTAGTAAAAACAAACCCCCAACATGGGCTGTTGAGGGTTTCGTTTGTGTGCGGATGGAGGGACTCGAACCCCCATGCCTCGCAGCGCTAGATCCTAAGTCTAGTGCGTCTACCAATTTCGCCACATCCGCATGTGTGCTTGTTTGTAATGATGGTGCAAATTTACGAACGCTATCTTTAAATGCAAGAGTGAGGTCTAAAAAAAGCGAATATTTTTTATTCTCTATCCCGAGCAGTGCAGCAATTGAGAGCTTAGTGATTCAGCATCAACAAATTGCACGATTCGCATAGCATTGCGTGCATGAAAGCGGATATTCATGTATATTTGAAACTTAATACGCCTCTGCCTCACTTATACCTATAGATAGTAGCATAAGGATGGCTGCAGGCTCGCCCGGCCTGAGCACCCTATACTTTCCAGCTTTAGCATGAACATGATCGATCCAGAAGCAGAACGCAAAGAGATCCTTAGACACTACCGCAGATTACTTCGGCACGCCAAGCCTTTCCTGAAGGACAACGACGCCAAGATCATCAAAAAGGCTTTCAGTACTTCTGTGGAGGCCCATAAAGACATGCGCCGCAAATCAGGAGAGCCTTACATTCTGCATCCGCTTGCTGTGGCCCAGATTGCCGTGGAGGAGATCGGGCTTGGTACCACTTCTATCGTAGCGGCCCTGCTGCACGACGTGGTCGAGGATACCGATATGGAGGTGGATGAGGTCGAGCGCGAGTTCGGTACGAGTGTAGCGCGCATCATCGAAGGATTGACCAAGATATCCGGCGTATTTGACTATGGTACCTCGCAGCAGGCCGAGAACTTCCGTAAGATGCTGCTCACGCTGTCGGATGACGTGCGGGTTATCCTGATCAAACTGGCCGACCGCCTGCACAACATGCGTACGCTCGACAGCATGCCACGCCACAAGCAGCTCAAGATTGCTTCCGAAACCATGTACCTGTACGCCCCGCTGGCACACCGCCTCGGGCTTTATGCGATCAAGTCGGAACTGGAAGACCTATACCTGAAGTACACCGATACCGATACTTATAAGGACATTTCGACCAAGATACGGCAGACGCGCAGTGCCAGGGGCAAGTTCATCAAAGACTTCATCTCTCCGATAGAAGAGGAACTGCGTCGGCACGGTTTTAAATTCAACATCAAAGGAAGACCAAAGTCGATCTACTCCATCTTAAAGAAGATCAAGAAGCAGAACATCACCTTTGAAGAGATCTACGACCTGTTTGCTATACGCATTACGCTGGATGTGCCACTTGAGCATGAAAAAGCAGCCTGCTGGCAGGTATACTCTATTATAACAGACTTCTACCAACCAAACCCGGACCGCCTGCGTGACTGGGTGAATACCCCAAAAGCCAATGGCTACGAGTCGTTGCATACGACTGTGATGAGTAAATCGGGTCAGTGGGTGGAGGTGCAGATCCGGACCAAGCGTATGGACGAAATTGCCGAACGCGGTTATGCTGCACACTGGAAATATAAGAGCGACGGTAGCGGAGGCGAGTCCGGCCTAGAGATGTGGATAAACAAGGTGCGCGACATGCTGGAGAATAACACAGCCAACGCACTGGAGTTTATGGACGAGTTCCGCAAGAACCTGTTTGTGGAGGAGGTGTTTGTCTTTACCCCTAAAGGAGAACTGCTGATTCTGCCAGACCGGGCTACTGCCCTCGACTTCGCGTTTGAGATTCACTCAGAAATTGGCTTGCACTGCCTTGGAGCCAAGGTGAACCAAAAACTGGTACCGCTTAGCTTCCGGTTGCGCAACGGTGATCAGGTAGAGATCCTGACGTCGCAGAAGCAGAAACCGAACGAAGAATGGCTGGACTATGTGGTGACCTCCAAAGCCCGTTCCCGTATCAAAGAGTACCTGCGCGAAGACCGCAAGAATAAATCGGAGCAGGGCAAAGCAATGCTGGAGCGTCGCCTTGTATACCTGAAAGTACCTGAAACGCAGGGAAATCTGAATAAGCTCATGGCCTTCTTTAACGTGCCAACGGTGCAGGATTTGCACTACCGCATCGCCACCGGCCATATTGATATCAAGAACATCAAAGAAGTGATCTTTTCTGCACAGGCAGAACGAGGCGCTTCAATGCTCGAGCCCAAGTCCTTTGACCGGGAAGTGCAGAAGATACGCGGGGTGACTTCTGATATGCTCGTGATAGGGGAGAACACCTCGAACATGAATTATAAAGTAGCCACATGCTGCAACCCTATACCTGGCGACGAAGTGTTTGGCTTTGAGACAGAGGGGGACGGCATTGAGATTCACCGCACCACCTGTAAGAAAGGGATAGAACTAATGTCTAACTATGGCAACCGCATCATCAAGGCCAAGTGGACGGATCAGAAGGAACTGGCTTTCCTGGCAGGTATACGCATTAAGGGAACAGACCGTGTTGGTCTGGTAAACGACCTGACCCGCATCATCTCAAACAGCTTGCGGGTAAACATGCGCTCGATCACAATAGATTCGCATGATGGAATCTTTGAAGGGAACATTATGGTTTTTGTTAATGACACCGGCCATCTGGATAAGTTGATCCAGCGCATGGGCAAGGTGACGGGTGTGCTGACAGTCGAACGATTCGACTAAGTCGCCACACCTATTATATATAAGAGCGAAAAGACATGGTAACAGACCTGCAGAATAGAATAGAGCAAGTAAAGAAAATTTTCACAGCATACCTGGAAAGCAAGGGGCTTCGCAAGACGCCGGAGCGCTACGCCATTCTGGAAGAGATCTACTCCCGATCCGGTCACTTTGATGTGGAGTCGCTCTACATCAGCATGAAAAATAAGAACTACCGCGTGAGCCGGGCCACGGTGTACAATACCCTGGACCTGTTAGTGGAGAACGACCTGGTAAGCAAGCACCAGTTTGGCCGCAACCTGGCGCAGTACGAGAAATCATACGGCTACCGGCAGCACGATCATGTAATCTGTACGGAATGTCACAAGGTGGTGGAGTTTTGTGATCCGCGTATCCATAATATACAGACCATGGTGGGCGACCTTCTAAATTTTCATATCTTGCACCATTCCCTAAATCTTTACGGGGTATGCGGCGATTGCCGCGCCAAAAAAGCAACCGAACAACAGCATGAAGTATCAGACAGAGCTAAAGGATGATGTCCTGTTCATCAGACTGGAGGGTGACTTGGTTGCAGGACCGGATACCCAGCAACTGATGAACGTTGCCGAAGAGCAAGTGGAAAACAAAGTAATGCTGTGTGCTGTGGACCTTTCCAATGTCCGCTTCATGGACAGCAGTGGCATGGGTGTGCTTGTTTCGCTGCTAACAAAGTTTCGGAACAGGGGAGGAGAGTTGGTTTTGATCAAGCCTTCTGACCACATTCGAAAACTTTTGATCGTTACGAAGCTGAATGCCATTTTTACCATCGCAGAAAATGATAACTTCGCAGCGCAATTCTTAAAGGAATCAATTTACTAACTTATAAATGGCAGTTGACATACTTATAGGTCTGCAGTGGGGCGACGAGGGCAAAGGCAAAATCGTCGACGTACTGGCTCCTACCTATGACATTGTGGCCCGTTTCCAGGGAGGCCCTAATGCAGGACACACACTCGAATTTGAAGGCACCAAGCATGTGCTTCACCAGATCCCTTCCGGTATATTTCACCCGCATATTCAGAATATTATTGGCAATGGCGTTGTGCTAGACCCAATCGTGTTTCGCATCGAGATGCAGAAACTACAGGATCGCGGTGTAGATGCATCCCAAAATCTGTTTATTTCTAAAAAAACCTCCTTAATCCTGCCATCGCACAAAGTGCTCGACCGGGTTTCGGAAGAAGCCTTGGGCACAGGGAAGATCGGTTCTACACTGAAAGGTATAGGTCCGACTTACCAGGATAAGATCGGCAGAGTGGGACTGCGTGTTGGGGATATTCTGGCAGATGATTTTCAGGATCGTTATAATAAGCTGGTAGACCGTCACCGCAAAACAGTGGAGTTCTATGGTCAGTCCTTAGACCTTGGCGAGCAAGAGCAGATTTTCTTTGAAGCAGTAGAATACCTGCGAACGCTTAAGTTGGTTGACAGCGAGTATATGATCAACGATGCCCTGAAGAATGGCAAGCGTGTATTGGCTGAAGGAGCGCAAGGTTCATTGTTGGACGTTGACTTTGGCACATACCCATTTGTTACATCCTCCACTACACTGGTAGCAGGTGCCTGCACAGGTCTTGGAGTAGCGCCTCGTCACATTGGTGAGGTATACGGTATCTTCAAAGCATACTGCACAAGAGTCGGTAGCGGACCTTTCCCTACAGAATTGCTGGATGAAGTAGGCGACCAGATCAGGAAGGCAGGAAATGAGTTTGGCTCTACCACAGGGCGTCCGCGTCGCTGTGGTTGGGTAGATCTCCCAACCCTGAAGTATTCCATTATGCTTAATGGCGTGACGCAGCTCAATATGATGAAAGCTGATGTGCTGACAGAGTTCGACACAATCAAGGTATGTACGCATTATAAGCTCGCATCTGGTGAGATAACAGATCGATTGCCGCACTCTTTAGATACAGAGACCATGGAGCCGATCTATGAAGAGCTCCCTGGTTGGAAAGTTGACTTAAATCAGATTGATACAGTAGAAGCATTACCGGAAGCCTTCAATAATTATATGACTTTCCTGGAGCAGCATCTGGAGGTGCCAATTACTATAGCATCAGTTGGTCCTGACCGGAAGAGCACATTAAGAAGAGAAAAAGTGAGCGCGTAGCTAATTAGAATATTATATAATAGAAAGGCTTTACTCTGAACGGGTAAAGCCTTTCTTATTTAATGATGGATAAGAATAGCTCAATTAGCGAAAGAGCTAAGCATGAATAAAGGAATTAAAATTTGACAGAAGAGGCCTCTAAAAGACAGTCAATGTGGAACTTCAGAGAACAAGAAATGTGTTATCTCTAAGCTGTGGCTGAACAAGTATAGGTATAGTTAGAAAAAAAGAGCGCATTAAATGGTTAATTGTACCTTTATAGAAAGGAATTTCCAACAGCGTGGGCCAGGAAAGTAAAAACTGAATAAAAATATCAAAATCATTCCCGGTGCTTTTCAGCGAGTTAAAGGGAACCGCTGTGAGATTAGTAGCAAAGAGTAAGGAGAGGCCTTGCAAATTGGGAATTTTTGTGGACCTTTGCACTCCCAACCCGGTTAAACGGGGCGGGGAAAGGGAGTAAAGCGGCAGCCGGCAGGGCGGCCACGGGTGCAGAAAGCTGAGAGGCCAGGCACTCCGGAACGAGACTGAAAAAAAACTTTGGCCGGGGCCTTGCAACTTAAAAAAAGCTGCTTACCTTTGCCACCCGCTTCACAAGGAAGCGTTCCTGGAAAGGCTGCTAACACAGCCCGCAGGAAAAAAGGAAAAAAAGTTTTGCAGAGTGCTTGAAGATGTAAAAGTTCTTCTTACCTTTGCAACCCGCTCCGAGACACAGGGTCTTGAAAGCGCTTTCGAAGCCAACAGGGCAACGAAAAAGAAAAAAAAGATTGAAATTTTTGCTTGCGGATTGGAAAAGTTTTCCGACCTTTGCACACCGAAAACGACGAAGGGCTCGCCCCAGAGTCGCCCCGGTCACAAGTAAAAACACCCGCCTTCTAATAGGGAAGGCGCTAGCGGA
This sequence comes from Pontibacter sp. YIM B11418, assembly GCF_059278805.1. Classification (NCBI taxonomy): domain Bacteria; kingdom Pseudomonadati; phylum Bacteroidota; class Cytophagia; order Cytophagales; family Hymenobacteraceae; genus Pontibacter; species Pontibacter sp. YIM B11418. The sequence continues at coordinate 24 of NZ_JCAEMH010000001.1, read as the reverse complement.
AGAGGAAGTCTTCCGGAAAGTTCT